>NZ_CP022523.1:618750-1237500 GCF_002850255.1 Pseudoalteromonas sp. NC201
CATGACTAACAGCACAATAGCTAAACTCGCTAAATATTTACCGATAAAATAGTGTTTGCTATTGATATCAAAACTATATAAATAGTCTGCAGTTTTAGAATTAAGATCCCTGAGTAATGTTGGGACTACCAGTGCGCTACCCACCGTGGCAGCCCAAAATGTGTAGTACATAAACAAGTAGTAGATTGCATATGGCGAGTTGCGTGCAACCCTGCCACTTTGCATGAGAGTATCCCATTCACCGCCTAACATTTCTCGGTAGCCCATGGCTATCATGGCTATTAAACAACCCCAAGTGGCTACGGAGCGTAGTCGATATTTTAACTCAAACAAAAAACTGGTGAACATACATGCTCCTTAAACCGCAAGTTCAGGGACGTAGCTGAAGTAAAAGTCTTCTAGGTCCGCAGTGCTTTGAATAAAGTTTGCGGTGGGTGCGGTGTCGCTTTGGATAGTGGCTTGGATGTTGCCTTTAACAATACGTGTCGAAATCACTTTGTAATTGTCTCGTAGTGTTTTCAACTCATTTCTTGATACTGATTTGTGCCAAATCTGGTGCTCTATTGAGGCGACGAGCTCATCGGGCTTGCCGCGTGCTAGTAGAGTTCCTCGGTTGAGGATCCCCATATCATCACAAAGGTTGGTGACGTCTCCTACAATATGTGTGGAGAGGATCACAATGGCACTGTCAGTGAGTTGGTGCAAAATACTATAAAAGCGGTTGCGCTCTGCTGGGTCTAGTCCCGCGGTTGGTTCATCAACAATGATGACCTTAGGGTTGGTCAATAAAACTTGCGCTATACCAAACCGCTGGCGCATGCCACCTGAGTATGTATCTACCGCTTTATGACAATGCTCTGTGAGGTTAACCAGCTCCAACAATTCATTAATTCGACTTTTTCGTTCCTTGGCATTGTGAATACCCTTTAAACGAGCGAAATAGTCCAGCATATCGGTGGCGGATGCATTTGCATAAACACCAAAATCCTGAGGCAAGTAGCCCAGTTGACGACGGAACTCAGCAGGGTTTGTGAAGATATCTTGCCCATCAAAATATATTTTGCCACTGTCGGGCGTTTGTAGGGTGGCAATGGTGCGCATAATACTGCTTTTACCAGCTCCGTTGGGACCAAGCAGGCCGAACATGCCCTTGCTTATGGTTAAATTGATATCTTTTAGTGCGTGAACACCGTTTGCATACGTTTTTGATACGTCACGAATTTCTAATTCCATTTCATTAGCTTCTGTTGTTGATTTTAGATTGCGACACTGCGCAGTGGCGCCGCTGAATTAGAGGTAAATTGATCCTCTGTTCCAAGTGGCAAGCACAGCGGCTTAGTTATCTGGCCATAGCACTGAGACACAATTGCAACATCAATGTTGAACAGCCGTTTAATGATTTGCTCTGTGACGACTTGTTGCGGTGTGCCATCAGCTATTATCGAGCCATTGTTAAGAGCGATAATTCGGTCACTGAATTGACTGGCTTGATTGATATCGTGTAGCACCATCACAATGGTTTTGTGTTCATGAATTTGTAACTGCTTAAGTAATTCTAAAAGCTGAAATTGATGACCTAAGTCTAGATAAGTCGTGGGTTCGTCTAGGAGTAAAATTTCAGATTGCTGTGCCAAGGCCATTGCTAACCATGCTCTTTGGCGCTCACCACCAGATAAATGCTGTAACGGCTTATGTTGCAACGCGTCAAGTTTGGTCTTTTTGAGCGCCCAAGTAATGGCATCCTGATCATGTTGCGATAATGTCTTGAACATTCCCAAATAGGGAAACCGACCATGACCAACAAGCTGTTTAACGAGCATACCACTTGGAGCTTGTGGACTTTGGCCAAGTAATGCGAGTTTCTTTGCTAGCGTTTTAGGGGACCATTGGTGAAGCGGCTGTTGCTCCAAAGAGATAGTCCCTTGCTGCGGTTGAATGAGTCCGCCAAGTAGTTTAAGTAAGGTGGACTTACCACTGCCATTTGGACCAACAATTGCGGTGATCTGATGACGTGCAATAGAGACCGACAAGTCTTTTAGCACCGGCCTATGTTGATAATGTAAGGTTATTTGATCTGCATTTAACATGATAAATCCTAATTTTGGCGGCGGATCAATAACAGCAAGATGGGAATGCCCATCAAGGTGGTTAGCGTGCCTGTGGGGATCTCCAAAGGAGAGATGAGCGTTCGGCTTGCAATGTCTGCCGCCAGCGTTAATGAAGCCCCAGCTAACATACAGACCACCATCAGGTGGGGGAGGCTGGTACCTAAGCCGAGTCGGTTAAGTAGCACTTTGGCAAAGTGTGGCACAATTAAACCAACGAATCCGAGTGGACCCGTGATTGCGGTGGCACTGGCCGCCAGTGCTACCGCAATCAATAAGCTGATTAAACGCCACCTAGTGACGTTTAGCCCTAAAGTTCGTGCGGCATCGCTATCTAATTGCAGTATCGACAAATACTTTAATAATGCGAAGCAAATAAGCACGCCAACAAATGTCCAAGGAAGAAGCAAAAACAATTGGCTAAAGTCCCTGCCATACAGGCTACCTGCTAACCAAATCAAACTGGTTTCTGTACGATTCCCTCCCCATGCCAAAATGGCCCACATAACTAAAGCATTCAATATTGCGCCTATCGCCACTCCGTTAAGTGCCAATTGATTAGGCTGTAGCTGCTGTCGCCAACTAAGTTTCAACACCAAAGCCGTGGCTAGTACCCCACCGAGCAATGCTACAGCGGGAAGCCAAGCAAAGTTAAAATTGAAATCACTGAAGCCGAATACATGAAGTTGAATATAATCCACTACAAGTAAACAAAGTACGATAGCTAAACTCGCGCCACCATTGACTCCCAATATACTAGGGTCGGCAAGAGGATTGCGGATCACGGCCTGTAAAATTAGTCCTGCCAGCGCAAAATGGATCCCAACCACCATGGCTAACAATGAGCGAGGTAAACGCAGCTGCCAAAGAATATTCGAATCACTATTTTGTGGTATTGAGGAAATCAGTATCTGCCAAACAGATTGCATCGACAGTGGTACAGACCCCATACTTAGCGCGGTAAAAAATAAGCAAATAAGTAGCGCGATGAGTGAGATTAATAAACCATAGAAAGGCCAAGGCTTAATTTCTCGGCAAGCGGATATAGTCATTGTTCGATTCATATAGACGCCTGCTGATAGCGAGATTGGATGAGCCAAACTAAGCTTGGTCCGCCAAACAGCACGCATAGTATACCCACAGGGATCTCCTGATAATTTGCCAGTAAGTCGGACATACTGACAAGCACAGCACCGCTTAGCGCGCTGCCAAATAAGACATAGCGGTACTCATAAGCCAAGTGCTTGGGCAGTAAAGTGCGGCACAAGTGAGGAGCAACCAGCCCCACAAAAGCGATGGGGCCCGTAACAGCCACGGTGGCAGATGTTAGCACAACGGCAACGGTGAGCGTTTGAATACGCCAGCGTTTTACACTTCCCCCAATACTGTTTACGACATCGCTATCGAGTTGTAAAACGGTGAGCGGACGGGCTAAAAGTGCACATAAAATAAGACCGAGTAATGCGATAGGAGCTAATAACGAGACATGTTGCCAAGTGCGATTTGCAACGCTGCCAAGCAACCAATAAAACAGCCCTCTAGTGTCAGTGCTTACCGAGATTAATAGCAAAGTTGTTGCGGCGGCGCAAAACAGAGAAACGCATAAACCAGATAGAATAAGATTCACAGGCTCTAGTTTTTGCTTCCAAGAAAGCCATAGTGTGACTGACATCGCTAAAGCACCGCCAAATATACCCGCTATAAATTGGAAGTAGGTACTTAAACCGGTAAAAGTGAGGACCAGTACAATAGCCAATGCGGCTCCAGAAGAGACGCCGACGAGGCTTGGGGATGCGAGCTCATTTTGTGTTACTGCCTGAATAATGGCTCCTGCTATGCCAAGTGTTGTACCTGCAATGATAGCCAATGTTAGACGAGGTAGTCTCAGCTCCCAAACGACAAAACTAGCTTGTGACTTTGACGGGTTAATAAGTACTGACCAAACTTCTTTTAATGTGAGCTGATAGTCGCCGATTGTTAAAGACAGCAGTAGGCTGAGTAGTAACATACATACGCCGATTAGATATAAGCCAGTGGGCGTTGTAGCGAAGCGAGGTCTCTCTGAGTTAATCATAGCGTGCTTACATTACCTGCTATAAATGACCAAATTGCATTGGTGTGGCCCGTGCTTTATTAGCTAGGTCGCTTGGTGGGGCAAATTGGTCAGGGTGCAATAGATGCGCTAATTCTTGTAAGACGAGCCTTCTAGCAATTGGGCCGTGAGGCATCACGTAATGGTCTGCGACTCGGTAGGCGCGGCCATTGGTAACGGCTTTGAGCTGCTTCCAAACTGGATGTGATTTAAAGGGCCCAGATTCGCCTTTGAAGGAAATAATTACATCAGGGTTAAGCTTTAACAACGACTCCATCGAAATCGGGGCGGAATCAAGCTTTTTTAAGTCCGGCTGTGGAGAGGTGCCGACGCTATTTTTACCTTTGAGGGTCGCCATCATTTCAACGGTAAAATGATGGTCGTAAAATGCATAAGGTACATCTGACCAATGCCACAAAAACACCACAGATTGTGCTTTTAGAGGTGCAGTTGCAAAATGCTTGAGCTGCTCTGCAAATACTCGATTTAATTCAGCACCTTCTGCTTCCTTGCCCAGCGCTTTAGCCGCAGAGATTATAGCCCGATCTGAGTCGGATTTGGTGACCAAGTCATAAGCTAAAAAGGGACTGATTTCCTCAAATTTGGCTTCAAATGGCTCGGTGTAGGTACGCAGTCCGATGGTGAGATCGGGTTGTAGCGCAGTCAACACTTCCAAGTTCGTCTCATGAATTTCACCAAGATCTAGCATATGTTTAGTTTGCTCACCGAGGTAGGGTGACATCTGATGATTGAGTGTTGAGATCGCTACAGCTTGCATACCTAGAGCACTGAGTAAATCAGCACCAAATACGGAGACAGCGGCGACCTTTTTGGGTGAAGTGTTAATAGTAACAAGTTTGTCGCGGTCATCTTTCACTACGACAGGAAACTGAGCATTAACGCTGAGAGACGATAATGTTGATAAACATGCACAAAATAGCAATATGAAGCGACGCATTAGCGTTTCCTTGCGAATAATTGAGTTGGTTTAATAGGTACATTTTGCAATGCTTAAAAACCCAGCACTACCCACATCGGATTTGTAATCCCCAAAAGAGATAATTTTAACAGCGCTGGAAGAAGGAGCTGTGGGGCAGCTCCTAGTTTGAACAAACTTTATCCTCAAGGGGGTTGGTTACTAAGGTGCACACAACCATGTTTTTTGCACTGGGAACAGCGTGCCCAAATGGGTCAAAATAGCCTCAACATGATTGGCTAAGTAGAAATGGGCACCTTCATAGACCTCAATGTTGATGGGCTGACTACTCACTTGTTGCCAGGCTTGGGCTTCTTCGTAGGTGAGCTCGGTATCAGTTGACCCGAGCATCACGGTGATTGGAAGCTGCAATTTTGGTGCATTAAGGTTTGGTTGATAAGTCTCAATTAACTGGTAATCATTGCGCAGCAACGGCAACATCATCTCTAGTAGCTCTGGAAGGGCATTGAGATCAACCTTCGTACCATTGAGACGTTTAAGCTCATTAAGCATGACTTCATCAGGGGCCTTGTGTACTTCGGTCGCATGGTGGCAACTAGGTCCTTCAACAGCAGACACCACCAGTTGAGTTGGAGGCGGATAGCGATAGGCCTGAATGCGCATGGCAAGTTCGTAAGCGATACCGCCGCCCATACTATGTCCAAACAAGATATAAGGCTTGTTGAGTATTGCTTTAAGTCCTGTGGCCAAGTTGCCGACCAAACGATCCATGTCCGAAATCAAAGGCTCAGCCATGCGGTTTTCACGACCTGGGTATTGTACAACCACGACTTCTAAATCTGAGTCGGCGATATTAGCCCAGTGACGAAAGTAGCTTGCACTGCCCCCTGCATGAGGCAAAATGATTAACCGTTTAGAGGCATTGGGGCGTGCTTTAAAAATGCGGTAACAGGCACTGTTGTTGGTGTATGTGGTATTAAGCATTGTTGTACTTCTGTGTAAGTGGCTTGAGGTAATCGCGGCTGACCGCAAAGTTTGGGAGGCTGAATTGGGCCAATATGGATTTTAGGTTATCTGTGGCGTATTGGTGGTGACCACCTGAGTCCATACCTTGCTTGAAGTAAAGCTCAACAAAGCTGCGCACAAAGTTGTCATTGAGTTTGTCTTTCCATGTTATAAAATCAAGTGGTTGAATATCGCAACCGAGTTCGTTAAACCAATTATAGATCTGTGCAACATCGGTACTTTGGTCTGACACTAAGTGGAAGTTACTGTTTTGGCCCGTCGCACCTTTCACTATGGCCGTGATGCAGGTTGCCACATAGTCTACGGGAACAATGTTTACCGCCAGCTCGGACGCAGGATAGGCGTGAATATTCAAGCAAGCACGATAAAATTTTAAGAATGCATCATCATTAATAAAGGGTGTTTCTGTGGTTGCCCAAGTGATGGTTCCGGGACGTAAAATATTGACTGGTACGCCGTGTCTTCTCGCTTCAGTAAATAAGGTTTCAGCCATAATTTTTGACTGCTCATACGTTAACTCCACTTCACGCCATGGCACCACTTGGGTATGTTCTACCACAGGCTGAGGTACATCACTTGGTAACGCGTGGTGTACTCCGATAGTAGAAATATAATGCACTGGCTTCACTTGATGCGAGCTTGCTAAGCGGATAATTTCACGGGCGCCTTCGACGTTGGTTGGGTAAAGAGCGGAAAGTGGATCCATGAGGTTAATGATCGATGCATTGTGAACTATCACATCCACTTGTGTACTTAGAGCTTGATAGTCTGTATTGCTTAAACCAAAGTAAGGCTCGGACATCGTACCGCTGATTATCTGAATACGCTCGTGAGGTATAGCTGTAGGCAGGCCTTTTTCTGCAGCGGCCTGCTCTAAACGTGAGAATCCATGCTGAATATCATCACAGCGCATCAAGCATAGAATACGATAATCCGTAGTATCCAATATTTCGCGCAAAACATAGCTACCCAAATACCCCGTGCTGCCAGTCAATAATAGGGTTTTTGGTTCGGAATTCGAATCATACGGTAGGGCATCAGCAAGGCCTTCGAGTGCTTCAGTAGCCATGCTGTTTAAATCAATACTCTCAAGCCATGCTTGTTTTGCTTCATTTGCTTTTGCCAGTGCTTCGGACATTTCGCTGAATACGGCATGATTGAAAATCAGGTCAATATCTGCATCAAAGCCGGCTGCTAGAAATGCGCTTAGCAGGTTGATGGCATTTAAGCTGGTACCACCAAGTTGGAAAAAGTCATCGTGGCGCGATACCTCCGTCACGTTGAGTAAATCACGCCAGATTTGCGCCACGGTTTGCTCAACATGATTGTCAAATGGTGCTTCATATTGTGTTGCCAGTTGCTGCTGTAATTGCGTCAGTTGTACTTTAAGCTGTTTTCTATCAACTTTACTGTTTTGACTAAGAGGAAGTGTGTCTAAGGTAAAGAAATGCGTCGGTAACATGTATTTAGGCAACTTGTCATTAAGTAAGGTGCCCAACTCACTGAACATGATTTCGCTATCGGTTACTTCTTTGACAACCAGTGCCGCAGCTAAGTTACCATCAGTAGATAGATTGACCACCGCGACGTCTTTTACAGCTGGATGTGCGGCAATAGTTGACTCTATTTCACCCAACTCAATACGATGACCATTGATTTTGACTTGGCCATCTTCGCGCCCTTGAATGGCAATGATGCCGTCATCCATAATGCAGCCCAAATCGCCAGAGCGATAAAGCCTTTCACCTGTTTGTGGATGTTTAATAAATAGCTCAGCAGTTTTTTGTTTATCGTTTAAATACCCTAATGCCAAACCATCACCTGCTATATACATTTCGCCGGTGACCCAAGTTGGGCAAGGCTCTAGCCGGTCATTTAAAATGTGGATTTGGTGGTTTGCTAGTGGCTTACCATAGGGTACTGAAGCAGCATCATCCGCGATGTTTTTGACTGTGTGCTGGACACACCAAATCGCGGTTTCAGTAGGGCCGCCTTGGCTGATCAAGTCAACATGAGGCAGTTGTTGGATTACTTGCTTTGCAAGTTGGACAGGGATCCAATCGCCAGAGAGCATGGCTAACCTAAGTGTACTGAGCGTCTGATCTTCCGCCCATGGCAAACTGGTCATCAGCATTTGCATTTGCGCAGGTACGGAATTCCACAGACTGACCTGGTGCTTGGCGATCACTTGATGCCAGTGGTTTGGATCTCCCCGTAGCTCTTGAGCTGGTAATACCAGAGTTGCCCCTGCTGAGAGAGTGCCAAAGATATCCCAAACTGAGAGATCAAAGCCGTAGCTCACCAGTCCTAAGGTTTTATCTTTCGAGTTGACATCATACAGGCGATTAATTTCCAACACGGTATTCAGTGCTGCGCCGTGCGATAGCTGCACCCCTTTTGGCTGACCTGTCGTACCGGAGGTGTATATTACATAAGCTGGGGCTTCGACAAAAATTTGCTGCTGTCGACGTTGTGTGAATATTTCCAATAAACCCTGAAGGTCTTGCTGTGGAATAGCCGGTAGTAATTGATCAAATGCAATAACAGTGACATCAGAGCCAAAGTCTAGGTTAGCATATTGCAACTCTGTGAGTACGATTTTGGCACCTGAGTTAGCGATGATTGATTGCTGACGAGCAAGCGGGTGTTTTGCCTCAATAGGTACATACACACAATCGGCAAACAATACAGCAAACACTGCTGCAATTTGTTGTGTGCTTTTGTCTGATACGATTGCAATATGGTCGTTCGGTTTTACCGAGTCGACAAAGGTGAGCCTGATTTGAAGTGCCAACTGTGCAAGTTGTTGGTAAGTCATTTCGCCGTTTTGGTCGATCACCGCAATTTGATCTGGGGTATCTAGAACATGTCGTGCAAATCCAGAGTGCAAATATCCTTTAGCTTGTTCTGTTTTGGTGTCGTTTAGCGCGGTGATGTGTAGTTGCGTTTGCTTTGGCAAACTCACCGGGCTGGTGGACTGCCATAGTGCTTCATTATTAGCCAGCTCGTGTAATAGTTGACAAAATGCTTGATGTGCTTGCTCAATCACACCGGCTTGGAAAATCCCTTGACGGATATCCCAATCTACGATCAGCTCTCCACTGCGCTCCGTTGCTTGACAATCAAGCCAGACTTGTGGCGTTTGAGTAATTCCGTAACGCAACTGTGCATCATGCATAAATTGGTTGCTGTCTAACTCATCACCTGACAAACCAAGGGTGCTAGTGTAGACAATTGGTACTATGGTATTGCTTTGCTGTATTTGGTTCATAGCTCGTAATACTTCAACGCCAGTAAAGTCACTGTGTTCCAAATCACGCCAAAGTTGTTGCTGTAACTGACTTGCCCGCTTCGCGAAACCTGCTTGCGGATCTGGCGATACCCCTAACACGTTTACTGCGATAAAGTCGCCAACTACGCCACGGACATCTGGGTGTACATTGGCGCGATTCAACATGGTGAGGTTTAAACAAAAATTAGGATGGCGAGACCAGCGTCCAATTACCTCTGTAAATGCGGCTAATACAAGGCTAGAAGGTGTTAGTTTATGCCTTGCCGCTCGCTCGCCAAGGCGCTGCCAAAGGGTGGGGTCTAACTTAAAATGTAAGCGAGAAAACGCGACGCTTTCCTCGTTGCCTGTACTTTTTGCTCTTGGTAGCTCGGGAGGAGCTGGCAGCGTTTTAATGCGTTCTAGCCAATAGGCTTTGTGCTGTTCATAGCGCTGTGCTGTTTTAGGATGTTCTAACAAGGCTTTGCGTGCGATAACAATATCTCGGTACGAAACCCCCAGAGGCGCAAGAGCACGCTCTGGATGGTTATATAATTCACCGAGTTCGGCGAGCATAATTTGAATGCTAGCAAAATCGGCGATAAGCAAGTCGATAGAAAAATGCAGAATTGACCCTTCACCAGTCTGGCTAAGGTGTAAGTCATATTGTGGCCATTTATCTGGTTGATAGTGGCGGTGAGCCAACTGTTCACGCAGGCCTAATAGTTTTTGCTGACGAGTTTGCTGGTCAAGCGCTACAAACTCATGCACGCGGATCGCTTTTGGCGTAACCTGTGCGATAATTTGTTGAGTACCATCAAGGTTGATAATAGCGCGTAGCATATCGTGGCGCTCAACTAACTTGTGCCAAGCCGTTTGCAGGCGTTTTGCATCAATATTCGGTAGGTCCAACTCAATGTAACTATGACAGCCAACACCACCATACTCAACGGCATTGTTACGGCCAACTAAGTAAGCGACCTGTAAATCGGTTAGTGGAAACGGCTGATAGCGGTCTGCATAATTAGGCTCTATAGCTGCCATTACAGGGTCGCTTAAATAGTCGATAAGCGCTGCTTTGTTGTCTTGTAATTGTGTTTTTAGTGCTGCTGTCATTACTCCAGCAGGGGCCTTAAATTTTAAGTTGCCTTGATCGGCCCACAGGTAAACGCCGCGGCTTTCGAAGTCAGCGATAATACTGGCGATTGTCATAATGTACCCTCTTCAAATAGTTCATCTGTGTCAGAGGTTGTGCCGCTTAGGTCACGCCAAGCTTGTGTTATGGCATTAGCGAAGCTGGCAATACTTGGGGCGCTAAATAGTGCTGTAAGTGACACAGATGTTGGAATAATGTGTTGTTGTTGCAGTGTTTGGATAAGCTGTGTTGCGCTCAAGCTATCACCACCTATGGCAAAAAAGTCGTCGTGGCGAGAGAGCTGAGGGCGTTTTAAAAGTGATTGCCAGATTTTTGCAAGCTGTTCTTCAAGCTCACCTTCAGGCGCCTCGAACTCAGCTTGCTTTAGCTCCAATGCCATAAATTCATTGAGCAATTGCTTTCGGTCAATTTTACCGTTGGCGCTTAGCGGTAATGTCTCAAGTTCTAATAAATGGCTGGGCACCATGTATTCTGGAAGTTGCTGTTCCAGTTGTGCAGTAATTACCTGTGTATCTAGCGTGGCTTGGGCTTCCTTAACAAAGGCGGCAACGAGCTTTTTCGGCTCACCAATCGTTAGTGCAACACCGTGACTTAAGCCTTTAACCTGAGCCAAGGCGGCGTCGATTTCACCAAGCTCAATGCGATGTCCGCGAACCTTAACTTGGTGATCAATTCGGCCTAAGAACTCGAGGTTGCCATCCGGCCAGTAACGACCGCGGTCACCCGTGCGGTACCAACGCTTACCATCAGCCATCACAAAGCGCTGAGCTGTAAGTTTTTTGTCTCCTCGATAGGCAGTGGCAAGGCCCATACCGCCGATCCACAGTTCACCTGCAACCCAATCTGGACAATCACGGCCACATGGGTCTACCACACGATATGTTTGGTTCGGGAGCGGTTTACCGTATGGAATAGATGACCAATGTTCAGGCAACTCACCTTTTACCTCACAGCTGTTTGACCAAATGGCTGCTTCAGTGGCACCACCCATGGCAATTAATGGGATCTGTGAGTGAGTCTTGGCTTGTAATCTTGGCGGTAAATCTAGGCCAATCCAATCACCCGATAGCATCACTTGCGAAAATGGCAGTGGGCGTGCATCGTTTTCAGCAACGACCAGTAGCATATCGAGCAATATCGGCACTGAATTCCAAGTAGTGACATGATGTTGATGCACTAGTTCAAGCCACGTAGCTGCGTCTCTACGGCTTGCCTCATTGAGTAATACAACACTGCCGCCAACGCTTAACAAGCCAAATAGATCGTATACCGAGAGATCAAAATCCAATGCAGAAACAGCAAGTACTCGGCTATTGCTGTTGATAGCATAGTGTCGATTTAGCTGGTCAATGGTATTTGCAGTCGCTTGATGACACATTTCGACCCCTTTGGGTTCACCGGTAGAACCTGAGGTAAAGATCACATATGCGGGTGCATCTGTTGCTACTGTCAAGGGGGTTGCCAGTGGCGTAAAGTCCTCTGCATCCGTTACATTGAAGCGAGTGACACCCTGCTCAACGTCTTGGTTGATGTGTGCTTCGTTCGTAAGTATCCAACGGATCCCCGCAGTGCGATGAATTTTCGCTTGACGGCTGGTGGGTTGATGAATACCAATTGGCACATAGCAGCCTCCAGCGGCCATAATGCCAAATACGGCAGCAACCTGATCTACCCCTCTTGGCAAGCTCACTGCCACCGCTTCACTTAGCGATAATCCTCGTTGAGTAAGTAAGTGGGCGATACGCAGTGCTTTATCTGCCAATTGGCCATAGGTTACTATTTGCTCATCAGCTATCAGCGCAACGGTATCGGGGTGCTGACGGGCATAGTCAAACATAGCCTGGTGTAAAGTACGAGGCGTTTGTTCAGCGTAGGTGCTGTTTACTCGGTCTCGCACCAACTGTTGAGATTTGGGTAATGCGTGGCTAAATGCTGTATCCGTTGAAATAGATACTTCGTCCAGTAATGTTAAGAAACGGCTAAACATATTGTCTAGCAACTCAGCTGGAAACAGTGCATCGACGGCATCCCAAGATAGAATGAGCTCACCTCTGAACTCATACATTTGATGATCAAGCCAAACCTGTGGGGTTGCTGACAATCCGCCATCGGTAAATTGTGGTAAATCTTCGTTGAAAGAGTCTGCCAGTAAGTCGTCAGCCATCCCTAACGTACTGGTAAAGACAATGGGCAATGCAGCTGCGGTGCGCCCCATAGTTCGGCTACGCTCTCTTTGCACCCACACTGATGAAACTGCTCGGTGATCAAGTACATCAGCAAGTTGCTCTTGCAGTTGTTTTGCATGTTGAGCAATTGTGATGTGCTCATCAGGGTGGTAAGCAAGGGGGGCCAGAGACGTAAAATCACCAACAATACTGCCAACTTCAGGATGTACATTTTGACGATCAAATAGAGTTACATTTAAGGTATGTGGATGGCCACCACTGTACTGACCGAGTACTTCCGCATAGGCACTCAGCACTAAAATACTTGGTGTTACATTTTGCGAGCGAGCCGCTTGTTTAATGGCTTGCCACTTGGCTTTTGGCAATCTTGCACTGCGGCGAGAGAATTCGCTGTGTTCAATTTGCAGTGGATCTTGTGCCAGTGGTAGTGCCGCAGCATCCGGCAAGGTAGATAAACGTTCTTGCCAGTATGCTTGGGCTTCATCTATGGCTTGCTGGCTATGTTGAACTTGGGTGACATAGTCTCTAAAGGTTAAGGAAAGTGGCGTTAGTTCAGTATCTGGCGCTTGGTATAAAGCAGCGAATTCGCGCAATAACAACATGATGCTATAGCCGTCTAGTGTCATGTAGTTAAACATCAAAGCAAGACGCGTACGCTCAGTTTCACCCGCTTGATATCTTGCAACTTTAATCGTTATCGCATCATGTAAATGTTGGCTATTTTTAGTTTGCCACCATGCGTGAATTTGCGTTCGTGCTTGGTCTAAACAGGTGTAAGTCATTGGATCGATATCCAATTTTGGTATGCCGCTTTGCTGCAACACAACCTGTTGGTTATTATCGCTCACTTGGGCGCGCAACATATCATGGCGTGCATACAGCTTTTTCCATGCGAACATCATTCGCTCGGTATCAAGCGTTAAACTATCGAGTTCGAGTAAGTAGTGAGTGCCGCAATTAAGCGGGAAGCCCGGGGTTTGGCCTAACCAATAAGCACTTTGTACTTCAGTCAGTGCAAATGGTTCAAACTGATGTTCGGGTCTAGCTACAATTTGCTTGCACTGTGTGGCTTCATGCATCTCAAGTGTTGCTGCAAATGCACCAAGCGTTGGGCTGGCAAACAAAGTGCGTAAAGGTTGCTTGGTCGACAACCCTTGTTGGGCGAGCTGAGTTAGGAATTGGGTCGCGACCAGCGAATCGCCACCGAGTGCAAAAAAGCTGCTTTCTAGGCCAACATTGGCAACCCCAAGTAAGTCTTTCCAAAGCTGTGCAACTTGAAGTTCGTTATCTGTTTGTGGCGCTGTTACAGCCACTTCAACGCTAAGTTGGTCGTCAAGCTGGGTAGCAAGTTGTTTTCTATCTACTTTCCCATTAGCGCTTAGTGGCAGTGCATTTAAGGCTAAGAAGTGACTCGGTACCATATAATCTGGCAAAGAAAGAGCAAGTTCTGTTTTTACTGCATCGAGATCCAGTTCCGTGCTTTCATCCATTACCAGTGCAGCAACCAACATTTTAGGCTCGCTAATGGTTAATGCCACTCCACGAGAAATGCCTTTAATACGGGCGAGAGCCGTATCAATTTCACCCAGTTCAATACGATGACCGCGTACTTTCACTTGGTGATCTATACGCCCTAAGAACTCAAGGTTGCCATCTGGCCAGTATCTACCTCTATCGCCGGTACGATACCAACGAGTAGCTTCGTGGTTGACAAAGCGCTCAGCTGTGAGCTTTTGATCTCCCCGATACGCACTAGCAAGGCCTGCACCACCTATCCATAGCTCACCTGCAACCCAATCTGGGCAGTCGCGTCCGTAGGCATCGACGACACGGTAGGTTTGGTTCGGTAGTGGTTTACCGTAAGGAATGGAGTTCCAGTGAGCTGGAATGTCGCCCTTTACCTCACAGAAATTCGACCAAATAGCTGCTTCTGTTGCGCCACCCATAGCGATAAGTGGAACTTCGGCTTTATTTTTGGCTTGTAAACGCGGTGGAATATCTAGGCCAATCCAATCACCTGACAACATCACTTGTTTGAAAGGCAGTTGCCTGTCATCTTGCTCTGCAACGATGAGCAACATATCCAGCAGGACGGGTACAGAGTTCCAGACAGTGATATTATGTTGGTGCACGAGCTGTAACCATTCGCTGGCATCGCGGCGGTTTTCATCACTGAGCAACACAACTTGGCCCCCCACACCGAGTAAGCCAAAGATATCGTATACCGACAAGTCGAAATCCACTGCAGACACTGCTAATACACAGCTATGTTTATCAATTTTATAGAGTTGATTGATTTGATCTATGGTGTTTGCGGTTGCCTGATGGCACATTTCCACCCCTTTTGGTTCACCAGTCGAGCCCGAGGTAAAAATAATGTATGCAGGTTGTTCTGGTGATACTTCTATAGGCATTGCTTGTGGTGTACTTGCTGTAGCCACGTCCAACCTTATCACTGACTCGATGGATTCGACTTCTAAGTGATCACTGTCAGTAAGCACTAATCGGATCCCTGCTATACGATGTATTTTTGCCTGACGGCTCGCAGGCTGATGGATCCCGATTGGCACGTAACAACCGCCCGCAGCCATAACTCCCAAAATAGCCGCAATTTGATCTATGCCACGTGGCAAAGTGACTGCAACAGGTTCTGCTGGTTCGAGCTGATGTTGCTGCAATAGCGCTGCAATACAGAGCGCTTGCTCACATAGCTGTGCATAACTGACATGCGAGTTTTCAAATACCAGTGCCGTGTCGCCGGGGTTTTGCTGTGCGTGCGCAAAAATAGCATGGTGCAAAGTGCGTGGTGTTTGTGGGCGTTCGGTGTGATTTACCGCGAGACGTGTATGCGCTTGTGCATCAGGTAATGGTAAGGACAGCTCCTCTTCCCAACTGCTATGACACAGCTTTTCAAGCGCACCAACATAGCTGTTGAACATGTTATCAATCATACCGGCTGGGAAAAGTGCATCCACCGCATCCCAAGATAGAATAAGCGAACCATCAAATTCGTATAATTGATGGTCGAGCCAAACTTGCGGTGTTTGTGATAAACCTCCAGGTACAATCTTGGGGAAATCGCCGTTTGAGTTTTCAAACAAGCCGCCACCAAGACCCAAGGTGCTGGTAAATACCACAGGCAGCGCTGCTGATGAGAGTGTGCTATGGCGAGCTTGCTCGCGCTGGATCCAAATTGATGAAATTGCTTTGTGTTCAATAGCCTGTGCAATTTGCAGCTGCGCTTCCTGCGCTTGTACCAATAATGAGTTACCAATATTTTTACGAAATGCGATGGGGGCTAATGTGGTGAAGTCACCAAACACTTTATTGATATCCTCGTGCACATCTTGGCGGTCAAACAGGGTTAAATTGAGCGTGTGATCACCTTCGCTCCAGCGTCTCAGCACATTGCTGTAGGCCGTTAATAGTAGTACTGAAGGGGTAATGCCATAGGATCTCGCTTTATTTTTAAGTGCTTGCCAAGTAGTCGCATCTAGTTGTGCTTCGCGGCGCACAAATTCAGGCTGAGTAATATTTTGTGGGTCTTGTGCCAGTGGTAATTGTGGCGCAGGTGGTAAGGTATTAATCTGTTCTCGCCAGTATGCTTGTGCAGCTATACGCTCTGCATCATTGTGTTGCACTTGGATCACGTAGTCTCTAAACGAAACATTAATCTCAGGCAAGTGATAAGCGGGATCGTTATAAAGGCTTGCAAGCTGATCTAGCAGCAATTTAATGCTAAACCCATCGAGCGTTAAGTAATCAAAAATGATCCCTAAACGGGTCTTATTAGTACCATAATTTACGGCGCAAATACGGTGATTAGGTAACGTCACTGACTCATTTTGGTCGTGGCTTTGTAGCGCCTGTTCACAAACTCTACGCCAAAACTGGTGGAGATGATCCCGAGCAGCATTGGCGTGATTATTGGTTTCTGATTTCAAGCTCACTTGTGCAATAGACACCGCAGGTAAATGAGACAGCAGTTGTTGCTGACCGTCTGGTGTGATCACTGCTCGCAGCATCTCATGGTGCTCAACCAGTTGGTCCCAAGCTTTTGCCATACGTTGAATATCGACATTTTCTCCCTCCAACTCTAGCAAATACAAAGTGCTGCAGTTAAGCGGCAATCCCGGTGTTTGGCCCATCCAATAAGCACGTTGTACCTCGGTGAGAGGGAATGGTGCATAACGATTATCTAGATCTGCCACTATTTCGAGTTTTGTTATCGGCGCGATGCTTTCTAAACGCGCTGCGTAGGCGCTTAATTGAGGAGATGAGAATAAGTCGGGCAGTGGTTTTGGAGATGCCAAACCTTGTTGTTTGAGCTTTGCAATAAGCTGAGTCGCAATTAAGCTATCTCCACCTAACTCGAAGAAATGGCTTTGCTGACCGATTTGCTCAACCCCCAGTAAAGACCGCCATATATTGGCAAGGCATTTTTCGTTGTCTGTTTGCGGCGCGGTTAAACTCAACGCACACTGCTGCTGCGTGGCAGCCAGCTGGTTGACAAGTGCTTTTCGGTCTATTTTACCATTGCCACTGAGTGGCAGCTGCGGTGCAAATTCGATATGGCTTGGCACCATATAATCTGGCAGTAGCTTGTGTAATTGGCGTTGTATGGCGGCGCTGTCTAACGTGCTTTGAGCAGCTAAAACCACAACACTCGCTAGGCTCTTAGGCTCGCCAATGGTCACGGTAACAGCGCGCTGAACACCATTAATATTGGCAAGGGCTGTATCAATTTCACCCAACTCAATACGATGCCCGCGTATTTTAACTTGATGATCGATGCGTCCTAAAAACTCGAGGTTGCCATCAGGCCAGTAACGACCTTGGTCGCCAGTGCGATACCAACGCTCGCCATGTTGTTCAACGAAGCGTGCCGCCGTTTGCGTGCTATCACCACGATAACAAGTTGCTAGACCAATACCGCCGATCCATAGCTCACCAGGAACCCAATCTGGGCAATCTTGACCGTGCTTATCAACAACGCGATACTTTTGGTTTGGCAGAGGTTTACCGTATGGGATTGAGTGCCAATGCAGTGGCAGTGGTGAGCGAACTTCACACCGGTTTGACCAAATAGCTGCTTCTGTTGCGCCACCCATTGCAATAATAGGTGGATTGGTGGCGCTGATATGTTGTAGCCGAGGAGGAAGGTCTAAGCCTATCCAATCACCAGACAACATCACCTGCTCAAAGTGCAGTTGGCGGCTATCTTGTTCCGCCGTGGTCAAAAGCATATCTAGCAATATCGGAACAGAGTTCCAAATAGTTACCTTGTGTTGATGTACCAGCTCAAGCCATGCTTGTGCATCACGGCGCTGCTGCTCATCAATAACGACTAGCTGTCCGCCAACACTTAACAAACCAAAAATATCATATACAGAAAGGTCAAAATCAAGCGCTGAAACCCCGAGCGCACAGCTATCTTGGCCAATTTGATAGTCTTTATTGAGCTGATAAATGGTATTGGCAGTGGCCTGATGACTCATTTCAACCCCTTTGGGTTCACCTGTAGAGCCCGATGTGAATATGATATAGGCGGGATTTGCAGGGTCTTTGATAACAGCTGATTCTAGTGGCTCAGCTAAAAGCGCTTGTTGAATATCAATACATTTTACTGCTGGGTCATGTTCTGGATCGTCACCAATAGCAATTGCTAGCTTGACCTCTGCGGTGCGATGGATCTTTTCTCGCCGTGATTGAGGCTGGTGAGGTCCTATAGGCACATAACAGCCACCGGCTGCCAGTATTCCAAGTATCGCTATGATCTGCTCAGCGCTTCTGGGTAATGTTACGGCTACAGGTTCTGCACTATTCAGCCCTTGTTGCTTCAAATAAGCGGCTATGCGTAGCGCTTTTTCAGCGACGGTGCGATAGCTTAACCGTTCGCTGTTGAATATTAATGCAGTCTTATCTGGGTGTACCTGAGCACCTCTAAAAAATGCTTCATGCAATGTATGTGGGGTATAAGGTGCGACGGTGTTATTGGCTGCTTTGCGTTGGATTTGCTGATACTCTGGCAGGTCAATAAGATGTAATGCGTGCCATGCACTGCTATTTGCCGCTAGGTTTTCAAGTAATGCAACATAGCTTGCAAACATAGTATCAATTAGCGACTCTGGGAAAATCTCATCCACAGCATCCCATGCCAGCATCAAACCTTCATCGACTTCATAGACTTGATGGTCTAACCACACTTGCGGCGTTTGCGAGATCATATAGTTAAATTGACCTAATACCGTGTCTTGTTGCGACAGAAGTGGGGTGCCTAAGTTACAGGCAAATACGATAGGTGCGCTCACACCCTGTGCATAACCGTGTTTTACTAAATCGCGTTGGATTTGAACTGCGGAATAATCACTGTGTGCAACGTTTTGGTGAAACTGGCTTTGTATTGCTTTCGTATGATCAATAAAACCTTTTGCTTCACTAAAATCACAATCTAAAAGCAATAGATTGGTGAAGTCGGCAACCATGTTTTCAATGCCTGGGTGCTGAGTTTTGCGATCAAAAAGAGGTAAGTTCAGCGTGAATTTCTGCTCGGCACTAAATTTGGCAAGTACGTACGCATAACTAGTGACGAGCAACATAGCGGGCGTCACTTGATGCTGTTGTGCGGTATTTTTAAGCGTCTTCCACTGGTACTGGCTCAAGGTGTGCAAACGGCGAGAAAATGTTGGTCGAGTGATCGTTCGAGGGTCGCAACGAAGGGGAAGCTGTGGGCCCGAAGGTAGGGTTGCTAAACGCGTTTGCCAATAAGCTTTGTCTGCTTCAAACTTATCTTTATTTTGTGCATTTTCAAACGCTAGATACTTTGCGAAGCTCCAGTGTGGATCCGTGTTGAGTGTACCGCCATGATAAAGCACCGCAAGATCTTTTAATAAGATATTTAAGCTCTGCACGTCAGCGACCAGTAGGTCTACATCAAAGTGGATCCGACATTTTCCTTCGGGAAGTAAACTCAATTCCAGCCCTAGGGTTTGACCATACTCAATACCTAATTTTCGGTGTGATAGACGGCTGCGGATTTGTTCTGCCGCTTTAGTTGCCTCATCAAGAGTTAGTGACCTAAAGTCGTTAATTGCAAGCCCCGGAGTGGGTAGCGATGAATGCACTTGCTGGGTACCAGACTCAGTAAACTGCGCACGTAGCATGGGATGATAGTGATAAAGTGCATGCCAAGCTTGTTCGAGCCTAATTGGATCGATGTCTTGATTGTCTATTTCCAGATAGGCGTGACAACCGACGCCACCAAGCTCTTGCTCATCTTGGCGACCAATCCAATAGGCATATTGCACGTCAGTGAGCTCAAACTCTGCGTAGGGATCTATATCGGGTAGTTTAGGGGCTTCAGTAACTTCGACATCAGTATCAATTTGCGTGCATAAAAGTGTTATCCAGTCGCTAAGAACTGGTTGTTCAATCAGTTTTGAAAAGGTCACTTTTGCGCCTTGTTTTCGCCACTGATTGACCAAACGCATCATATGCATTGAGTCTAAGCCAAGTTCAATAAGGTTGGCATCTAGCTTGTCTTCAAGCGGTGTTTGCACAAACGCTTGTACATGTTTTAACAGCTGTTTCTTATTTAGGGGGGTCTTTACCTGTGCCATGTGTTAGCCCTGCGCCTCTTCTAACGTTTTTTCATCAATTAGGTAGTTGGCGATGCAACTGAGTTTTTCGATGGTTTCTGTCAATTCACGCTCAGGCTTAGATTGATCAATGACACCAGCGCCAGCTTGTAGCCATGTACTGTTATTGGCGCGATAAATTGAACGCAGCACTAAAGCTGAGTCCATAAACCCGTCATTATCTACAATCATTACACAGCCGCTGTACCAACCTCTGCTATTTGGTTCAAGGCGCAATATGGCTTCTATGGCCTCACGTTTTGGGATCCCTGACGCCGTAACCGCAGGGAAGAGCGCTTGAAATGCATGCCATGGGTTTTTACCATTACTTAGTTGACCGCAGACGCGAGAGGCTAGGTGTTGTACACTGCCGCGACGGCGCACAGCCATAAATTCACTTACCGAAATTGAACTGGGTTCACATATTTGCTCCAATTCTTCTTGGGCTAATTTTACTGATACAGCGTGCTCGGCTATTTCTTTGGTGTCGTTAAGAAGTTCTTCTCGCAGCTGCTGCTCTTCTTGTGGCGAGTTACCAAGTGAGCGAGTACCAGCTAGAGGCTGTGTGCTGATATATCCCTTGTTGCTGGCTTCGAGTAGGGTTTCTGGGCTGAAACCTGCAATTGAAAAGTCGTTTAGCTGGTAGAGGAATGAGCGTGCAGGGGAATTATGTAAACGGCCGTAGCGGAAGCTCTTATTCAAGCAAATGCTGTCCGGTACATGAATACGGCGAGACAAGATCACTTTTTGATATTGCCTGTTGCAAATTTCTTCAATGGCTTTAGCAACCGATGTTTTATATTCATCTTTATATTGCGTGTTGATCTGTGGTGTTTTTAGAGGCTTAAAGGCAGCCGTACTCTCCGTTTGTACGCATGATGTATCTGCTTTTAACACTAATGTTTCAAGCGCTTTGAGGTCAGCCTCAGTCAACGCGCGCAATGTCGCTTTATTTGCTTCAAGGCGTACCTCTAGTTTTGGCACAAATAATTGTAAAGACTTTTCATGCTCAGTGCGTGTTTGAATACCGTGAAATACGCTGGCTAGTTCAAACTTAGCTACGCCATATAACCGCCAGTTTTCGAATTGAATACTTTGCAGGGCCTGCGCCATCAGCTCGGGAAAAGGCTTGCCATTAAAGTGTTTTGTCTTTTCACCTTGTTGTAAGATTATTTCGTTGCCGTTAGAGTGCAGTTCAGCTACTTTGCCAAGGCCAACAGACCAAGCAGATTTACACTCGTATACGGCTTTAAATGGATGATTACTGAGCTCAGAAATACTCGGGGCTAACTGCGCTAAAGTTGACTGGACAGAGATGGTTTTTTCAACATAGGGTATTGGTTTTAACTGATTCATGGTGGTCTCTACATACTCATCTTCAGCACGTTTTATTAGTGCTTTTTTATTGATCTTTCCTATAGCAGTGAGTGGCCAAAAGCTGAGCGAAATGATTTGATCTGGATATTTAAAGCGTGCTACCTGCTGTTCTTGCAGTAGTTGATAAACCTCACTGAGGGAAACAGGTTGACTAGAAATAATGCAAGCACAGCTACGTTCGCCAAGATATGCGTCTGGTACGGGCACTAGTATGGCTTCATCAATATAGGGGTGGGAGAGCAGGCGTTGTTCTATTTCTGCGACAGCGATTTTTTCTCCTGCTCGGTTAATCTGTTCTTTGATCCGCCCTTCAACAATTAGGTTACCAGCTTGGTTCATACGTACTAAATCACCCGTACGGTAAAAGCCATCGGCGGTAAAGGTTGTTTGGTTATGTGCTTGTGCTTTGTAGTAACCCGCGATGGTATAAGGACCTTTGGTTTGCAGCTCACCAACGCTACCTCGAGCGACGGGGTTGCCTTGTTCGTCAACAATGCGTATTTGATCGAGGTCGCAAAGTGGGCGGCCTTGGGTATGCATCACTTCATTTAACGGATCATCCAGGCGGGTGAAGCACAGTAATCCCTCGGCCATACCAAACACTTGTTGCAGTTGACAACCAAGTACATCAGGCACTTGTGTCGCTTGCTCGGCAGTGAATTTAGCACCACCCACTTGCAGCAGTTGCAGGCTACTTATATCGGTGTCATCCCATTGTTTAGCCTCAAGCCATAGTTTCGTTAAAGCGGGTACCAAAGCGGTGTGAGTAACTTTGTGTTGTTCTATAAGTGGAAACGCTTCGTCTGGCCCAGGTGTTGGACACAGCACCACTGTTCCACCCTGACAAAGCGTGCCAATGATCCCGGGACATGCCAAAGGGAAATTATGGGCGATTGGTAAAACCGCTAAATAAGTGGTTTGCTCATCAAATTGACATAGCTTGGCAGAAGCTTTGGCATTGAAGTAATAGTCATTGTGACTGCGTGGAATAAGTTTAGGGGTACCTGTAGTACCACCAGAAAGCAACATGAGTGCCGTGGATGTTGGATCAATATTAGAAACCTGCATGGGCTCGGTGCTGTCTAACTGAGAAAGGGATGTATACGGGGTATCGCTTGGTGTATCACTCGTGACCAAGACATGCTCAATACTTGAACATTTGGACACAATACGTTGGGCCATGGCAATATAATCGTGACCCAAATAACTGCTTGGCACTACGTATGCTACAGGGTTACTGAGTTCACACAACGCTACAATATCGGACTCACGCTGCGCGGGCATGGCCAAAATTGGGATGACACCTAATTGGAACATTGCGAAGCAACTAATTACAAAATCGAGAGAATTAGGCAATTGCATCATCACGTGGTCGCCGGCTTTTAAGCCGATATTGCAAAATCCAGCACGGCGCGCTATCACGCGTTGCTCAAATTGAGCGTAAGTGAGCTCAGTTTCACCTTCAATCAGGGCGACGTTATCTGAAAATTGAGACCGCCAATCGGCGACAAGGGAACCAAGACTTTGTTGCTGCCAAATATTTTTTTCAATATAGAGGTCTTGCTCAGCTTTCAGTCGGACTGGCGTATCAGTTGTTGTTTTCACTATTGTTCTCCGGTTATGAAGCACGGTCGCGGTTTATTTTTTGAGTCGAGGCAACTGCGAGTGTTATTTGTCATGAAGTTTTTTTTCTTGCCCAAAAAATATGTTTTTGGACAATTTGTTCCCACCCCAAAAAGTTGTTGTATGCCCCTATCGGTAATTTTTTCGGGAAAATTTGCGTGGATATCAGAGAACTTATACTTATTTCCGATCTGGGGGATATTGAACGGATAAGGGGAGCGTTGTCAGGGTTGCTGCAATAGGCTTAGCGCTATTTTTTATTGTGCTTAGATAAATCACGGTGTGGTAAAAGTGGCAGCATAAACCAGAGATACAAACTAGGTATTTGTTCTAGTCTTTAATGATTGACTCTGTTGTTCAAGTTGCACGTTTGGTTGATATAAACCTGATATCTCTAAAAGCTATGGGATCGGCAAGAGCATATTTGCGTTGTTGCACGATTTTAATACCGCTTAGGGTTAGTTTATACGACAGATTTTTAACCGCATTTAAAGGAGTAGGTATATGCGTGTTGAATCGCATGAAACCGAGGGACATTGCAGTCCCTGGTCAATTATTTTTGCTATCTGTGCACCTTATAAAGGCAAAATGTTGATAGCTTTTAGCCTAATGGTGCTTGTCACTTTGCTTGAAATCGTGCCTGTGTATTTGTTATTTCTTTCTATTCAAGCCTTACTTAATCCTTTATCGGCTTCGATTGAACAATTGTTATGGATTGCTGCAGGGATTTGTGGCGCGATTTTATTGAAATCTGGGTGTGCTATGGGCGCCTATTATTTCAGCCACCAAGTCTCTTTTAAGGCGCTCACTAAAGTTAGAATGACACTCGCAACCCAATTGGCAAATATGTCGTTGCTATGGTTCAGTCTTCAAAACCCCGCCGTTCTAAAACAAAATATATTGCAAGATGTTGAGCATATTGAAAACTTTATAGCCCATCAAAGTGTTGAGTTGTTTAACGCAATCCTTACACCTTGTGTCGTCTTTACGGTGATCGCATTTATAGATTGGCGGCTTGCACTCAGTGCGGTTGTTGTTGTGCCGCTAGCATTTTTTGTTAGTGGTTTATTTATGCATAAAACAGCAGGTCAGTACGAGCGGTTTAGCCTTGTGTCAGAGGATTTGACCACGACACTAAGTGACTACGTTAAAAATATGCCGTTGATGAAGCTATATAATTTAGACAGTAAACGATTTGCCGTTTTAAATCGAAAGTTGGATCAATACCAAAAGTTGGTACTCGAACTCACCGGCCAAACGGTACCTGGCTGGACGTTATACACCGCATTGCTGAGTGGATCTTTTGTTTGCTTGCTACCCGCAGCGATTAGTTTACATAGTGCGCAAAGTGTCACTACTGAGCAGGTTATTTTAAGTATATTACTGGCTGTTGGCATGCTTAACCCAATCATCAAAGTGAGTCGTTTTTTTATGGAAGCAAACGAGTTACTAGCTGGCGTTAAACGGATCACGCCTATCTACATGGCGCGCTTTTCTAATTCAGCTAGCACACCTGTTAAAGTTGATAAAAGGTTGCCGCTGATGCAGTTTCATCACGTGGATTTTGCTTACCAATCTCATCAGGTTTTGGCGGGCGTGCACTTTAAGCTAGTACCCAATTCATTGAATGTTATAGTCGGTGCATCTGGTAATGGTAAATCCACGCTTGCGATGTTGGCATGTGGTTTATTGTCTCCTTCATCAGGTAAAGTGCAACTATTCGGGCAGGATGTGTGTTTAATGAGTGACAGTGTCCGATCACACTTTATGAGTGTGGTGACGCAAGAGTGTTATTTATTTGAGGGTACCCTACGAGACAATATTTTGTTTGGCCGTAACCATATTAGCTCCGATGCGATAGAGCGCGCTATTATGGTCGCTCAACTAAAGCTTTGGATAAGTCAATTGCCTGATGGCCTCGAAACTCAGGTACAAGTACGCGGACAAAATTTGTCTGGGGGAGAAAAACAACGTATTGCTATTGCACGTGCTTTGGTGGCCGAGCCCCCTTTGGTGATTTTAGATGAAGCTGCGGCCGCAATGGATAATGTGACACAATCTAAATTCTATCAGGCTATTCAAACGTACTATCCAAACACCACTTTCTTGGTGATCACCCACAAGTATTTAGGTCTTGAAAATATCGGTCAGATCCTTGTCTTGAAAGAGGGGAAAATTGTCTCACAGGGAACTCATGGCGAATTGTTGTCGAATTGTGATTATTATCGTCACAGCTGGTTGCTACAACAAAGCGAAGGAGAGCAACAAAGTCCGATGAAAGACTCGTCAAATTTCCAACCTATACATTATGAGATTTAAATGGACAGACAAGCATTATTGAGTATTGGTCGTGTGATAGAGCATGCAAGCTCTGGCAAGTGGCGCTTTTATACTGGCGTTGTTTTTCGAGTGTTGGAACGTAGTGTGGCAATTGCACCGCTGCTGTTATGTTTCCACTGGCTACAACAGCAGTTTTTAACCACGCCAAAAATGATGCCTTGGCTTTCAACACCTGTGGATTATTTGATGGCGCTAGGTTGTTGCTTTGTGATGCAACTGATATGTGCATATATAGGCCAGTATCAGAGCTTTGTCGGCAGTTATCAGGTTGTTCATGCGTATCGTATTAAATTGATTAATCATGTACGACATCTGCCTCTTGGTCGTGTGCGACGCACCCATAGCAGTGAGTTTTTAGAAATGCTCACTGAGGATATAAAGAAAATTGAAGGTATTTTTTCCCATATCGCTCCCGATCTGATTTCTGCTTTGGTGACACCTGTGATTGGTCTAGTGGTGATGTTATTTATCAATCCTATTTATGCCCTTAGTGCATTGATACTATTGCCTTTAGCATTTTGGGTAATGGAGGTGTCGAAACGAAAGTTTGTGCAAGTCGCTAGCGCTAAGCAGCAATCATATCGGCAAAGTGCCAGCACTATTACCGATTATATTGAAGCGTTAAAAACCCTCAAGTTATATGACCAAGCACAAACATGGTTGTCCCATCTTGCCAAGCAGCTAGAGAAAACAAAGCAGCATAGCCTACAAGTGGAAATGTGGGGAGCCGGCCCCGTATTAACCTATCGCATAGTGCTAAATATGGTGCTCAGTATGTTTGTGATAATGCTAGCCATAGCCTTACCCGAGCAGCGTTTTTCAGGCGTAGATTTTACCACTATTCTATTTGCCCTGCTGCTAATCAAACTACTTGAACCCCTTCAAGAAGTTGGCGAATATCTAACGGTTTTACGTCTGGCTATGCAGTCTGAGCGCAAGCTTGAGGTTATTCTAAATGAGCCTGTGTTGGTAGAGCCAGATAGCCCCCAATTACCAAGCAATTTTGATATAGAGTTTGAGCGAGTATCGTTTCAACACGGGGCTAAAAAGGTCATAGATGATGTGAGTTTTTGTGTGCCACAAGGCACGACAATGGCCATTGTAGGTGCATCTGGTAGTGGCAAGTCTACATTATTAAATTTGTGTGCCCGCTTTTTTGACCCTAATTCAGGTTGTGTGAAAATCGGTGGCCTAGATCTTAAAGATATTGGCTCCAAGGGCGTGCATCAGTTAGTTAGTATGGTGTTTCAAGATATTCAGTTAATCGATGCCAGTATTGTTGAAAACATTCGTATTGGTCGGCTAGATGCCAGTGATGAAGAAGTAAAAGACGCGTGCAAAACGGCTAACTGCTTAGAGTTTGTTGATACGTTACCAAATGGCATAAATACCCGAGTAGGCGATAGTGGTTTATTGCTATCTGGCGGTCAAAGACAGCGTATTGCAATTGCCCGAGCACTATTAAAAGATGCACCTATTGTACTGCTTGATGAAGCCACAGCCTCACTTGATCCTATTACTCAATCAGAGGTAATCATCGCCATGAATAACCTGTTGCACAATCGTACCGTGGTGACCATTGCACATCGGCTTTCTAGTATAGAGGGTGCTGATCACATTATTGTACTTGAGCAAGGTAAAGTAGTGGAGTCGGGTTGTCACCATCGCTTGTTAGCGCAGAGGGGGCACTATACATATCTTTGGAATACGCAGGCTATGCAATTTGTGTAAAAGGAGTTTGTATTGCCATCATCAAAAGGAAGCAAAATGACTAATTTAGCCAGCAATGAGGGGATGCCAGAGGCGGGTGATGCATTTAGCCTGAAGCCGCTGATGTTTGAGACATTTGTTTGCACTATGGCTGTGATGGGGTTTACTGCGTTAGCAGGTCCTATTGCCCATGTGATTGGGCTCAAAGCATGGCAAATTGGCGCGGCGATGACAGTTGCTGGAGTTGCTTGGGTTATTATGGCACGGTTCTGGGGAAGCCTTAGTGACCGAAAAGGTCGGCGCCCGGTGATACTCTTTGGGCTTACAGGTTTTGTCATTAGCTATGCATTTTTAGCAGTCTTTATCGACTTTGCGATGCAGACCGCATTAGTGCCCGTGCTTGCATTTTCAGGCATAGTGGTTGGACGTGGATTCGCTGGGATGTTTTATGCTGCGGTACCTGCGACTTGCGCCGCTTTAGTCGCGGATCATGTTGTGCCTAAACAACGCGCGGCAGCGATGGCGGGGATTGGTGCGTCAAGTGCGGCTGGTATGGTGATTGGTCCTGGGTTTGTTGGACTACTTGGGCCTTTTAGCTTAAGTATGCCTTTGTATATTTCCGCAATGTTGCCCCTTATTGCCCTGATTGTTCTTTGGCGGGTACTGCCAAGGTACGAACGACATGCAAAACCCAGCAACAATCGCGTTCGTTTAACGGATGTAAGGCTACGTCGACCTGTTACCGTGGCTTTTATAGCAGCTTTTAGTGTGGCTGTTGCGCAGATCACAGTTGGCTTTTTTATCCTTGATAGGCTTCAGCTTGACCCTGCTGACACTGCACGTGCTGCAGGGATTGCACTTGCGACTGTTGGTGTGGCACTGATTATCGCGCAAGTAGCACTCCAGAAGCTTGAATGGCAGCCTGCGCGGCTAATTCAATTCGGCGGAGTCATCGCTGCCGCTGGATTTGTGTCTGCGATTTTTGCATCAGCGCCTATCTTGCTCTGGGTTTGCTATGGTGTCGCTGGCTTTGGTATGGGATGGATATATCCGTCTGTCTCTGCTTTGGCTGCCAATTCGGTGGAGGCTGATGAGCAAGGCGCGGCTGCCGGAACGATATCAGCGGCGCAAGGACTGGGTATTGTAGTTGGCCCGGTTATTGGAACTGTTATTTATGAAATTGAGATTGGGTTGCCGTATGGGCTAATAGCAGGAATGCTATTATTAGTCGCTCTGATCCCAGCTCGCACTCGCGCTTAATCACTCAAAACTTGGGATAGTAACTTGCTCTTTAGCCGTTGATATCCCTTAGGGTAGCGTCCTTCAACTTCTATATGCCTTGAATACACGCACATAGGTCAGCAGGTGTGCGTATGATAAGAGTTTTAAGATGAAGTGCGGGGCAAAGTCAGAGTGAATTTAGCACCGCCGAGTTCGGAGAACCCAACATGGCAAGTGCCGCGATGCCAAGTGGCGATTTTACGCACGATAGCCAACCCGAGGCCATAACCACCGTTGTCTTTACTGCGACTTTCATCTAAGCGAGAGAAGGGAATAAAAACCGATTCCCACTGAGATTTAGGGATCCCATCGCCATCATCCTCAATATGAAGATAAGCGTTGCTTTTGTCACATTCAAGACTAATTTCGATGTTTGAGCGACCGTACTTATCGGCGTTTTGCACAATATTTTGAATGGCTCGAGAGAGGTAGTGAGCGTTACCTGAGACGATAACCTGCATGCTCTTTTTATTAAGAGTTATTTGTTTATCGGTGAGCTTACGGAGTTTGTTTATCTGGTCGTCGACAAGCGCGCAAAGATCCAGTGGTGTTACCTCAAGTTTATCTACTTCAAATTCAAGCCGTGCGTAGGCTAGCATTTCATCAATCATGGCTTCCATTTCGACCACATCATCCGCCATATCGTTTGCTTGCTCACGGCTTTGCTCTGGTAACATGGCTAAAGCAAATTTGAGTCTGGCAAGTGGGGTTCGCAGGTCGTGAGAAACCGCATTAACGAGTAGTTTTTGATTTTCAATTAGCCTTGCGACTTGAGATGCCAAATCGCGGATCTGCTCGGTTAAATTTGAAATAGCAGAAAACCGGGAATGTCGGGTCGCTTTGGGCAGTTGACCTTGAGTGAGATTTTCGGTGATATACCTCAGTTGCAATAAATCAAGCCACAAGGGCCGTATCCACAGCATAAGTAAAAATGCGAGCACGGCATAAGAAAGCAATTTGATGACCCATTGTTTATTGGCAGCTGAAGCGGCTGGTGCTAATGGCCCTAGCTGCATCAGTAATGTTGAATCAGGTACTTTGAAAGTCAGCCATGCGCTACCTTCATCGTCAAAGCTCGTTAAAATACCACCTTGAACTAAAGTGCGGGCTTGCTCTGGAAGCCAAGCGACATCGTCCATGTTGAGTATTTTCACGGTTTCCGACTCTTGGGGTAAGTTGTGTGAGGAAATACTCGCTTTGAGCGTATTAGCAACTGCTTTTGCGTGTCGTAACTCATCGGGCGCGGAGTGCACCCAATGAGACCAAATAGCTTCGCTCACTTGGTTAATAACGACAATGCTGGTAAACACAGCCAAATAGAGGCTGAGCAATAGTTTTAGCACAAATACACTAGCCCCAAGCAGACTTAGAGCAGAGGTAGCCCTTGCCCCACACGGTAATAAGCCTTGCAGGTTGCTCTAGATTGTCGCCAAGTTTTTTACGTAAACGGCTAATACGTACATCAACGCTTCTATCTAATCCGTCATATTCGCGGCCAACAACATGTTTATAGATATAGTCTCGACTCAGCGTTTCGCCCGCATGGCCTGCCAATGTCTTTAGTAAATCAAATTCATAACTGGTTAGTTCAACTTCGTCACCTGCCAAGTAGACCTTACGGTCCGATTTATCTATTTGTAATTCCCCTAAGGTAATGGAGTCAGACTGAACTTCATCATTTTGTGTGCGTCTTAATAGCGCATTCAAGCGGGCAAGTAGCACATATGGCTCAACGGGCTTGATAATGTAATCATCAGCACCAATTTCAAGTCCTTTTACATGGTCGAAGTCGCTATCTTTGGCGGTAAGAAATAAAACCGGCCCTTTAAAATCACCGCGTGCAGCTTTGCAAATAGAAAAACCATCAAGGCCTGGAAGCATAATATCTAAAATTAAAATATCTGGTTTTTCGGCTTCTATCGCTTTAATGGCGTTAATACCATTGTGTAATTGAACGACTTCAAAGCCATTATGGATTAAGAACTTTGCGGTTAACTCCGCTAGTTTTACATCATCTTCGACAAGTAATACCTTGGCCATTAAAACACACTCCAATCGCTTCTGAGTTTGCGTCTATATTGTTGGTTGACGCTTGTGTGTACTTCAATATTTTGTTTTGCAACAACATTATTTTTAGCATCTTTTAGGGTAAAGAGCATGGACTTTGAGAGGTGGATAATTTGTGTTGATTTTGCCTCCTTGGCCTGCTCCCAGCATTGTAATTTTTGTTTTTCCTGAAATAAACAGAGGTCCATTTTAGCGGGCGATTGCCAAGCAATTTTTGCCGTCATTTCGCAGCGTTGCCCTGCTTGTTTCACCATACATGTAATAGGTTTTATTTCTAATTTAATGCCATTGTTGGGTTTGGTTAAAGCTTTACTTGGTGCGCTGAAAATTATAATTGTGATTAAGTACAGCCTAAAATTCATATTTTCCCCCGACAAAAACCGTCGCGGTATAGCTATCCTCGACTATCGGGCTATCTGTCATTGTGCTATCAAGTTGCTGATATTTAGCGTTAAATTTGAAGGTCCAAGACTCACTTACGGGATAAGAGTAGGCAAAGCTAACATAAGGCTGGAAGCTTGAACTGCCTTTATACCATAGCTCACTATTCGGTGTATCCGCTTTGTCTATGCCGTAGTAATAGTCCACCAGTTGTCGACTTTTCCATTTTAGCCCCGCTTTAATAAACACATAAGTGTTAGGTGAATTATTGAACCTAAAACGATAGCTAACCCCAACATCGGCATTGTAACCTTGATAAGTGTTGGTGATATCGGTGAGCCATGATGCGCTGATTTTTACGCTATCACTTATTATCCAGTGGGCTAAAACGCCGCCATCTATGGCCCATTTTCTCGATTCGATATCGTCTAAGGAGATAGCGGTTTGCTCTGCGGCAAATTCACCGCCAGGTAGCTCATTGCTGGCATCAAACCCCATTTTTTGCACGAATATATTACTCGGGTGAAATTTTTCGAAATAGGCCTGCTCGGTATTAAACGTGCCGATCAAGCTAAGATCAAATTTATCAGTGTAGTGAAAGGTATAGCCCAAAGTCCCATTATCAAGAAAGAGGTGTTCACCGTAATAACTAATATAGGGCACAACAACCAAGGGAATATTTTCACCGTCATGGAGTGGGTTGGAGATCACGCCGCCGCCAAGCGCAATGCCAAATCGCCATTCATCGACTGGCGTACACTCGCTGTCATTGGCGTCACATGGCACCGCTGTGGCATTTACCTGAGTGGTAATCAGCAAGGCTAAGGCCATTAAAAACTTATTCAACTGGAACTCCGATATTGGGGTTGGGCTTCGCACTGTGCTCAACAGCTACTCTCTCTCACCGAAAGTCTGTCAATCACAGCGCAAAATAGCTACTAGTGTAATTTACCAGTCGGCGTACAAATTACCAGAAAGGGTAACATTAAATAACAAAACAAGTTGCGAAGATAACAGAAATTTTAGTGTGAAAGTTTAGGCTTACGTTGGCACTTAACTTACAAGGAAACATATCATGAAATGCAAAATATGGCTCAGTCTTCCGCTTGCCGCTGGTCTTTGTGCATGCGGTGGTAGTAGTGACAACAATGAAGACAAATTACCAGAACTTAACGCCCTTAATAATAGCTCGGCTCCGTTAAAGGCGGCCTCTTCGGCTCAGTTTAGTCAGTTTATCAAAAACGGTATTTTCGTTGCCAGTGGTGGATTGAGTCATGGTGACGATTTGGAAAACCCCTCAACAACGGATAGTGCGCCTTATTCAGGTACTAATCAACTGGTTAATGGGGTGTCAGAGAGTGACCGAGTTAAGTTTGATGGTCGATATTTGTTTATTGCAGGCTCAACGGGTGTCGCATATCAAGACGCAGACAGCAAGACCTTTGTACGGATCTTGGACACCAATGCCAGCGATGTACCAACCCAAGTTAATCAATTAGCGGTGTCAGATTCTGAATTTGCCAGCCAAAATCTTTACCTTCAGGACAATCAGCTCATTAGCGTATTAATGGATCATGAGTATGATTTTGCTGATGATATGTCTGAACTAGATGTGCTCCCCGAGGTGAACTATCAAGGTGTGATTGAACTTGCTTTTAGTGATGTTGCCCTACCAGCGCAAGCTGAGGTGGAAAAGCGTTTTCAAATAGATGGTTCATTGGTGGGGAGTCGGTTGATTGGTGATAAACTTTACGTTATTGCAGATCATACGCTGAGCTATAGTGATTTTAATCCTAATGACAAAGTAGCAAGCTACAATCGCTTAATGGATACTAACATTAACGATTTATTACCCCAATTTAGAAATTTAAAGCAAGGAAGTGTAGCGCCACTGGTTGCCGCAGATGGCTGTTATTTGCCAGCAGATGCTACCGCGCAAGATGGATATAATGGCTTAACAACAGTGACTGAGATTGACATTCGCAATCCTGATGAGGTGAAAACAACTTGCGTCAGCACGCGCACCTTTGGTTTTTATATGTCTGCAACAGCAGTGTATCTTTACAATTACTCGTTTAATGGCAGTGATGGTGATGTCAACACATCAATCTGGGATCCATCAGGCATAGTATTACATAAGTTATTGTTAACGGACGAAGGGGTGACGTACCAAGCAACAGGTGAGGTGGAAGGTCAACTTGCTCGTGTCAGCGAGACGATGGCTGCGACTCGATTTGATGAAAAAGATGGCGTTCTGCGCGTAGTAACGAGTCAGTATGATACAGATATCGGTAATAGCCATAAGTTGTATATGCTCAAACCAGAAGGGAATGAACTCAACACTGTGGCGACGCTACCAAATAGCCAAAATCCAACCCCTATTGGCAAGGTTAATCCGGATACGGGGCTTGTGGATGAAGATATTTATGCGGTTAGATATTTTAACGATACAGCTTATATCGTGACCTTTAGACAAATAGATCCTCTCTACGTTCTGGACTTATCTGACGCATCACAGCCTAAAATCGCGGGAAGTTTAGAGATCCCCGGTTTCTCTTCTTATTTGCACCCTGTTGGTGACGGTTTGCTTCTTGGGGTAGGTCAGCACCTTGGAGACCCTGATGGAAACGTGAAGCCCGGCACCAAAGTGAGTTTGTTTGATGTTGCAAATCCTGCTGAACCCAAGCTATTAAAAGATCATACATTTGCAGGGGGGTTTACACCGCTGGAATATGATTATCGCGCTTTGGCCATGCTAAAAGACAATGCCTCAGTAACTCGGTTCACTTTGCCGATTGTTTACTGGAATACAGAGCAAGTGAATGAAAGTAGTTATAACTGGTATAGCCAAAACTATCTCGCCGCATTTGAAATTATCCACGGTGTGGACTCAACACTCAGTTATCGCGGGTGTAGCCGTGCCGAGGTAGCAACGCCCATAGAGAGTGACAAAGCACTCGGGTATACCGAAGCAGATAGAGGGCTTATTCAGGCTGATAAACTGCTTTATATCCATGGCAACTACGTGTGGCAGAGTAATTGGCAAACGCCTGCTGACAACAGTGGACCACATTAACCTAACTCCCTTTGAATATTAGGTTGTTGTACACTGTTTTGTTGCCAAGCGGTGAACTGTAGCACTGCTTACCACAGCTTCAGAGTTAACGTTACTTTTGCTGAGTCTGTATCAGCGAAACAGTGATTTTGGCCCCGCCCAGCGCGGGGCTTTTTTGAATTACAATGGTACCGCCAAAACGAGTGACTATACGTTGCACAAAGGCTAAGCCAATACCATACCCTGATTGTAATTGAGAACTGTCGCGATAAAATGGTAGTAACACTTTGTCTCGAACCTCGTTACTTATACCTATCCCGTCGTCTTCAATAATAAGCTTAACCTTGTCATTATCGACTCGGGTTTCTAGTGATATTTTAGCGTTGGCATATTTTATCGCGTTAGATAGTAAGTTATTGATTAACATGCGTAAGTACTGACCTTCACCGATTATCCAGCAAGGTTTTGACGAAAGTTTTAGTGTTAAGTCATGATGGTGGGCGTTATTGGCTAACAGGTGAGCCATCGCATTCAAGTCAACAGGCTGAAGTTCCACGTCGTCAAGGCGGTGCTGCAATCTTGCGTAATCTAAAATAGCATCAATCACTTGCTCCATTTCATCAAGGTTTTGGTTAATCCTATTTTCGTACTGTGCCCGCAGCTCATCATCATGAGTTTCAACCAGTGTGTCTAGCCCCATTCTTACCCTTGCAAGTGGCGTACGTAATTCATGAGAAAGTCCGCTGCTTAATAGCTTCATGTCAGTCATTAACCCGGCTATTTGTCGTGCCATTTGATTAAACGCTTGCTCAATATCCTTTAAGTACCATACCGTACCGACTTGCACGCGGGCGTTGAGTTCGCCCTTACCCAGCTGATGTGCGGCATTTTTGAGCTTTAACAGCCTAGCAATAAATGGGGTTAAAAAGGCGACGACAACAATCAGAACGATAGTGTAAAACAACAAGGTCATGAGCAGGCCATATTTAGTCTGGAATTGCTTCGGCATTGTCAAGATATATATATTATCTTGGCTTGTAAGTATGCAAGCGCTTACTGATGATTCGCTTTCGAGGTAAATAAGTCGCTGTTGTGAGAGTGTGCTGCTTAAGCTCGCAGGGAGTGGATAGTCGGCCCTTGGTATAAGTTGAGCGGTTATTGTTTGGTGCAGTGGAAGCGCAGTAATTTGTGACTCAGGTATGTTGTCTTTAGCCATTGCGGCAATAATTGGTGCGGTTGTGCTAAGTGGATCGTAATGCGCTTCATTACTCTCGGAGGATGCGGCGATAAGCTTATCAAACACCTGACCTGTGATAACGCTTGTAAGCGTTAAGATGGTCAGTAAAGCAAACACAAAGCGCCACATTACCACACGTCCTTCGCCAACTGATATCCTTTACCCCATACCGTTTTTATTTTAAATGGGTCTTGGCCATCGTCACCTAGCTTCTTTCTCAAGCGCGAAATACGCAAATCTATAGAGCGGTCAAACCCATCATAATCAAATCCTCTGAGTGCTTTAGTAAGCTCATCTCGGGTAACAATTTGTCCGGCTTTACTGGCAAGTACCCAAAGCGCATCAAACTCATTGCTGGATAAGTTAACTGGCTGCTTTGCAAGGGTAACGTTCCTATCTTCTTTATTAATGTAGAGTGTGCCAAACTCAAGTGTTGCTTTGGGCGCTTGGTGTTGAGGTTGATGACGCCTTAATAGCGCTTTGATACGAGTTTCTAATAACCGGCCTCTTACAGGTTTTTTGAGGTAGTCGTCAGCCCCCATTTCTAAGCCGATAATTTCGTCAATTTCCTCATCCCGTGCGGTGAGCATCAAAATTGGGGTGCTGAGCGACAGACGCAGTTGCTTGCAGACTTCAAAGCCATCTAAACTTGGCAGCATACCATCTAAAATCACCAAGTCGGGGGGAGAGGCTAAAACGTGCTCCAGCCCGTCTTGACCATCATGATATAGCCGCACTGAAAATCCTTTGGTAGATAGGTAATCACTCAGCCACTGGGCCAACTCTTTATCGTCTTCTATTAGGACTAACTCGGCTACCACAACTACTCCTAGAAAAGTCGCCAACGCACGGCGTTACTTTTTTGTTGTTTAAACACCCAAGCATATTGCAGAGCATAGCTTGCGAGAATATCCTTGTTATCTTCTAAGGTAATGAGCAAATCTTTCTCAACTAAAATCTCGCCTTGCCAACTCGCGGTTTTTTGCTGCTGCCAACAAACCAGCTCTTTTTCATCGGCATGGAGACAAAAGTTACCGGTCACAGAGGTTTGCCAGGTCACTGAGAGGTCGATAAAACATTGCTGACCTTGTTCGAGCGCAACACATTGCCCTGGTTTTACGGTCCATACGGGGACTTTAATTTCTTCTTTCGCTTGAGTTTGCATAGCGAGTAGGGCTAAGCCAAATAGTCGTTTTTTCATATTTAGCTCCTTAAAATACGTAGCTAAGTGACAGGCCAATGCTTTCACCGTGCTCAATTCTATCGTTAAAACTGACAATTGCTTTAGTGATAGGGCTATCCATAATACCTGATGCATATTTGGTGTAGCTGACGTGGCCATCGACTATCCAATTTTCTGTTAAAGCGCGTGAAAATCCGAGCTTTACCCCAAGATTAGCCCCACCTTTGGCATCGTAATCTTTAAATGGTGCGCCACCGTAGTAATAATCTAACATGGCTGAGTTTCGGTATTGTGCACCGACTGCGCTATAAAAGTGCCAGTTTTTGTATTGCCAAGGCTTAGAGATCCATAATGAAGCGTAGCGACCATCTGAATAATCTGAGTTAATCACTTTTGGTGCAACAATAGCTCTAATTTGTAAGCCAAATACATTCCCTGTAGCTCTTACCCCAAGATAAGACGAAGTGTTTAGCTCATAGCGAGTCCCGCCAAAACGGTAATTTATTCGCCCATGAGCGGTTGAGAGTAGGGCATCAAATTCCCAATTTTCTGTTTCATAAAACTGATAACCGAGTGCAAGTGCTGGGTCATACTTCTCAGCGCGGCCTGGAAACTCGACAAATAGACCATTACTAAAATAGTAGGCGCCATGTACAGTGGGCGAAAGCGAGGTCTCGGCATTATTGTAAATATCGCTGTTGTAATTGATCCCGTAACCAATGGCCAAATAGCCGTGACCTTCTTTTTTTGCGTCAGTGCTTTTGGCCTGCGCTGCACTTGCGGCCATAAGTGAGGCTGCAATCAATAAATGTGTTTTCATAGCAATTTCTATTAGTTATTAATTTGCTAGTTACTGTAGTGAGTGTAAGCGAGTATAGCTGTATCGACTTTCTGCAAGTTGTATCGAATTGTATCAAGCTTGTTCTGGCCTTCCATAATGGTCTGACATTATGCATGAAAATAAAGGAAGTCGTTACTGTTTGATACATTTTGAAAAAGTCAGAGACAGCATGGCGTACATACCTTAGTTATTGTTTTATCACTTAAACGAAACGAGGTATTTCTCATGAGAACACTAAAACTGGTCACATTATTGTGTGGTGGACTGTCGTTATTTGGCTGTAATGATAGTCAGTCGACGTCTAACCCTAAACCGAGCCCTGTCTCTCCTCCCGTAGCCGAAGTTGATTTTCAAGCGATGCTCGAACAAAGTGTTGAAGCGGGTATCCCTGGTATTGTGCTCTATATTGACTCGCCTACGCTTCAATTTTATGGTGCTGCAGGGTTAGCAGATAAAGAAAATACGATACCCATGACCACGGACGCTAGGATCCCAAATGGCAGTGCGGGTAAAAAAGTAACTGCGCTCTTAATGGCGATGTTGCATGAACAACAGTTATTAGATCTAGATGCACCGATAAGTGACTATTTGTCTCACGAACTTTTACAACAGATAGAAAACAGTGACGAAATGTATGTTCGGCAGTTACTCAATCATACGGCTGGATTATATGATTATCTCAATGATGCTAACGGTGAATTTTTTGCTGCAGTATTACAACAGCCAGACTTAATAAAAACGGACAGCTTTGCACTGCAGTTTGCTCTCAATCAAGACGCCAATTTCAAACCCGGAGCTGCGTGGAAATATTCTAATACTGGGTATTTATTGGCGGGCCTAATTATGGATAAAGTTTTGGGGGAGCATCACTCAAAGGCGATGCGTGAGTATATCTTTGAACCATTTGGCTTAAGTAGTATGAGTTATGGAGGGATCGAAAAGGCGTTTGGTGAAATTGCATCAGGGTACTTTGTTGATGATGAGGGCAATGAAATTAATACGCAACCTTACTATGCCAATATTGGTGTGGCTGATGCACCGATTGTATCGACGGCTAAGGATCTTGGTGACTTATTTAAAATCATGATAACGAGCCCAGATATTCCCGCTAATGTGCGTGAGCAATTGCTAGGAGAATCCGTATGGGTGGATACTGATGTCACCGGACAGCAATACAGCATGGGTATCTTTAGTGAGCACGTCGGAAATGAACCTGTTTATCATCATAACGGTGCTGAGATTGGGTATGCGACGTTAAATTGGTATCTGCCGTCAAAAAACATGGTTATGAGTGCAATTATTAATTGCCAAGGCTACAACCAATGCAATGCAGAGATTGACAAAATCTCAGATAAGTTACGCGATACACTTTTTGGTTTGTAAAGATAAGGGGCTACTCAGTGGTAGCCCCTCGGATCAATGCAGAAGTCTAAAACTGGTATTTTGCTCCAATAAACGCAAAACGGCCAACACCTGAGCCATAGGCGCTATCAAAATTACCTGTACCGCCGACGATGAACGGACCTTTTTCGTCGAACAGGTTATTCACACCACCATAAACAGAGAGAGTGCGGTTATCGCCTAGCTCCATGCTGTAGTTTACCGTTAAGCTATGAGTCGTTACTGATGGCAGTGCACCTTGCCATAGGGGCTCTGGATTGGCTATACAGGTTGTTTCGCCTGTTGCACAGCGTTCATTATTCTTCTCGATAGCAGCTTGCCAGTCTTCATATCTCGAACGGCTGGCTTCCACTGCACCTTTATATTTTGTGCTAAAGCGTACACGCCAGTCATTCTTATACCAAGTTAGTGAAATAGCGCCTTTGTCTTCAAAGATATCGGTGCTGAGGTAGCCTTCATAAAGGTCTTCGTATTGTCCATCAGGACCCGTACTGGTGATTGAGTATTCGATAACATGTGTCCAGTCTGCTTTCACCTTAAAGCTACCGTAGTCGCTAGCGTCATACACATATTCGAGTGCGATGTCGTAACCTTTAGTGCGGATCTCATCGGTATTAATGACACGTTGATTAACTTCATAAATCTGGCCTTCTTCATCGCGTTTAACATCACGACAAAACTCGTTACCGTCACCGAATTCCATTGATGATGCATAACAGAACTTAATGATGTCTTCGTTAGCAAGTGAGCTTACCGCATCATCAATTTGAATGTCGTAGTAATCTAGCGCAATTCTAAAATCCGGTGCAAAGGAAGGCGCTAAAGATAAGCCAATGGTGATAGTATCTGCGGTTTCCTCAAACAGCTCGCTATTTCCTGAATTAGGTGAGTAGCCGTTATTTTCGTCTTCAAAAGTACCTTCAGCGGCGATAGCGGCTTGTATTCCCGCATCTTTGCGGCAGTTGTCGTGGCCTGCATCTGTTGACGTCGCGGTAACACCATCACAGATATCATCAAAGCTATCATAGTCTCCACGAGGTGGTGACATTAGCTCTGTTATTGTTGGAGCTCTCATTGCTCGAGCCCAATTAGCACGAATAGAGTAGCCTTCGATTGGTTCGTAAATGAAACCTGCTTTGTAGCTTTGGATTAATCCCGTATTTGCCCAGCTGTAATCTGCAATACGTGCAGAGACCTCGGCGCTAAGTGACTTGGCCATCGGTGCGTCTTTTAATAGTGGCAGTGACAACTCACCGAAGATTTCACGAACACTCACATCGCCTTCAAATGTGGGCACATAGTTAAATGTTACGCCACCATTTGGCACGTTAGTTGATACGCTCTGCGTGTCTTTTCGATATTCAAAGCCAAATGCCGAGCCAACAGAGCCCGCTGGAAGTTCAAATAAATCACCAGTAATAAAGCCAGAAATAGTCACTTGGTCTATATCAGTCGTAATAGCGGGATTAGCGCGAATATAATCCGCCGCTTCAGGTGTGATCGAGCCTTCGCCGAAAAGGTTGATTGGTACACAGCCTTGGCTACGTGCTTGCTCATCTTTACACTGAACCGTACCATCATCAAGGCGTTCAGCATTTAGCGCTTGTTTGACTCGTGCAACGTAAATTTCGTTACTGCGGGTTTGCTCTTGCTTAAATTTGCCGTAGCCAACAGAAACGTCCCACTCCCAGTCATTCCAAATATAACCACGTAACCCACCCCAAGATCTGATAGTTGTTCTCTCATTACTAGTGATTATATTTCCCACTTCGGTGAATAGCCGATCCCACTTCACGCCTTTGGAGCTAGCCTCTGCACGAATTGCTTCTGGCATATAGGGGTTATCATACGGAATCCGACCCATACAGTCTGAGCCAAATTGACTGCTATTTGGATCATAGGTAACAATCGCATCACATTCATCCTCGCTTTCAGGCGACTTTACGTTGCGCGAGGTATTTCGGCTGTATTGCATTTGAAAGTAAGCTTCAGTACCCGAGTCAAACTCATACTCTGTTTTTACTGCCGCAGAGAGGTCTTTGTCCGGTACTCTCAACATAGTGAACTGGTTGATGTGGATACCATGGAGCTCTTCTTGCCAATCGTCGCGTAAGGTTGTGCCATCATACCAAAAACCTGAGTTTGGCTTAGTGCTACTTGACTCATCAAATACACCACCAGGGATAGAGTCGCTCAAACTAGTCCATTGTGATTTATCAATATCTTTCATGCAACGGTAAGCGCTTTTGGTATCTGGATCGTAGTTTGCTGTGAGCATTACATTGCACATACGATCATCATCATAATCCCAGCTATCTTGTTGCTGAGCACGTTTCCTGTCCCAGTAGCTCAATCCTTTTTCTTCGTCGTATGAGGTACTAATGAAAAGGTAGCCTCTGCCATCATGGTAAGTTGTGCCGTAGTCCGCACTTATTGTGTATTCCTGAGCGCCACCTTCGGTACTTTCACCGCCTCGGGCACTAAATGTTGCCCCTTCCTGGTCTTGTTGAGTAATAATATTAACGACACCTGCAATGGCATCGGAGCCATACGCTGCAGAAGCGCCTCCAGTGATAATTTCAACTCGCTCAACCATACCTTTAGGGATGGTTGATAGGCTGACATAGTTACCCGAATAGCTGTTGGATACGACTCTTCTTCCGTCGATCAAAGTCAGTGTTCGGCTAACACCCAATTCGCGCAAGTCGATAGTTGAAAGTCCGGTATTTTGCACACTGCTTTGCGAGTTACCATTACCGGTCCCCTCACTCACTTGGGGCATTTCTTCAAAAAGAATATCTGAAAGCGAACCTAAACCTGCATCATTTAGCGACTCGGCTCCCATTGTGGCGATAGGGGTTGACACTGAAAAGCTATCACGTTTGATGCGAGAACCGGTGACGACGATCTTTTCTAGTGATTTATCTTCATTTTGTGCTTTAACTACCGCATTATTTTGTTCAACTTGCTGACGGTCGATTTGTTGCTCTTCGGCAGTTGCCATATTGCTGCAGGCGAGCGCGATAGATAGGGCGAGTAATTTAATATTATTGTTAGGTGACACGGGAGTCCCTCTTTTTTAATTTCTGATTGTTGTTTATTTTTGGGGCTTGAAGAAAGAAGTACGTATCTTATTGTGCTGATTAAACTACAAAAAACTACGGCTTCTCATTTTACCCATTGTGACTATCGCTAATGTTCACGCAATAAATTCGACATCTATTCTTTGACGTTTTTATCTCTATTTAATATCTATTGAAAAATAAGCATTAAATTCAATTGTTTATATTGTTTTTTGAGGGTGGAAGTGAATTTCTATCATGATGTTTATCGCGTTAATTTTGTCTTTTGGTCGCTAATTTAGGTATGATTTACATCGTGTTTACTCATGGTTGGAAAAATGCAGCACAGCGCGACTTATCAGTTACTACATGTCAATATTGATCCGGTTGGACATATACTATCCAGTAAAGGACAGGTATGTTGCGTGCAACCAAAATTTATTGAAGTGCTGACGGTACTAGCGCGTGCTTATCCGAACGTTGTTGCGAGAGAAGAAATAATAAAAGAGGTTTGGGGAGGGAATCTATTTGTTGGAGAGAAAGCACTTACCAATGCCATTTGGCATCTTCGCAAAACTTTCAAAGCACTGAGTAGCGCCAGCGAAGATGGGAGTGACAAGGAAGATTACGAAATAATAGAAACGATAAGAAAGTCTGGATATAGATTAAAGATTGAACCCATTTTTATAGAAGCCTGCGATACACCCACTAAGCAAAGCTCGACTTTATCGACGCAAGCAGTTGGTGTTGTGGCAATATTATTGATTGTATTTATTGCCTTTCTTTATTTTCAAGTTTTCCAGCCTAAGCAACAACTTGAAGAAGTAACAGACTTTCCAGGTCGTGAGTTATTTCCTAGCACCTCTCCGGATGAACGATACTTGGCATTTGCATGGCGTAAGTTTGGGAGCCATGCAGGGTTATATTTAAAGAACTTACTGAAACCAGAAGCCCCTCTTAAGGCGCTAACTGATGGTCCTGAAAATGCATCCGTGTCAGTATGGAGCCGAGATAATCAAACCTTATTTTATATAGAGAAACATGCAGGGAAATGTACCATCAAGTCGTTACATGTAGTGACGGGTAAAAAGTCAAAAATAGCAAACTGTGTTGCAGACATAACAACCGTTTTAACTTATTCTGCAGAGAAAAACCTCCTTGGATTTATCGCCAAGCAGCCAGCTGGTAACCCAAAAGTAACCTTATTGAATTTAAATGATAAAACAGCAACTGAGTTGGGCTGTGAGTTAGATTGTCAGGGGAGTGAGCTTGAGAGCATAGCTCTTTCACCCGACGCCAAGCGAATAGTGATTAGTCGAAACCTACCCAATGGGCTTGAGAATTTATATTTAAAAAGTCTAGAGACTGGGAAGGAAATTACTCTACTAAGCGGGCATGACGATTTACGGGGAATAAGCTGGCATCCAACTGATGATTATTTAGTTGTATCCTCGATTGAACATGGTGCTCGTACGGCATATAAACTGGCGCTCGATGGTAAAGTGTTAGGGACGCTACCATTTGATGGCCTAAGTTACCCAAGCTTTAGTCGTTCTGGATATTTGTATTTTCATGATTGGAATATTAATACCTCCATTATGAAGCTTGACCTTAATGCGCAAGTTGCCAGTTCACCCTTTCCACTACTACAGTCACAAACTAGTTTTCGTTATCCCAGTTACTCATCGGTATCGGAGCGTTTACTTTTCGTGTCCAATCAATCAGGATTTGATGAAATCTGGGTTTCTAATTTGGAAGGTGATCAACGAAAACAGCTGACTGCGCTGGGACTACAGGCAATGCATCCTGCTTGGTCCCCGGATGGTACTAAAGCGATTTTCACGACAAAGTCACATAAAGGAAGTCAACTTCAACTTTTGGACATGGTTACTCAACAAGTGACACGGTTAGAAACAGGGCTTAAATATCACGGTAAACCCAGTTGGTCTCAAGATGGCAGCTCAATTTATATTTCTGATGGTAATAATGTATTTCGCGTTTTTGTTGATTCAAAAAGCGAACCAGTGAAGTTAACGGCGGGCACCACCGTAGTTGAACATAATGGGGTGTTGTATGTATATAAAAGCGAACCGCAAGAAATGTGGCGTATGGAGATTACAACTGGAGACAAAACGCTTTTATTTAAAAATGCACATTTGGCCTCAAGTGCAAGTTGGTCTGTTTCTGATTCAGGGCTCTATTATTTGTATGTTCAGCGTGGTGATTTTCGTATTAGCTATTTTGACTTTGCCAATAATGCGCACAAAGATATTATCCGAGTTCCAGAGCGCAGCTTTAGCCGAAGTCGCGGTCTTACATACATAGCAGAAAAACAATGGCTGCTATTTACCGGTTATGAAATCCCGCAAGTGGATATAAAACGAATCCAAATGTAGCACTAATAGTGACTTTTGGTTAAGTAACAAAATATAGGCATTTAGCCCTAATTTTAAGGACGTAAACAATGATTGAAGTTGGAAAAAAATTACCACATGCAGAGCTGAGCGAGCTCACCTCTGACGGTATGATTCATCATGAAGTAACGACACTTTTTTCAGGTAAGAAAGTTGTACTTTTCGCAGTTCCTGGTGCCTTTACACCAACTTGCTCAGCATCTCATTTACCTGGTTTTGTCGTGAATGCAGATAAGTTTGTTGAAAAAGGTGTTGATATTATCGCATGTATATCAGTAAACGATGCCTTCGTAATGAAAGCTTGGGGTGATGCACAAAATGCAGAAGCAATTATGATGCTTGGAGACGGCGATGCAAGCTTTACCAAGGCGTTGGGGCTCGAAATGGATACCGCAGCATTTGGCGGTGTGCGTTCGCAGCGTTACGCTATGATTATTGAAGATGGTGTTGTGACAAAGCTCAATGTAGAACAACCTAAGCAATTTGAAGTAAGTAAGGCTGAAGTCATTTTAGACGCGCTGTGATTGCAAAATTTAAAAGCTAGAGTCAAACAGCGAAGCAATCAGCCTGCAATCTGTAAATGATGCTTTAAAACTATATGCTCTAAGGTTGAAGCCAATTGTTTCATGACTCTTGCAACAACATTACCTTGTTTATATCACCAGATAAACCCCATGATATATGATGTTGGTAATCCAAACCTCAGGTTAAACACACTCCATAAATGGAAGAGTACGATATGAGGCAAAATGAAATTGGTTTAGTTATCGGAGAGTTTTCTGCAATGTCAGAGGTCGATAAGTGATGGGAAAGTCGGTTCATAATTTTGATGAGTGTGGTTACGTTCTAAAACCCAAGTTTATATCCTCCACTGAGCTTAATAAGATAAAGCAGGTTGTTTTAGCATTCCATCGAGCCTGGCAGAATGATAATAGTGACTTTTATCAAAATAAGGCAGTCAATTCTGCTTATCTTACCGCACCAAAGTATCTAGACGAACAGCAAAGGCTTGTCCTTTTTAAATTTATTGCCTCTGCTTCACTCTTTAAGCTCGCGTCAACGATATTCACGCGTGAGTTTGGGTTTATGAATACTCAACTATTCTTTAATCCCGTGAATGCAAGCCAACTAAATTATTGGCATCGAGATCCTCAATATCATTTAACCATTGAGGAGCAAAAACAAGCATTGTTGTTGGGGCCTGAAGTTGTTCATTTTCGGTTAGCATTGGAAGATGAACCAGGAATAGAGCTGATCCCGGGTACTCATAAACGTTGGGACTTACCTCAAGAGCTAAATGTCAGGTTAGAACAGGCAGGGTATCGAAACCATAACAATCTACCTAACAGTGAGGTTATAGCGCTAAAGGCCGGAGATCTTCTTGTATTTTCAGCCAATATGATACATCGAGGTGTGTATGGAAAAAATCGTTTAGCATTGGATGTGTTGCTATGTGAGAAGCACCCAGAACTAATGACTTTTATGAGAAATGATTGCCTGCCAAATAGTATGCAGCTTGCTGAAGTAGATTACCCCAATTTATTTTCTGAGTTTGGTAAATAAAAATGAAGCTTTATATGAATGCAAAGCTTCATTTTTATCCATTGACACTATCTAGAACGATTTCCAGTTCCATACAAAGCTTGTGCGCATTCGTTAGTGTCTTTCCAAGTTCCATCTTTGTATAAAACTCGGGTTACGCAAGCTCTAGCATCTCTGAAACTACTCGAGTCTCTACCGTTATCTTTAAACTGACAGTATTGTGTTGTACCACAATCCCAAACGCCTGTAGCGGACGCACTGTAGTTCCATCTAACCTGCTCAATCGGTTTTGTCGATTGAAAACGGAAGCTTACAGTAGGCTTTGGTGACATAACATCATGAGTTACACACATATCTTGCCACTCTTGTGGGGTACTCGTAGGGCTAATTACACATTGTACACTTTCTGAGCTTGAGGCGTGGCCTGAAAAGACAGAAGTCGTGAGAAATACCAAGGCTGATATTGAAAATTTCATACGCATAACCCCTTAGAATGGATTGCTTGACTGCTTTGAGTAATGCCCATTAGCGCAATGGTTTGTATTTTCCCACGTCCCATCTTTATAAAGTACTTTTGTTACACAGGCCGAAGCATTGTAGAACAAATCGTTATTTTGTCTGCCATTATCGCGGAAGCTACAGTATGTACTGCTACCACAGTTCCAGCTCCCTGTAGCGGATGCACTATATGACCAAACCACATCTGCAACATCTTTGTCTGCGATGAATCTAAATGCAACGGAGGGACGGTCTGTGTTAGCCATCGCTGAACAGAAGTCGGGTTCAAAAAACTGTTGTGTACTAGTTCCACCGATCAGGCACTCAACGTGTGCTGCTTCAGCTTGCTGTGAGTAGGTAGTTGTAGCGAGTAAAAGTAGTGTGCTTGAAATTATCGTTTTTTTCATTTTTATATTCCTTATAATTCAAATTATTATTGGTTTGTGATGAGCTCTAGAACCTAGAACCTAAGTTATAAATCGCAGTTGCGCATTCGTTCATACTTTTCCATGTGCCATCTTTGTAAAGTACTCTGGTGACACACGCTGTTGCATCTCTCAAAGGTGAGCTGTCGAGCCCATCATCATAAAAAACACACTCAGTGCTTGGACCACAGTCCCATCTACCAGATAATGGTGTGCTGAAACGCCACGTCACATGCTCTACAGGTTTGGATGGTTCAAATTGAAAGCTTACGTAGGGTCTCGAGGATGTTACTCTTTGGCTCCCACAAAAATCGGGTTTCATTTCCTGAGGGGTGCTAGTAGGGCTTACAGCGCACAGCACTTGATCTGCTAGTGCATTAGTCGAACAAATTGCTAATCCGAATAGAGCGGAAGTAAGTAATAACTGTTTTATCATTTTTTCTCTCCTTGTTTTTGTTTTGTTACATTTATTTTATTTTGTGTGCGATTGTCAATTTAACTTTAATTACATAAATTTGATTGGGTTGGTTTTTGTACTGAAAAGCGGGACTTTAGATTGAAAAATAGCCAGTTTAAAGATGGAGATAAATTTTATTGTGCTTCTTATTTAAATAGTAAATGATTGTAAATGGTCAAAGTTTTTTAACGATCAAGAGATGGCCTTAATGAAAGTGATTAGCTCGGGTTACTAATACTTGCCAAGCAAACAGCTTTAGTGCGTTTACTTTCAACTGCTCGTTTACTGTATGTAATGTGATTGTATCGATTTCTCTGATTTAAATATCAGTATGCTAGGCGTTTTCTAAGTGCTCTGGCTAGACAAAGATAAATTATGGGCCCGTTGCGTAGGCCCATATTTGAATTAAGCTGACGTTAGAAGTCGCATTCGTAGGATTGGGTAAGGCTTTCCCATATCGTCAGTTGGTGAGCGCTCATACACTTCAAAACCTTTAGCTTCATAAAAGCCGACGGCTTCGGGGTTTTGCTCATTGACATCGACGAACTGCACATTTTGTGTTTCAAGCGCAAAGCGAAGTAACTCAGTACCGACACCTTGTCCTCTGCTCTTATCGAGTACAAATAACATTTCGATTTTTCGGTCATGTACACCGATAAAACCGACAATATTCGAGTCGCTATTTTTTACACAGTGCAGCGTAACGTTTGGAAATGCCTGTTCAATAATAATAGGTTTAAAATAAGCGATATCCGCCTCAGTGATAAAATCATGAGTGGCTCGCACAGAGTCTTCCCAAACAGCCAGTAGTTCTTGGTGATCGCTTGGTGTAACTGGACTTATCATCATTTTTCCTTTTGTCTAATAAAACAGTCCAAATGGGTAAAGCGATAAACAAAAGGAGGACTAACCAGCGGGACGAGCATAACATACCCGATGCATGAAGGGTACAACGGGTATATTCAGATAAATTACTTGTATGTGGTTGTGTAGATAGTGCGCCCTTAACTATTCATCTAGTTGAAAAAATGCAACTTGATCGGTAAGTAGTTTGGCTTGATTTTCCATATTTCTACCTGAACGAGATGTTGTTTCAACCAGAGTAACGTTCTGCTGAGTAATATTATCCATTTGCGCGATGGTGGTGGAAACCGCAGCTATCCCTTCAGCTTGCTCTTTCCCAGCGTTATCTATGTCAGCCACCATTTTGCTCACCTCGGCAATTGATTGCATTAGCTCATCGAAAGTCGTGCCAGACTCGTATACAAGTTTGCTGCCTTGCGCCACAGCATCAACGCTATTTTTGATCAATGCTTTGATTTCACGTGCCGCTGATGCACTACGTTGAGCAAGGTTTCTTACCTCTCCGGCAACCACGGCAAATCCGCGTCCAGCCTCACCAGCCCGGGCTGCTTCAACGGAAGCATTGAGTGCTAAGAGGTTGGTTTGGAAAGCGATTTCGTCAATGACACTGATAATGTCAGAGATTTTCGTGCTGTAAGATTCGATTTTACCTACTGCTGAAATGGCATCATCAATCGATACTTTACCTGAGTGTGCTTTTTCTCTAACAATAGTCGCTTTCTCTGCGGCATTACTTGCGCTACTCGCATTCTTTTTAACCGTAGCGGTAAGCTCTTCCATAGTTGCGGCGGTTTCTTCTAAGCTCGCCGCTTGATTTTCAATGCGGCTATTGAGTTCTTCGTTGTTATTCGCGATTTGTTTAGCCACATCAAACACTTGCTCTGCACCATTGTTTATGGTGTTGACTAAGTCGCTTAATTTATCGAATAAGCCGTTCATCGCTTGTTGCAGCACCGAAAACTCGCCACCTAAGTGGTGGGTGATCCTATGTCTTAAATCGCCTTGCTCCATTGCCAAGATAGCATTTTTAATATGTTCAACCGCTTGTTTTTGTTCTGTGATATCCGTTGCATATTTAACGACTTTAAAGGGACGGCCTTGTTGATCGAGGATAGGGTTATAAGACGCTTGGATCCATACCTCTCGACCTTGTTTTGCCAATCTTAAGTATTGTCCTGAGTCGAACTCACCTCGGTTGAGCTTTTGCCAAAATTGCTGGTATTCAGAGCTAGTGGCCTGTTCGTGTGTAGCAAAAATACGGTGATGTTTACCTTTGATTTCGTCAAGTGAGTACCCCATCGTATCTAGGAATGACTCATTGGCCCATAAAATAGTACCATCCATTGCAAACTCAATGACGGCTTGTGACTTACGAATGGCTTGAAGCTGACCATCAAAATCAGCAGCAGTGGCCTTTTGCTCGGTAATGTCCGTTGCGAACTTAACGACTTTTATCGGCTTGCCTTGCTCGTCTAAAATTGGGTTGTAGGTGGCACTAATCCAGATTGCTTTGCCACCTTTGCCGAAACGGTGAAACTCTCCGGCTTCAAATTGGCCCTGTTTTAAACGCTGCCAGAATGCTTTGTATTCACTGCTTTGCGCGTAAAAGCTGTCGACGAACATGCTGTGATGCTTGCCAATGATTTCTTCTTTCTTGTAGCCCATAACAGACAGGAAGTTTTCATTTGCTTTTAAAATATTACCTTGCAAATCAAACTCGATAACAGCTTGCGAGCGATTGATGGCTTTGAGTTGTCCGGCAAAGTCGAAAGACGCCAGTTTTGCTTGAGTAATATCCGAGGCATATTTGACGATTTTGTCCAACTGGCCATTTTCGTCATAGATGGGAGTATAGGTTGCTTGGATCCACAGAGTGTTTCCTGATTTGGTTAGACGTTTAAACTCACCTGATTGATGTTTACCTTGTCGTAAAGCGTGCCAAAAGTCTTGATATTCGCTGCTCTCAGCTTCTTCTTGTGCCACAAAGAGTCGATGGTGTTGACCTTGTATTTCACTTAATGTGTAGCCAACCGCATTTAAAAATAGCCTGTTTGCAGTCTTTACGTTGCCGTAAGGGTCAAACTCAATAACGGCTTGAGTTTGTTTGATGGCATCAACTTGCCCTTGAAAGTCAGCGGCTTTTGATTTTTGTGCGGTGATATCTGAGGCATATTTTACGACTTTAATAGGTCTATTGTGTTCATCAAAAATAGGGTTATAGGTGGCTTGGATCCATATCGTTTTACCCGATTTTGTTTGCCTTGCGAATTCACCTTCAAAAAATTCGCCATTATTTAAGCGTTGCCAAAATGCTTGATATTCCTCACTGGCTGCGTAGTCATCCTTAACAAACAGACTGTGATGCTTGTCTTGTATTTCTTCTAAGCTGTATCCCATAACGGACAAAAAGTTGTCATTCGCGCTCAGCACTTTACCGTGCATGTCGAACTCAATAATCGCAAAGGACGCTGATAAAGCTTGTAAATTTGCACTCATGTTGGCAATGTTGGTGAGGTAATGACCGATGTCATTCGCAATAACTAAAATTCTGCCTTCTTGAGTGCGTGACAGCTCAAGTAATAACTTCTTCGGTTTGTTGTCATTCGCTGTATTGAGAGAGAGCTCAACCTTTGCATGTGCTTGGTGCTCAAGTTTAGCGAGTCCACGCTTAAGTACGGCGGCATCGGTTGAGGTGTGACATATAAAAGCGAGTGACTTCAGCTCGTGGCTAACTGGGTATCCGAGTAAACGGTTAAAGGCCGAACTTACCTGAAAAATATCTGTTTGATAATCGACTTCCAAGTAAGGGGTTGTTGCCTTAAAGTGTTGAAATAGCGCTGTATCTTGTCCATCTTGCTTTTTTGCTTTTCCCAAGCCAAACGTAATCATATATAAGCCACCCGTAGCGGTAAATTTTAACAATATTAACTATAGTAAAGTTGCTTAGGTCCGCCACAAAATAGCCGCAAAACAAGCATATAATCGTGTGACTTAAAGCAAATTACCATCACGGATAATAAGGGTATAGCCGTAACTCAAATGTCTTGGTAAAATCTTCGCCAATTTTTATAAAAACGAGCATTAAGATGGGCAGAGCATTTGAAGTCCGCAAAAACGCCATGGCAAAAACGGCGGCGGCAAAAACAAAAGTAAACTCAAAATACGGAAAAGAGATTTACGTTGTTGCTAAAAATGGCGGCGCAGATCCTGAAACGAACTTGTCACTACGTCGTTTAATCGACAAGGCAAAGAAAGATCAAGTTCCTGCACACGTTATTGATAAAGCAATCGAAAAAGCGGCAGGCGGTGCAGGTGAAGATTACACGCCAGCGCGTTACGAGGGTTACGGTCCAGGCAACAGCATGATCATCGTTGACTGTTTAACAGACAACATGAACCGTACTATCAAAGATGTTCGCTTACCGTTTACCAAAACTGGTTCAAACTTAGGTAACCCAGGTTGTGTGGCGCATATGTTTGACCACTTTGCAATCTTAGGATTTGCAGGTGATGACGACGAGTCAGTTTTGGAAGCGCTAATGATGGCTGATGTTGATGTTACTGACGTAGAAGTTGAAGACGGCCAAGTTTCTGTTTTCGCCCCTCACACTGAATACTTCAAAGCGAAAACTGCACTGACAGAAGCGTTTGAGGGGATCACGTTTGAGGTAGACGAAATCACTTGGGTGCCGCAAACTCACGTAGAAATCGAAGATCCAGAAGCAATCGAGACATTCGAAAAGCTAATCAATATGCTTGAAGATGTGGATGACGTACAAAACGTTTACCACAATGCGATTGTCAAAAGATAAGCCGCTTATCGATATAGCGCGGCACATTGCGCAAATAGTTAAGGCCGACATCGTTCGGCCTTTTTATTGCCTATGCTTTACACCTCGCAACATTAGTTTTTATCATGGCGACAGGAAACAATAATAGTAGCGTTTGCGAGCCAATATAGATGACCCAATTAATGTGCCTTGCAATGGGAAAGTAGCCATCCCCTTGGTTTGCGAACAGCCAAAATTGACCGATAATAGCATCCGCTAGCATGGCTAGGATAAAGCCGCTGGCAACTGCGAAGTTGGCTTTTTCGTTGAATTTAACGTTTTGAATAATAAGCCAAAAGCCAAATACGCCGAGCAAGGTCACTAATAAGCTATAACTTGCGCTCAACAGCAGGGAGTATTGGCTTATCGTGGGTAGGTACATCATTTTATAGCTAAGCGACGATAGCGTAATAGACACCACAACCAATACGGTCGCGGTTGCTAATGTTAATGCAAATTCTCGTCGTAAAAATCGAATAAGCAGTCCAAGTAAAAGCCCATAGCCAAGGGCAAAAAACCAAATGGAGTCGATCAAGTAGTCATGCCTTATGGTTTGATCTTGGCGATGATAAAGCTCAAAGAAATTGAAGTTGACGATATCTCCGCAAGTACATAAGAGCAGGGCTATCCAACAGAGTTTTATGTCTTTATGTAAAGTACTGGGACTAGCAGCCAAGCTTGTTTGGCGAACATGCCACCCTAATCGCAGCACAAGAAGTAGTGCGGCTGATGGTAAAATCCATTGAAATAAGGCTTGGTGACTTTGCCAAAGTGGGCTGCTGCCAAGCAATGACGTAACCGTTGCAATGCCAAGTAAAAGCAATGTGATAGGTTTATAGTGGACGGTTTGCAGTATATTATTCACGGTCATTCCTTGTTGGCAATCATGGCAAGCTGTTTGGGGGCTCGTTTCTGCCACCTTAAGCAAAGTGTAATAATTATCCGCGTAATTGCCTCTTGCTGTATCAATTTACAGTACAATCATTTACAGTATTTGTCTTGCAGATCTATTACATTGCTACTTTTTATAAGGGTAACTCGTTCATGTCTAATCTTAAACTCAATATAGCGCTTTCATGCTCAGTTCTTGCATTGGCTTTTTCTGGGTTTAATGTCATTCAAACCAAATTAGCAACCTCTCCTGTGGCAACGCACGTGTATCAGAGTCCTACTCAACAGCCTCACTATAATGCAACTCAGTATACACAGGGCACTCAGATTTCAACTGACGAGTCTGAACAAATTGCTCAGTTAATGGCTCGGATCAATAAACTTGAAACGAGGTTACAGGCGTTGTCGATGGAAAAGTCAGATTTACTCTCTGAGCAGGCGCCGGATGAGTTTGAGTCTTTAATCTTCTCTTTGATTGAAAAGCGTGAACAGCAGAAAATCGACGAGATGAAAGCAGAAAACCCCATTTATGGCTTTTATGAAGACTTACCCGAAGACTACGAAATGCGGATCAAAACTGATCCTGAGTACGCAAGTCAAATCAGCAACGATTTAAAACAGAAAATTCTAAATAACAGTTTGCCGGCGGCAGAACGTTTAGCGGCAATGAGTCAGCTGCAAATGAACATGTTTATGCTAAATCGCAATGAATTAGAGCAATATGATTATCAAGCAGTAGAATCTATCCTCAATATGACGCATAACATGAGTGATGAAAAGTTGAGGCTACAGGCGCTTGAGCTCGTGTCGCGTACACCTATCGTTGATGAGCGTTTGTCACAGTCATTCGTGAAAATGCTAGAGCAAGAGCCTAATGATTACGTGAAAAGTCTCGCAGCAGAAGGGTTGATGTCACAGTACTTTCAATCAGGCGCCGATCCAAAGCAGCAGCAAAGGATCGCACAAGATTTGCTGTCTCTCTACGAAAATGCATCGGATCCTAAGGTTAAAGCCATCCTCAAAAACTTGATGGGCGATGAGCGTATGCTAGAAGAGCTAAAGCGCCAGTCTAATGGCTGACGTACATTAAGGCTAACTGAGTGAGAAGCTGAGCTTTACCAAACTTTAGTACTTTTAGTAATAGTTGCACTTGGGTGTTCAGCTTAATCCTCGACTCTAGGGCCTGTTGACCTTTGCTGTTTGATTTTTGTTCTTCTGAGTGTGTTTTGGTCGCGACGCTCGACTTGCCGCCTAGTAATCTAGGCAAAAGTTGAGCAACAATGAACAAAGCGCACTCAGATGAACCCAAAGGGCAGCGCTTGATTAGCATTTCTACTGTGTTATCGCCAGACTTACATAGAATGACTATGCTACGCTGGCTCTGCCTTGTATAAATACCAATCAAACTGCTGCAAAAACAAACTTGAAAGATCAACAGGCCCTAGTTAATTAATACCGAAAATCAAGGAAATGATAAATGCAAATCGTTGCACTTGATGCGAGTTTTCCATCGCTTGATACATTAATAGCAGAAATCGATGCGCTGATGAATTCGCTATACCCTGCTGAAAGCAACCAGCTATCGGCATTGCAAGAGTTGTGCTCACCTACTGCGCATTTTATTGGCATTATCCAGCATGACGAGATCATTGCTTGCGGCGCAATCGTCGAAAAGCATCATGATTGTCTCTATGGTGAGTTGAAAAGACTGTATGTAAAGCCAAATCATCGCGGTCTTGGTTTATCAAAAGCAATCTTGTCCGAGTTAATCGCTTTTGCAGATAATCGTCAATATCCACTGATACGGTTAGAAACCGGAGTTAAGCAACCAGAAGCCCTTAGGTTATATGCGCAGTTTGGTTTTATCGAAAGAAAAGAATTTGGTGATTACAACTCGGATCCGCTGTCTGTCTATATGGAGTTAAAACTTGGAAAATAAGCAGTTAGATATCGAATACGAAGTAATCAAGGAACATATCAATGAGTTTCCGACCCCCATCACGTTTAAACAAGGTGCGAGATTGACCGTTGGTGAAGAATATGAGGGCGAGGAGGGGTGGGACAATTGGTTTTTCTGTGAAACTGAGGAGCAAGTGTCTGGTTGGGTACCTGCTCAAGTGTTTCGCTTAGTCAATCCCAAACAAGGTGTTGCATTAATGGACTATACCGCTCAGGAACTATCGGTAGTTCAAGGTGAACACCTGTTGGGGCATAACCAACTCAATGGTTGGGTGTGGTGCTCAAGTAAAAAGTCAGAGCTGCAAGGTTGGGTACCGCTTCGTAATCTAACACCAATCTAGCGGATGTTGCTTTTTAGCAACACTCCTCTCTTTTCTCTACTACTTTTTTAAAATACTTGTGTTTTTCGTCAGTTTTCCGCCCACGCTGACACTTTTATAGCCATTACTTTAAGATGGGTTTTAGTTTTAATTTATTGATTTTTAAGTTGTTTTGTTTGTTTCCTGGTTTCTTAGAAACTATAAGAAAAAATTTTCGATATTTTTATAAAAATTTTTTCTGGCGGTTCTGCTCAATACCGAATGTGAATGATTGTCGCATGAAACTTAACCGCTTTGGGCTGCACTTACATCCTAATTTTTTAAGGTGTTGCTTTTATGCGACAGTTTAACTTATTGAAAATAAATAAGTTTTAATTTTATCTCGACATCTCCTGTTGCTAAATGGCAACAATCTCACTGAATCCATCCTTAATGAAAATTCATCTTTGTTTTTAACTTGTTGATTTTTATATTCTTTTAAACTTTGGCATCAAAGTTGGAATAGTTATCTCGAAAGCAAAAAACATTCGCTTCAACACTAACCAACGTAGAGAAGCAGAAACGACAAGTTTAGAAATATGAGAGGAACTGATTATGAAAACTTTAGCAATCGCACTATCAGCAGCTGTACTTTCTTTCGCATCAGTAGGTGCTCACGCAAACTCTGAGTTTGATAAATACGATGTTGATGGAGATGGTTACATCTCACTAGGCGAATCAAAAGCAAATCCAAATTTGATGGCGCAGTTTAAAGACCTTGACGCCGACCAAGACGGCCAATTAAGCCAGTCTGAGTTTGATAACTTTGAAGGCTAGTCACAAGCCGACGACATAATAGCAGAGTTTAAAATATACCCCAATTTAAGGAAAAGATTATGAAAAACGTATTAGCAGCACTATCAATCGCAGGTTTATCAATGGTTTCAGCATCAGCACTAGCTGGTGGCGATTTTGAAAAATTGGATACTGATGGCAACGGTTCAATCAGTGTAGCAGAAGCAAGTGTGAGCGCTTCATTAACTGAGCAGTTTGCAGATCTAGACACTAACGCAGATGGTGAGCTAAGTAAGTCTGAATACGCAAATTACGAAGGCTAATTTAGCACTGAGTTTAACAATGGGTTAGGCCACGTGCCTGACTCAAAAAATAACACAATTGAAGGATTAGATTATGAAAAACGTTCTAGCAGCACTATCTATCGCAGGTCTATCAATGGTTTCAGCATCAGCACTCGCTGGTGGCGATTTTGAAAAACTAGATACTGATGGCAACGGTTCAATCAGTGTAACTGAAGCAAGCGTAAGCACTTCGTTAACTGAGCAGTTTGCAGACTTAGACACTAATGCCGATGGCGAGCTAAGCAAATCTGAGTACGCGAACTACGAAGGTTAATCGCTAGGTGGGCGTAGCGCCCACTGCCTTTAACACCATTACGAAAACGACAGAAGGATTGGACTATCATGAAAAACGTATTAGCAGCACTTTCAATTGCAGGTTTAACATTCGCTTCAGCTTCTGCATTAGCTGGTGAAGATTTCACTAAATATGATACTGACGGTAACGGCACTATCAGCATGACTGAGGCAAAAGTAAATCAGTCCCTTGCAGAGCAATTTACGCAACTAGACAGTAATGCCGACGGTGAGTTAAGCGAGTCTGAATTCGCAAATTACCAAGGCTAATCAAGCCGTCCAAAAGCAAATCATATTTAGGAAATTTTAGGAGCAGAATGATGAAAAATGTACTTATCGCACTATCAATCACAGGTCTAACATTGGCTTCAGCAAATACTATTGCTGGTGAAGATTTCGCAAGCTATGACACAGATGGCAACGGTGCTATTAGCATGAGCGAAGCAAAAGTAAATACAGCGCTTATCGAACAGTTTAAAGACTTAGATGTAAACGCTGACGGAGAACTAAACGAAACTGAGTTCTCTAACTTTAAAGGTTAATTTGCGACTAGAGCCGCAATGAGAGACGGGCATAGTGAGGAGAATGGCTATGAAACTTAGAACGGTATGTGCAACGACCATAGGTGTATTGGTGAGTACGATGGCACTGGCAGCAACCTTGTCATTTCAAGATGTAGACAAGGATAAAGACGGGCAGATCAGCCAGCAAGAAGCATCAGTATCATCAACACTACTTGGTCAGTTCGAGAAGCTAGATGCAGACAAAAATGGTCAGCTAAGTGCTTCTGAATTCTCTAACTTTAAAGGCTAGGAGGTCACAATGAAAAAGTTAGCAACAGCAATTACAGCCGCCACAGTACTTTTTGCCGGCTCAGCAATGGCAGCAGAATTTAACGATTTTGACTTAGACAAAGATGGTTTTATTTCTAAAAGTGAAGCGTCACTGTCAGAATCTCTTGCTTCAATCTTTGATAAGCTCGACAGCGACGGAGATGGCAAACTGTCTGAGAAAGAATTTAATCAGTAAGCAAGTGGCAATCCAAAGCGCCACGCCTCCCCAAGCTCGACTTTGTGGTCGGGCTTTTTTATTTCGAGCTACTAGACAGCTTAAGATGTAGATAGGGAATAGATTAACTTAATTCATTGATCCAACGAAGCTCGCGGATCCATTTCTGCATTTTAGGAAAGCCTTGCTTTGGGCAAGTCATATCCCACGCACTGAGTAATGGGTAGCCGAATCCGTTTCCTTCCTTAAAAGCAATTACGAAGCTAGCGCTAGCGCCTTTATAGCCATCCTTATGTAATACGACCTCTAGAGGCAATCCAATATATTGGATGGCAGCAACCGACCAAGCAATGGCGGCCATTTCTTCGCCTTGCATGGCTTGTTTCTCTCGGCCATTTTTTAGGCCATTTTTATACACATCTTCATGAAGTTGGCCGCGGAATATTGGCTCGCATACGGCGATATGGCCAGCTTCGTGCAATATATCACCTGGATATCGCAATTTCTCATTATCAATATAGAGCGTGCCCATTACCGTTTTTAGACCCGGTAAAAACGTATTTTCCTCGACTTCATGAAATCGAAAAGGTAGCTGGATTTCGGTGAGAAAATCACAAATGCGTTTAGTATGCTCGTGCATGGTAATTCCTTTAATTGGCCAACTTACATTTTTAAGTGAGTTTAACCTAATGTTTCATTTGCGCAAATTACCATAAATTACAACTTATTATAGAGGTAGCTTGATCACCGCTAGCATCTCACCATCGTCTTCATTGATTCCAATTTCTTGAAAGCCAAAACTTGCGTAAAATGGTTTGGCAACGGGGTTACTTGGTACATAACAGATTTCTATGGTGGCAAGGTTTGGTGTCTGCTTGATTTCTTCGAGTGCGAGGGTGAGTGCTTTACGCCCAATCCCTTGTTGCTGAAATTGCTGATCAACCATAAAGCGCCAAATGGAGATGCGCTCTATACTCTCTTGTACCCACATTAGCATCCCAACAGCTTCATCATCTTGATAAATTGCGCGTGTGGTATAGCCATCATTAAATTTTGATTCCACGATGGAAAACATGTTGCAGGCTACCAAATCTTGCTGCTCAGGGCTGACATCTAAATCGCAAATGGCTTCGTAGTTTTGTTTATCAATGGCTCTTAGAGAGATATTCATCACGGCGTCCTTGTATTGTTATAGAAACACTATTTCAAATATGGTTGTTTTGGCAAGAGAAAGTTTGCTTTATTAGCCGCACAATCATTGACCGTTAAGCGCTTCTTCCCCACACTGGAAAGCACCTTCGGCTTTATGTCGTTTTGCCTAAAACAAGGACCTTGTGATGCAGCTTACCAGATTACTTAATATCTCCATTCCTATGATCCAAGCGCCAATGGCAGGTGTGCAAAATTGGCGCTTAGCGGTCGCAGCGACCAATGCCGGAATACTCGGCTCAATCCCTTGTGGGATGCTGAGTAAAGAGCAGGTCGTTGTAGAAATTGAGCATTTTAAAGCATATGCTTCAGGCCCATATAACCTTAACTTTTTTTGCCATGAGATGCCGGAGCCTGACCCTTATCAGCAAGACAAGTGGAAGAAAAAGCTGGCTTCATATTACGATGAGCTTGAGTTAACACCTACTGATGAAATGGGGATCTTAAGACGCCCATTTAATAGGGAAATGGCTGAGGCCATTGCGCCTTATAAACCTCCCGTGATCAGTTTTCATTTTGGGCTTCCTGATACTGAACTGGTCGAGCTCGTAAAATCGTGGGGGACGACTATTTTGTCTTCCGCAACGACCTTGGAAGAGGGAATATGGTTAGCTGAAAATGGTGCAGACATTGTGATAGCGCAAGGGATTGAAGCGGGTGGGCATAGGGCAACCTTCACCGAGACAAAACTTGAGTCTCAACTGCATACTCGACAATTAGTAACTATCCTTAGTGATGCGCTATCTGTGCCTGTAGTGGCTGCCGGGGGGATTGCTTCTCATCATGATGTTACTATGATGCACGAATTGGGTGCCTGTGGAACACAAATCGGCACCTGCTTCTTACTGTGTGATGAAGCAAGCACCTCTTTGGTACATCGTGATGCACTTAAATCACTGGCTGAGCCGTCTGCCGTGACCAATGTGTTTTCTGGTCGCCCTGCCCGTGGGATTGAAAATCGGCTAATGATAGATCTTAACTTCATTAACGAAGACGTACCGACTTTTCCATATGCATCAGCTGCTTTGACGCCATTGCGCGCTGCTGCTGAAAAGCAAGGATGCGGCGATTTTAGCCCCCTTTGGGCAGGCGTTAACCGCCAAGGTTGTATGGAAGTCAGTACACAAGAGATGGTAGAACATCTATGGAATGTTAAATAAAATATTTAAGTTAACAAATTTGACACATTTCGAGTTTATGCTCTAGCGTTTTATGACAAGGCCAACTCTGTTGTGCCTTGCTCTTTGTTACCTACGTAAGTCGATTATTTGCTTGGGTGACGTATTCGTTATGACAATAATAAACACGGAGTCGTGCATGAGACATTCTATTTTAACCGCAGCGTTATTTGCCTCTTTTTCATCACTGGCAACCCCTACTTGCCCAAGTATTACCGCATTAGAAACCCATTATGTAGCACCTAATATGGTCAAGCGTAGCTTTTCTAGCTCATTTAACAAATACTTATCTTGGCTGCCGAGTTACCATATGGTACACGATCAAGTAACTGCTGCCGGTGCTGCAACTCAGATCACTGCTAAATTTGACTACGGTAGCATCACTCATAAAGACTTGGAATTCGAGTCGGTGGAGTTTTACTACCGTGCTGAGTCGGACACAAATTGGCAGTATCTTGGTGAGCAAACAACCAATGGCGATGGCAAGGCGTTTATCACCTTGCCCGAGTTATCGGCAGGTCAGTATCGTATATATGCAGGCGTACCAGCTGATGGCACCGGTGCACAAGGTTATGTCACGGTTGTTGAGCCAGGCACTCAAGCGGTCCTGTTTGACATCGATGGCACATTGACCGAATCCGATGCCGAGCAAATTGGCGACTATACCGGAATAGATCATGCCGACCCCAAAGATGGCGCTTATGATTTAGTTCGTCACTATCTTGATTTGGGCTATCAACCCGTATTTTTGACAGCCAGAGTGTATTGGTATGCTAAAGGGACGCGCGGTTGGTTAAATTGGATGGGCTTACCGCAAGGCTTTCTACGCACATCACTCAGTAATGAAACCAGTTTGTTTAAAACAGCAGAATATAAAACTGCGGAGATTAATCGCTTAAAGGCGCAGGGCATTGATGTCGTTCGTGCTTATGGTAATGCCAAAACAGATGCTGAAGCCTTTATCAAAGCCGGGATCCCAGCTTCAGAGGCGTTTACTATTGGTTCTGATGCCGGGTATTACGGTACCACAGCTATTACCGGCAATAGTTACCAAGTGCATTTAGGTGAGCTCACAACTTATCCTTATGCTGACTGCTTGTAGACCTTATCCTCGATTGAATCTAATTTTTAGAAATTCGCAAAAGGAGCCGTATTTTGGCTTCTTTTGGGGGTACCCTGTGCGTGCTAACCTCTGGGCCTAGGTACTAACTTACACTCCCATTATTTACTTTTGTTTACGTAACATTCATCAAAATTTCATTTTTCACACTATTCTGGCTTGACCTCTGACCATTGTAATCTAAAGTTTATTTGTTACTAAATTGTAATAATTGGAGCAAGTACATGAAAAGGTTAATTCTCAGCGCCCTGCTTGGGTTGCTATCGATCGTTACCTCTCCCGCCCACAGCGGTGAGGAATTAGAGTATCCCGTGGTATTAGTTCACGGTCTGTTTGGTTTTGATAATCTGCTCGGAGTAGATTATTTTTATCGCGTACCACAAGTGATCCATGATGAAGGAGGGCAGGTTTATGTTGCAGAAGTATCATCAGCCCATAATTCAGAATTGCGTGGTGAGCAACTACTAGAGCAAGTTGCGTTGGTTCGAGCATTAACGGGTAAAGACAAAGTTAATTTAATTGGTCACAGCCAAGGCGCGCAAACTATTCGCTACGTTGCCTCAGTTAAACCTGAGTGGGTGGCCTCAGCGACTAGTATTGGTGGCGTAAACTGGGGTAGCCGTTTTGCTGATGTTGTTCGCGGTGGAGTAGACAATGGTTCATTTTCGGAGCAGTTTTTAGCGTCGCTTGCTAACGGCCTTGCGGGGTTAATTGATTTGCTATCTGGTAAAGCCACCGCACCAAAAGACGCACTCGAAGCACTAGGTGCTTTGACCACGGCTGGCACATTAGCATTTAACCAAAAATACCCAGAGGGTGTGCCAAGTCATTATTGTGGCGAAACGCAAAGTCTAGCGAGCAATGGCGTGCATTATTTTTCATGGAGTGGCAGCAAAGCATGGACCAACGTATTTGACCCCGCTGACAACGTACTTGCACTGTTCTCTCAAGTTTTTGATGAGGCCAACGACGGCCTAGTATCAGCTTGTTCTAGTAATTTAGGTCAGGTGATCAATAACCAATTCAAAATGAACCATTTAGATCAGGTAAACCACACCATTGGTATTCATCACTTGTTCGAAACAGACCCATTAACCGTTTATCGCCAGCATATTCGCCGCTTAAAAGGTTTGGCGCTATGAAAAAGTGGGGCCTTTTGCTAATCATTTTGACTATGCTGTCGCTGGTTTATATCGAGAGTGAACAGCAAGAGACGCCGCGTCATGTTCCCCGGTTCGCGGAGTTATCTGAGCTGAAAAATGATGCGCATAAGGTCCCACAACCCACAAGGAGTGCATCTGTAAGCGTACATTGTGAGACCATTAATAAACAGCATAAGCATCAAATCGACGATTGGCTTTTTGAGCTACAAAACCATAACCAAGCCGAGCAGTGGCAAGCTTATCTGGAATTATTACCACAATGCCTTCACGAAGTTGCAGGTCTCTACGTGCAATTTAAGCAGGCCTTAATTGATGTGGATACGCATCTTAATCTACTAGAACGTGTTGAGCTGCTACACGCACTGCAGCGGCAATTTTTTACGGATGAAGTGATAGCAGTTTGGTTTGAAGATGCTAATGCGTGGGATACGCAAGCTTTGAGTCGCTGGCAAATTTTGTCAGACGCATCTATATCTGAATCGCAAAAGCAGCAATTAATTGAGACGCATATCAGTGGGCTTCCAAAGCGTGAACAAGTGTTATTTCAAACCTCAGCCCAGTTACACACCCTAAACGCAAACTGGCAGCAAAAACACTATAACGAACTAAGTGCTGAATATGGCGATAAAGCCGCAACTCGTATACTTGAAGTCCAGAAGCAACAACAGCATTGGCAGCAAAAACTACAAAGCTTTATGCTGCAAAAGCAAAATATTCTAGCCGAGCTTGGTGATAGCCAAATCGCAAAAGAAAGAGTCGAGTTACTACTCAAACAAACCTTCACGGAGAACGAGCAAAAGCGAGTTGCTGTATTGGTTAAGTGATAATTTTTTAGTTATTGATAAGATGTATAGGCCGGTTACATGGAGCAGCCGAACCAGCAGCCATGAGCCCATCTTGATAACTGGTCAATACAATCAAACAAGCAGTAAAACATGAAAATTGAACCAAACCTGTGGCAGCTTTATTTACAAGTATATTTTCAACCGTTACGGCCAACCCGCTTTGATACACGGGGCGCTATCTTGAGCCTTTGGAATCCACATGGAAAGGTACTTTGTGAAGATAAAAATCAGCGCTTATCACGATTTTGGCAAGGGGCTTTACAGCGCGCAAATGTGCCTTATCAGTTGCTGTGGGGCGGTGATCAGCAAATGCAATATCGAGAGTTAAGTGTTTATATAAAGTGTGATTTAGCATCGGGGTTTCGGTGGGCGGCACGATTAAACCAATTGGGACTTTATTTTGTCGAAAATAATCACTTGCACCTCTATAACAGTAGCGATAAAGCACAAAGCGATGTGGTGACGGATAAGTTCGCATCTCGGCTTTGCTTTGTAGCATTGCCTAAAAATAACTCTGGATGTCTAGCTGCGCGAGGCGCTGTTTAGCCGCTTAATAACAGGGCTATCGATAAAGATAACGCTCAGTTGAGAGATCGAGTGAAGAGGCGATTCAATCAAGTCGCCTCACGCCGTTTCACCGATTTCTTCATCCACCAAGCTTTTTATTTCCTGCCTCACCCACTGGTGGATTGGGCTATTGTGATGAATGAGATGCCAAAATTGTTCAACTTGAAAATCGGCAGTGTGGAACGGTAAATCGGCTACCGTGATGTCATAACGTCTACTTAAATGAGTGACCAGACGCTTTGGTAAAGTGGCAATCAGATCCGTGTTAATCAATAACTCCGGCACCATCGAAAAATGTGGTAAAGATGCCACTACTTCTCGCTGAGCATCCAACCTTTTTAGCTCATGATCCATATCCGTTTTGCACAAGCCATTACCAGAAACGATGAGATGTCGGCTCTGGCAATAGCGCGCTAACGTCATAGGCTGATGAGCCCATTTATGCTGACAACACATTACTATGGCATAATTGTCATTAAATAAGCGTTGTTTAAATACGTTGGTGGGTGTCTCATCTGTGGAGTACAATAATAAATCCGCCACCTTTTCCAAGTAGTCATGAAGCGGTATAAACGAGTTGTAAGACACAATTTGTAATTTCAAATTTGGAGCACGCTGTTGAAAGCGCGCCAACAATTTCGGCACAATCATCATCATTTCGAAATCCAGCGCCCCTATAGTGAACACGCCCGAGTATTGCAGAGGGTCAAACTCATCATCCACCAACATATGACGAATAGTAGTGAGTGATAGCTCCAGTTCGCTACGAAGGCGCTCGCCTTTTGCAGTTAAACGGTACTCATTTTTCACCTTTACCAACAATGGATCACCAAATTGCTTTCGCAAGCGCATCAGGGCTCGGCTCACTGCTGGCTGGCTCATGTTTAATGCATGAGCGGCTTGACTAATATGCTTGTGGATCAACACCTTCTCTAAGATCGTTAACAGATTTAAGTCAATACTGCGTAGATTCAACTCAGGTACACCCATGCCATCACCGTATAAAATTATGCGTAAATGATCTACATACTATAACAAACATGCATTTTTGATATGTTTGTTTTTGTTTTATCTTTTTTTCATCTTATTGAGGAGAGAAAAATGAAACTACCCACCCTAGCTTTAACCCCTATTGCTGCTGCAGTGTTTACTTTTAATGTCAGTGCGATAGGCCATGACCATAATAACCAACACGCGATTTTATTCCCTGGTGAAACGGCTCAACTCGAAGTTGAACCATCAGCAAAGCACTCGCTAAAAATCGGCCAAAAAATCAATAACCTTTATGAACGCCAGTTTGATGACAGTAAATTCACTGTACAGAAATTGGGTAAAAATACCTACTGGATCGGAGTAAATTACTACAACGCTACCGTTGTGGTGTCCAAAGACTCGGTGTTGCTGATTGACCCTCTTGGTGATGGTCGTATTGATGCGCTGTTTCGAGGTATTCAATCCATCACCAATAAGCCGATCACTGCTATTATGTACTCTCATTATCACCTAGATCATGTAGGTGGAGGTAATCAACTTATTGGCTTAATTAAGAAAAATTACCCAAGGGTGGGGCGTGTCCGTGTTATCGCGAGTCAAACCGTTGCTGACAAGATCAACCTTCACGCTGAATTGAACGAAAACGGTGTGAGAACCCCTAAAGTTCCTGCACCAAATGAAGTGTACGATTTGAAAAGAACTAGAACGGTCAAATTTGGCTCAATAAGGCTGAAGATGATGGCACCAGAAGGTTCTGGTCACACACCGGATAACACGATGATTCTAATTCCAAGCGATCGCGTGCTGCATTTCGCTGACATGATTAACCCTGATCAGCTGCCGTTTTACAATTTTGCGGGAGCGGAAGATTTCCATGGTTACGAAGTGGATCTACAAAATCTTCTGAGGAAACCGCTCAGTAAGCACTGGAACTTTATTAATGGCGGTCATGGCAATATAGGTTCAAAAAAGGACGTAAAAGATCTGTTGGAATACATTGCTGATGTTAGAACGGAAGTCGGTAAACAATTAGAAGTTGCGCCCTACACCCCAGTTTTTAGTGACGGCAACCACTTCATTTGGTTTAAACGCTGGCAAGAAGAGATCATCAATAATGTGCATTCCGAGCTAGCGAACAAATATGGGCACATGTATGGTTTCGATTCAGGTGCGGTGGAAACCCACGCAGCCATCATTTTGGCTGATATGATTGATCATTAAGTTCACTCGGCGCGCTAAGCGCCGATTTTTTGTGCTCCAACTAAATTGAAGAACTGGCTCTCTACCTATTACACATGGCCAGTCAGATAAATTATCAACCATATTTGTCTACACGAGGGTCTCTAGTACCTGAAACTAATTTACAAATTGTCTGGTGAAAACACTGCGGGCATGTGGTGCGAAAACGCATGTTAGCTATATTTTGACCTTAGTAGATGTGCAGCACGAATAAAAAACAGGGCCTAAATCAGGCCCTGTTTGCTCTACTTAATTGGTTTATTTTAAGTCAAAGCGGTCTAGTTGCATTACCTTCACCCAAGCGGCGATAAAATCGTCTACAAACTTCTGTTTGGCATCGTCCGATGCATAGACTTCGGTAATTGCGCGAAGCTCAGAGTTAGAACCAAAGATTAAATCAACTGGTGTTGCCGTCCATTTTATCTCTCCAGTTTTACGGTCACGGCCTTCGTATAAGCCTTCTTGCCCCTCTACCTTTGACCATTTAGTCGACATATCTAGCAGGTTAACAAAGAAGTCGTTGCTCAACTGACCTGGTTTGTCAGTAAATACACCGTGCTCTGCGCCTTTGTAGTTTGCGTCTAAGCTACGTAGGCCGCCTAATAGTACCGTCATTTCAGGTACAGATAAGTCCAGCATATTGGCTTTGTCTACTAACATTTCAGTTGGTGACATAAACGCTTCATCACTGTAATAGTTACGGAACGCGTCTGCCTTTGGCTCCAGATAGCTAAATGATAAGACGTCCGTTTGTGCTTGTGAGGCATCGGTACGGCCCGGTTTAAACGCTACATTTACTTTGTAACCTGCGTCGTTTGCGGCTTTTTCAACTGCTGCAGAACCACCTAACACAATCAAGTCGGCAATAGAGACTGCTTTTTTGCCAGCGCGCTTATTAAAGCGGGTTTGAATGTCCGTCAATGTAGCTAGCACTTTGTTTACTTCGTCAGGGTTGTTTACCTCCCAACTTACCTGAGGCTCGAGGCGTAAACGGCCACCGTTTGCACCACCACGCATATCAGTAACACGGTGGCTAGATGCTGCCGACCATGCCGTTCTGATCAGTTCTTGCTTTGTTAGACCTGAGTTCAAGATTGATTTTTTCAGTGCGCTGATGTCCTTGTTATCAATCATCTTGTAATTCGCTTTTGGAATTGGATCTTGCCAAGTCAGTACTTCGCTTGGTACTTCTGAACCCACATAACGGGCTCTTGGACCCATATCACGGTGGGTCAATTTGAACCAAGCCTTCGCGAACGCCAACTCATATTGCTTTGGATCTTTGCGGAAGCGTTCAATAACCTTACGGTATTCAGGGTCAAATTTTAATGCCAAATCCGTGGTGAACATTATTGGTGCGTGGCGTTTACCTTCAATGTGGGCGTCTGGCACTAGGTTTGCCGCAGCTTTGTTGTCAGGGATCCATTGGGTCGCGCCTGCTGGGCTTTTTGTCATTACCCAGTTGAAGTTCATTAGGTTGTCGAGATAATTGGTTGACCATTGAGTTGGTGTGACCGTCCAAGCCCCTTCTAAACCGCTTGTTGTGGTGTCTGCACCTTTACCCGTGCCGCATTTATTTTTCCAACCTAGGCCTTGTGCTTCAATCTCTGCTGCGGCTGGTTCTTTACCCACACAATCAGACGGCTTTTTCGCGCCATGTGCTTTACCAAAGGTGTGACCACCCGCGATAAGTGCGACCACTTCTTCGTCGTTCATGGCCATGCGACCAAATGACATGCGAATATCTTTTGCGGCAAGTAATGGGTCTGGTTTACCGTGTGGGCCTTCAGGGTTGACATAAATAAGTCCCATTTCAACTGCTGCCAATGGGCCCTTTAGTTTACCTTTTTTGTCACGACGCTCGTCTTTTAAGAAAGCATCTTCTGGCCCCCAATAAACTAAATCAGGTTCCCAATCGTCTTGACGGCCACCGGCGAAACCAAAGGTCTTAAAGCCCATTGATTCAAGCGCAACGTTGCCTGCTAAGACCATTAAGTCTGCCCACGATAGGCTACGGCCGTATTTTTGTTTAATCGGCCACAATAATCGTCTTGCTTTGTCTAAGTTCGCGTTATCAGGCCAGCTGTTTAACGGATCGAAACGTTGTTGGCCACCTGCCGAGCCACCACGGCCATCGTGTACACGATAGACCCCAGCGCTATGCCATGCCATACGGATCATAAAGGGACCATAATGACCCCAGTCGGCAGGCCACCAGTCTTGCGAATCAGTGAGTGTTTGCTCAATGTCTTTTTTGACTTGCTTAAGATCTAGTTTGCTAAATTCAGCGGCATAGTCAAAGCTTGCGCCATAAGGGTTGGATTCTGGGCTGTGTTGTCTTAATGGGCTTAGGTTTAGTTGTTCTGGCCACCAAAATTGGTTGGTTTTCGCTTCGCTCATTGCAGCAAAGCTCGGGGCTGATAGCGTTGTTGTTACTGCGAGCGCTACGGCAGACAACATCGTTCTAGATTTTCTATTCATGGGGTTTTCCCTCGTAATTAAAGTGTGTCTCAAACTGCGTGTTAAACTTTAGTTCACAAATTAAAAAGAGAAAATCCAGAAAAACAAATTGGTATGTTCGGAAAAATAAATCGATAAAAAATCTAATTTATCAAAGTGTTATATTTATTTTCTATAGCAAGAATATTTTTGAAGTAAAACTTTAATCTAGTCTTTTGCAATAATTGGCTTAAAACAGAAAGCTTGTAAGATCATATTGAATTTTGGTAGCTAGCTAGGTGCGCAAAGATAGTGCTTAATAGTCTCGTAATTGTATTGGGTATGAAAAAATATACGGCGGAGTAATGAGTCCTACTCCGCTTTATTCGCCAATATTGAAAATAGCAATGGAACTTGATGCCCTTTACTCAATAACTGAAAGCCTTGTCCAGACACTGCCTCTAAACCTTCAAAGCAGTTATATGGACTAAAAGGGTGCTCATCGAAGTGGGTAATTGTAAGACCAGCTTGCATTAAGGACTGCATCACTTCGGCGATTGAGTGTGGCCAAGTCGCAATGGTTTGTTTGCTATCTTGGTGGTTCTCAGTATAGGTTGATTCTTCGCTAATATCCGGCTGAGTTTGTGGGAAATAAGGGTAACCCAAATGAAGGTCAATGCTTGGGTGAAACTCCACGAAACAAAACTGACCGCCGGGCTTCAAAGCACAGGCAATAGTGGCAGCCCACTGAGATAAATCTTGTAACCAGCAGATGGTGCCATAGGATGCAAAGACAATGTCGAATTGTGTGGTATTCTCAAGCCCAAATTGCGCGATATCCTGACAGATAAAACTGGCATCAAGCCCAGTTTGCTGAGCCAATGTATTTGCTCGGGTAATGGCTTCTGTCGAAAAGTCGACACCTGTTACCTTAGCCCCCAGCCTTGCGAATGACAGGCTATCTAAGCCGAAGTGACATTGTAGGTGAAGCAGACTCTTGCCTGATACATCACCAAGTAGCTCACATTCAATGGGATTGAGCGAAGAGGTACCTTGCAAAAAGCGATTGACGTCATAAAACTCAGAGTCAAAATGTGCCTTGGCTCGTTCTTCCCATGCCGCACGATTGAGAGAGACATAATCCATATTGAATTCCCTATTTTTGTGGATTTTCTTTAACAATAAACAAGTTAGATAAATTAGTAAAGAAACCGAGGCAAGGCTGCCCCGGCTTGGTTGGGATCCTGTTTATTTCTTCGGATCGTGCTTGTCGAACCACCACTGAATATAAGCCACTTTGTTTAGCAGGTTGGATGGCCTTTTGGTGATTCCGTGTGAGGCATCTGGAATTCTGACCATAGCTGTTTCTACACCTTGTAGCTTAAGCGCCTGATAATACTGCTCGGTTTCTGAAATTGGCGTACGATAATCCGCTTCACCTGTCAGTAGCATGGTTGGGGTTTTTACATTACCCACATAGCTAATAGGCGAGCGTTTCATATAATGTTCCATGTGCTCCCATGGTTTTCCTGGGAACCAGTAGTCCGCAAAAAATGGATAGAAATCTGCAGTTAATACAAAGCTATACCAGTTAATCACCGGCTTTGCTACGACCGCTGCTGCGAATCTATCCGTGTGACCGACAGTCCACGCAGTGAGTACGCCGCCACCTGAACCGCCCGTAACAAACAAGCGGTCTTTGTCTATATAGCCTTCGCCAATCAGGTGATCGACACCTGTCATTAGGTCGTCAAAGTCATGGCTTGGGTAGTTATGGTGGATAGTTTGAGCAAACTCTTTGCCGTAGGAGTCGCTGCCTCGTGGATTCATGTAAAGCACGACGCTGCCTTGGGCGGCAAAAAGTTGTACTTCGGCGCTAAAATGTGGGCCATAGTTTGCAACTGGGCCACCGTGGATCTCAAGTACGAGCGGATACTTTTTAGATTTATCGAACCCAGGAGGGTAGGCGACCCAAGCTTGAATTGGCAGTTGATCATGTGTCGACTTTAGCCAAACTTCTGCAACTTTTGCCAGTGTTTTATCGCCAAGGGCATCTTCGTTAAGCTTTGTAATTGGTCTTGGCTCGCCGCGTTTTACAATTGCGACATCGGCAGGGCGCTGGGTATCTGCAAGTGTAAAAGCCACTAGTCCACGATCACTGATGGCATAGTCACCACCTGAATAGGGGCGACCAAAACTAACACTACCAATGGCATCCGTTATCTGCTCAAAACGCCCTTTTAACGGCTGGTAGCCAAGTGTGGTTTTCCCTTCACTGTCGTAACTTACATAGACACCACGGCTGTTGGCGGCCCAAGTGACAGAGGCAAGGCTTCTATCTAAATCGGCTGCATAGGTTTTGGTTTCGCCGGATTTGAGATCTTTGACATAGAGTAGGCTATTCTCGTAATTGGTTTTTTTATCATCATAACCAAGGTAAGCCAGATAGCGGCCATTAGGTGACACCTCGGGGTGATTATCTGGGCCAACTCGGTCAGTTACCGCGGTGATTTCAAGCGAGTTTAGGTCTAGCTTATAGACTTCGCTGTTGGTTGGGTTTAACTGGTTATCCTTGTGGCGATTAGCCGAAAAATACAGTGTCTTTGCGTCATCAGCAAAACTCAGTTCGCCGCCATGATCAAAGTTGCCTGAGGTTAACTGTTTTGCATTGCCACCGTTGGCGTCAATTTTGAAAATATGATTAAAGCCCGGTTCGGTATAACCAGCACCGTCGGCACGATAGTATACCTCATCGATAAATACGGGTGGTTTTGCCCATTCTGCCCCTTTGGGTTTCCCTGCAACAGATACCGGTGGTGCCTTCTGGCTGGGAACAAACTGGCTAAAGTATAGGCTTTTACCATTTGGGGACCAATGCAGTCCTGATGGTCCATGGGCTAAATTGCTGATCTTGGCAATGGCACCAGTTGCTAACCATTTCACATAAATTTGGCTACTACCGTCGCGAGTAGAAACAAAAGCGATGCGATCATTACTAGGCGACAGCACAGGAGAATAATCCATGTGCAATCCAGAGGTAACTGGCTGCATTGCATTGGTAGCAAGGTCTACAGACCAGATATTACCGACTTTTCTATCACTTTTGATATCCATGCGGTTGCGCACGAAGAAGACTTTGTCACCGTCATTGGTGATGTCAATTTGATTAGCATATTCAAGATTAAATATATCGGTTGGCTCAAGCGATGCGGCTTGCACAGTGCAAGCTGAGCTCGCAATCGCGACGCCTGCTAGAAAGTATTTCATGACTCATCCTGTTTCTAATTATCATTTCCACTATGCGCCATATTGCAGCTTAATCAACTCTTTGCGGTGAACAAATTAAAAGTCTATAAAAAAGTGCTTTACCTCAACTTAGCTTGCGGTTTTATCGTTGCCAGCAGTTAACGAAATTTATAATGAAGAGGATGATATGTACTTAGAACACGTAAATTTGGTAGTTAGCGACCTAGAAGAGGTGCTTCACTTTTATCGCGCCGCATTTCCTCACTGGAAAGTTAGACGCAAAGGGCAAGGCGAGTGGTACGGCAAAGCACGAACATGGCTGCACTTTGGTGATGACTATCATTATATAGCGTTTAGCGATCACGGTGAGGGTCACAACAGAGCACTCGAAGGTCACCAAGTCGGCTTGGCACATTTTGCCTATGTGGTTCAAAGTATCGAGCGTGTCGTTAATAGGCTAACCGAAGCGGGTTATGCGGTCGATAAAGTCGGGGCGCAGCATCCACACCGAAAAAACGTTTACTTTATTGATCCAGCTGGATATGAAATTGAGTTTGTGGAATATATGAGTGATCTGCCTTCTGAGCGTAATAGTGATTAACTTGCTAAGAAGCATGAGTGTTACCCATGTTATAGCTATAGCGGGTGGTTAGAATGAGGGAGATCTAGCGTTTTTAAAAACAAATGATCCGCCCTCATTTGGTGAGTACCGCTCTGTTATTACTTAACCTGAGGTTTGGATAAGGAATGAGCTAACTCATTGTTTTTTAATCACCTTAAACTATCTTCTTATCTAGCCAGAGAGTTTTAGGGATAACTAGGCAAATTTACGCACCAATAGCTGGCTATTGGAAGTGAATTCAACGCAGTTAGCGCTAAAACTGGCTGCTAGAAAGGCATTAATTATCCGAAGCTCAGGTTACTTTAGCAACCCAAACTTTTCGTCATTTACCCACTCACCGTTAATTTGGAAGTTATGTTTTAGCGTGCCTTCAAGCTCAAATCCTAGTTTTTTGAGTAAATGGTGAGAGGCATGATTTCCTTGGGTAACGGTGGCGATGAGCTTGTGGTAATTACATTCGTGCAAGGCAAAATCAATGACGGCTTTAGAAGCTTCAAAGGCGTAACCCTTTCCTTGAAATTCGGGGGAAAGCATAAAACCTAACTCGGCCTGTTGAAATGGGGCCCACATACTTAAAAATCCGTGTAGCCCGATTGGGGTCGCTGTGGCCGTTTCTTCAATCACTAAGGTGAGCCAGGTGTTATCTTCTTTGTGCCACTGCCCAAGTCCGGCGCTTAAACCACGGTTAAACTTTTCACGCAGCGTAGCTTCATCGGTAATCTCACCGATGAAACGCATGACATCTGGTTGTTGATGAAGTTCTAACCATAGCGGCCAATCTGTATTAAGTATAGGTCTTAAGGTAAGTCTTTCTGTTGTGAGCTGCATGTAAAGTCCTTTCGCTTAGTTAACTTTCACTTATTAAACATGTACGGCCAGACTATCACAAATTATTGATTTATCACGTTTCTTATTTCTTCAATTAAGGCAATGCTCGCCTCGTTGTCACCGTGAACGCATAAGGTGTCGGCGCGTAAGGAAAGTGACTTCCCACTTGCAGTCGTGACACTGCCTTGCTGGTGTAATTGCTTAACTTGCGCAAGTAGTGCTGATTTGTCATGCACTGCGCCCGCTTCAGAGCGGGGAGTCAGTAAGCCTTCATCGGTGTACAGCCTATCGGCAAAGGCTTCAAAAATCAGTGATACATTATAGTCGTCGGCGAGTTGTTGGTGACTTGCTTGTTGCGCAGTGGCTAGCACCATCAACTTAAGCTCACTTGGATAGTGTGAAATGGCCTTGATAACACAGCTTAATATCCTTTGTGACTTCATCATATCGTTATAAAGTGCGCCGTGTGGCTTTACATAATTTAGTGTTAAGCCTTGCACCTTTGCCATCCCTTCAATTGCGGCAATTTGGTAATGTAAGGCGTTGATTATCTCTTGCTCAGAGAGCTGCATTGAGCGGCGGCCAAACCCTTGGCGGTCTGGATAGCTTGGATGTGCGCCAAGCGTCACTTGATGCGTGTTGACCAGCTTTAGTGTTTGCGCGAGTACATCAGGATCTCCTGCGTGAAAACCACAAGCGACATTGGCCATGTCGATATGTGGCATTACGTGTTCGTCTAACCCCATTTTCCAAGCGCCAAAGCTTTCACCCAAGTCGCAATTTAATAACATGCTTATTTCCTACTTCGTTACTGCAAGCTCTAAATCTTGTCTATCTGTCACCAATAAATGGTGTGGACTATTCATAATACAAAACTCAGGTGCCGCTTTTGCTATGGCTAACTGAGCTGTCAGGCTAGAACCCCAAAAAACCGGAAGCTGCCCCTCTTTACAAATCAATGGCTCGCCAAAATTAGGCTTGCTCAGATCTTTGATCCCGACCTCATTAGGTTCACCAAAATGAAGTGGCAACGCATAGGGAAGTCGGCTCAGCGTTGCCGCTTGAATGGTACTAATAAGATTTTGCTTGGTTAATGGGCGCATCGCCAATATTTGATTCGCCTCGTACTTATCCACAGAGTTGCAAGGCAGATTACTGATGTAGAGTGGTAAAGGCGTGGTTGGATTCGCCGATGGCGGGTTTATTCCATACTGCGCGAGTAAGTTATCAAAAGAAAGATAACTGGCAAAAGCAAAGGTAACTAAATCGTCGCGCCAGTGCTCTTCTATATTATGGCATTCTTGGGCGAGCTGGCCATGCTCTAAAATCTGATACTTGGGGAGGTGGTAGCGAATGTCTATATCTTTCCCCAAAGTGTCAAAGTTAAAATTACCCGGCTCGCTGGGCGGAATAATTAGCTTGCAAACAGATTGATTACTCTCACAAAAGCGAAAGAATGAATATGCTTCGCTTTGTGGCAAAATAATCACATTACATTGTGTGAACCCAGGCACGAACCCTTTAGTAGGGCCCGTATAATCACCATCCTTGATCAATTTTCTTATTGCATGTGGTGCACTTAAAGAAGCACTGGGATCCATAGATTCCTCCAATTAGTGGTTTACTGTAACAGGCAGTGAACCTTCCGCATTCGCTATTCCTAAAATCACTTTGGCCAGCGCCGTGTAGGCAGGCCCAGCTACTTTTTTATCATGATTTACGTCTACATTATAAGCATAACTTGCTAATACTGCGTTACTAAGAGGGCCAAAGGTACTAATTTCGTATGGTGCTCTTAGGCTGATAAATAGCTGCTTTTTACCCAGTTTCTGACCGTATTGCAGTAATGCTTTCAGCGCCTCAGGTTGTACATTACGCGCCACCCCATGCTCTCGTAACTTTTTTACATCGTCCATGCCGCCAATTTCTACCGCACTTTGCGGTGGTGATGCATGTGCGGCGATTATCACGTCGGCCTGTTTAATTGCATCATGTGCAATGTTTGGGTCGTAGGCTTGTAGGCTTGTACAAGAAAGTGTGAGCGAGTTTTTGCTGTATGTTTGTAACGCTTGCTCCAGTGCAAAACATTTTTGTCTGTCAGGCATGATAAGGTGAACAACTTGTGCGTTATCTCTGAGCGGCAATACACCATCATTTTTTACTTCGGTGATAGCCGCTAGTGCAAGCTCTGCTTCTAAGCGACGATGGCTTGGATTACCCAGTGTTGAATTGGCAATGGCCAAAGAAGCGCTCGATTGCGGCAGCTTTGTCTTGAGCTTAGCGATACGGGCCATAGAACTGCTAAGTTGTGCTTGGTTTAGTTTATTGGTATCCAGTGCTTCGCCTAGCTGAGCCATATATTGCTCAAAGCGTTTGATGTCTGCACGATTGCGAATAGCAATAGGCATTAGCGCGATATCCACGCCGGCATTAAACGTTTCAATTGTCGCATCGACTGGGTTAAAAAAGTCGCTGATCCCAGCCATATCTAGCGCATCGGTGACGGTCACGCCTTGGTATCCCAACTCGTGTCTCAGTAGTTGTGTCATGATCTGATAAGACATAGTCGCAGGCCTTATCATGCTCTCACCTTGAGAGTTAACAACTTTACTGTTGTCGAGCGCCGGATATTGAATATGGGCAGTCATTATCATGCCAGGAGGCGATGCTTTGATTATCTCGGCAAAGGGCAATAAATCTTGCTGGTTAATTTTGTCGCGGTCGTGATCAACACGAGGTAGTCCCGTGTGGCTATCAACATGTGTATCACCGTGGCCAGGAAAATGCTTTAGCGCAGAGAGAACGCCTGCGGCCTCAAATGCTTTTACCTGAGCAAGACCTAATTTGGCGACCACTTTTGGATTTTCCGAGAATGAACGCACATTGATCACCGGGTTGTTCGGGTTGCTGTTCACATCTACCGTTGGGGCGAAGTTTACGTTGATCCCTAAGCTATTTAGCTCCTTTCCAATTGCGCTTGCCACTTTGGTTGCGTAAGTATCACCCTGTTTTGGATAGGTTGCTCCAATACTCATATTGCCGGTAAACGACGTTGCTTGTTCACGATTTATTCGCGCAACACGGCCACCTTCTTGATCTATGGCAATAAATAAAGGAAGTTGACTTTTACTTTGTTGTGCCGCACTTTGCAAAGCATTGGTTAGACTGACGATTTGCGCGGTGTTTTGCACATTTTCGGCGAACAAAATAGCGCCACCGATGTCATATTTACTAATTAATTCGGACAGCTCAGGCGGTAAAGTTGTCATCGCTGCTCTACAATCTCCACTTGGCCTTTTGCTTTCACCGCAGTAATAGCGGAAATCGAGCATAAGCTTTTGTCCAAGCATTTGCGAAGTGGTCAGTGGCACTTGTGCTGCTGTTGCGTGAGCTGAAGTGATGAAACTCATGAATGTGATAGTTCCTAAAGTAGTGAGCAGAGATAATAATCGCACAATCAATAATAAACGCTGAATAAAATTGCCTACACTTTAACATTGATTTAGAAGCGACTACAAAATGCTTTCTATTAGGGCCTGTTGCTCTTTCAAGTTTGTTTTTGCAGCAGTTTGATTGGAATTTGTACAAGGTAGAGCCTGCGTAGCATAGTTATTCTATGTGAGTCAGGCGATAAAGACTTTGTGCTCCTGCAAAGTCACCTTACCCCACATCCTTGTGGGGCAACACAGAAGAAATGCTAATCAAGCGCTGCCCTTTGGGTTCACCTGAGTGCGCTTTGTTCATTGTTGCTCAACTTTTGCCTAGATTACTAGGCAAAAGTCGAGCGTCGCGACCAAAACACACTCAGGAGAACAAAAATCAAACAGCAAAGGTCAACAGGCCCTAGGCGATAACAGCATAAATGAAGCACAGATTTTAAAAGGAATAAAAAATGAACAACCATATAAACTATGTAGAATTAGCAGCAAAAGACTTAGTAGCAACACAAGCTTTCTTCGAGCAGGTGTTTGATTGGCAATTTGAATCTTACGGGCCAGATTATATTGCGTTTGCAAATTCAGGCCTTGATGGCGGCTTTTTCCGAGCCGATGTGTCTTCTAAACAAGCGCAAGGTGGAGCGCTCGTAGTGTTGTACAGCGATGAATTGGAAGCCGTGCAAAGCAAAGTAGAGCAAGCGGGCGGAGAGATAAGCAAGGCTATATTTGAATTTCCTGGCGGTCGTCGCTTTCACTTTATTGAGCCGAGCGGCAATGAATTTGCGGTGTGGTCTAAATAATCTGAGCTTAAAAATAATTAGTTAACACATACCTTATTCAAACCTCAGCTTAAATAACCAGCCGAAGTGCTGTAAAGCCCCTTTACAGCACACGTAGATACTGAGGTTTTACTGCAATAATCTTTCGTTTTCAGAACAGATAAAAACTTGAATTCATTGCTATTGTGAACAATAGTTATTAAACACTGATGCAAGCATCTTTTTGTGTTTGATACCTACTTACTGCGTAATCAGCCGATAGACTTATCTAACGAGTTTAGATTCAGCGTAGAAGTGCCGATAGTAAGGGCAATAATTGTACAAAACACCGCTAAACGCATCATCACCATACTTAGGTTTGATTAGGCAATGAGACGGATATTCTTAGTTGTTGGTATTTTACTCTCCTTAACCATGCTTATGGCCGATAAATTGGGCTTATTCTTACTGTCACCAGTGACTTTTATCATCATCATCGCTTTAGTTTTTTTGTTTGTAGCACTGCTTTGGTGGCAAGCTCAAGATACTAAAAAAATTATGGTTGATGATGACTCTACCGTGCCACAAGCGGTGTTAGACAGCGATGGCGTTATTCTACAAGCCAATGACCAAATGCAATCCATACTGGGTGTTGGCAGCACAGTAATAGGGTTAAAACTTGAAAATTTAATCGCTGTGAGCGGTAACATCCATAGTGAGGGGAAGAGTGGTGCAACAAGCATGTTCGAAGCGCTTGTTATGCAAAGTTATGGTAATTGCACGACTAAACACAGTGGCAAAGTTATTAGTCCTGTTACTTTACCAATTAAAGTCGCGGATACCGTTACAGGGTATCTCTGTTATTTTAATACTAGCAACAGAGAAAACCGCCTCGCTCAAGCACTAGAAGAAGAAAAGGAATTGCTCGAAGTGACGCTGAGCTCTATTGGTGATGGCGTGATCTGTACAGACGTAAATGGCGTGATCACTTATATTAACCCTGTCACAGAAGCCATTCTCGCGATGTTAAATGAAGAAGTGGTCGGGCGGCGATTTGATGATGTGATGTCTATGTATCACGAAGAAACCAAAGCTTCAGTCAATAAATTCCCTGAACTTTGCCTAAAGCAAGGCCATACCATTTGTTTACCTGAACTCACTTCCATCACCAATCATCTTGGTCTTACCTTTGCTATCCAAGATTCCTTCTCTCCTATTATAGCTAAAGATGGCAGCTACCTTGGCACTGTAATGGTCTTTCAAGATGTGACAGAGTCGAGATTGATGGCGAAAAAAATGAATCACCTTGCTCATCACGATGCATTAACTGGGCTACCCAATCGCTTATTGCTGCATGACCGTTTAGTGCAGGCTTGTAAACGAGCCAAGCGCATGAGTCACCAATTTGCTTTGGTATTTATTGACGTCAACAAATTCAAAAAAATCAACGACTCACTGGGGCATGATTATGGCGACTTATTACTCAAAGAAATTGCGAGCCGATTAACTCAGCAAATTCGAGGATGTGACACCGTTGCCAGAATGGGGGGCGATGAATTTGTGTTACTCATTGACGGGATCCAAGATAAAAAATATGTACGTAAGGTGGTGAGTAAAGTATTGAGTAGCGTTAATGGACAATATTGTTTGCGCCAAGTTAGTCTAAAAGCCACGGTGAGTGCTGGCGTTGCAATTTACCCTGATGATGGTGACAACACGGAAGCTTTGTTAAAGCATGCTGATACCGCAATGTATCGAGCTAAAAAAGCCACACAAACGGAGTTTCAATTTTATAACGCACGCCTAGATCACGAGTCGGAGCAGCGCTTAGTGCAAGAAAGTCGGATCATTCAGGGGTTAGATAATCGAGAGTTTATTCCTTATTACCAGCCTATTGTCGATGCGCATACCCGCAAGATTAAAAAACTTGAAGTGCTCGCAAGGTGGCAGCAAGATGAACAATTGTTGGTACCTGAAGACTTTTTTGAAGCGGCATGTGATGGCGATCTGATGGTAGAAATTGGGCAACAGCTCAGAACACAAGCTTTCAAGGCGATGAAAACATGGTTTTACGAGTACGATAATCTCGTGGTTAGCTTTAATTTTTCGCTTGCTGAACTCACCAATAAAACTGTAATAAAAAACTTTATGGAGCAGGCTGCGCAACATCAGTTGCCATCTCGGCAAATTGAAATAGAAATCAAAGAAGTTGACCTGATAGAGCTACTTGATAAAGCACCGGAAGTGATGGCGGAATTAGAGCAAACTGGTATGCGGATCTCAATTGATCATTTTGGTGTTGGGCATACCAGCATGCTGTACTTGCAAAAACTTACGTTTGAAACCATTAAAATTCCACCGGCTTTCCTTGCGACCCCTCAATCGGTTGCCTCACAAAATGATATTGCAAAATTGATTGTACAGATGGCAAAGAGCTTGGATGTAGAATGTGTAGCGGTAGGTGTTGAGACCGCGTTGCAAGCTAAGTCTCTTAATCTCAATGGCTGTCACCTTATTCAAGGCAACCACCTTTTTGCTCCTGCCCCAGAGTCAGAGATCACCCCGATTCTCAGTACCCATATGAGTATAGAACGGCGCAGATTAGGTCAAAACTAAATTTAACGGTTTCTTTAATGGTACGCAAATTCAAGCCCCGAGTGCATCATCTGCTAAATGCATAACACCGCTTAATTTCTGGATTGGAACATGTAGATTCTGATGCGAAGACAAAGTAGGTTTAATTGTCTGTCTCACTAGCAGGGCCTCTTGCAGGGGATTTTTTCGGTGCTGTTAAATTATCTGGAAGCATGGTGTGAAATGGATTTGATTGGTTATATATAACTGTATTTTCAGATGGATAATAATCATTTCTATTTTCTTTTTCTTGAGCAATGATTCTTTCTAACCTTGCTTTCTCAACTAATCTAATTTCATATAACTCTGCTATCTGACTTGTATTATAACCAAGTGCTGAGAGCTTCTTAGCTGTTATTATCCAGTCGAGCGCTTCATATGTATTAGAAGGAGCCTGTCTTCCCTCCCATGGAACTATTTTCTGTTTTATTGGTGTTTCATAGTTTCTATATTTTTCCCCAATGATTGCGCCGATGAGTAATGATGTTGAAAATATTGAAATTAATATGCCCAGCAAGTTAAGTTTTTTCTGATTAGGTGAATTAACCTCAATCTTAATAACTCCAAAAATAGTCCCTAATAAAGCTGCGGCAATAGCAAAGAAGGAAGCAACGACTGGGGTATTTGAAGCTCCAATAAAATACCCCAGTACTAGAGCAAATATACCATATCCTATATAGATCATTTTATAATTCCAGCCCCTATTTACAGCGCTTGTTACAGCGTTTTTTACAACGCTCATAAATAGGACCGCAATTAGAAGAATTGCTACCTTTTAGGCAATCTTTTCGGGCTTCATCACAATTATCAACACACTCACTCCAGTCACATGAAGGAGGAGTTCTGCTAGATGACAACAAGTTTAAACTAGCTGGTTGGTTATTTTTAATTAGTAAACTATCTAGTTCAGCTTTAGCTTGAACGGAGGGCTCGTTTGTAGTGTGAGTTGCCAATGCACAGGCACTGAATACTAATATAGTTAAGGTGAATAATACTTTCATAAAAGAATTCCTTATCGTAAATTGTACAAAATTTCGGGTTAAACCCCCACTGAAATCTGCATGTTATGGAAAATCTTTTACCTTGCTTATATGCACGCGTGGGACAGCTCATCAAGGAGTTTTTCTATCCTTATGAGTTTATCGGGTATAGTTCTATAAATTGCAATTGTCAAATGGTAGGCTACAGTAATTTTTTAGAGTGAAGCAATAATTTTTGGCGATATCATTTTTTATCTATTAGTATCAAAAGGTTACTTCACTAATTTTATATTTTTAAAAATATTTAAATAGACTAAGCGCCAAACCTTAAACCAAAAATAATTTGGGTACAGAAATGTTTAAGTACGCACTAACATTTGGTAAATCAATTTAGCTAAAAAAATATTCCTAAAACTTTCCCTTCGTTCGTTTATAGATTTACAGAGCTTCACTCACTTGCTCTGCCAACAACAAGAATGAAGGGAATACCATGAGCAATAATACATCTCGTTATAACAAACATCTTATTGCGCTTGCTATCAGTGGCGCGTTATTGGGTTCGCACACTGCGGTTGCACAAGCGAAAGAGACGCAAGAAACTACAGAAAAAAAGAAACTACTCGACCTTGAGCGAATTGTCGTGACTGGCAGCGGTGGGCGCGGCCAGACTAAATTGGAATCATCGGTCTCAGTGACCACATTAAACGCTGAGCAGTTGGCGCGAGAAGCACCGCTAGGTACGGCGGATCTACTGGAAAGCGTGCCAGGCTTTTGGGTTGAAGATTCAGGTGGTGAAACCAACAATAATGTTGCGCCTAGAGGACTACGTGGCGGTGAAGGCTTCCGTTACATCGGCGTTGAAGAAGACGGGCTACCTGTGGTGTACGACGGCGTTTGGGTTGATTTTTATCAGCGTCAAGATATTACGATTGAACATATGGAAGCGGTTCGTGGGGGCACCTCAGGTCTACTAACCACCAATGGCCCTGCGGCGTTAGTAAACTTTATTACCCGTAAACCGGATGACATTGAAGAAGCAACGATCCGCTTAACCGCTGCCGATTACGGCATGTATCGCGGCGAGTTCTTTTATGGTACGCCCATTAGTGACAACTGGAAAATGTCGATAGGTGGCTCTTATCGTCGTTCTGATGGCGTGAGAGACACAGAGTTTACCGCAGATCACGGCGGCCAACTTCGACTCAATTTAGTACGTGAGTTTGACAAAGGCCAACTCACGCTGTCTGCCAAACACCTCAATGACCATACCACTTTCTTTGTGCCTATTCCGCTTAGAGATCAAAGTGACCCTAAAGGCATTGCTGGTGTCGACCCACAGTATGGCACCTTAATTGGTAATGGTCAGCGCTTTTTACACTATTTACAGCCTGATGGCAGCTATAAAACACGAGACCTTAAAGATGGGCAGCATACCAAGTTTAGTACCATAGGCTATCACTTAGATTGGGAGTTAAGCGACCGTTGGCTACTCAATACAGCTGGCCGTTACTCACAGTTTGAAAACGACATGTATATTTTGCTTAACTTCGATAACTCGACGCTCGTCAATGCCAATACCCGACTTGGGCAGCAAGATGTGCAAAATATGCTGGACCAGTTTGCCAGTGATGGCGCCGTTGCCGCACGGTACCGATACGTCGATAGTGGTGAAATACTGACAGATGTTAGCAATTTAAACGGAAACGGCTTAGTCACCACAAGCTACCCGCTTTATTCGCGCTACGATGCTGAGCAGTTTGTTAATAAGCTCAATTTCACCTATGAAGGTGATCAGCACACGCTGACCATCGGGTGGTTATTTGCCTATGTAGATGCGGATTCCTTGCCAGTTGATAAATGGGAATCGCAGTTTTTAACGGAAGTAAAAGACAATGCTCGATTACTCGATATTGTTGCGGTTAACAGCAATCAGCAAGTGGTTGGTCAACTAACCGACCATGGCTCAACAGGTTATGCTCCTGGTTGGGGTCAGGCAACCGCTTTTGGTACCAGTACTTCCAACTCTTTATTTATTAATGAACAATATCAAGCAACCGATAACCTTCGTATTGACGGTGGTGTACGGATTGAGTGGTTGGAGCTAGATAGCACCGCCTCCGCAACCACATTTGCACAGCCTGTTGCGGGCGCTTTTGACAGCGCTGGTAATGACATAGATAACAATCTTGCCAACAATTACGTCGATATGCCGTCAAACAAATTCCTGTCAAAAACTCGTAGCGAAACCGAAACCGCATGGACGGTGGGATTCAATTATACCTTCTCGGATGATGTGTCAGTATTTGGTCGTTATGCCGACGCCTTCGAAATGCCAAGGTTAATGAGCTTCGGTCAGAATATTCACTCAGGGGTTGATGCCGACTTTAATGACAGCGTTAATCTAACCTTTAGCGAGTTGGGTGCTCGCTATGCTGGTGATTCAATTGGTGCATCACTGACCTTGTTTAGAACTAAATTTAATGACTTAGTGGAACGTAATTTTACCGGCAGCGATGGTGAAGTGGCGAATCAAACGATAGACACTGTCACCGATGGTCTTGAGTTTGAAACAGTGTGGCAGGCGCATGACAATTTACAGCTTGAGCTGACTGGCGTGTTGCAAGACCCAAAAATGGAAGGATTTACCGGAGCATTTGCACATTGGGAAGGCAAGCAAGTGAAGCGCACACCCAAAGTGCAGCTTAGGTTAACGCCAACCTACTACTTTGACGATGGTGATATCTATTTAACTATTCACCATTTAGGGGAGCGTTACTCAGATGGGGAGAATAAGTTTGAGCTCCCTGCCTACACCACAATCGATATGGGGGTGAATTATCGGTTTACCGACGCGGTTGCGCTGCATGTGAAAGCGACAAATATTAGTGATGAGCTCGGGTTAACCGAAGGAAACCCGCGGGCCATTAACGATGTTCAAGCAGGATACGACTATTACTATGCTCGGCCGATCTTAGGGCGCACCATCAGCGCCTCGCTGACGCTTAATTTCTAGTATTTCCCTTGCTAATTTGCACACTGCCCAGTGCTCATTAGTTCACTCAAGCCCGCTAAAAGCGGGCTTTTCTCAGGAAGTTATTTATGAACCAGAGTGTCTTTTATACATTTTTGCAAAGCAGTTTATTACTGTTTTCTTTGTTGCTCACACCACTTTGTGCAGCGCTACAAATCACCCCAAAACCACTGAGTGCTAGTGTTGGTAATGGTCACTTTAACCTTACCCATGACAGTAAAATTACCTTTAACCAGCAGCAAGCTCAAAGCGTTGCGCAGCAATTAGCGACCTTTTTGCGCTCGCCTACGGGCTATCAGTTGCCAGTGTCTCAGGCTGATAGCACAACTAAAAATAGTATTGCCTTTAAGATTGTCGATGCACCGCTATCTCAAGAGGGATATGCGCTGAGCGTTACACCTGAAGGGGTTGAAATACAAGCGAATACTGCGACCGGATTATTTTGGGGGATGCAGTCACTGCGACAATTACTCCCTGCTGAGATAGAGTCGCGTATGCCCATCAATCAGGCAAATTGGGCAATACCTGCGGTAGAAATAAAAGATCAGCCCAGATTCTCATACCGTGGCATGCATTTAGATGTAAGTCGGCACTTTTTCGATGTGGCGTTCGTGAAGCGTTATATCGATTGGCTGGCGATGCATAAATTCAATGTCTTCCAGTGGCACCTAACCGATGATCAAGGCTGGCGAATTGCCATTGAGGCGTACCCTAAACTAACCGAGATTGGGGCAACACGGCCTCATACAGTGGTTGGCCATACCTATGATTATCAATCATTGTTTGATAATAAAACGGTATCGGGCTTTTATACCAAGGCGCAAATTAAGGAAGTGGTTGAGTACGCGCAGGCGCGACATATTGAAGTGATCCCTGAAATCGATATTCCGGGGCATAGCAGTGCGATGCTTGCCGCATATCCCGAGTTATCTTGCCACCAGCGCACAGTAAAGGTGCAGCCGCAGTTTGGGATTTTTGAAGATGTGCTATGTCCCCGTGAAGACGTGTTTGCGTTTCTTGCTGTTGTATACAAAGAGGTTGCCGAGCTATTTCCGAGCCAATATATCCACATTGGTGGTGATGAGGTGATAAAAAAGCAGTGGTTAGAAAGCCCCGAGGTGAAAAAGTTGATGCAACAGCATCAGTTAACCACACCTGAGCAGGTGCAAAGCTATTTTATTAAACGGGTCGCTAAAATCGTCCAAAATCTTGGTAAAACGGTGATTGGTTGGGATGAAATATTAGAAGGAGGGGTGGCGGATGACGCCGTGATCATGTCTTGGCGGGGCACGGAAGGAGGTATTCAAGCTGCAAAAATGGGCCATCAGGTGATCATGAGTCCTTATCAATATATTTATTTTGATGCCTATCAATCGCGCAATCTTGACGAGCCCAAAGCCATCCACGGGCTTTCAAGTCTAAAAAACGTTTATCAATATGAGCCACAGCCCAGCCACTTAACTGCTGAGCAACAAGCCTTTATTATTGGTGCGCAAGGGGCACTTTGGACTGAATATATAAAAACACCTCGTCATGCCGAGTATATGCTGTTTCCGCGCTTGAGTGCGCTGGCCGAAACATTGTGGTCGGATAAAACACAAAAGTCGTGGTCTGATTACAGCCAATATCGGTTACCCGCGCTTTTAAAACGCTACCAGCAGATGCACCTCAATACCGCTTATAGTAGCCATAAGCCTATTATTTCAAGCGAGATTAATGGGCAGCAGCTCGTCGCCACCATTACCTCTGAAATTGCCGACACGGCTATTTACTATACCTTAGACGGCAGCGAGCCAACGCTGCAATCGCAGCAATATCAAAAGCCACTAGTGATAACTGACGAAACGCAGCTTCGTGCCCGCAGTTATGTAAGCGATTTGGGGCAATTGGTAGGCGATGCGCGTTTAACGCTTTCACCTCATTTAGCACTTGGAAAAGAAATAACGCTTGCCTCGTTAGCTGCCGAAGGCTCTGCGACTAAGCTGCAGGATGGTCAATTTGCTTATGATCAATTTTACAGCGTTGATGATTATGCGATTTTTTACGATACCGATCTTGAGGCGGTTATTGACTTAGATGCGTCAACGCAAGTGCAGCAGGTTAAGCTGGGCTTTGACAGCGGGCGACATAGACAACTGCACCCGCCAACACATATTCAAGTGTTGGGTTCAAGTGATAAACAGCAGTGGCAAACGTTAGCTGAGGTTAATAATCCGCGTGGGCCCATGTCGGTGTTGTCGTTTGCTCCTGTAAGTGTGCGCTTTTTAAAGGTGGTGGCCATTAATAGTAAGCAATCTGACGATATTCAAATCCCCAAACTTCCCCTGTATATCGATGAAATAGCGGTATATTAATCACACCAGCCCTAATACTAAATACGTAATTAGGGCATTATTTATGATTCCATTCCCAACTTCCTCGGCTCAAACGTTTACATAGATAGAGTGGCAGCAGTACGCGCTCTATCCGAACAATAACAATATTTTAGGAGCCAACATGTTTGCAAAAAAACAGATAATTACTGCCTCACTGTCAGGCTTAGCCTTGTTGACTGCGAGCCACTATAGCGTCGCACATCCTCATCCTGATAACTTAGCATTACGCTGGCAAGTCGTGGATCATGGCATTGGAGAGAATATCTTTCTTGGCAGTCTGACGATTACTAATAATGGTTTTGAGCCATTGGGTGAGTCTGGCTGGGCGCTTTATTTTAGCTCGGTAAGGCCGCCTGCAAGCGTACTACCAGACTCAGATCCAAATGGTCAGTATGCGCGCCAGCATATCGCCGCACAGAATCTAAGTTTAGAAAATGCCGATGACGCAAAAAGTGGTGATTACTTTGTACTTAAGCCCACAGCGGGTTTTGCCCCCATTCAACCGGGTGAATCTCGTACTATTGAAATCGTTGCACAGTATTGGCAAATGCTGAAAAACGACTCACCGTCGGGTTTTCACATTAGCTACAATAATCAAGCGCCTCAAGCTGTGCTGGTGGACGTGATGATGAACCCAAGCGATCCAAAACAAACAAAGCAAGCGGTTAACGATAATATGCCGGTGCAAACGTCCGCCATCCGATTCGCCGAAAACAGCGCGACGCACATGACATTGCCGCTAAAAAATCGCTTGGTTCCTCAGCCCCATTCAGTGGTCACACCGAATGATGAATTCTTAACTTTGATGAGCCAATTAACCAGTATTTCAGCGCCAGCTTCATTGGCGAAAGAAGCCACTTTCTTACAAACTGCGCTACGCGATATTCTGAGCGGCACATTTGCGATTAATAGCACTGTGCAAAATAGCCCAAACCTTATCAAGTTGCAGCTAGACCCAAATCTCGATACCAATCAAGACAATCAGCCGGACTCAAGTGGTTATAAGCTTGAGGTCGATGCATTCTCGGGGATCACCATTACCGGAAGTGACGCCCAAGGGGTGTTTTATGGTATTCAAACACTTCGTCAGATGATCCCCACCGCTGTGTATAAAACGGCTAAAAACTCAGCCACTTTGTCCGACAATGCCGTACTACCCGCGAGCACCATTTTGGATGCACCACGGTTTGAATATCGAGGCATGATGCTGGATGTGTCGCGTAATTTCCAAAGCAAAGAAGCGGTATTTAAGTTGTTGGACTTGATGGCATTTTACAAGTTAAACAAATTTGAAATTAACCTTGCCAACGATGAAGGTTGGCGACTAGAAATACCGGGTATTCCTGAACTCACCGAGTTTGGGGCAAAGCGGGGATATGACCTGAGCGAAAGCACGATGCTGCATACTTTTATGGGAGCTGCCAATGGTTTTGCACCAGGAGATGGGATTGAAAATAAGCCCACGGATGAAACCGCAGCAAACTTAGGCACCGCGCCTAGTTATCAGGGCTTTGAAATTGCTCAGCAAAACTTTCTCGGTAAAGGCTGGGGCTACTACACGGTGAATGATTTTAAAGAAATTCTTCAGTATGCCGCTGACCGTCATATTGATGTGATCATCGAATATGACTTTCCAGCCCATGCGCGCGCGGCAATCAAAGCGATGGAATATCGCTACAACAAATACAAAGATAGCGACCCAGTTGAAGCAAACCGTTTTAGATTGATTGATCCGCTCGACCAGTCGCAGTATTACACCCCACAATTTTATACCGACAACTTTGTGAACCCAGCACTTGAGAGCACCTTTACTTTCCTCAACCATGTGGTGAAAGAAACACGCGCCATTTATGATGCCGTGCCCGATGCAACATTGACTCGGCTGCATGGCGGTGGTGACGAGCTGCCACATTTAGGTCCGAATGAATGGTGGGCGCAATCTCCAGCGGTCGATCAAAACCCAGCTACGGCGGGCAAAACCGATGCAGAGTTGTTTGACTACTTCTTTTTACGCTGGAAACAGATAGTCAATCAGCATGGTTTTGATATGGCAACTTGGGGCGATGTGTTATCGCACAATGGTACGGGTAATGTAAGTTACGGTGAGATATTCCCCGTGTTTTGGAATAACGTGTGGGGTTGGGGCAATGAACATCAGGCCTACAAGTTTGCGAACCAAGGTCATAAAGTCGTGCTGGCCCATGCGACAAACTTGTATCTTGACCTTGCGTATAACAAACATCCTGATGAAATTGGCTATCACTGGGCAGGTTACACAGATACCAAAAAGGCGTTTGAATATCGTCCGTTTAATATCTACGCTAACGCCGAGCATGACAAGCTGGGCAACCCAGTACCGTGGGACCCGAAATGGGTGTTACTGAGCGAAGCGGGTAAACAAAATGTTCAAGGTATTCAGGCGCAACTTTTTGGCGAAAACCAAAAGTCACCAGAAATTCTTGATTATATGACTTTCCCGAAATTACTGGGGGCCGCTGAGCGTGCATGGGTGCAAGATATGCCAGAGCAAGGCACAGCGACTACCGAGGCTTGGCACACCTTTACCAACACTTTAGGACAATACGCTCTACCACTATTGGACTATTACCAAGTGGTCGATATTAATGCTCAAATACCACAGCAGGTCGGGGTAAATTATCGTATTCCATTACCTGGAGGCGCGATTGAAGGTGGTAAGTTAATCGTCAATACCCGGTTTGTTGGCATGGCTACGGAGTATTCGATTGACCAAGGCGTAACATGGCATCGCTATGAAGGGCCTGTGACATTGACCGCGTCATCTAAAGTACAACTCAGAACGGTGAGTGATTCGGGCAAGGTAAGCCGAGTCGCAACGGTTAATTAAGCAAATTGGTTTAAGCAACGCCAGCGAACCTATTAATTTATGGGTTCGCTGCACGCTAACACAAATGGAAGAGTAGGATGCGTATTCATGCCACCGTTATTATCTTTTAAGCGTAAAGCAGTCGATACCACTACGGTAGCTGCAAACGACGACCTTGCACGTCGTCAACAGGTAGAGGAGTTGTTTTTAAAACAACAGCAAAAGCTGATCCGCCACATTATGGGCAAAGGGTTAGACAAACGTGAGGCGGAAGACGTTGCCCAAGAGGCGTTTGTAAAATTGCTTGGACTTGAGCAGGATAATGTCAGCAACTATATCGCCGCGTACTTGTATAAAATTGCAACCAATTTGGCCATTGATAAGCTGCGGCGTAAAGCGCGTAGCCCGTTTGATGACCGTGAGCACGATAGCGATCAAATGCCACAACCTTACGCAAGTGCTAACCCTGAACAAAACCACCACAACCAAGAGCTACTTAAAGAAATGGAAAAGTCTCTCGCAAGCTTACCCGACAAATGTAGGCTGGCTTTTTTATTGTATAAAATACGAGGTCAAAGCTATGAGGAGATAGCTTTGACCTTACAGATATCCCCAAGTATGGTAAGAAAATATGTATTACGTGCAGTTCGTCATTGCTACCAGCAGTTACAGCATGAGCTTTGATCATGAGTGTTAAGGATATAAACATGACTCCATTATCTGACGATTTAGCAATAATTGAAGAACAAGCCGCTGATTGGTTATTAGTCTTAGACGAGCAGCAGATCTCACCTCATGACAGCACTCACTATCCACAGCCGCTAAACGCTTGGCTAGCTGAAAATCCGCTACACAGTGATGTGTTCAACAACATGTTGGAGCTTTGGACGCTTTCAGCCCAACTTGACGATGACTATGTTACTCAGCAGCTTGCACAGCTGGATGCACAAAACGCCACGGCTGCAACTGACATTAAGCCACAGTCCAAACGCCGCGCTCAGCCTTGGTATCTTGCGATTGCCGCGACTTTGCTGCTGGTTAGTTTGGTGACTTTTATGGCACCAGAGCAGCCACTACAGCAAGCACCTGTTGCCAGTGCGAAGCCAGCCCCTGTCGATACAGTGTACAGCGAGTTCTTTCAAACTAAGGTCAATGAGCATCGCACCATTACCCTTGATGATAATAGTCAGGTTGATTTAGGGGCCAATAGCCAATTAGCTGTTCGCTACAGCAACACTTCAAGAGAACTGCTGTTGTATCAAGGTGAGGCGCTGTTTAGCGTGAGTAAAGACAAGCAGAGACCGTTTATCGTGCGCTACCAAAACAACCAAGTTGAGGCGCTAGGCACAGTGTTTAATGTTCGCGCCAATCCGGCTTCAATTAGAGTCGATGTGCTTGAGGGCCGTGTGGCTGTGACTCAGCAACAAGCGATCAAATTGACCCAAGGGCAAGCGGTAGAAGTCACACAGCAAGGCGAAGTTACCCGCAGTAAAGCCCAGGGTGAAGCGTTGACCATGGCGTGGCAAAAAGGCTACTTAGTGTATCAAAACGCAGAATTAGGCAATGTGCTTAATGATGTGTCGCGATATAGCGAAATCAAAGTGAAGTTAAGCGATCAACGCCTAGCAAAACTGACCTACAACGGCACCTTTTTAACCACTGAAATAGGCGATTGGATCAACAGTTTAGAAAAAATTTATCCGATCACCGTGATGCAAAAAGGCGAGGAATACACCCTAATCGCAAATTAGCTAAAAGTGTCATAGCAAAGTCACAACATAAGTGGTACAAAGTTTATACAATAATAAATACATTGATTTAAACTATGTTATTCAAGCTATTAATCCCGCTGTTAGCGTGGTTAATATGGTTTGGTGGCGTTGCATTTGCTACCACGGATCATCAATTTAACTTGCCTAAAGCGACTTTGCAGCAGCGTTTACTCGATATTGCTGCGCAAAGTGGTTGGCAGTTAAGTGCAGCCGAAATTCCAGATAACATTAGCGTTGAGCAGATAACTGGCCGCTACACCCTCGAACAAGTCTTGCTCACCAGTTTTCAACAAGCCGCCTACGACTTTTCCCTAGACCCAGAGCAGCAGCGTATTTTTGTGACTCCTAAAAAACTTGAGTCTGCACAACACTTTGAGCGCATTATCGTAACGGGTGTAAGCGGCAAAAACCGTAGCATTTTAAACTCGTCTATTTCAATCACTCAGCTCGCAAGCCTACAACTTGAAAAACAAACACCGTATTCCAGTGCAGAAGCGCTTAAAAATATCACCGGCTTTTGGGTTGAAGACTCGGGTGGCGAAACTAACAATAATGTTGCGCCAAGGGGACTTAGAGGCGGCGAAGGGTTTAGATTTATTAGCCTGATGGAAGATGGTTTACCCGTGACCTATGACGGTATTTGGGGGGACTTTTTTTTACGTCCAGACTTAACCCATCAAGCCATTGAAGCGGTGCGGGGCGGCAGTAGCGGTATTTTTACCGTGAACGGGCCTGCGGCAATGGTGAACTATATCGGCAGGCGAGGCTCAGAAAATCCTTTTAATTTAGTGAAAGTGAGTCAGGGATTGAGCTATGACTACACTCGTTTTGATGGCGTATTTAGCGGAGCGTTGAATGATGAATGGTTTTATACGGTAGGCGGGTTTTATCGTACTTCCGATGGTATTCGGGAGCCGGGTTATCAAAGCGACTTAGGCGGCCAAGTGAGTGCGCGCATGAGCTGGTTAACCGATGCATTTGAGCTTGATTTTAGCTATAAACATTTAAACGATAAAACCAGTTTTTACGCGCCTTTAGTGATGCAAAATAGCGGCGAAATTCGAGAGCTGGCGAGCCTGCCTTATGACGATGGAACCCTACTGAGCGACGATCTCAGGTCGCTCACCTTCTTCACTCCAGAAGGACGCGTGCAGCGTGACCTAGAAGACGCTCAGCAAACACGCCTAAATAGCTACACTTTACTATTTAATACGCCGCTTTTTGAACACGTTAACCTGAGCAATCGTACGCGATTTTCAAGCCTAAACAATGATTTGTATACCTTAATGAATTTGGGCAACCAAACCATAGTCGACGCCACAAGCCGATTACAACACGCTGATATCACCGAATTTAAACGCCACTTTGCAAATAGCGCATTGCGCCCTCGATACTTACGTTATTCAGATAACACTTTAGTTGCCAACCCTGCAACGCTTAATGGTAATGGTCTCGTGACCGCTAGTTATCCTTTATATTCACGTTACAGGCAACAGCAGCTGGTAAATCATTTTAGTGTGGACTATCTCGACGCGCAGTGGTCACTGACCCTCGGCCATATTTACGCTCGAAGTGATTTCGACGAGTTACCACTAGATAAATGGCTTGGCGCGTTACTAACGGATGTAAAGCATCAACCAGAACGGCTGGACATCGTACTGGTTGATGGGCAAGAAAATGTGATTGCCAATTTTACCGAGCAAGGTTTTTTATCTTACGCCGGTCCCGTTTATTTAAGCGGTAGCGGCTTGTCTCAATCACATTCGCTGTATGCCAATATTGACTGGCAGCTCACTGAAAACCTTAGAGTTGATTTGGCACTTCGTAATGAACATCTGAATCTCACCAGCACGCTACTTGAAGGGGTAAAGTCGTACACCGACTCATCAAAAGCCACTTATTCTCACTACCTCCCGGCTACCACTTTACGTGATTCCTTTACGCAAAATGCGCTCAGTATTGGCGCAAATTACCAAATCGGCGACGCTATGGCGATATTTGCACGTTATTCCGACGCCTTTGAAATGCCACGGCTCATTAATTACGGCAATGGCCGCGGGTGGGCTAAAAGTGAAGAGGAGCGCGTACAACAAGACTTTGGCCAACCTATTCGCTTGGCGTTAGGTGAAGTTGGACTACGTTATCAAACCGCTGATTGGCAGTTTAGTGGCGCGTTATTTGAGACCAAATTTGATCCGCTCCCGCTCACGGTGTATCGCGGTGCGGCTACGACTCAACAAGCCGTTTCAATCAATACCCAAACACGAGGGTTGGAGTTCGAATTTGACTATCAATATAGTCCGGCCTTGCAGTTTAGAGCGATAGGTGTGTGGCAAGACGCTGGGTTTTACGGCATTCCTAAGCAATTGCCACAAAGCGAATTTAATGGCAATCAAATAACGCGAACGCCGGAGTTACAACTACGACTGACGCCGGAATACAAAGCTGGACCTATTACCGCGGCTATCACCTGGTCGTATGTTGGTAAGCGCTATTCGGATATCGCCAATCGGTTTGCCTTACCGGCCTATCAAACATGGGACTTATTTACCGAGTTGGCAATTAATGAACAGCTCAGCGCACAGCTTGAGGTTAAAAACCTCACCAATGCTTTGGGGCTAACTGAGGGCAATCCTAGGGATGATTTAAGCCACCAAGAGGCCATCTTTTACGCTAGACCCATTTTTGGTCGCACCATCAAACTTTCGTTAAGTTATCAGTTTTAAGCGACACCGCTATTATTCGAGCAATTCTATTCCTTGACTTAAAGTGAACTTGAAGTTGTATGCTCCTCTTAACCGAATGACAGTGACCAAACGATAAGAGGCAGAGGCAATGCAAAATAGCTTAGATAAAATCGTCAATGACATTAAAGCCAGCTGGAGCGGGCTAAATTCAAGCACCACAGTAACTGTACGTGAATTGTTAAGCGAACTTACTCAGTCTCCACCGCACGAGCCTTGGCTTGCGAGCATTATGCGTGAAAGACTGGCATCAAAAACACTCTACCAAGACCCTGAATATGGTTTTATGCTGCTAGTCCATGCCGAAGAAAAGGGCACGTACCGCCCGCCCCATGATCACGGCGCAGGTTGGGTATTTTATGCCGTGCAATCTGGCGAAATGGAAATGACAACTTACAAACCCATCACCACCGCAAGCGGTGAAACCCACCTTGTATCTCGAGGAACAGACACGCTCAAAGCCGGCGATTGCCGAGTGTTTCTACCCGGCGATATCCACGACACCCGCTGCTTAACAGATAACTTCGTTCAATATCGTTTAACCAGTTGTGACTTTAAAGAAGAGAAACGCTCAGGACGGATGATCCAGTATTTGAGTGAGGTGTAGTGGTTTGCAATAACTCAAGGCGATAGTGGGTTTAATTTTAATAATGTTGAAAAGAGTTTAGCCCAAATCTAGGCTGACAGTCACCGATTGAAAAACGGATAACCGTCAGGTCAAGTCTGAGCTAGTACACACTATTTTACCGAAAACTAAAAAAACGCCTCAGAAGCCCTCTGAGGCATTTTTGCATGTTCAAGTGCTAGCCATTGGGTGTTGTTGTAGGTGATATGAGCATTAAAGGCGTTTCGAAACGTTTCTAAGTCACCTGCGTCTATCAATTAGTTTAGTTTAAGCATCTTTTTCATCGCAGCAATAACAGCATTCATTTTTTCATCCTTATCTTCTTTCCGTGATACTTCATATTTACTGAACTTATCCTTGTAATCAAAGTCGTGCAGGTTTGCATGTATTATCTCGCGAACTGGTATGCTGATTAAAAACTTGTTTAAGTTCACAGGCTCATAATCATTATCTAATTTATCCTCTAGCTCGCCCTCTAATTCCCCCTCTAGTTCATCAAACTCTTCTGTGAATTCATTCTCTAATTCCGTGAACTCGTGTTCTAGTTCGTCCCATACAGGTTCGTAGTTTGTGACGATTTCAAGTCGGTTCTCTTCTTTACTTCTGTAACCACTACGAAATGGTAGAACCATAATATCGTTTAAGTGCGTACCTCCTGTGAAAGCGTAACCTATGTATACTTTGCCATTTGATAACGTAAAGGCAATTGGTAGGCCAAAGTCCCAACTCTGGTAAAAAATAGAAGTAAACTCTGGAGAGTCGTCTGTGTGAGCTATTTTTCTGAAAGCCAAGGCACGAACATATTGACGAGACTCTCCTGTTAATCTGGTTGCACAAAACATGAGTAAAGATGGAATGAAAAAAGACAAAACTAATGCTACTAAAGCAATTTGCGCTAAATTGACACCATAGAGTGGAAAATAGACTTGGGGGAAAGCTTCTCTAACAATGCTCATAATCCCATGTGTAAGTAGTCCACCTTGATTCTGAAAGCAATCCAAAAAGTATAAAATGATAGTTGCCGATATCATAAAAATAGCCCCCCATACAGCGGAGTTCAAAAATGTATGATAACCATCAGATTTACAGAACTTTGGGTTCGTTAAATGACAGCGGATGCAAAATACGTAGCCGATAATGGTAACTAGTAGTACTAATAAAATAGTGGGTTTTATCATAGAAATCCTTGCACTTTAAGAACCAAAAAGGGAGCTTCATGCTCCCTTTTTGGTCAATATCAAGAACGAGCTAATTAAGCCCGCTCTTTTTCAGCCTTTCTTAGCGATCTTATTTGCTGCTTAACAACATCACTCTCTCGGAACGATTTTTCATCAACGTGAAAAGACCCATCTCTTCGTGAAAGGACGTGTATTTCAGCGTTCTTACTCTCATCAATCCCTGGTGCTAGAAACTGCTTAATGGATTGTATAATCTCACCCATACCCAACCTCCTATAACCAGTTAAAATCAACTGGGTGGCGCATTTTAACGCCTCTCCATCTATAGTCAAGGTCACAATTGACCTGCTGTCAACTATCCTCGACTCCATTGTAATATAGTTTCCTATGGAAACTATATTACAATGGATACCCACCCATATCTATGGGCAATGTCTTACATACAACGTAAGACCGTGTCATTTATTAATCCAGTTTAAAATACACTTTTAGCCCTAATCCATAAGCAGGAAAATAAGTGATACCCATCACTATAATAATTAGTGGTGGGTGTCAGCGATTTGCCCAAGTTTTTTCTCAACAGCAGCAAATTTGCTTGAGGAGTCAGTGTGATGTCGGGAGTGCCCTTTCTTTTGCATACTTGTTCTTTGGGCATCAAAGAAAAGTATGTCGTAGCCCATGGATGGGCGTCGAAACCAGTCAGGAGGACGGGCTGACTTAACTCATCGTCTCGAGTCTTTTGGAAAAATCACCTTCCATGGTACGTATCAAAGCGCATCCATGCGCTCCTCGTTCATTCTTTTTAAACGACGAAAAAGAACGAACCAAGAAAACGTAGCCCCAGCATCACACTTAATCCTCAAATCCTAAGCCGATATAGTGCAACCGTCTTGTAAGGCACGTCCATGATGCCAGACAAGACTTGGCCGACATCCTGTCGGCACATTGCATATCAGCTTATGCTTTTCGGGTGTGATGGAGGGGGAATAAGTTGCTTGTAAGATCTTCTACGATTTTTACGATGAAGCTGTTTGCAAGGGTTACAAAAACTATCAGCATAGCCTCCTAATTAGCTGTGCGGATAGCTTTGTGGGAGATGTATGGACTCCTCCCCCTTATCGGGAGCAAGAGAAAATAAGTGACCCCCATCACTATAGTAATTAGTGGTGGGTGTCAGCGATTTGCTTTTAAGCGACCATAGCCAATTACACGCTAAGGACAAACCACATCAGAAACGATATCAATGTTGATTTGTGTCTTTGACATGATTATTTCTTCTCCACGATAATTGCGGTGATTGTTGTATCACCAACATTTTTAACTTGATGTTCCCATTGGTCATGCCACATCACGTAGCCATCCGGGATCTCCAAGGTTATGTCTTTTTCATTCGTTGTTATCGTCGCCTTGCCACCTTTTTCGAAGTAAACAGTCTCAGCATTGTGTTTATGCCAGTTATCCTGTTCCCCTGGTTTGAGTGTCATTTTAAGTACAGTAACCTCTTCGTTCTCTAGCAGTAGTTGATATTGGTTTGGAGATGCAATGTGTGCAGCCTCGACCTTCGTGTCTTGTGCAAACGCATTTCCAAACAATAGGACTGAAGTAACAGCAGTAAATACAACCTTTTTCATAGGAATTCCTATTTATGCATACCACGAATAGGGTAGTTGTTTGCAGGATTTCGTATCCAACCTAAGCCACTAATCAATGACTGAAGTTCAGGTCTTACAAACGGGTTGTTTGAAATATCTACTACGTGAACTTTTCCTTCATTATTGACAACAAATAGCCCCGGCTCAGCAAATGGATGATCAGTTTCTTCAGGCGATCTTGGAGCTGATATAAACAACCCAAGTTCTTGCATTTGTTCAACAGTAAGACCGTATGCGATAGGGAAAGTCACATTAAGTCTTTCCATATGACTTTCGAGTTGTTCTTTACTGTCACCAGAAACGGCTATCAAATCTACGCCTGTTTGAGCGAGTTGGTCTTTCGCACTTTCTAACTGGTTTAAGTAGCGAGTACAAAGTGGGCAATGCTGCCCTCGGTAAACAACAACCATCTTCCAATCCAAACCATTTTCAAGCGTAGACAACTTTTTAATATCACCACTTAGAAGTTTGGTTTCAATTGCAGGAAAGTCTGAACCTGCATGAAGCTTATTGGTATAATCAATGCTCATGACTGTTCCTTAAAAATGCTTGTTAATGTGCGTTTCGAAACGTTTGAAGTCGTTTTCAACATCTGCGTTTTTCATCACATCAAAGCACGCAAATGTTTCCATTGGCTTCATTCCAAAGAACTTGAAGTTCATGTGCATAGGGAACATTAAATCGTCGATTGATTTCCCATCGAAGAATTCTTCTGGATCATTAAAGGCTTCTTCCGGCGCATTAAAGGTGAGAGACATCATGTATTTGGTGTTGGTTAACGTGCCGCCCTTACCATAGTTTTTCTTTGGTGATTCTGCTGTGCGACCGTCGCCAACACATAAAGCTCCTCCCATGCCTGCTGTGTATACTTCATCCATATACTTTTTGAATGACCAAGACACGCCCATCCAATTGCTTGGTGTTTGCAAAAATACAATGTCTGCCCATTGATGAAGTGCTAATTGCTCCTCCACATCGTACCCGTCACTCATTGTTACTACGCGCGTGTTATAACCTTTATCTTCCAGCATGGTTATTGCCTTATCAATCAAGGCTGCATTTAGCTTACCTTCAGAGAATGGGTAATATTGGTGGGCATTAATAATTAATACGTTTTTAAGATCAGTAGTGCTCATAAAACAACTCCAAACTAAATTTCAGCAAAAATAAGTAAGAGAGACACTCTCCTACTCAATCAATGTGTGGTATATTTTAGTAACCTGATTTAAGTTATCAATTAGTATACTTTTAGTAACCTAGTTGTTTTTTAGGAAAACTGATGGAAAGTGTCGTAAAAACAGACAGTAAAGGTAGAAAAAAAGTTTTAAATGCATGCACTGAACCCTGTGCTATCGAAAAAGGCATGCGTTTAATTGGCGGAAAGTGGAAAGGTTCCATTATTTATCACCTTAAAGATGAACCTGTAAGGTTTAATGACTTAACCCGTATGCTTGGCGGTGCCAGCAAAAAAATGGTCGACCAACGCCTAAAGGAACTAGAAAGTGAAGGGATGGTTCGTAGAAAAGTGATAAGTGACAGACCTGTCGCTGTAACTTATGAATTAACCGATTTTGGCAAAACCGCACTGAGTATTTTAGATGAACTCAGGATCTGGTCAGAGTCCCATCAAATTTAACAGTAGCTACTTTGAATTATTTAGCACAGCCCAATGCAGATTCTTATTTTGGAAATCTGCTTGGCGATTTTGGCGGAACAAGGCATGTAAAAAACTTGCCACTCACAGTGAAAAAGGCATTGGATAATCATTATCTAGTCGATAAATTTATAGATAACCATACAAAAATAACTGACATATATGGACGCTCAGCTGCTGTCAAGTAATACTCATCCAACAAGGTTGTTTTAACAGCCTTGTTGCTTCTTTTATTTATCTCTCATTTACTATTTGTATGTATTGATAAACAGTCACTTTGAGTCACCCTAAATAAGGTGCTGCTCTGACATATATTCGGGCTTAACTGACTTTCAGCGCCCCTAATGAGTTTCGAACCTAGCCACCCAAAAAGTAGAATACACCCACGCGGCATTGAATGCCTTGCCTATAACGGGTTTAACTAGGTAGGTTTGACCTTTTGTTCATCGTTATGTTTACAGCAATGAGAATATGGCTATCAAGGGCTCATAAACACCCACTCGGGCTCGAGGCCCTTGTCACGACCGGGCTCCTTAATAGCCATAATTTGAGTCATGATTGCGCCTCACTTTGTGTATATTGGGCTTTATAAGGTTCATTTCTTTGTAGCAATATCCACATTAAGCGAGCCAATCGGTGGGCCGTGGCCACCACCGCTTTATTTTTACCGCGACGTTCTACCAATGCGTTGATCCATTTGTTTAAATCATCCTGCTTTTTGTGCGCATGATTGACCACTGTACGGGCACCATGAATGAGTTGTTTTCTTAGATAACGATCACCTCGTTTGGTGATCCCTCCCATCTTATTGGTTTCACCCGAAGCATATTGACGTGGTGTGATCCCAAGCCACACAGCCAACTCCTTTTTATTAGAAAATGCTTGCCCTTTATCTATTGTGGCACTCAATGCCGATGCGTTGATAATCCCAATTCCGGGGATGGATTGGATAATTTGAGCAGCTTGGCTCTGTTCATTAAACTGCTTAAATTGTGCCTCTACATTTTTAATATTGGCGTCTAACTTTTGCATTTCTTCATAAACGTCTCTGAGGAGTAGATTTAAAGCTCCATGTAAATTACGGTTGAGCAGATCAGCAATGGTTGCACGAAAAGACTTTAAGCTCTTCTTGATGACGATGCCAAATTCAAGTAACAAACCACATGTTTGGTTGATGCAGGCGGTTCGATTATGTATGAGCCGCTCCCGATAGCGATGTAGTGCTAGGATTGCTTGTTGATGCTCTGTTTTTACAGGAACAAAGCGAATGTTAGGTCGAAGGCTCGCTTCATAAATCGCCATACAATCATTTTTATCGTTTTTATTGCCACGGACAAAAGGGGTAACATGTTGCGCAGGGATAAGCTGAACTTGGTGCCCAGCTTGTAAGCAGTACCGCCCCCAATAATGAGACGTTGAGCATGATTCCATAACAACATTACAAGCAGGTAATTGGGTCAATGTTTGCAAGAGCTTTGCTCTATCTAACCTTCTGGAAAAACATTTATTACCTTGCTTATCAAACGATAAAAGTTGGAATACATTTTTTGCTAGATCAATTGAAAGCGTGCTAACGTTATTCATGATGGACTCTCCTAATAACTGTGTTTGCAACTATCAGTTTGGCGCATTGACGCCGATTTGGGAGCGTCCATCTCATCATCCATCACGATTAGCAAGCGGCGATATCCACGACACCCGCTGCTTAACAGATAATTTTTTTCAGAATCGTTTAATCAGTTGTGACTTTAAAGAAGAGAAACACTCAGGACGGATGATCCAATATTTGGGTGAGGTGTAGTAAGCATCTATAGTCGAGGGTGTAATGCTAAAGGTTTTGCTGTTGATTTTGTTGAATAAATAAAATAAAAAAGAAACTTATATCTATTAGTCATATTTCGTGTATAGTGGGTGACTCAATAAGTTACCTATTAATGTAACATTTAGTTCAAGTTCTTCTCAGTTTCCTTTCGAACCAGTTCGTCATATATGCTCTGCGATATCTTTTCCTTTATTACATACTTAGTAACTAATATTTTTTAATATATCGAGGTATATATGTCTAGCAAGATTTTAGGTTCAGTAAAATGGTTTAATGAGTTAAAAGGTTTTGGCTTTATTACACCAGAAAATGGTAGTCCAGATGTTTTTGTTCACTTTAAATCAATTGTAAGCGAAGGCTTTAAAACACTGAATGAAGGTCAAAAAGTGGCCTTTGATGTTGAGCAGGGGGCTAAAGGTCCAAATGCTGCTAACGTTACTTTAGTATAAGTGGCGAATAGACTGGAGAGGACTTCCAGTCAATATCCATCTCTCAAAGTAAAAGTCCATTTCAATATTAACACCATAATTTCATAAAACTCCATTTAATCGATGTGCGTTTTTTAACTCACATAGAAAGGGAGTTTTATGCGTTTTCGTTCATATTATTTTGTTTTGAGAGGTAGGATTTTAAATTGAAAAAGCAGTCGAAAAAAAAGAGTGGCGAAGACGCGGCTCTTGATAAAATTAAGTCAAATAATATTCACGTTGTAAGAAGAAAAATCGAAGATATTCTGTCTGAACGAGAGCGAAAGAAATTATTGGGGCTTTGATTTAAAGAGAAGTGAGTTATGGCTAGACCAAGAAGACAAAGTAGTAAAAAAACACGGAAAGAGGATTTTGAAGGTAAACTTGAACAAGTGGTAGGTGAATATCGTCAAGCAAAAGAAGTGCTTGATGCTCTTGCGGAAGATACGGTTGAGTATAGCGAGCAGAAAGATAAGTGTGACAAGCTCTTTGCGCGTGCTGAACGTTTCATCAATAGGCAGTCTTAAGACTCATAAACTTCAACATTAAAGAAAATGACAAGGCATGTATCTGCCTTTAATCCCGCTTTAAATTTGCTTATCTTAGTTGCAAAGTTCAAGGAATGAACCAAAAGCTAATATAGAAAAGTTAGCGTTTATCTTAACCAACTCATCTGAACAAACCCTACATTAGTTCGTTCATCTAAACCACTTCTTTGTTTGTATAAATAAGGGTAGTGGATCATGCTTACACTAGTTTTTATACACTTCCCTCTGATTCTATGACCAAAATTCTCGGCGCTCCACGAGGATGAGCAACATGCTCAGTGCCAATTGATGCATAAAAAATATCACCAATTTGCAACAGGGCTGATTGCTCAATACCATTCTCTTTATAAAACATGTCAACAACACCATCTAACACGACAAAGACTTCTTCACCGTCATTAACATGCCACCTTATAAGGCTGATCAGAACGTTAGTTTATAAGTCGAGTGTACTCACAAACTAGGTTGGGTTTTGGCGAAGCTTATCTTGGAGCGGGGTAATTCGGAGGCGTTTACCTTTGATACACGTCGAAAAAGGTGCCTTTTATCGCATCAAAATGGAAGTCTAGGGATTTTCCCTTCTAAAGTAACATCGAACCCCATCTAGCTATATATCGATATTCAAGTTTGGAAGTCCTGATATAACTAAAATGGGGGGTTATCTTCTGCAAAGTCAATCAAGCAAAACAAGATAATTGCGGCTCTCCCAACGAATTTCAAGTCAGCTTGAATGTAATACTATGTAATATCATCATGAACGGCCTTGTGTTAATTTTTTTATATATTTGTTAGTCATTGCGGTCAACAGTACGTTGGCAGTTAATCAGGGGCGGTTTGTTATGGTAAATGTAGTCCAAGTTATTTTATTTCTCTCATGTCTTAGCTCTTTCGTCGTTGCAAAAGAGGCTAACAGTACTCAACAATTACCTGATGGGTATATATATTCTGGGCAGGGTGACCCTATAACCAAAAGGCGACCAGAACCAACCACTATCGAAGTTTTGATTAATAAAAAATACTTTGAAATTTGTGAAGAAGAGCTTGGTCAAATCCCTGTTGAACAGGTTGACTGCACGTTGGCTCAGCCGATCCCTATGACCAGGACTATGGCAGACGGTTCAGTTGTTTCTCTGAACCGCCACAACATACCAGCAAGTATTCCAAGGTTTGGTAGTGGAAGTGAGCAAGTCAGTTTTAATAGTAGTGGTTTTGCTGATGTTACAACTTGTGATAAGCCCAGTGCTATATTTCGCGATATGAAAAATGTTGGCTGTGTTCCTGGTGACAGAATCAAATACATTAATAATGTATTGGCTAATGGTAATAAAGTTGATTGGGTTTATATATGTAGAAAAAACAACAAAATAATGGATGACCCACATCTTTATAATGAGCTTGGCATGATAGGTTACAACAGAGATACTGGGAAAACCTGTTTTTTTGCTGGTCAGCCAACATTAGAAGCGGAAGTTAAGGGGAAATGGATCTTAACTTCTGTGAATGAACAAACGGAGGAAAGCAGTACAAAAATTGAAAATATAGCGGCTATTCCTCTGGTTACTGGTAAGGAAATTCCACCGCCAAACTTTACCGACTTTGATCCCGAGTCGGTCAAACATTGGTCATTACCTGTTGGTGGTTGTGTCGGCTGTCATTCTCAGGGACCATTTGTACGTTTTCCTTTTACAGAGCCCGTTGCTTGTGCTGTCGATCCTAAAACTCAATCCTGCTCTCAGCATTACAACAGCATAAAGGAATGTGAAGTGGCTAGGGAAAATATGCCTCGTCGCGAGCGCCTAAATACCAAGTGTGAAAGTGTTATCCCAAAGCGTCGACCCGGTATGTTGTACGATCCTATATCACCGTTTGATCAGAAAGGAGAGCTTGCAGCTTATATAAATGAGTTAGCTCAATCTGAAGGTTTTGACATCGGAGATAAGTATTATAACAACTTGATGGCGGCTAAATGGAATCACCCGATGCGATTAATGGACGAGGAAGCCAAGCCTTGTACCGTTTGTCATGCCATCGGTAACGCTGACTACGGTGATCGATTTGTGCACGCAGGCTTTGTACTTGGGCAGCTAAACCCTGATGATGTTAAAAAGTATCACATTCGCTCAAAACTTTACTTAAGTAATGTTTCCAAGTCATTGAGAAACGAAGGCTTTCACGACAAGAAAGTACTAACCGATGGGTTACTGCCGCTTAGGCTTGGGTACGATTCAGTGGCTGAACGAAACGCCGAGCGCGAGAAACAAAGCATCGCTCGTTATATCAAGGCGATAAAACACATCAAAGGTTGTTCTGCGAAAGACAATAACTGTTCATGGGACGAACACTGGACTATGACCAGGGTAAAAGAACAACCGCTTAAATATCTCCAGGACCATTGTAGCTTCTGCCATACCAGCGATATGGCTTCACCTAGATTGGTCACGGAAACCGACTTTAAGCGGCTCGAAAATCGTGATCGGATCATTAACCGTTTATATGAAACCGTCAACCCTATGCCGCCAAGTGGGCAGTTTCCCGATGATGTAAAAGCCGTTCTAACAGAATACTTGCGTGCAAAATAAAGGGGTAAAGATATGGATACCGAATTAAAAAGACAGATCAAAAACAGTATTGAAGATAAACGAGCTGACATAATAGAACTGATTGAACTCGGTCGAGATCTTGCGACAGATGAGCCAGAACATATTAATCATGGCCCCAATACTTCAATGGGAGTGCCCAAAAATACCTTACCTAAGTGGGACGATATTCAGTTGTTAACTGCCCAACTCGCAAAAAAACCGCTATTTGACGGAGAAACCGTCGATACTCAGCTGGTTATTGGTCCCAGAGCTAAAAGCCCTTTAGTGTTGGATATACCCATGTTTGTTTCAGACATGAGTTATGGTGCCTTATCAAAAAACGCTAAAATAGCGTTAGCTAAAGGAGCAAACTACGCAGGAACTGGCATTTGCTCTGGCGAAGGAGGAATACTGCCAGAGGAACTGGCCGCCAATAATCGTTACCTGTTTGAAATGGGGACTGCTCGAAACGGTATTAAGCCAGGTAAAGAAGCAGAGTTTTTTGAAAAATATAACGGCAAAGTTAAAGCCTTCCACTTTAAAGGCGGGCAAGCCGCAAAAACGGGTACTGGCGGTCATTTGCCAGGCGCTAAAGTTACGAAGGAGATTGCTGAGGTGCGTCATATTACGGAAGGCCAAACAGCAATCTCTCCTCCTACCTACGAGGACTTTACAAGTCCGGGTGAATTCAAAGACTTTGCTGACCTGATAAGGGAAGGGCTGGGCGGCGTACCCATTGGTTTTAAAATCAGCGCAAACCATATTGAACGTGATATTCAGTTTGCTTTGGATGCCACTGCTGATTACATCATCCTTGATGGTCGAGGCGGCAGTACAGGTTCTGCACCCAATATATTTAGAGATCATATTTCTGTTCCAACTATTCCTGCGCTAGCCCGAGCAAGAAATTATCTTGATGCTCAGGGGATGAAAAAGGGAGCCTCAGATTCAGTAACCCTAATCATCACAGGTGGGCTAAGGGTCCCGGCTGATTTTATCAAAGCGATGGCGCTAGGAGCGGATGGTATTGCTTTATCAAACAGTGTGCTGCAGGCAATCGGTTGTGTTGGCGCAAGAATTTGTAATTCAGGTAACTGCCCGGCAGGAATTGCTACTCAGGATCAAAACCTGGTTAATAAACTGAACATAGCTGATAGAGCGGATGATCTGGATAGTTTCTTTTATGCCAGTACACACCTTATGCAAATTATGGCAAGAGCCTGTGGTCACAATTCATTAAGTCAGTTTTCCATGGACGACTTAACCACTTGGCATAAAGAAATATCGGAATTAACCGGTATTGCTTATGCCGGAATTACAAACGATTTTACTCCGGTTGAATTACCCGATAGTGCGGGTAAGCTGGCTTTACATAACCTAATCAGTCAGAGCAAAATAAAAATATCTGCTGTCAAACAGTTGGAAAGCTTTGAGCAACTGTGTAAAGGTGTGACATTAGCGAGCGGCAGTGCACAGGCCTATTTAACACAAAAACAGTATGTTGATGCAGGTTACCCATTAGAAATAGTCCTGAATACCTTAGGTGTTAGAGCATTGATGCGGTTGGTGCCACCTTTAATGAGTGGAAGTGAGCACCGTCCTCACTTGGAACCTTATTACGTAGGGAAATTTCAGATTAGTCAAATAGAATGGCAGCGAGTGACAGGTTCGACACCAAGTGAGTTTAAACTTGATGATAACCCAGTGAATAAAGTAACTCGTCAAGAGTGTGTTGACTTCGCTGCAAAATTGAATAGTGATCTGGTGGGCACTGGTTGGGAAGTTTCTTTGCCAAGTGTAGAAGAATGGATCCATGCTTGCCGTGCAGGTACTACAACACAATATTATTCCGGCTCTCTGCCATTGGACAAACAAGGCAAGGAGTTATCTGGTATGTCCCCAGCACAAGCCCATAGCAATGATATGCTTAGAGTTGGCACAATAGCGCCACCTAATGCTTATGGTTTGTACGATCTTTATAGCTATATTTACGACTTTACCATGACCAACGACTTTTCTGGTCAAGATATCTATTTGCGGGGTGGATACTATGGCGGTTTCTTTGGAAGCGAACAACACAGTGGTTCAGATCCGAATGGACCCGCAGCCAACTTTAAAAGCTTTAGATTGGCCCTAAGATATGTTGGAAAGTAATAACTTTTTGTTGGCATATGTATATGTTTTAACAGGTAATGCCACCAGCTAATTAGTATTAGAGGGGTTCTATGTTACTTTCGAGGGGAAAATCCCTAGAACCCCAAACTGTGGGATTTTTTGCAATATGGGGGTTAGCTTATGAAAAGTTCAAATGTTATCGGGTTTGTTTTAGCTACTTTATTGTTTTTTATTGCTAGCTTTATTGACGGAGAGTTTAATGAACTCTTTTTTAGTATTGCTATTTTGTTGGTTATCTTATCTTTGTTTTACTTTTATAAATCAAAAAATGAATTCTAATGATTAAGTGTTATTCTGGCGAGATTTATAAAGCTTTTTAGGTTTTAGGGCATCGAAGGTGTTAAGCTGACATCCTCCGATACCTCTAGTTGTTCTATGATTTGGTTTGTAGTTTCAATAGTTATAAATTGAATGCGTCAGTAATGCGTAAACGTTTTCCTTTCCATTATTCAGCTGAATAGCCTTCACCAGCAGTAGACAACACGCCCTTTGGAACTTCTCCATATACAGAGTTAATAAGTGTGGTCACAGTTGTATTTGTCGTCTTTGGGTTCGCGTGCAACCAAATTATCTGTGCAGAAGCCGTAATTGGATCAACTGTGTTTCCTTCTTCTCGATTGCGGCAGTTTGAATCAAAACTGGGCCACTTGTCCGACTTCGTATGAATTTGTGTGTTCTGATCCTTGTAACTCCGAAAAGCCTTTACTGGATCACATTTAACAGAAGGTGAAACTCCAGGGGCTCCTCTATCAGTGTGGCTTTTTGAATATGAATCTTGAATCAAATGTAAGACTGACCCTAATGCAGCCATCCGAACCTCATCTTCGTTTTCAATAACCGTACAGCTAGCGGAAATAAACATTCCGTCACACGCTAAGTTGAACGTCGTTGCAACACTGAATCCCTTGAAAGTCTTTTGTTTGCCATTCCAAAGCTCAGTGTTAAATAAACGAGACCAAAAACTAATAGGTCTTTCCTCACACCAGCCTTTTGCTCTTACATTGTCTACCCCAAGCGCTGGTTCAATATTTGGGTATTCACCACTAGACCAGTGGTCGCAATACGGTTGACTAAGGTCGCTTGAACCAAGAGATAGATTGAAAGCAAAATTTGACCATTCGATAACCTTATTCAGAGTCTTCTCGCTTGGTATGCCGTTAGCTGATGCCATGGAGTGTAAAAATTGTAATTCCCCTAAATGACTGGCACAAAGTAATCCGTCATCTGTAATATCAATCTTGTTATCAGGGTCATCATCCAGTCTGCGGTTACAAACACGCTTTATGGTAGCTGCAAATTTGGCTGCGGTTCTATCCTTATTCTGCACTTGCCGTGTCGGATCATCAGACCATCTAATCGACTTTACCAGTTGGTAGTAATCTCTAATCGCCTCCGGATACTTATTGGGCGATGAATATATGTCAATGTTGTTATTCTCTGAAATCTGTGAATTGCATTCGTTCGGCATATTGGTGATTTCAGTTTCATTGATATTTGCTTCGGCCAAACACTGTAAAGCTAATACAGTCATTTTTTCGTGGTTCCGCTCCCATTCGATGCCGACGATTCCTAATTTATCCGTATCAAAGGTGGGGGCGGACTCGTTCTTTACTGCTTTTTTCCCTATTTCATAAGAAAGTGCGGATGTGGTAATAGCAAACAGAACAGCTGAAAACAATGAACAGATGACTTTCATATTTGGTCCCCTAAAAATTAACAAATTTATGATCCTTAAAGTGTCGAAATGAAGGCCGACAAAATGGAGCTCGCTACAGTATAGTAGATTTCGCCATGATTTCAGGCTGTAAATATCTGGTTGTGCAAAGCGAAAATAGCAACATATTTATATTGGCGAATGCAGACCTCAGCGATTGCCTTCTGCATCTAAAAATAACGCGAAGAAACTGCTGTCGTTATCGAAAAAATTTCGAGAATTTAACTCTTATGAATGCTTTAAAGTCCTTATTAAAGTGAAATTGTTATAGCAATTACTTTTGTACGCGATGTTAGTGAGGCTGTCTTTACGATTAGTGTTAAAGTGCTTTGCAAGCGTACAAGTTTACTTAAATGCTTTGGACTAATACCAACAAAATCTAAAAACTTCCGCTCCAGTAGGCGCTTTTTATTGGGATTTGATGATTGTATTAACCGATATATCGTTATCTAGTGCAAAGTAAATATAAAAGTTCACTTATTATTTATCCAACCTCTATATTTTCATTCAGCGCAAAAGCGCTTGTTTGACCTGCACTTCTCACATTGTTTCCCCTATGAGTTCTCCTGACAGTGCTGTGTTTATGTAACTTCTGTAACCGCAGAGTTTGCGAAAGAGCGTGTAGGCCATTTCTGTCACCAGCTTTCGATCATCTACGTTTGTTAGCTTCAACGCCACAATTTCACCTATGTGATTGACGATCAAATGCAGTGTAAATCTAAACGATCAGACCATGGTGCCTTTGCTATCCTGAGCAATGCTTTCAAATACCTTATTTCTCTTGGCGCGAATGACGTGACAGACCCTCGCAATAGGTTTCAACTAACTTATTCACGCTCGTTTCTTTTGGTCGAATGAACTGGTCAGGAAGTGAGCTATTCGTTCCTTTGATTTTTTAAATTCTTATCCGAAGTCAAGATTAAGTTAAATTGGCTAGGCTTAACTTATGACTCTATTGCTGGATAGTACTTATTAAGCCAGTCTAATTCTGCTAACTCTGAGTAATCTTGTTGCAACGTTTGCTCTCTAGTTTGATGTCTAAAGTTTCTTTTTAGACTTATTAAGTAGCTTGAATACATTTTTGCAACGCGTTCCATTGAGTAGTTGTTTTCAGCCCATTCTCTACAATGTTTTGAAGAAATTTTATCTATATTTTTGGTTGCCCAGTAAAACTGCTCTTCGTTACGACACCTAAATCCTGTGAGGCCATGTAGATTATTTTCTGGAATGCCGCCCCAATCACTAGAAATTACAGGTGTACCACTCAACATGGCTTCGATCATAACGCCCCCAAACACTTCAAGAACAATAGTTGGCAGAAAGAGAGCTTTGGCCTTTTTAAGTAAATGCTTTCTTTTATTTAAATCAGCATAACCCACAAACTCAACATGGCTTGGAATTGTTTTATAACTTAGGTGATTGATATCTCCCGGACCTGCGACAATAAGCTTAGCGTTGGCTTTTCTCGTTGCTTCAACAGCTATTACTAAACCTTTATTGGGATCCATCCTACCAAGATATAAAAAATAGTTATCTTTAGCTTCACAGTATTCGAAATCATCACAATCAAAATAGTTTGGTATTACTGCGTCGTAACGTTTGGGATGTGTTATCCCCAATTGACCGTAAACATAGCTCATATGAGCATATGACTCGAATATTTTAAAAGGAGCAAAACATCCCTTGCCATCGTAGCCGATGCCTGGTTCTATGATGAAACATTTTTCCTCGAACATGGATACCGCTTCTTCCATACTATTACCCCAAAAGCATAAAATAGCGTCTCCAGCTTCAACTCTAATTTCTAGTTCTCGTTGAACATTTTGTTTAAATTTATGATGAGCGATGTCCAATGTGCTGTGATTGCAATAACTATCTTGCCAACTTTTACCGCCGTATGCTTTAGTTAAAATGTCGTCGGTCGTCACAGTTACATGTTCATGGCAGTCAACCTCTGATCGTTCATGACCATAATGAATGATCTTAAAAAAAGGTTTCATCATTTTGCAGAATTTGACGACTTTTTGCGTGAAGGCGCAAAACAGATAGTCCTGATTTGTTGTTACGGTATGAGGGGGGGCTAGTACATGCAATATCATTTGTGTTCTTCCATTATTTTGTTGTTTTTATTGGATTCGAAAGTTCTTAAAGATAGAAGGTGAAAATTTGCATGGTAAATCTGCAGAAAATTCTTTCCCTTCAACAGTTAGGACACCTCTCGTAGAGCATGACTTATTATAGCTATCTAAAAGCAAATATCCGTCGCTTCGAATATCCAGCGAATTTATCTTTTCGATATATCCGTTTGCTTTTTCGAAACTCGATGGACAACTGGAATGTTGGTATATTCTTACTCGCTCTTCGCGAGTTTCGAATGAAAAAAAGCCATCACATGCCGACGTCATAAAATGTCTAAAAATTGCTTTTTTTAATATGTGGTTAGGAGTGGATTTATTAATTATTATTTCACCGATTAGCTGCTGATAGCTTTTTATTATCGCTTCTTCGGGTGGGGGAGTTGAGTTGCCAGAAGTGAGCGCACCTAACGCCGTTTTACTTTCAGGAGATATATTACTCACGAAGTGATTGAGACTATTTTCTCGAGTGTTAAGAAGTTTTTGTCGCCAGTAGTGAAAAAATTGTTTTTCCCCAATTAAGTGATGTAAAAATGCATGTCCGCAGCTATAGCGGCCTGGCCAATACTGCGTTCCCGGTATTACCTTATAGCTATGCTCAAGCGAACAGGTGAGCTTTTGAAGATTATTTTGTGTGTCAAACTGCTCCCTATCGATGAGCTTTAAATTGAGCTTGGCTATATTAGCTGCGAATTCAGCACCACCTTCGCTAAGCCAGTGAGGTTCATGACTGTCATTACTTGTCCAAATATGGAATACTTCGTGAGCGATAAATTGTTCTAGGTGTTGAGCAATAGCAGGGCTAAAATTGAGGTAACGTTTACCACCAAACCTTAAGACAAAAGTGTTACCATTATGCACTCCGCCATCATAAAAATCAGACTCTGGACTCTCGAAGCTTGCAACAATGGTTAACTTTTTATCATTTGATAGTGCTAATTCTTTACTGTAATAACTGTGAAACTTTTTGAAATTTTCAGTTATCAGATCACTTAGCCATTGTGGTAGATTATCATTGAAGATGAAGTTGAATTTACTTTTCTTACTGACGAGCACTGATTCTTCGTTAAAGTTAAATATTAAAAAGTTATTTTTCTTCTCTACACTTACCAGTTTTTTGTCTTTTTCTGCGAAAAAAGTGATGCAATTTTCTTCTAAACTTTCCCATTCGTCATCTGGCTTTATTTTCATTGCAATTGGAGTGATTGCGGTCATGAATACGCCATGAGAGTCTCCTAAATTCACGTATGGCGCGTATGTTGCGTTAATATACTTATTTAAGGGGGATAGAAGGAATGAGGTAGTTAAGCCTTTCTCATTCATTAGAACTATGTTACTACTATGATGAGCTATATTTTCCCTCTGGTTAATATTTAAAAATGCAGATTCTGTTTCTTTCGATGCGTTGAGTTTCAATGCAGTGTAAGGTTTGCTAGCTCGATATTCGACCTGCAATCCTTTTGGGCTTTGTTTAAGTATTAATTTTACAGGAAAAGTACAGCTCTCTTTTGCGAAACTAGAGAATGAAAGTATCATCGAACTAAAAAATATAAAAATCTTAATCATTTTACTTCCCTTCTATAATTTTAAGGATTTCATCTTTAGGATAGCCATTGGAGACTAAATGCTGAGTAATTTCAAAATATAATGCACTTATTGCCTCGCAAAACACGGATGGGTTATTAAACCCGTTGTTTTTACTGTATCTATTTTCTAAGTCTCCGCCTCTGCAGAGCTTCTCCCATACACAGTCTTTACAGCCTTCAGGTGTTTCTTTGTAAATTTTATCTATCTCTTTAAAAATTTCGTGTTCCAAAAATGATCTTAATGTGGTTTCTTTTACGTTGCTTGTTGGCGCCATTTTTCGCCATTCACTCGTTGGAATGAATGAATCATCAATGGTTATCGTTCCATCTGATTGAATACAAATTATTTGATTGTTTATTATTTCTTTTCGATCATATGGTCTATTGTCTCCTCCTTCCCTCTTTTGAAATATTCTAAATTTGTCTTCAATTTGACGTGTTGAAAAATTATTAGTTTCTCTCCAAAGATTAAAAATATCGAGCACTGCTTTTTTATAATCATTGATTGTTGTATTGTTAGGGAATGGGTCGTCATGACTTATATCTGGGAACAAGAAGCTTAAATTTTTTATATTTAAATCTTCAACTAAGTGCTCAGTGATTTTTTTATAGTCAAAGGTGCCATTTAATACGCTAATGACACCAGGCTGAGTAAGTCGTCCTTCGGAGGCCGCCTTGGTTATAAGTTCAGTGCCCGCCTTTATTTTGTCATAAGAGCCTTTACCATTGTGGTCGATTCTGAATTTATCATTGAAGCTCTTTGGGCCATCAATACTTAAGCCTGGACTCACCTGATATTTCTCGAAGAGCGTAATCCACTCTTCAGTAACTAGAGTTACATTAGTTTGTACTGATAACTTCAACTGGGTATGCTCAGACAGCCCTTTACTTAGTTTTTCACATAAATCTGAAAACTTTTTAAGCGGGAGCATCAAAGGCTCCCCACCATGTAAAGCTATCTCGATAACAGAAATCTTTATTTCTTTTAATGAACGAAGGAGGAAGTCAATTAAGTCATCAACGGTTTTGCCTGAAATTAATGCAGGTCTATCTTTGTAAGAATCATCGCCACCAAAAAAATAATAGCAATATGTACATGCTAAATTACATCTTTCAGATACTTTTAATATAACCTGCAATCTATCTATAGACTTTAGCATTATTATCTCTTTCTATTTTTAGGCTAAAAGTAGCCCATGCTTTTGCATTACATGGGCATAGATTTATACTTATGAACAGCGCTGGCTGTAACTTCCAGAACCTTGAGTGTAACCACTCCCATCATTTCTCTGGTCGTAACTTCCTCCATTTTGTCCATAGCCAGGATTTGAGCCACCACACTGGGCGTAGTTTCCACCTGAAATGGAAGGTAATACTTCAGGCTCTAGTAGCTTAGTCACTAGTGGGCTTTCTGTTACCTTTCCCTCGTGTTGTTGTAGTTGGTTGAATAAATTACTTTTTTCTATCATGAGCTTTCCTTGTAAAAGATTGTTATTAATATCTCGAATTACAGAAGTCTATGTCTGGAGGCATTACTTCGTAATTCACTCGTAGTGACGTTGTCATATCAATCAGCTCTTATTGGCCTTAAAAGTTAATAATGTTTACTTTTGTACCTTAATGCTGAACTTTTAATTTATCAGTACGTAAGTTAAATGAAACTATCTAAGTAGGTAGTTTTGAGGCGACCAACTTTTGCCAAATGGTTATAGCTGCTGAGGAGTTGCGAGTGATGCTGTTGCGCCGAAAATTGTTTGATGTATACCGCTTCAGATAACAGCTGCTATCAATATGAAAGTAAATGAAGGATTGTTTTTATTGAGGTGAAAGCATTTGAATGTTAATGTTGAGTTTAAAGGTAATTTTTATGTGATCAAGGAGGTGGGTGTGTCTTGCTGTTTTTCTAAATTATCAAGCCGAGAGCGTGATGTATTACTACTTTTATTATCAGGGAAGTCCTATAAAGACATTGCATTTGAGCTGCATGTTTCATCAAATACCGTGAAGTTTCATTGTGGAAACATTTACGACAAGCTGGGTGTTGCCAATAGAAAAGTGCTGTCGGCTAGGTACTTTAGACATGATGTATTGGAGCAGAATGAGGCTGTAAATGATAAACTACAATACAATGACGCCAAAGAGCCTATCATTTAGCTTGCTATTGTTTATTAAAGCTCAAAGGGAAGCAGAGACAAGCTTAAATTTAACAAAGACTTGTCACTACTTGGCAAACCATTCCTGTAAGCTTTTAGTCGCAGTGGCTGTTTTATCACAACGATCAACATACCTTATTACCTTCGTAAATTTAGCAACCGTCTTATGGTTTGCTTTTAGACGCGCTTTACCTGCTACTGGCCTTTATTGATATGCTTATTTATCCAATCTTGGTAATAAGATACACGCGTTAATACTGCGGTTGAACCGTATTTTCCTAAAGTATAATTTTCCAAATCGCCTTCAATTTCTCTCCATGCAGCTAATCCAACCAATACCGGAGTTGAGCCTTGATAAATGATTGCTGCGCCGCCGCTATCTCCTGAGCCTATAGTGCCTTCTAACGGTAGCGCATCGGCTCCTTGTTCGAAGGTAAATCTGAGCCAGTGTGCTTTTGCTTCTGTGATCACGTTGTTGTAAACATGCATTTGATAGTCGTCTTGAGTGAAAGCCCAATCTGAGAAAAATTTGGTGACTTGGTACCATGCATAGGTAGTTAAGCTTGGTCCCTCAGAGTCGTGCTCTTCACCCGTTATTCCCGTTCCGATAGCGCCGCGACCAAACCCGGTTATTTCCATGCCTAACTCTTCATTTCCCTCATATATAGCGATGGGTTGAATGTGTGTCACAGGCTTACTTAAGCGAATTAACGCAATGTCTTTGGCGTTATTTAGCTGCTCCATAAGCGGTGCCGGGTCGCCTTCACTCCAGTCACCTTCTACCTTTTTGTAATCCGGGTGAATAATGATTTGTGCGATTTGATTTTCAACGCCATGTACCATGATAGGTTTGTCTTGGTAGTCATACATAAACGTATAAATGACGTGGGCTGGTGCCAATAACCAATGCTTATCGATTAACACCGAACCGCCTTGGAATGGCATATCAACATAAAACTGCGGGATGCTATTAACCTTATACAAGTCAGGGTCAACATCATGTCTTTTGACAACCGCATGGTTCTGAAAAGAGGCAAACATGAGCAAAAAAATGGCAAGGTATTTCATCATTATTCCTTATTTATTATATTGTTATTATTTCCAAAGTGGCCAATAAATCATCATACTGAAACTTTCTTTTCAATGCATCAATAAATGTACCTATTTTCATACGACGATCCCTCTCAAAAATATCTGCACGCTCACCAGATTAAAATAAATAAAAACAAATGGTTATTTTCATGCTATGACGCCAAAAATAGTGCAAATTAGTTGGGAAACATGATTGATAAGAAATGTGACTGGTGCAATCAAGTTTGTGAGGTAACAGCATTAAGGTAAAGTTAATTTATGTGCTGTAGGGCCTGTTGACCTTTGCTGTTTGACTTTTGTTCTCCTGAGTGTGTTTTGGTTGCGACGCTCGACTTGCCGCCTAGTAATCTAGGCAAAAGTTGAGCAACAATGAGCAAAGCGCACTCAAGTGAACCCAAAGGGCAGCGCTTGATTGGCATTTCTACTGTGTTATCACCTGACTCACATAGAATAACTATGCGACGCAGGCTCTGCCTTGTATAAATACCAATCAAACTGCTGCAAAAACAAACTTGAAAGATAAACAGGCCCTAGGCTATTTGCCGTTTATGCAATCAAAAGCGAGTTGCTTGCAAGGAGATGTCTGAAAGCTAAACTGCTTTGCGGCAATCACATAAAATAAATTGAAAGGAACAACGCATGATAAGGATGATATTTGCAACTTTTCTATTGCTTTGGGGCATGCAGGTTAGCGCTCAAGAGCTTACCTTATCGAAGGTCGTCAAGTTAAAGGTTGACTCACCTATCGCTATTTCGCATGTGTCTGAAACGTTAGTGTTAGCGTTTAAAGACAGTAAATTACTTCACGAAACTTTAGATCCGCAAAAGTTTGTACCTGCTGTTGATTTATCTGGGCATGAACATCAATTTATACGGAGTTTATTTGAGGTCGATTCAAGAATGAAATTGCCTGCTTGGCTCAAGATACTTTCAGAAGAGGTCGCAAGCACCTATCAAATACAGAATGTCAAACAAAAATCTATTCAAGAAATTACGATATTTAGTAGTTACAACAAAGAGGAAACACACGGGATAGCGTTTGTTCTTGAAGCGCAAGTAATTCATAAAATAGAGGTTTTTGGACAACAATTACAGTTTCAAAATGTGATAAATAACATAGCGACAAGGTTTTAGGAACTTAATAATCAAAGTGCTGTGCCGTAGAGCCAATCACTGCTGCTCAGCACATTAAGTTACTGGCTTTTCGATGCGCTAAAACTATCTAAGGCTTTGCTGTTGATCCAGTTGATCCAGTTGATCCAGTTGATCCAGTTGATCCAGTTGATCCAGTTAATCCAGTTAAGCCAATCAAGCTTCAAACCCAACCACACTCTTGACCTCAAGTTCACTTGAAGTAGTACAGTCACCACTTATTAGCATGGCGCAATGGTAGGAGTGGTAACGCATGTTAGAAGATACGGTAAATACAGAGGATAAAATTGCTCTGGGGGCCGGACAAAAGCGGGTGTTGTTCAGCTTGGCTGTGGTACTCATTTTGCCTACGCTTGGCATGAGTAGTATCAATGTCTTGTTGCCAACACTTGCTGAGGAGTTTGGCGTGGGGCAGGCATTGGTGAATTGGGTCGTTGTGGCATATTTGCTTTCGCTTACCGCGTTTATTCTTGGTGCTGGCGCTGTTGGAGATAGTGTTGGCCGAAAAAGGGCACTTCGCATTGGGATCAGCGTCTTTTGTGTGGGCTCCATTGTCGCTGGGCTGAGCGTAAATCTTTGGATGTTGATTGCTGCTAGGCTGTTCCAAGGCATTGGCGCTGCGCTGTTATTATCTCAAATATTTGCACTGGCAAGCGTTGCGATGCCAAAGCGTAAAGTTGGACTTGCAATGGGGTTACTCGGTACTACCGCTGCGATTGGCACGGCACTGGGGCCATTGCTAAGTGGCGCAATGCTAGAGTGGTTATCATGGCAGTTCACTTTTTGGTTGATGATATTGCTTGGTGGTGCAGCTTACTTTTTAATAGCAAGATTTCTGCCTGATGATGTCGCAAGTCCACCTGAGCTACAGCGTTTTGATGTTATTGGAAGTGTGTGGCTGTCAGTGTCATGCCTATTTTATGTGTTGGCTATGCCATCGAGTAGTTCGTTTAGCCTTGTCTTGCATAGCGTATTTTTCTTCTTTTCTGTGGCTTTTATCTACTGTTTTGTACAAAGCCAAAAGCATGCTCAATTTCCACTTGTGAGTTTGGCTTTTCTGAAACACAAGCTACGCAACACCTCGTTAATCGTGAGCTTTATAGTTGACGCCATCGCGATGTCGACATTAGTTGTCGGGCCTTTTTATCTCACTTATGCGTTAGGGCTGAGCCCGGTCACGGTTGGTCTTATTGTGTCTATTGGACCTTGTATTGCTGCTGTCGCTGGTTATCCGTCAGGCGAGGTGGTTGATCATTTTGGCATCGCGTTTGCCATGTTTTTGGGCTTGCTGATGATCCTCATCGGGACAATTAGTTTTGCAATCCTACCTTCATTATTTGGACTTTATGGCTATGTTGTCGCGTTATTTGTGTTAACTCCCGGAAGGCAGTTGTTTCTAGCGGCTCACCATACCTTTGTGATGACGACAGTAGCCGAAAAAGAAAAGGGCATGGGATCAGGGCTCATTAATTTATGTAAAAACTTAGGGTTAATGACCGGAGCCTCATTACTTGGTGGTGTATTTAGCCTGTTGTTGCAGGTCAAGAGTGCGACCTTGGCAAGCTCTGCACAGCTGAATATGGCATTTTCAATGACCTTTTTACTCGCCGCACTGTTTATTTTGGTCTCGCTCGTTGCCGTATTTGTGATTAGCCGAAAGCAAGCGTTTTAAAACAGGAATGCGTATTTCGAAAAATTTTTTCCGCCTTTTTTCAAACTTAAGGTTTTCTTAATTTTCGCTTTTTAAAGTTTTTACATCAGAACAGGAAAGGTGTGAAAACGATGGGTGAAGCACTACAAGCAACAAACTCACAAAGTCGCCTTAGATGGGCAAACAAGACTTGCGGTGCGCGCGCTGAATTGGAGCACGCTATCCACAGTGGTTTTGCCCATGCTTTTGGCGCTGACATTCATGAGTATTATCCCCTTTTAAGCCATTTAAACTACCGCCAAAGCGATTGCTTTTTAGGTCTTAGATTTGCAGCCAAAGACGCATTATTTGTGGAGCAGTATCTTAATCGTGCGGTAGAGCAGTGCCTCTCAACGGTTTCAGATCGTAATCATATCGCAGAACTTGGCAATTTGTTCTCAACAGGCCGAATGGCAACGTTAAGCCACTTTATTGTACTGGCTCAAGCACTGCTTGAGAGTGATATCCGCTATTTGGTGTTTACGGCAACCAAACAAGTGCGTGCATTGATGAAGTTATGCCAAGTCGAGGTTAACAAGATTTCTTTGGCACACGGCACTATCGCCTCAGCCAAAGATTATGGCAGCTATTACCAATGTGCTCCCATGGTTTGTTCGGTCGATTTACATCAAGCCCTGCAGGTGATCACAAACACTGAAATGTATCAACACTTACTACAAGGACTCGAGGTCGAAATCGCGAGCTTAAAAGAGGCATTTTTATATGTGTGATTTCTTAAAAAAACTGCCACATCAAGACAGTGATGTGCTTTTACAACAAGGGCAAACTCGTCTCACTTTTGCTGAGGTAAAGTCTTACACGCAAGCATTGGCTGAGCGCTTTATTGTGATGAGTGGCGAGAGTGTTGCGGTCTCTCTAGACAACTCTATCGCTTGGTTATTGGTAGATTTTGCACTATTACAAGCGAATAAAGTGTCTATTCCAGTACCTCATTTCTTTACCACAGCGCAAGTTGAACACACCCTTGAGCAGTCAAAAGCAAACTGGTTGATCAGCGATACCAAGCTTGAAAATAGCGCTGAATATTCGGTGTTAGATGTCTATGGTCAAGCAATCTATGTATATCAAACTAGGTGTGAAAGCACGGGAGCCTATTTTCCTAAAACGCAAAAGATCACTTATACCTCAGGTTCAACAGGCGCACCAAAAGGCGTATGTCTGTCGGTTGAAAACCAGCTTGTCGTGGCGAGTAGTTTATGCGAAACCATCGCACTTAATCGGCCTAAGCACTTATGTTTATTGCCGCTACCGGTGTTGCTAGAAAACATCGCGGGTGTGTATGCGCCGCTACTCAGTGGTGGCATGGTTGAGGTAACCGAACTTGCGTCGCTAGGCTTTTCGGGCAGCCAGTTGCTATATCCACAAAAGTTGCTGCAAAAGATAAGTGAAGTACAACCAAATAGCTTAATTTTAGTGCCTGAGCTGCTGCGTTGCCTGATAAGCGCTGCACAGCAAGGGTGGCAACCCCCCGCAAGTTTACGCTTTATTGCGGTCGGTGGCGCTAAAGTTGACACTGAACTGCTACAGCAAGCTAAACGGCTGGGCTTACCTGTGTTTCAAGGGTATGGGCTTTCCGAGTCGGGGTCTGTTGTTGCATTGAATACTGGTGAGCAAGATGGCAGCGTTGGTAAGTTACTGCCTCATATTCAGGCACGTATTGTGGCAGATGAGTTAGAGATCAAAGGTAATAACTTTTTAGGTTACTTAGGCGGCGAAGCGATAGCCCAAGATGCGTGGTTAAAAACTGGCGACAGAGTGTCCAAGCGTGAGCAGCATTTTGTCATCGAAGGTCGGCTAAAAAATCTTCTGATCAATAGCTTTGGACGCAATATTTCTCCCGAGTGGCCGGAGTCCGTTTTGCTTGCTTATGTACCTTTACTGCAATGCGTGGTGGTGGGTGATGGCAAGCCATTTTTAACGGCGCTTATTTACACCCCGACACAACTAACAGCTGCTGTGATTGATAACGCCATTGAGCTTGCCAACCAGCAACTCCCTGATTACGCCCAAATAAAATGTTATGTGCGCGTAGAGGAAGCCTTTTCGGTAGGTAACGGCATGCTTACCGCGAACGGGAGACCTAAACGCGACGTGATTTTAGCTAATTTCGCGCAGCAAATTTCAGCGCTTTACTCCCAGAATCAATACGAAGCGGCAGAGCAAGTAGCTTCGGTTTAAAAGGAAAACGACAATGAGTAACTTTTACCAAACCCTACAATCCGAAACGGAACAAGCGCGCCAATATCTACTAAGCGCACCCATTATTCATGATGTTTTTCATGGTCAGATCACCAAAGGTCAATACGTTTCATTTTTACAGCAGGCGTTTCATCACGTAAAGCACACAGTACCACTCCTTATGGCGTGTGGCGCAAGACTAGATGACAGTAAAGAATGGTTGCGAGAAGCGATAGGGCATTACATCGAAGAAGAAATGGGACACCAAGAGTGGATCCTTAATGATATTGCCGCCTGTGGTGTGGATAAAGAAGTAATACGTCATAGCATGCCAAGCTTCGCAACTGAAATGATGGTGTCTTATGCGTACGACAGTATCGCTCGTAAACATCCATTGAGCTTTTTTGGCATGGTTAATGTGCTTGAGGGCACTTCCATCGCACTTGCCGATGATGCAGCTCGTCAAATTGCGAAGAAACTTGGTCTGCCTCGTAGCGCATTTTCCTATTTAACATCTCATGGCGCGTTAGATGTTGAGCATATTGACTTTTTTGCAGGGCTGATGAACAAGATCAGCTGTGAAAAAGAGCAAGCGATCATTATTCACAGCGCTAAACAGTTTTATCGCTTGTACGGCGACATATTCCGCAATATTGAAGCGGTGCCTGCAGGTGTTGAATTTGCGGAGGTAGGTTGATGAAAGCAACAAAACTTGCCGTTATCACCGGGGGATCTCGGGGGATCGGTCGGGCCATTAGTAAACAGTTGGCCATGCATAATTGGCGTTGTTTGCTGATTGGTCGAGACAGCGAAAAATTAAAGCAGGTGATAGCGGGGTTATCCGGAGAACACGATTATCTTGCTTTGGATATCACCGCTGAGGACGCTGCGACACAAATCGCGAGAAAAGCGGCGACTATGGGTGGGGTTGACTTACTCGTCAACAACGCGGGCATTAACACCATGGCTGGGTTTGCTGAAATTTTACCAACTGACTTAAAAAAGCAGATGGAGACGAATTTATTGGCGCCCATGCTAGTTAGTCAAGCCTGTTTACCACAACTGATCTCAAGTCATGGCACCATAGTTAACCTAGGTTCAGCGTTTGGCTCTATCGGCTTTCCATATCAAAGCAGTTATTGCGCAAGCAAGTTCGGTTTGCGTGGTTTTACAGAGGCACTGACGCGGGAGCTCGATAACCAAGTAGCGGTTAAATATCTCGCGCCACGCGCAACCACAACTGAAATGAATGACGACCGCGCGACAGCTGTAAACCATGCACTCGGCAATCAGATGGACTCGCCAGAGGTCGTCGCACAAGCCTTTATGAAATTGCTCCATAGCAACACCAAACGTGCTGCCATTGGTTTTCCTGAACGATTTTTTGCGAGACTCAATGGCTTGCTACCAGAGCTTGTTGATAACGCATTAATCAAAAAAGTGAAAACCATCCAAACCATTTTTTCCACTAAGGAGTCATTACGATGAACGCACTAAAAACCTTGTTAGCTTCAGCAACATTACTGGTATTCAGTCAAGGTGCTTGGGCAGCATTTGACGATGATCTTAGCCAAGTCCAAACTAAATGGGCAACGGTAAATTATGAAACCGAAGGCGATGCCCAAGAAAAAGCATTTGAAGAGCTGGTTAAGCAGTGCGTGGCATTTGTTGAACAATATCCAGATCGCGCTGAAGCTTACATCTGGCGTGGTATTGTGCAGTCGAGCTTTGCAGGAGCGAAAGGTGGCTTGGGGGCGCTTGGTCTTGCCAAAGATGCAAAAGCCTCATTCGAAAAAGCCATTGAACTTGATAAAAACGCACTGTCTGGTTCTGCATTAACGAGTTTAGGCACGCTCTATGCTCAGGTCCCAGGCTGGCCAATTGGGTTTGGCAGCGATAAAAAGGCGAAAAAGCTGTTCCAAGAATCATTAGCGATCAATCCGGCAGGAATTGATGTAAACTATTTCTATGCACAGTTTTTATATGACGAACGTGATTATAGTGCCGCACTTGCGCACTTAAAAAAAGCGCAGAATGCGCCAAGCCGTCCGGGTAGAGAAAAAGCCGATGAATACCGTCAAGAAGAAGTGGCACAGCTACTGGCTAAAGTCGAAAAAAAGCTAAAAAGAAGGAATAAATGAGGCTATTACTTGTAGAGGACGATGAGCTACTGGCACAGGGGCTCATCGCATCACTCAAAAAAGAAGGGTATGCCATTGAGCATGCGTCGACGCAAAGACAAGCAATCAGTTTTGTTGAATCTGGTGAATTTGAGCTGGTGGTGCTTGACCTAGGTCTACCCGACGGAGATGGTTTGGCGGTACTCAAGGCGCTGAAAAAAACCAAATCGCAAACCGCTGTGCTCATTCTAACAGCGAGAAATAGTCTTGATGATAAAATTGCAGGGCTGGATTTAGGGGCTGATGACTATTTGGCTAAGCCGTTTGAGCCTAAAGAACTGTTTGCGCGTTTACGGGTGATTGGTCGACGCTTCACCAAACAAGTGAGCAGCACGTTGAGCTGCAACGATGTCGTGTTAGATCTCGCCAGTCACGAGGTGCTTGTCAGTGGTAGCGCTCAAGAATTACCTCGTAAAGAATATATGTTACTCAAAGCGTTGATGGAAAACAGCGGCCGTGTGCTGTCTAAAACTCAATTAGAATCTAAGCTCTATGATTGGGGAGAAGCTTTAGGCTCTAATGCTATTGAGGTACATATTCATCACCTCCGCAAGAAAATGCCCGATGGATTTATCAAAACGCTGCGTGGCATTGGCTATGTGGTTGGCAAGGGGGCTTAGTGGGCACGAAAAGCTCGCTTGGAGGTGCTTCAATAACGAGAAAGTTGACCCTAATTTTAGTGTCAGCTTTGGTGCTGACTGCATCCATGGCGCTGCTACGGGGCTATCACTCCAGCATGGCGATGGCACAAGCACAATTAGACAGCCATTTAGAGTCCATCGCAACACTCGTTAATGCTCAAGTTACTGCGACTACCTTGCCCAGTGGTGCGGGTAACAACGCATTTTACTTTTTAGTGCTTGAGCACAATCAAGTTGTTGCGGGTAGTGAGCTACTTGCTAAGTACAAGAACAAGCTTAAATATCATGCTGGGTTTAGCACCCAAAATGTGGGGGCGACTAGACTCAGAACTTTCAGTGAAGCGTTTGGCGAAAGGCAAGTACTGGTGGCTGAGCCGGTACAAAAGCGTTTTGCCCTTGCTGAAGGTATGATTGTCTCAGCAATGACGCCATTGGTGGTGATTATGCCGTTTCTTGCGGTGTTTATCGCATGGATTATATATACGGCGTTAAAGCCTTTACGAGATCTTTCTAACGAGCTTAGACGACGTAACCCCAAAGACTTTACACAGCTGGCAGTGCAAAGCGACAAAGCAGAGGTGGCAATCGTTATCGCGACGCTAAATGACCTCTTTCAAAAGGTTGAAGTCGCGTATCTCAAAGAGCGTTATTTTGCTTCCGATGCCGCTCATGAGTTAAAAACGCCGATCGCAAGCTTAAAAATTCATCTGCATAATTTAACGCACGATACTAAGCATCCCAGTGCCACTGCTATGTCAAAAGGGCTTGAGCAGTTAAACCATGTGGTTGAGCAAATGCTGACGTTAGCGCGTACAGAGCCAGAACTGTGGCATAAGCAATTTGCGCAGCAAGACTTAGTGGCATTAACTCAAGACTTGATTGCTAACTGTTACCCGAGAATTGAACAAAAATCACAAAATATCAGCTTAGAAGCGTCAGAAGCGACCTTAGAGGGCTGTGAGTTCACATTAACCACATTATTTTCTAATCTAATTGGTAATGCTATTAAATACACGCCAATTGAAGGTGACATAGAAGTAAAAATTCAGCAGCATGCGCAGCGGGTTGTATGGCAAATCGATGATTCGGGTTGTGGTATGTCGGATGCGGAAATAGAACGAATTTTTGACAGATTTTATCGCGTTGGTGGAGATAAACACCCTTCAGGGGAAAAAGGGGCAGGTTTAGGAATGGCGATAGTCAATCATATAATTGCAATTTATCATGCAGATATCTCTTTTGCTCGCAGTCATTTAGGTGGGCTTAGAGTTTGTGTAAATTTACCGAGGGGGCTGGATGCTAAGGACTAAGGTCTCTTCGCTGTCTTTCGCGCTTGGTTTGCCTTTGGCGACCTGTAGTTTCGCCTTGTGGGCGGAAGAAAGTTATACCATTATTCTTAAAAATCATTTGTTTACACCTGCACAAGTTGAGGTTCCGGCAAATCGTAAAGTAAAGCTCATCATCGAAAATCAAGACCCTCAGGTTGAAGAGTTTGACAGTTTTGATCTTAATCGTGAAAAAGTGCTCTTTCCAAACCGTAAAAGTGTGATTTATATCGGCCCGCTAGCACCCGGTGAATATAGTTTTTTTGGTGAATTTTCACCAAATACAGCACAAGGTATCGTTATCGTGAAGGATCCAAACAATGCTTCTTAATGCGGTGGTAGTGAGCGTGAACCAATTATTACCAGTAACTGTACTTTGGGTACTATTAGCACAATGTACCAATGCTGCTTTACCACTTAAAACGACACTCATCGCGTTGAGTGCGGGGCTAGTCGGCTGTTTTGGCATATGGTTTTTGGGTGGAGAAATAGCCTCGAGTTTTGATTATCGCGGGTTCGAGTTATTGCAAATAGGACTGCTACTCAGTTTATTTTGCTTAATGATTGCAACAAAACGCACCGGACGTACGGCACTTGCTGCCTTGGCCTTTGGATTAGCCGTGGTACTGTATTTGCACCATTTGGCAAGCTTTGCGTTCTCTTACTCAAAGCCAGCGGATGGTCAAACCCTCGCTATTGGTACCTCGCTCGGTGTGGGGATCTGTTTGAGCTTTTCTATTCTACTCTTCTTTTTCCTTGATTGGTTGAAGAGTAAGCACTTACCTTGGTTGTTGCTATTGTTATTGGCTTTACACGGTGCGAGTAAGGTGTCGATTGCATTGGACTTGGCGCTTCAAGTGGACTTAATTAGTGCCGCCAGACTTGAAATTGACTTGCGACAAATTGTGGACGAACACAGTGTTGTTGGTCGAGTGCTAAGAGTATTAGTGGGGTATGAAGCAACACCAAATGCTGCGACGCTTGCAGGGTTTGGAGGCGCGTTGATTACGTTCTTGGGATGTACATATTGGAGAACAGCGCATGCGAAATAATGTTTTACTCGCGCTGCTGGTGAGTTTCTTTGGGATTGTAGCGTTTAGTGCAAAAGCGGATGGTATGGTGGTGGACAAAGTTTATCATCCATACGTTTTACCGCTTGAACGTGAGTTGGAGTGGCGACTACTATCTCGCCAAACCGAGCAAGGGAATGTGTTGGCACAGCGTTTAGGACTTGGTTGGAGCCTCACCGAGACAATGACCATCGAAGGTTACGCAATAGGTGAGCGTGACGATGAGGGCAATTTTGACTTGGCAGCTTACGAGCTAGAGTCGCGGTGGCAATTTGTAGAGCAAGGGCGCTACTGGGCGGATATAGGCATGTTGTTCGAGCTTGAAAAACGCCATAAAGTCGATGCCTATGAAGCAACCGCAGGGTTTTTATTTGAGAAGGAATTTGGCCGCACGAGCCTTACCATGAATGCATTTTTGGTGAGGGAGTGGGGTAAGGACATTGAGGATGAGTGGGAATCTGAGTTTAGAGCGCAACTGCGCTACCGCTTGTATAGTGCTTTTCAGCCTGCAATTGAAGTCTATGTCGGAGAAGACTTTTTTGGTGTTGGTCCGGGGTTTATCGGATTGCATCGATTCGAAGGTCAAAAACAGCTGAAATGGGAAGCGGGTTTTATTTCGGAGATCAGCCAATCCGGCAAAGATCATAGCTTTAGACTCGCATTGGAATTTGAGTTTTAAGCGCCGCTTTTACTTTGTTTAAATAAAGGGGGGAGATGCAGCAAAAATGTCATTAGCTTATGGTGCATCTAGCTGCTAACTTTAGAGTCGAACTATAGATATCAAGGAAACGATATGTATCGCACGCTAACTTTATTGGGGTTGTTGTTCGTTAATAGTGCTTATGCACAGATTGCACTTGAACGCGATATTCAAGAGCACATCGTGGTTGCGAACAAAGTATCTTTGCAGGTTTATCATGTTGCGGGCAATGAACCTGCCGTTGTTTTTGAAAGTGGCTCTGCAGCGCCTGCCATTTATTGGACACCAGTAATGATGGGTCTCGCGCAGCAAGTACCCAATGCATTGGTGGCCTATAACCGTGAAGGTTATGGCAAAAGCGAGCTTAGCCGCAGAGCTTATAGTATTGATACGGATAATCGTAATCTTCGTGAAGTGTTGAGAACGCTTGATATTCGGCCGCCATTTATTTATGTCGGTCATTCATACGCATACTATGTAATGCAAAACTACATCACCTATTATCCAGATCAAGTTGCAGGCTTGTTATATGTTGACCCTGTGACCGTTTACTTCATCGATAAAACCCATGCCTTAGCGCAGGATAAGCTACTAAAACCCTTGAGTACTCTGCCAGAAAATACCTTCGGTGAAGCTCTGCGCCGGGAAACTCAAGCGCTAAGTGAAACCGTTGCGAGTGTTCGGGCGCATCAAGCACCTGATCATATACCGTGTCGTGTTATCGTTGCCCAAAGACCATTTGATCCAACTCAGCGCGATGTTAAAGCATGGCGAGAAGGACAAGAAGCGTTGGCATCACATTGTGATTCTGAGCTAATTATAGCCAAGGGGAGTGACCACACGGTACCTATGAATGCCCCGCAAGTGGTTGTCGAGCAAGTGGTGCAATTAATTCGGGAATTAGAGTCAAAAAAGCCTCTCTAGCTTTATGAATATTTTATTGCAATCTCTATTATTTACACAGGGTTAGGGGAATAATGTGTTTAAAAAATAGGGTGTTGAAAAAGCCGTGAAAAAAATATTGATATTTGTCATTAGCAAGTCATATTGATGATTAAAAATACATTGACTTAGGGCGGAATCCCTATATGATGTTCATAGACAGAATTTGAGTCAGTGTTTTAAAATCTCCATTACGTTGTTGTATAAGTGTTTGCTTGTAGTAGTACCGTCCTGAAGTTTTATCCACTCTACAAATTTAGGTCTATGCGCCCACATGGGCATAGCTCATCAATGCGCAGCATTGGTTTTTGTTTTTATATCAGGATTAGTATTATGTCTAACACTCTTACAGGTACCGTTAAGTGGTTTAACGAGTCTAAAGGTTTTGGTTTCATCGCTCAAGAAAATGGCCCTGACGTGTTCGCACACTTCAGCGCAATCAAAGGTGACGGTTTCCGTACACTTGCTGAAGGCGAGAGAGTTGAATTCACAGTAACTGATGGCCAAAAAGGTCCTCAAGCTGAGAACATCGTTAAGCTTTAATCGCTTAATAGATGAAGAAAAAGCAAGCTAAGGCTTGCTTTTTTGTGTCTGTAATTTAATGGATATCAACTTATACTCATCCGCTTAATGAAGTGATCTATTTTGAGACGGGAAAATCTTGTCGATAATACCGCTACCATATTCTGCTACTGCCAAGGTATCCACGGTCATGTAGGCGATGCAAAAGTTTTGCTACTTATGCTCTAAATGAGAAATTTCTAATTCAGTTAGCATCAGATTTGCTCCCTCAAATTGGTATGTTATTTCTGTGTGTCTTGGCGAGATTTTCAAGCGTAGTGATCGCCGAAGCATAAATCTCTCGTGAGGTTTTATTGAGCCCGCCGCTAGCTGCTGAAATTTCAAATGTACGCTTCATATCTCCAAGTAAATCAGTCTTTTCATGTGGGTTTTCAGTCATTGATATCGGCGCGCCGATAGCCATCATCTGACCTGAACCAATAAACCCACCTTCGAATAGTTCTCGGGACATAGTTCGTGCTTCTGCCGCTGAAATATTGTGAACGTTGTATTTAGAGGCAATAGTTTGCCAATTATGTTTGGCATTGTTTGCGGTTTGGCTAATGGAGACTTGAGTGTCTTTCTGTACTGCTTCAGCCTCTTTTGGTTGATTCTGGCTCTGGCTGCTATAAATTGTTGGTGAGCCAAACCCTTGAGTTTGACTAACAAGCATAGGTAATCCTTTATATGATGAAATATAGATTAATAACTAAGCAATTGTCGTGCCGCAACATTTTGGGTAGCTATTCTTAATTCAATAGCGATTTAAAGAAGAATATAGAGGAGGCTCTACTCACTTTTACAGTATCATATGCCGATGATACACAGCCTTAAAAGTGATACGGTTAATTATGTCTTTACCACCTTGCCCCAAGTGCAATTCTGAATATGTTTATCAAGATCAAAGTCAGCTAATATGCCCTGAATGTGCTTACGAATGGGATCCAAACGCGACTGCTACCGAGGACGACATTCAAGTAAAAGATGCCAATGGCACACTATTAGTGGATGGCGATAAAGTCACTGTGATTAAAGATCTTAAGATTAAAGGCAGCTCACAAGTCATTAAGATTGGCACCAAGGCTTTGGTAAGGCGTGTGCTGGATAAAAAAGACCACGAACTTGACTGCAAGGTTGATGGCGTAGGTGAAATGATGGTTACGGCGAAATTTGTGAAAAAAGCAAATACTTAAGTGGATAAGTGATTGAAGGTTATGAAGTTTTAAAGTTGCTCCAGTGGGCTGAGGGTGGTGCCAAATCTTGTGCCAATAACATGAGTATATCTTTCAGTTGTACGAATATCAGTGTGGCCCAAAAGCTCCTGAACAGTTCTGATATCGGTTCCGTTGATTAATAGTTGTGTTGCAAACGTGTGTCGGAAAGTATGAGCTTTAACTTGTTTTGGGATATTGCATTGCTTAACGGCGCTCCTTAGCTGTTTTCTAAAAGCGGTTTCGTGTATGTGATGCCGGCAAATATAGCCATCATGGGGGTGCTGACAGCGAGTAGTGGAAGGAAAAAGGTACTGCCATGAAAGATCTTTAGCTGCATTTTTATATTTTTTGATAAGAGATACAGGCAAAGATGTAAAACCAAAGCCCGCTTTTATATCTTGCTGATGTACCATGGTTGCATATTCGATTTGCGCCGTTAATTGCGAATGCAATGACTTGGGCAGCAGCGTATATCGGTCTTTTTTGCCCTTTCCTCTAAATACAAATAGAGTGCTATTAGTAAAGTTGATATCTTTTATTCTCAGGTGTAAGGCTTCGTTTATTCTGAGCCCACAACCATAAAGAAGAGATGCGACTAATTGATACTTGCCATGTAGCTTAGAGATAATCATCATTGCCTCTTCATGAGTTAGTACACATGGGATTGCTTGCTCTTTTTTAGTTAGCGTGTATTTTAACCCTTGAATTTCCCGCTGTATCACATAGCGATATAAAAAATAAGGGCACACAACGCTTGGTTTTGCGTTGCGCTACTAACTTGCTTGTTGACCGCAAGGTGGTTTAAAAAACGCTCAACTTCTTGATTGCCCATTTGCTCAGGGTGCTTTTTATCATTAAACAAAATGTAGGACTTAATCCAAAATAGGTAGGACTTCTCTGTTCTGATGCTATAGCGTTTTGTTCTAAGCTCTAGCCTAACAGACTCTAAAAATGGTGATCTAGGCATTTTGAATCCTTTGTTCACTGTTTATTTATACAGTTATAAGTGACAGGTAACAAAATTGCAAGGTAAGCTGCCTAATGTTTTAAGAAAAGATCAATAACGAGAAATAAAAAGGCTCGGATATCTCGTAAGTGCCATTTAAAACTGAGTATTTTTAATATGTTAGCTATTTGCAACTTGTTCTTAGCGAGCCAATTTGTGGCTCGGATAAGTCCCAACTCGTTTTTTCAGGTAATTTGCATGTTGAAATGACAAAGTTTGGCTGGTAACTTACTAAAAATATTAAATAAAGTTAGCTTGAATGTTGTATTCATTTCTCTTGTGGATAAGTGAGATATTCAGGAATTCATGCTAATAAGCTGTTATATTTTACGGAGAGTCTGAGTCAATAAAATGTTTGGAGCAGTAATTAAATACCTATATAGCCAAACTAGACAAGAGTTACATTCCGCTTTAACTGTTCTTGTTTTTGCAGCAGCTTACGGAATTGGATTCTTATTCCTATGGCTAATATTCCCACTTTTTGGTTGGCAATTTAATGTTAACTTTGAACTAAGCGGTTATTTTATAGGTTGTATTGGTTCTGGAGAGTTGGCTCGTGGAATTGCTAAGTTAACATTGCCTATTAAACACTCAAAAGGTTCGCATGTAACGAATGCTATTGCAGGAGCTACTACAGTTGGCTTATTTTGGCTTTGTGTAACTTTGAAGTGGAATAATGAATTATGGACAGTACCAATTGCGTTCATTGTCGGTGGCTTTTTCTATATTTCTTTAGAGTTTGCGCAGCGGTTTGATAATTGGTGTAATAGTAAAATATAACAAACCAATAATGGTAAGGACGCAAAAAGCATGGCTGCGCTCGTACCTCGCTAATTATAGCCATGCATTTTGCGCCCCATATCGGGGCGTTAGTGGTATTTCATGGCTCAGGTTGATTTCTTTGCATCCGATGATGATTTCAGCAATTTTGTAGATTGGTTGCTAACCGAAACTGATTTTAAAATTTTTGAAGCTTATTCACGCATAGATCACGATATTAGACAAATAGTGGCTACTAAAGACTTAGTGGATTTAGCTAATGAAAGAAAAAACTCATCTTTCCTATTACGCTTTTGGTCACCGAGTGTGACTAACGAGCCTGTGTTTAAGAGTATTAAACTAAACCCAAATATCGGTAAATTCCGAACAAGTTTGGAAGGCGCTGGAGTTATACAGTTAGAGCATGGTCGGGTTGAAAACAATCGTATTTTCAATTCTACTTTAAGCCACTGGAATGAAGCAGGTGCAAAGGCGAAATGCATGTACCCAACCGATGAAGTTGATTGGAAAAAATTAAGATCTATATCTGGTCAGTTAAATCGTCATATTAAAAATAAGTTGGCTCATGCAAAGGTGGGGAGCGCTCCTGTCTTAAAAGGGGCTATAAAACAAATTGATAGTGGTTTATCACTTTGGTACTGCGGTAAAGAAATAACAAAAGCAGATTTAGCTCTTGGGGCATAATACCACTAACAAACGCTTTAACCATAAAGGACGCAAAACAGCAGGCTTGCGCTCCTTCGTCGCTAATTTTAGCCTGCTATTTTGCGCCGGTTAAGCGAGGCGTTAGTTGCTCAAGGAAGCTATGACTCAATTTGAAACTATCCTGTTAGGTGTAGCAGCAGGCATTTTAACAACCATGACAATTTTTATTGCAAAAGGTATCTGGTTAAAGATTATTCTTCCTAGTTATCAGAGTGCTCGTTATCAAGGGGCGGATATTTCTGGTTCTTGGGAAAAAGATTATGAAAATAAGCAAAAGGGAACGTTATCTAGTTTTTCATTTGTTATAAAACAAAATGCACATGATGTTAGTGGCTCTTTATATTTTGTTCATAAGTCACCTGAGAAAAATTTTAGTGTAGATTACGAGCTGATAGGAGAATATTGGGAAGGGTACTTAACATTGAGTTGTAGAAGTAAAGATCGGAGAGTGTTCTCTCAGGGAGCTATATTTTTAAAATTAACCAATAATGGTAAAGCTTTTAACGGTTATTTTAGTTTTAGAAATTCAAGTGATGACATTGTTTCAAGTAATAAACTTGAGTTAAAACGCAACTAACAAACAATTAAACAGGGATAAAAAACTTGCGGGATATTCGCTTCGCTCAATTTTAGCCCACAATTTTTTACCCGTTAATCGGGCGTTAAGTTTCTACAGAGAGCTCGGAACCTCATGGGTATTAGTTTAAAAACACAGAAAATGTTATGGGGGCGGGCTGCTAGTCGGTGTGCTTTTCCAGATTGTCGTAAAGAGCTCGTCTTTGACTCAACTCAGACAGATGATGAGTCTATAGTTGGGGAGGCTTGTCATATAGTTGCAAAAAGTGCTGATGGTCCAAGAGGTGAATCTCCTTTAACTTCCGAGCAAAGAGACAAATACAATAATTTATTATTGCTTTGCAATATTCATCACAAAGTTATCGATGATCAATATCTTCATTACACCATCGATCTTTTGCATGAAATAAAGCAGTCGCATGAGGTTTGGGTTAGTTCTCAGCTGCAAGGTTTTGATGCACATAAACAAAGGGATGATGAGATTTATGCTTCATATTTAGAGGAGTTTGAACAACAAATAGATATTGAAAACTGGAATGCTTGGACTAGCTGGTTATTTGGTGGCGGTCAACCACAGCTTTCCAAGGAAATGCGTTCTAAGCTGGAAGGCCTGAGAAGTTGGCTTTTTAGTAGAGTATGGCCGAATCGATACCAGAATTTAGAAATTGCATTCGAGAACTTTCGGAGAGTTCTGCAAGACCTTCTAAATACTTTTGATCAGCATTCAGTAGAGTGTGGGCCGCACGATCTGGTAACAGAGAAATTTTATAAAATTGATAGGTGGGATCCAGACGCATACGATCGTTTGGCTAAAGATTACGATTACCACTGTTATTTAGTTGAAGACTTGGCCTTGGAGCTAAATCGTGCGGCAAATTATATATTTGATTCAGTAAGGCAAAGTATCCAGTATGGGTACAGACTAGATGTTGGCGTTCTATACGTAACATCTGGGCCTCATATGGATCTAACTTTCAAACACTACCGAGCTCAATATTTGCCTGAACAAAAGCAAAACATACCTTACCCAGGGTTGAAAGCTTTTGCTGAGACAGTGCGTTTTGAAAGAGACTTTTGGTTTGGTGATAAAACTTAACAAGTAAAGGCAGTGGACGCATAAATGCGCCGCTGCTTTAGGCGTTAGGTATACAGTGAAGAAGTTCCTGCTCATTCGAAATGTTTTATTATCAGTTTTCTCTATTTTGGGAGGAGCTTACTTTTTAGTAAGTTATTTAATCGACCCATTGAATGGTTTTCCTGATAAAAATCAATTAACCGAAGTTACTGGCCATGTTGAGTGGATTGAACCACATAAATATGGGGTGAGGTTTAAATTTGAAAGCCAAAATGCTAAATACAATTATCCTTCAAAAACTAATGCAATGGGACTAGTTCAAAACTCATTAGAAAACGCGAATGGTCTTGTTGTAGCAATTTTAACTAGATTGGATGAAACTAATACCAATCATATAACGGGTAAAAAATATCACACAGTTTATGCATTATCAGTCGGAGGAAAAAATATCCGCACATATGAAGAAATGGCAGATGCATGGGCTAGTGACAATAAAGTTGGCTTATTTTTGGGGCCGTTCTTAATTTTTGCTGGTTTTTATATTGCTATTAAGGCGAAGCGTGGCGAGTATACCTAACAAGTTGCTGAAATTCGTTCGTAAACTCACTGGGACAATAACCAGTCGGCTTGGCGCTTCGCGCAAGTATAGCCAACTGGTAATTGCCCCTTAGCAAAGCGTTATGTATTTTGAGGGATAATTGTATGTTGCTGTTTTCAAAAGGAGATTGCCTTGATCTTAAAATCGCTGAACTGAGCGACTTATTAGCTTTACTCGATTCACGATTAGAACAGTTAATGGAACAAGCGGAATCAAGTATAAATGCTGACAGTTTGGGTATTTTTGACAGAGCAGAATACTTTATAGGTGTTGGTTTTGTTGCTATGCAGCAATACATAAGTGATACCATGTATAAAAGTGAAGTTAGCAAGCAAGACGCATTAAACCTTGGAACGGTAACATCACTAGGATCTACTCATATCTCAGTTATCAATTCTGCTGCAAATTGGTGGAAACATGAGTCAGAGTGGGACTGGTATAGTGAAAGCGGAATTAGCAATAAAACCTACCTTAGTATTTCCAATGTTGTAGACCCAGAAAACTACCCACTATCTAATGTGTTGGCTTTTCTTATAGGTGAACGAAAATTCTGCTTATTGTCTGCAATTCCATTACTTGAACAATGGCGCGATCAATTTTCTGCGCTATCTCAGGAACATACATAACAAATTGTTCAAGAGTGATTCGGCACGCCTGGCATTTTTACTATGCGTTGATTTTAGTGGTAAAGGTGGTATGCGGAAGCTTCGGTATTGCGTGCCTCACACCTTAACAAGGCGTTATGGCACAGGGCAAAATTCAGCTAAGGGAATTAGATGAGTAATAAAGTGAAAGTAGCCTTGAAATGGCTCAAAGAACTCTTGGATTCTGAGGGTGTTGAGTATCAAATTGTCGGTGGGCTAGCTGCAACGATTCATGGTGGCAGTCGTGAAATCGCTGATATAGACCTTTATATCCACAACTCCGACGCAAATAAGGTCTTAGCTCGCGTATCGCAGTTCATATCTAAACCGTTAAGTCATTATGCAGAGTACGGTTGGGATCTAGAGTATTTCCAGTTGGTTTACCAAAATCAGAAAATTGAAATCGGTTTATCTCAAAATACGAAGATACAGTCGGCTCTAGATGGCTCTTGGCATGAGCTTGAAATCCACTTTTCAGAGTCAGTGGTAAAATACTATCAAGACATCGAACTGCCAGTTATTCCAGTACATCATCTCGTAGAGTATAAGCGAATATTGGGTAGGGAAGTTGACCTAATTGACATACAAGAACTAGCTTTGAGTTCAGCGCCATAACAATAAACCAAAGACACCCACTGTTGTGGTTCAATAAATCCGGACACTACTTTAGGTGGTATCATTACCACCTTACACTACTGCGTCAAATACGGCTGTCAAATTTGATCAATATCTAAAAATCAAATCTGACAGATTAACAGTAAGCCTTGTCTAAACTAGGCTTATATTTTTTAGACTAGATTTCTGCGGCAACCACCGAAATCTCAACAAGCAATGCATCACGGGCCATGCTCGCTTCTACGCAAGCGCGAGCTGGTGCATAACCTTCAGACACCCATGCATCCCATACCTCGTTCATTTCTGCAAAATATTTCATGTCTTTAATATAAATTGTCGCAGAAAGAATGTGTTTGCGGTCGCTGCCTGCTTGAATAAGTAGCTCATCAACTTTCTCAAGCATGGTTTCAGTTTGTTCCTTAATTCCTTGTTCTGCGTCTTTACACACTTGGCCACATAAATAAACAGTACCATTGTGTTTTACAATACGGCTCATTCGTTGTTTGGTGTCAATTCGTTCAATCACTGTTTTTCCTTTCTAATCGTTACTGTAATCGGCAGGTTTAGGCTGAAATGTTATCTCTTTTTTATAAGATGAGCTACTTGCTTGGTATTGGTTTTGTGAAAAGCATCGATGGTTAATTGCTACCTACACAAACCAAGATACGTGAGAGTATTTTGAACTAAAGCAATTGGGTTTAGCTACAGCTCTAAAACGCGTCGGTAAGCTTCTGTTTTACTTATCTTAGTAAATGCACTACGTAGTCTCTCAACGATCGCTAACGGAAGCTGGTTGTTCGTTGCAAGGTAACCTTTTACCGAGAGTGCTTCCACATCGTATAAAAAGGTAAAGTGGTCGGCTGGAAGGTTAAGCTCCGAGGCCATGGTTTTGATATAACGCGGGTCATCAATCACTAAATCAACACGGTTTGTGACGAGTAATTCATATGACTTTTCGATGTCGCTGGTTTGAACAAAGTTAAACCCGAGTGCTTTAAGTGTGCCTTCTGCGATATCACCACGCTGAACCGCTATTTTGTATTGCCTGGCATCCTCAAGTGATTGAATTTTTATGTCCTCGCGATAGCGATTGGTAACAAAACCTAAATGAAATACAGCAACAGGACCAATCCAATGAAAGCTGTCTTCTCTCGCGGGGGTCTTTGCGATGCTATAAATTAAGGTATGTTTGTCATGCTGCGCTAATTTAAAAGCTCTAGCCCAAGGGTAAATAGAAAACTGTCCCTCGAGTTCCGCTGCTTTTAAAATCGCTTTGACCAGATCGGTACTTGAACCTGCAACTTGGTGGTTTTCTATGGTTTGATTGGGTGGAGAAAGTTCCGTAACAACCTGCAATTTAGCCCATAAGGGCAACGGGCTATTCAGCAAAATAAAAAGTAGTAGACGTCCAACAACAGCATTCGTCATTACCAAACAACTCCACACGTTAACGCGTTAATCTATATTTAGCATAGATGGATTTTATTTTTCCGTCATTAACCATTCGTCGCAAGGCGATATTTATTTCCGTTTGTAGCTCAGTTAGATGAGGCTGCAAGCGCATATGTACGGGTAATCGGCTTATTTCATAGCAAGACTGAAATTTGCGATACTTTGGTTGTTGTGAAATATAGTAGTCTGCTGTCACCGAACCAATCATGATGTAGTCTAAACGCTCATGTTCAAGCTGTGCGAGCAGTTCTTTCTCCGATACATTTTCATAAACTATGATCTTGTCTTCGCCCAAGTGCGCTTCAAAATTATCGTAACGATATCCTCTTACTTTGCCGACCAATGCGCCGTAAAACTGCTCAGGCCTATGCTTGCCTACACAGCGAGATTGATACCCAAGCAGTACTTCGGTTGAGAAGGCATAGTCGATGCTGTAAATCCCCGGAACGTCTGCTTCGGCCCGCCACACTTTATTGATCCCAGGTTCAATATCTATTTTACCTTGGTCGAAATAGCGCTGTCCTCTGGCGACAGAGAGCGGCATAAACTCAAATTGGTGTGAAGTCAGTTTTGCCAACTCTTGAAAAATGTCGACAAAAATACCTTTGGGTTTTCCCTGTTCTTCAAAATAGTAAGGAGGATTAGCACCGTGATAGACCAGTACGGTATAGGTGTTCGCCTGCGCTAAGCCGGTTATTAGCAACAGGGTAAGCATTACTATTTGAAAACACCGCATCGCAATCTTCAGGCTAAAGTAAAGGTATCTTCATAATATGCATGATTTTTAAGCGATGCAATTAATCCTTTCCTGATACCGTATCGAGATAAATACATGAGAGTGATTATTTGTCACAAGCTATAAATATGGTGAATATTGCTTATATTGAAAATTGTCGACAATTTGCGGCGAGGCTGGTTGACGTGCGCGTCAACCAGCACTATATTGTCTACAACTTAAATTACTAAGACTGGCTAACTAATGATGAGCTTTTTTGACGAGCAAGCGGTTACTTCTTCTGATAAAGCATTCTTTCGTATGCGAAAGGAAATTGTAGAAGGTGAAATAGCGGCAGGTTCTAAGCTCAGCGAAATGGAATTGTCGACAAAGTATGAAGTCAGCAGAGCGGTTGTTCGCGAGGCAATTAATCGCTTGGAGTCATGTCACCTAGTTGAACGTAAAGCCAATGTAGGGGCGCGCGTTGTTACTCTCACACCGGAAGGGCTGATGGAGCTTTATCAGATCCGTGAAGCACTAGAAGGGATGGCGGCAAGGCTTGCAGCGCAGCACATGACTGACACTGAAATTCAAGACTTAGAAGGTTTGTTGTCGAGTCAATTCGATGAAGTCAAAAACCAACATTCTTATTATCAAGAAGCGGGCGATCTCGATTTTCATTACCGCATTATTCTTGGCAGTAAAAATGCGAGTCTTATCTCTATGCTAGTCAATGGACTGTACCACTTGGTACGTATGTATCGTGTGCAGTTAGGGATGGCCGGTCCCCGCGTCACCACGGCATTTGACGAGCATAAACATATCGTTCGTGCGATCAGTAACCGCGATCCTGAACTGGCAGAAATACTGATGCGTCGACATATTCAATATTCTAAAAATAATATCGCAACCAAGTTAGCAAGCAATCAATCACACTTTTAAGAGAGAGCATCATCATGAGCGCAGGAAAAAAATTTCGTGAAGCATTAAAAGCCAATAAACCGCTTCAAATCGTCGGCACTATCAACGCATATAGCGCTATGATGGCAAAGAAAATCGGTCATCAAGCTATCTATCTTTCTGGTGGTGGCGTTGCTAATGCATCTTATGGTTTACCTGACTTAGGAATGACATCTCTAAATGATGTAATTGCAGATGTAAGTCGCATTACCTCGGCTTGTGATCTACCTTTAATGGTCGACATTGATACTGGATGGGGCGGCGCTTTCAATATCGCAAAAACCATCCGAGATATGGAAAAAGCAGGTGCCGCTGCGGTACATATGGAAGATCAAGTAGCGCAAAAGCGTTGTGGTCACCGTCCAAATAAAGAAATCGTGTCGACAGAAGAAATGGTTGACCGTATTAAAGCAGCAGTTGATGCGCGCACCGATCCTGACTTTTTCATTATGGCAAGAACAGATTCGTTTGCACAAGAAGGGCTAGAAGCGGCAATTGAACGTGCAAAAGCTTATGTTGCAGCAGGCGCTGATGGCATTTTTGCAGAAGCGGTACAAACTGAAGAACACTATCGCGCATTCAGCGAAGCACTTGATGTGCCCATCCTAGCGAATATCACTGAGTTTGGTAAGACAGAACTTTGGAACAAAGCTGAGCTAGGTGAGTGGGGCGTAGATATGGTGCTATACCCATTGAGTGCGTTCAGAGCGATGAACAAAGCGGCGGAGCTGGTGTATCAGTCTATTTTAGAAAATGGGGACCAGAAAGCGGTACTCGATACCATGCAAACCCGAATGGATTTGTATGATTACCTTGGCTATCACGATTATGAGCAAAAGCTCGATGCATTATTCGCCGAAGGTAAAAATAAGTAAAAATTAAAGCTGTTGAGGGTTGCTCAGCAGCACAAAATATCAATACCCAGCAGGTAAAAAATTCAGGAGACAATAATATGGCTAAAGTACTAAGTGGCGCGGGCCTTCGTGGTCAAGTAGCAGGAAAAACAGCACTATCAACGGTAGGTAAGTCGGGCTCAGGTTTGACTTATCGTGGCTACGATGTAAAGGATCTAGCTGAAAATTGTCAGTTTGAAGAGGTGGCTCACCTTATCCTTAAAGGTAACTTACCAAATCAAGCTGAACTAGACGCTTATAAAAGCGAGCTAAAAGCAATGCGCGGTTTGCCGCAGGCATTAAAAGAAGTATTAGAACGTATTCCTGCTGACGCACACCCAATGGACGTATTACGTACGGGTTGTTCAATGCTTGGTAACCTTGAAGGTGAAGCAAGTTTTGATGAACAAGGTAAAGTAACCGATCGCATGCTAGCAAGTTTCCCAAGCATTATTTGTTACTGGTATCGCTTTAGCCATGATGGCGTTCGTATCGATGTAGAGACGGATGACGACTCAATCGGTGCACACTTCTTACACTTATTGCACGGCGAAAAACCAAGTGAGCTACATGAGCGTGTGATGCACGTATCACTTATCCTTTATGCAGAGCACGAGTTTAACGCGTCGACCTTTACAGCTCGTGTTTGTGCCTCAACGCTTTCTGATATGCATTCATGTATTACTGGTGCAATTGGTTCTCTACGTGGTCCACTTCACGGTGGCGCAAACGAAGCGGCAATGGAAATGATTGAGCGCTTTGAATCTGCGGATCACGCAGAGCAAGAAATGATGGGTATGCTTGAGCGTAAAGAAAAGATCATGGGCTTTGGTCACGCTATCTATTCAGAATGTGACCCTCGTAACGAAATCATCAAACGTTGGTCTGAAAAACTAGCGGCAGATGTGGGTGATACGGTACTTTACCCTGTATCTGTACGCTGTGAAGAAGTCATGTGGCGCGAGAAAAAACTATTCTGTAATGCTGATTTCTTCCATGCATCAGCTTATAACTTCATGAAGATCCCGACTAAATTGTTCACACCAATCTTTGTTATGTCACGCTTAACAGGTTGGGCTGCACACGTTATGGAGCAGCGCGCAGATAACCGTATCATTCGTCCATCGGCGGAATATACTGGCGAGGAGCTACGCCCAGTTCCAGCCATATCTGAGCGTTAATCGAACACTGTTCGAATCTATTCTGGCGGTCGCCATGGCCGCCTGTTCTCCGTCACCGATTGTTGGAAGTTGTTATGAATACTCAATTCCGTAAACGTTTACCTGATTCTGAGCTTTGCTATTACGATACAAAAGAAGCGGTAGAAGCCATCAAACCAGGTAGCTACGAGACTTTACCTTATACCTCACGCGTCCTTGCTGAAAACTTAGTACGCCGCGCTGAGCCTGAAAAACTCAATGATTATCTTGAACAAATTATCGAGCGTCGTCGCGATTTGGACTTTCCGTGGTTTCCTGCTCGCGTGGTTTGCCATGATATTTTGGGTCAAACTGCGCTAGTCGACCTTGCGGGTTTGCGTGATGCTATCGCTGAAAAAGGCGGCGATCCGGCTAAAGTCAATCCAGTCGTACCGACTCAACTGATTGTGGATCACAGCTTGGCTGTAGAGCACGCCGGTTATGAAGAAGATGCATTTGAGAAAAACCGCGCGATTGAAGACCGTCGAAATGACGACCGTTTTCATTTTATCAACTGGACCAAAACGGCATTTAAAAACGTTGATGTGATCCCGCCAGGCAACGGTATTTTGCACCAAATCAATTTGGAAAAAATGTCGCCAGTTATTCAAGCGCGCGACGGTGTTGCCTTCCCTGACACGCTTGTTGGCACCGACAGCCACACGCCACACGTTGATGCACTCGGTGTTATTGCCGTTGGTGTGGGTGGCCTTGAAGCAGAAAGCGTGATGCTTGGCCGTGCTTCATACATGCGATTGCCGGATATTGTTGGGGTTGAAATCATTGGCAAACGTCAACCGGGGATCACCGCAACGGATATCGTACTGGCGATCACTGAGTTTTTGCGTAAAGAGCGCGTCGTTTCTAGCTACTTAGAATTCTTTGGTGAAGGTACGCAAGATCTTAATTTAGGTGACCGTGCGACAATTTCAAACATGACACCAGAGTATGGTGCAACCGCGGCCATGTTCTACATCGATGAACAAACCATTGATTATTTGAAGCTCACAGGCCGTGATGACGAGCAAATAAAGCTGGTGGAAAAATACGCTAAGCTGACAGGACTTTGGGCTGATTCTTTACAAAACGTACAGTACGAGCGTGTACTTAAGTTCGATTTGTCGACGGTGACGCGTAATATTGCAGGTCCTTCAAATCCGCATCGCCGCGTTGCAACTAACGACCTTGCTAATCAAGGTATCGTTAAAGAGATTGAAGCGCCAAAAGATGGTTTGATGCCAGATGGTGCCGTGATCATCGCTGCTATCACCAGTTGCACTAATACCAGTAACCCACGTAACGTAGTTGCCGCAGGCTTACTGGCCCGTAATGCCAATAAATTAGGTCTTGCTCGTAAGCCTTGGGTGAAAACGTCTTTTGCACCGGGGTCAAAAGCAGTACGTTCTTATATGGAAGAGGCAAAGCTTCTACCTGAGCTTGAGCAGCTCGGTTTTGGTGTTGTTGCCTTTGCTTGTACGACTTGTAATGGCATGAGTGGTGCACTTGATCCGAAAATTCAACAAGAAGTGATTGACCGTGATTTATATTCAACGGCAGTGTTATCGGGTAACCGTAACTTTGACGGTCGAATTCACCCTTACGCAAAACAAGCCTTCTTAGCTTCACCACCGTTGGTTGTGGCTTATGCAATTGCAGGCACCGTGCGCTTTGATATTGAAAATGGTGTCTTAGGTCGTGACCAAGAGGGCAATCCGGTCACGCTTAAAGATATCTGGCCAAGCGATGAAGAAATCGATGCGGTGATCAAAGAAAGCGTAAAACCAGAGCAGTTCCGCGCCGTTTATGAGCCAATGTTTGACCTCACGGTAGACTATGGTGAAGACAACGACCCACTTTATCAGTGGCGTCCAACGAGTACCTATATTCGTCGTCCTCCTTATTGGGAAGGGGCACTCGCGAGCGAGCGTACCATGAAAGGCATGCGTCCATTAGCGATTTTAGGCGACAACATCACGACGGATCATTTATCGCCATCGAATGCGATTTTGGCAAGCAGTGCGGCGGGTGAGTATCTGGCTAAAATGGGCTTACCAGAGGAAGATTTCAACTCATACGCGACACATCGAGGTGATCACTTAACGGCGCAGCGTGCGACATTCGCCAACCCCAAACTGTTAAACGAAATGGTGGTAGAAAACGGTGAAGTAGTACAAGGTTCACTGGCGCGTGTTGAGCCTGAAGGCAAAGTCACCAGAATGTGGGAAGCCATCGAAACCTATATGGAGCGTAAACAGCCGCTGATCATCGTTGCAGGCGCAGATTACGGCCAAGGCTCGTCTCGTGACTGGGCTGCAAAAGGTGTGCGTTTGGCTGGAGTTGAAGTTATCGCAGCAGAAGGGTTTGAGCGTATTCACCGTACTAACTTAATCGGTATGGGTGTACTACCGCTTGAGTTTAAAGCGGGCACTACCCGTAAAACGCTTGAACTTGATGGTACAGAAACCTATGACGTTGAGGGGGAACCGGCACCAGGTGCTACATTAACTCTCGTAATTAACCGTCAAAGTGGTGAGCGTGTAGAGGTGCCTGTGACTTGTCGATTAGATACCTTTGAAGAAGTATCTATTTACTCTGCAGGTGGCGTGTTACAACGCTTTGCTCAAGACTTCCTCGAAGCGGAAGGCGTATAACCATGAGTCAATTTAAGCCGCAAATTAAAATTCCCGCCACTTATATGCGTGGCGGCACCTCTAAAGGGGTGTTCTTTAATTTAACAGATTTACCCGAGTACGCGCAGCAACCGGGTGAAGCGCGAGATAACTTGCTGCTACGTGTGATTGGCAGCCCAGATCCCTATGGTAAACATACCGATGGCATGGGCGGTGCAACTTCCAGTACCAGCAAAACCGTGATCTTAAGTAAAAGCGACAAAGCCGACCATGACGTGGACTACTTATTTGGTCAGGTTGCTATCGACAAACCATTTATTGATTGGAGCGGAAACTGTGGCAATTTAACGGCTGCGGTGGGGGCATTTGCAATCAGCAATGGCTTAGTCGATGCGAATAAAGTGCCAGAGAATGGTGTTGCTGTCGTTAAAATCTGGCAGGCGAATATTAGCAAAACCATAGTAGCGCATGTTCCAATCAGCAATGGAGAAGTGCAAGAGACGGGCGACTTTGAACTGGATGGCGTAACTTTCCCAGCAGCAGAAGTGGTGGTTGAGTTTATGGATCCAAGCGACCCAGATGTTGATATGTTTCCGTCGGGCAATCTCGTCGATACGTTAACTGTGCCTGATGAAGGCACCTTTGAAGTGACCATGATAAGTGCCGGGATCCCAACGCTTTTCTTCCGTGCTTCCGATTTAGGTTATGAAGGTACAGAGTTACAAGAAGCAATTAATGGAGACCCAGCTGCACTAGAGCGATTTGAAAAGTTCCGTGCTTATGGCGCAGTTAAAATGGGTTTAATAGGTCATATTGACGAAGCGAAAGTTCGCCAACATACCCCAAAAATTGCCTTCGTTGCACCTGCTAAATCTTATGCTGCGTCGAGCGGTAAAGCGGTGGCAGCCAATACCATCGACTTAAACGTTCGCGCCTTATCTATGGGTAAGTTGCACCATGCGATGATGGGAACTGCCGCTGTGGCGATAGCAACCGCGGCGGCAATTCCTGGCACCCTAGTTAACGAAGCCGCTGGTGGTGGTGATCTTAACTCCGTGACCTTTGGACATCCGTCAGGCACCTTAAAGGTTGGCGCTGAAGCACTGCAAGAGTCTGGTCGTTGGCAAGCTAAAAAAGCCGTCATGAGCCGCAGCGCTCGCGTGCTAATGGAAGGCCGAGTTCGCGTCCCAGAGGCGTAGCTCCATACTAAATTAAAGGCTCTGTTCCCAAGAGCCTTATTCTCTACATAAGAAAACTCCCGAGTTGTTGCTTGGTCGTTAAGGTGTGCCTGTCATTCGGCTTCTTCTTTGATTTCCACCATGCAGACTTGAAATTCATAAGGACGATATGATGTTTGAAGCTTTACTTTCTGTGGCAATCACAACCGCGGTGTTACTTGGTTCACCCGGTCCTGCGCCACTTGCGCTGGCTGCAACGGGGGCGAGTCAAGGTGTTAAAAAAGGTTTCCCGTTCTTAGCAGGTATTTTGGCAGGATTGCTTGTTGCGGTGATCTTTGCAGCCACTGGAATTGCAGGGTTACTGGTTAGTCATCCCCAAGTGGCGCTTGTACTCAAATGGCTTGCAGCCGCCTACTTAATTTATGTTGCCTACAAAATTGCAGCAAACAACGCTGCGCTTGGCAATGCAGGTACGCAGCTACCGAGCTTTAAAGATGGGTTTATTCTTAACCTCCTCAACCCCAAAGCCTACGCGGCTTGTATCGCTATTTTTGCGACGACTTCGGTGCCGGCAAGCTCAAACCTAGTTGCTACGCTACTTGCCGCTAGCGTGTGCTACGTGGTGGCGATAGTGGTCGACACAATGTGGCTGGTATTAGGTGGTGTGATTTTTAAAACACTGAATGATGAGACCGTACTTAAACGGATCCGAATTGGTTTTGCGTTGACTTTGGTTGTGCTCGTTCTTTACGGGCTATTTGTCGTTTGAGGTTGATGGGAAGTCACAGGCATAGCTTTTAGACTTGAATAGATGTAATAATCTGAGTTATGCAACCGTCACTCAGAAAAGCCAATGATCGCCCCACCAGATGAAAACAACGTCCCCATAAGTGACATCCGTGTTGAATTTTCGGACTCGGCATTTGCTTTGAGAACGTTAAGAGCGGGTGAATATCAACGGTTGGAGCGTCTGTTTTCGCTTAGATATGGTGAAGAGTACGATGCCGAAGAGTTATTAAAGTTACGACAACAAAGAGTGCTAGTACCTTTTTTACAAGCAGCTGAAGATAAATCAAAGCACTGTATTTGTGTGCGGCAAACTCAAACGCGCGAAATGCTTGGCATGATCTTAATTACAGTCGATGACTCAGCGGCCAAAAAAGTGCTGGTAGAAGAGAGTTGGTTTATCCACGATACTCTGTTCGACAAGGTGTTTTGTTTATTCGTGACAGAGTATTTGAATACGCTAGGTTTCGCTTTGGTTGAATTTAGAGTCGACGAGCGTAATGATTTAGTACGCCGGTTGGTTGAGCAACTTGGTGCGTGTTTTGATGGCATATTACGTCGTGCAGGTGTTTATCGGAACGAGTGCTTCAACCAAGCTGTGTACTCTATTTCTCAGGAAGAGTGGCAGTGCGTTGTTCCTCTGTATTCTATTTACAAAGCATTGCCACAATAATAATGAAGCTTAAAGTGTGCATTTATGGAAAGTAAACCAAAGTATCGGCTGGGTCCGTTAGCGCGACTAGCTCGGCAACTTGATAATGATGCATGTTCCGGAATTAGATTCTGTTTCACACTCAATTACGCCATTAAAATACTGAGTGACAATAGCGAGCGCAACACTTAGCCCTAAGCCTAGGCCTTTTTGTGTGCGATTACCGACAACAAAAGGATCAAATACTTTATCTTTGATTTCATGTGGAATACCGCCGCCGTTGTCCGTGACTTTAATCGTATATCCAAGTTTTGAGGCTTGAGCCGATATAATCACACATGGGCTTCGCACTGAGTTATCAGCAAAGGCGTGGTAAAACGCATTTTCTATTACAGGTTGGAAAACCTGCTGTAACAATCTCTCTGGGGCGGTGATAGCAAGTGCTTCGGGAATATCTAAAGTAATATCAATATGTGGGTGTTGATTGGCAAGCTCGCTCACACAGTGTGCGATAAGCGGTTGTAAGTAAACTGGCTTTACTTCTCCTTCAAATCCAGTATTGGTGATGATTTTGAGCTTGTCGATAATACCGGTTATCCGCTCGGTACTATTGACGACGAGCTTGGCACAGCTTTCGATATTTTCTATCGAATGCAATAAAGCAGACTTAGCTATTTCATTTTTATTTACCCTTTGTCTTACCCCTTCAACAAGCAATAGTTGGTTACTGGAAGCGGTCATGGCGACGCCAATCGGCGTGTTAATCTCATGGGCAAGTCCTGGGATCAATCGCACCAGCGTTGCTGACTTTTCGGCGTTTATCAGGCGTTTTTGAGTCTCACTGAGTTCACTGATCGCGTGATTAAGTGCTTTGTTTTTTTCTATTAACTCTTCAGTTTGGCTTTTTACCTCCGTATTTAGATAATCAATAATACTTTTACGGATGGCCGAACGAGAGTTGTACAACGTGATGAGGCTAAGTAATAGCAAGATAAAGCAAACAAACGCGGCACCATAATAGGATTTTACCTTTTTATTGCTGCTTGCAAGGAGTGAGCTGAAATCCTGCTCTCTGCGTTCTAAAAAGGCATTGATGTGCGTCATTATATGTACTTTACTTTGGAGGTAAGCCTCGCTGTACAAAATCTTGAGGGCCTGTTGATTTTTCCCTGTTGCCACGAGTTCAAAGGCTTCACGCTCAAGTGACACGAGTGCTTCACTTTTATCCTCTGCATTTCGCAACATAGTTAATTCATCCGTAGAAACTCCGTTTTCTAATAATAATGTCAGTAGCGCTTTTGGTGCTTCTTTTTCAAATGGCGCCTGACCCTCTTTGACCAGCAACATGTCCCAATAAACGCGGTGCAAATGCTTAGGGCGAGGGGAAGTGCCGTTACGGATAGTTAAGATCTCATCAAAAAATTGCTTAAACTTAGGGTTGCCTGTGGCGGCATAAGCCCGCGCCATCATGGTGAGTTGATCTGAGCTGAGTCTTAACTCTTGGGATAAACGAACAAGATTAAAATTTTTTCCTATTTCTTGCTCTTGCGCTTCTTTATTGACGAATGCTAAAAATGTGAACACCACAGAAAGAAAAAAAAGCAGCATGGAGAGCGCTGATATATGGTAGAAGTACTTAAAGCTAAACGACTGACTTGGGTGAAGTATGTTGCTTTGACTGGCTGCCATGTATTCAACGTTGTTAAGACTCGAATACACAAAGTATAGTTAACCTAAGCTCGGAATAACAATTTGTTCTCTGGCCGTTGTCATCCCTCGTTCTGGTTGGTCGTTCTAGGCTTTTGTCACTTTGCCGAAGTGAGAAAGCAGCCAAATGGCTATCAAGTATTTGGCTGCTCGATGGGTCTAGTCGAAAGTAAGTACGATCCTGCCGTTAATGTCGCTATTGAGCATATCGTCAAATATATCGTTGATTTGCTCAAGTGGCTTGGTTTCAATAATGGCCTTTACCTTGCCCTCAGCGGCAAACTGCAAGCATTCAGTGAGATCTTGACGGGTACCAACGATGCTGCCAACAACACTGATACCTTTAAGAACGGTATCAAATATAGGAATAGGCATTTCCTCTGGTGGTAAGCCAACGAGCACGCAAGTACCGCCTCGCTTCACGCTGTTAAATGATGTCGTAAAGGCAGGCTTTGAGACCGCTGTACAAACTACGGCTTGGACTCCACCTAGCTTATTTTGCATCAACTCTGCGGGATCGCTCTGCTTAAAGTCGATACATAAATCGGCGCCAAGCTCTTTTGCTAGTGCTAACTTTGATTCGCCAGTGTCAACTGCAACTACATTAAGCCCCATTGCTTTGGCGTATTGCACTGCTAAGTGACCAAGGCCTCCTACACCAATAATGGCAACCCATTCACCGGGTTTAGCTTTCGATACTTTTAGTGCTTTATAGGTGGTGACGCCCGCGCAGAATAGAGGAGCGGCATCGACAAATGACAAGCCTTCGGGGATTTTTACCACGTAGTTGGCATCGGCTTTACAGTACTGTGCGTAACCGCCGTCGACGGAATAGCCGCTATTTAACTGCTCTGGACATAAGTTTTCGTCGCCTTTTAGGCAGTGTTCACAATGACCGCAGGCGCTATGAAGCCAAGGTACACCGACTCTATCACCAACGGCTAGATGTTTAACATCGTCAGCTTTTGCGATAACAGTACCCACACCTTCGTGACCAGGCACTAGTGGTAATTTAGGCTTAACTGGCCAGTCACCATGACAGGCGTGTAAGTCGGTGTGACAAACACCACAGGCGGCTATTTCAACGATGACCGACCCTTGTGTAAGTTGCGGTTTCTCAATTTCTTGAATTTCTAACGGTTGTTTAAATTGGTGCACTAACGCTGCTTTCATCTTTTTGCTCCTTGATTGAGTCGATGGTAGCTTAGCAGCTATAACCAGAAACAACTTGATCCGAAACAATGAATAAGATGAGAGTAAACAAAAATGGCGAGCACAATGCTCGTCATATCATTAATTGGTTATAAAAAGTAAGTCGTTACTTCCTGCTACGTAACAGCGCAAATGGTGCTGCTAGTAGTATCCAAGATAGTGAGTCACTTGAAGGTTTTAATGTTGGATCTGGTGTAGGTGCTGTCGAAATGATGAATTAAGCGCTACTTTTATATTGTTGATTCAAACTAGAAAACCGATCACGGTGAGTTGATTTAAGGTTTTTATTGCAAATATATACACTCTATTTTTAAATGATACTTTAATAAGAATAAGTACTTAATACAACAGCGTTTTATATCATGGGAAAGCATATGGATCTAAATAGCTTTAAAAGCAGGTGTTTAACAGGAATTTTCGCTGCAAATAAGGAGTCTCCTGAACTGACAACTTTGTTTGACGAGTTTGTCAAATTCTTTGGTACACTGAGTGGAGTTGATACTCAGTTTGATATGAATGATTGGAGTAGTGTTCATACTGAATATGGTGTTGCTATTTCTCCTGTTCAGGCAGCTAAATGCTCTCAAGAACTGCTGCGCAGTTTGATTTTTATGCAAGGTGTAAAAGCGGCTATCGAAGATAAACAGCGAGAAGGGTTATCTGAAGTTCATATTTTATACGCAGGCACTGGTCCTTACGCCACGTTGCTGCTTCCATTGTTAGCACTACATCCCAACCTTCCTGTTAGGGCAACCCTGATTGACATACATCCAGAAAATATAGCTGCGGTAAAAAAGTTAATTGATGCTTTTGATGTAGAGCACCGTATCGAACGCTTGGTTTGTTGTGATGCGTTAAAATGGCAGGATGAAGAAAAATGTAGCTTTGATATCGTGATTTCAGAAACGATGACAGCATTACTAAAAAGAGAGCCACAAGTTTGGATCTTCAAGCACTTATTTCCCTACCTAAAAGAAGACGGTATTTTGATCCCTGAGTCTATCGCGTTGTCGGCAATGTTAAATAGAAAAGGGGAGCAAATACACGTTGGAGAATTTTTTAACTTACAGAAGTCTTCGGTACAGAAGCTCAGCCGTGGTGACGATACGTTATTACGTGGGGAGTTGATTATCCCGGATAGCCACCAGCCTGGAGATGGCTTTAAGTTGCAAACGGATATTATAGTCTATGGCCATTATGTCCTTGGTGAAAATGAATGCAGCCTCAATATTCCTTTTACTATTCCATGTGAGGCGACAAATTTATCTGCTGGCGCTATTGTTAAATATGAGTACACCAATTATGAATCTCCTGAGTTTGTGTTCAACTTCCCAGCATCGCCGCGTTTTGTGCAAGATAATCACCTTGCACCAATAGATGAACAGGGGAAGCTTGGCCTTGTCGGAATAAAAAGTGCTTTTCAGCATTCTCAGCTCATCAAGTATGGTAAGAATGTGGCAATGCCTGAAAATATTTGGTTATGTCAGCAAGCTTTATGTGAGGCTTGTGATATATCACTCCAAGATTGGCTATCGCAACTTTATCAGTCAGCTACATTAGAAGTTTTTGAAGCGTGGCTGATCGAGCAAGAATCGAGGTTACAGGATAGCCTTTTCATTAATGAACTTAATTCAAAGCTCTTACTTAACTATAAAAGCGAATGAGATGCTCACATTAGTTCAAGGGGTTTTTTACACAACTTCCAGCTTTGAGCAAAATGGAGAATGCGGATGATTATAAGGAATTTATCTTGAGCAATTCGCTGCTTGTTCATCAGCAGTTATTTTCTGAGCCCAACATACACTATTTAACAATCCACTCAGATAGTGAAATAGTTGGCTTTATAATTTTAGCCGTTGAACCAGAACTGAAAAGTGTTGAATTTTGCCGGATTGTGGTTGCTAAAAAGGGATTGGGAATAGGGCAAGAAGCGATAAATCAGATGGAAAAATACGTGTTAGAGGAGTTGCGTACAACGCGAGTTTGGCTAGATGTTTTTGCAGATAATACGCGAGCGCAGCACATATACCAAAAGCTTGGATATCAGCAGTTCGATACGATACCTTACGACAATAAAATCCTGTTAATATTCGAAAAGCACTTACACTAATGTCTAAATCAAGTAACGAAAATTATCAAAAATGGTTAGCTGTATATGGGCGGTTGGTGGACTTCTCACTTGAGGATTGGCTTCTTATGGCTCCGTATATAAAAATCGGTCATATCACAGCCGATACGATGCTATTCGAACAAGGTGAGAAAATCTCGAGTGTTTATTTCTTATTAGATGGTTATGGACGTTATTTCTACCTAGATGAAAAGGGTAATGAACGGAACAAATCTCTGCTACAGAAGGGCGGGGCATTCTCTTGTTTATCTTGTTATCTAGAAGAACAGCCGAGTCCATTTTCAACGCAAACGCTAACAGACTGTGTTATTGCCGAAATTCGCTATGCTGACTTAGTCACTGTATCTGAGCAAAACCTCAACTGGGGACGGTTTGTGCGCAAAATTTATGAACAGTTAGTGCTTAAAAAAGAGAAACGCGAAGCGGCGTTACTCCAGTTAAGTGCAAAGGAAAGGTACTTACGCTTTATCACAGAAAATCAAGCATTAAGCCGCTCGGTTGCTTTGCGCCATATCGCAATGTACCTTGGGATCACGGATGTATCGCTGTCGAGAATTAGAAAAGAGCTTGGCTTAACATAGGTTAAGGCATAGCAACAAAATTCGCATTACCTTATCTCTAATTATTGTTCTAAAGGTAAGGAATAACATCATGAAAAAGCTACTGCCTCCTATTTTACTGTTTTTATTTGTCATATTGATGCCTGTGGTGTGTTGGTTGACTGCTGCACCACATTTTATTTATTACCCTTTCAATCTGTTAGGGTTAATACCGATTGCTTTGGGGTTTGCACTGGCCAAGTCGGGCAGCATGATATTCGCGAGGGAAGAAACCGATATTATGACTTTCAATAAGCCTGATAAATTAGTGGAGGCTGGGGTATTTCAATATACCCGCAATCCCATGTACCTAGGTTTTGTCATTGCATTACTAGGCTATGCCGTATTAATCGGTGGTGCACTCGTGTCATTTTTGTTTGTGACTGCTTTTTTACTTATTGCCGACAGATGGTACATTCGATTTGAAGAAAAAATGATGGAACAAACTTTTGGAGATGCCTATTTACGCTATCAAAGGAGAGTGCGTCGTTGGCTTTAAACATCCAGCATAAATAAGGGTTAAATGGTGCAAGATATTGATTATTCAAAATCCCTACAAACAATTGTTGGAAAAGTGGTTAGGGTGTATCAATCTGGAGATATGCTTACCCAAGATCATCAACCTCAGCGACTTAATATTGAGTTAAACGACGCGCAACAGGTCGTGCGTATGTGGTGGGGATAGCCCCACCCAGTTTGTATATTGATTGATGAAGATGATGTATTTCGTCCAATAAAATGACTAAAGGTAACAAGATGCATATTGGCCTAGTTAAGGTATTTTTTGTTTTAGCCACGTTCATGAGCCTAACTATTTATGCCGCTAGCTACGATGAAATAACAGATATTGATGCGCTAGCGGCGCATTTTGATGAGCCCACTTTTGAACAACACTTCTTAGAAGAAGACATGGAGTTCATTTGGTTTTACTTTAAGGATATTGACCATTCCTTTTTAGTTAATATCGAAACGGGAGAGGTCTGCCATCATTTTAAAGGCAAAAAGAGAGAGTCTTGTTTTCCGGCAAGTTATTTTGAGTAAATCTATTTAAAGGAGCAGCGATGTCACACTCAAGTTGTAATTTGGTCCAATCTCCTTGCATCAGAAAGTGCTGTTTGGATGATAAAGATGTGTGCTTAGGCTGCTTTAGGACGTTGGACGAAATCACCAGCTGGACAAGTTACAGCGAAGATGAAAAGCTCAAAGTCTTAGCGCATTGTACGAGGCGCAAACAGCAACATGCTCAGAAATATAATAGGAATTGACCTCTCTATAATGACAAAGCAAAAATAGCTCAGCTTTTGTCTCGCTTTTGGCACAGTCATTACTGTAGTCGTGTCTCATTTTCGAGACATGCTTTATCGGGTATTATCTTAATTTATTTTTATGTTATTGATTTATAATTAGAAAAAGTTTGGCCTGAAATTTGATTCATCAACTGTATTCTCAAAGTGGAGTACAAAGTATGGATATAAAACTGGCGAAAACAAAGCGCATGCCGATTAAGAAGCTCGCGTTGCTTGTAATTGTGCTACTTGTGGTCGGTTTGGTGTTTTTTGCCAAAGCGTATACCCAAAGTGCATCAAACGTGGTTTTCCAAGAAGAGTTAATCGTTGCTACAGTCCAACAGGGCGAGTTTGAACTCAGTGTTAAGGGACTTGGTAGTCTTGCATTGGAGAAACGCCATTTGGTTACTAGTAGTAGTGGCGGCAAAGTAGTTGAAGTGCTGGTTAAACCGGGTGAAATGGTCACTCAAGGTACGCTACTTGCTCGGCTTGAAAACCCATCACTGCGCGAAGCGCTCATTCAAAAACATAGCCAACTTACCAAAATTTCAGCACAACATGAGGCCGAACTTGCAGAGTTAAAGGCCAAAGTGCAAGAGGCCCACACCGCACATCATGATGCTTTGTTGGGTTATAAAGCAGACAAAATTCAGTGGCAGGCGCAAAAAACCTTAATAGAAAAGGGCAATAGCACGATCTCTATGCTTGATCATCAACGCAGCGAGTTTGCAATGCAGCGTAGTCAAAAGCAAGTGGAGTTACAGCAAGCTAGGGTTGCCACTCAGCAACAAGTACAGCAGGCAAAAGCCAAAGCGCAGCTGGCTGAGCAAGCAAGCCTACGATCCGAAATTAAGCTACTTGAAGAGAATATCGCAGCGCTTGATGTGCGCTCGCCAATCACTGGACAAATTCAGGATGTGCTGATTGAAGTGGGCATGCAATTGTCTAATACCAGTTCAGTTGCAGAGGTGGCAGATCCGCGTTTGCTGGTTGCTAAGATAAACATCGCGGAACTAGATGCGCCGCATGTACAAGTTGGGCAGTCGGCTACAATCGATACTTACACTTCGCGTTTTAACGCCATCGTAAAACGTGTTTCCCCAAAGGTCACCAATAGCCAAGTTGAAGTGGAGCTGAGCATTGAAGGCACTTTGCCAAGAGAAGCCAGAGATAAACTTAACATTGAAGGGGTTATTGTAACGAGCTATAAACCCGAGGCTATATTCGTCGCAATACCGGCCAATGCCATTGCAAATAATCAAGCGAGCGTGTTTGTTGTTAATAAACATCTCGCGACGAAAAAAACGGTTAAATTTGGTCAGCGTTCGGTAAACTACATCGAAGTGCTTGAAGGCCTTAATAAAAATCAAACTATCATTATTTCCGATATGGAAAAGTATACTCAAGATAGCCAAGTGCTAGTGCGTTAACAGGACACTATTATGAACTCAGTCATTCAACTTAATAACATCAAAAAGCGGTTTCAGACGGATGAAATTGCAACTCAAGCACTAGACGGTATTAATCTCGTGGTAGAGCCCGGCGAGTTTGTGGCTATCACGGGACCTTCGGGGTGCGGCAAGTCTACGTTACTGTCAATTTTGGGCCTGATTGATGAGCCAAGTAACGGCGAGTATTTTATCAGCGGTAACCAAGCATTTAATTTGAGCTCAGACGAGCGTGCTCATATTCGCGCTAACCATATAGGCTTTATTTTTCAGGCATTTAATCTTATCAGTGATTTAAATGTACTTGAAAATGTCATGTTACCGCTGACTTATATCGGCGGCATTAGCCAAAAAGAAATGGAGCAAAAAGCCAAAGATGCACTGGCGATGGTGGGGTTAGAAAACCGAGTAAATCATTTTCCCTCTCAACTTTCAGGTGGTCAGCAACAGCGGGCCGCAGTTGCAAGAGCGTTGATTAACAGCCCCGACCTCATTCTCGCCGATGAGCCGACTGGTAACTTAGACTCAAACAATGCCCAGCAAGTGCTAGGGTTGTTGAGCGAGCTTCATGCAGCTGGCAAAACGATATGTATGGTAACGCATGATATTGAATCAACGACCTACGCCAGCCGGGTGATCTCAATGCTTGATGGCAATATTTTACGAGATAAAAAGCAGCTTGACCGTGTAAGTAAAGTCGTTGGAGCTTAGTATGGGATTACTTTTAGATTTTCGCTATGCGCTGAGAAACATCGCAAAATCAATGCGATTTACGTTATTGATGATGTTTATTATGGTTGGTAGTTTGACCATATCATTGATTGGCTTTAATTATATTTATACCGTGGCATTCTCACATAGCCAAGTAGGGAATGGCAGCTCTGAAATCAGGATCTTCAAGGTTCGCAACCCTATCAGCACGCAAAATCGATTTGAATATAGCATGCTGCCACAACTACGAGAACTTGATGAAGTTAAGCAACTTGAGGAGTGGCTTTATATTGCACCTGTGAGTGTTTGGGTAAGTGACGCTGAGCGAGGAAATCATTATCGAGGCTCCTATGTTGATGAGCGCTTTTTCCAGTTTATGGATATTAAGCCTGAGCTCGGGCGATTTTATACCGCTGAGGACTTTGTGGGATCAGCTCAAGATGTAGTCGTGATTTCAGACTATCTATGGTCGCATTTATTCCAAGGTAGCGAAGATGTTATTGGGCGTACGATGATCGTTGATCAAAAGCCCTACGAGATAATCGGCGTGATGCCCAAACGTAATAACTTCCCGATATTTTCTAAACTCTGGCTACCGCTTAAAGGTAATAACGCAGCACCTGCTGATGCTATTGATATTATTTATAAGATGCCAAACGAGGTGGTAGAGTCAAAGCTAGAGCAACGCTTAAGTTTATTCTTCACTGACTACGCGAAGCAACGCGCTAGTCAGTCAGAGCTCGAGGTGGATAAAACAGTTCGAGTTGAATCAATGACTTTAGTAGAATACAACACTGATGGTGAGGCGATATTTGTATTTACCCTATTTATGATAGGTATCGTACTCATTTTGCTTATTTCCTCAATCAACATTAGTAACTTACTCTTTGCCAAAATAATCGAGAGACAAAAAGAATCGGCTATTCGTGCCGCGATTGGTGCGAAAAAATTAAGAGTTGTTCAGCAGCATGCTTGTGAGGGCTTTATTTACTGCTTTAGCAGTTGGGTAGTGGCGCTATTGCTAACGGATCTCGGTTTGCGGGCATTGAACTTTGTTATTAATATGATGATTGGTGGCAAAATGCCGTACTGGTGGTATTGGCAATTAAATACCATCACTATCTTGGTGTCATTGTTGTTGATAAGCTTTGTATTTACTATTGCTGTGCTGTTACCTGCAGTGAAAACCGCTAACTTTAACATCAATGATGTACTGCGAGACGGCACGCGAGGTGCAACCGGCAAACAGGCTGGATTGATGTCAAAACGGCTATTGTCTTTGCAGGTGACTTTAGTGAGCTTTATGTTGATGGCGTCGAGCACCATAGGTTATGTGATGTACTCTATGGCGGGAAACATCGACGGAGAGACTCTCAAAGGGGTGCATTCCACTGAGCTGCAATTTCAAGCTGAAAACGAATTTTCGAGTGATAAAGCGGTCGAAATGGCAAGCGCGTTGGTTGTGGGTATGACACTGGATCCTGCTTTTAAAGAAGGGCGCGTGTATCAGCGTGAGATTGAACTTGATGTGCAAACAAGCGAAGGCGAAGTCTACACCGATAAAATCATAAATATTGAAGCTGTAACTCATCTTTTCAAGCGCGAACTGCAAAGCGGCAGAAACTTTACCGCACAAGACAACACAGAAGCGGCACCCGTGGTGATCATTAGTCAGTCTCTCGCAAAGGCTTTGTTTGGCAGTGAGGAAGTATTGGGGCGCTCACTGATGTTACGTGATGCAAAATGGCCAAGTGCTAAAATAATTGGCATAGCAGTGGATGAAATGAGCGTTGTCGCCAGTGAACGTCGTCATGAGGTCTATTTTAGTTTTCGTCAATATGCGCCAAAGGATAACGCAATGGCGGTTAAATTCGTCACTGAACTGCCGCCAAGCCAAAGTTACGAAGCGTTCTATCGCGTGTTAGGTAGGCTTTCAAGTAAGCTCGAAACTAGCTATGTTTTTGATCACTACGACAACCATCGCTCTATGATGGGGGCATTCACTAGCATCATTTATGTGTTTTTGATTGTGGGTGGATTTGCCTTAACGCTTTCTTTAATCGGCATTTATGCCATGGGCCTTAGTAATATTAATAAATCTAGCTATGAAATAGGCATCCGCCGTGCGCTTGGCTCCAAAGATCGCCAGATCATGTTGTTATTTATCAAGAAAAATCTAACCCATACCGTTATAGGGCTGACTATTTCTGCATTAATTTTCTATATCTTGTGTTATCTTGCTGTAGACTTTTTCCGTGGTATTGTGCCGTTTAGTGTTATGTTTGGTGCGGGTAGCATTACTTTGCTACTGGTATTTGTTGCGGTATGCCTTGCGCTTTATATCCCGGTGAAACGCAGCATAAAAGTCCAACCTGCGGTTAGCTTAAGAATGGAATAATAATTTGAAAAAGGTGTTAATAGTAGACGACTCGCTTGATATTCAGGCGAGTCTGAAGTTTTTACTTGAGGATGAAGGCTATGCTTGCCATGGTGTGGTGACACCAGACGCAGCATTTGATTATGTCAGTACACAGGAAGTGGACTTGGTGCTATTGGATATGAACTTTACCCATGACACCACCAGTGGCAAAGAAGGGTTGGCGGCGATTGCTAAGCTCATTCAAATAGATCCGCTTTTACCCATTGTGGTGATGACTGGTTGGGCGACATTAGACCTTGCCGTTACTGCCCTAAAGCAAGGAGCGGCCGATTTCATTGAAAAGCCATGGGATGATGAGCGCCTTGCTCATAGCATCAAAGTACAAATCGAGAAGCGAGCTGACAGACAACATTTAGCGCGGCTATCTGCTGAAAACGAACGCCTTAAACAGCCCCAACAAACGATCAACTTTGTTACGCAAAGTGAGAAAAAACAGCGTGTGCTGACACAGCTCACCCAGTTGGCACAAAGCGATATGAACATCTTGCTGACCGGTGAAAATGGCACAGGAAAGAGCTATTACGCACAGTATGTACACGAGCATTCAAGTCGTGCTGGTGGCAGTTTTATTTCGATTAATATGGGGGCAGTGAGCGACGAGCTATTTAACTCTGAGTTATTTGGCCATAAAAAGGGGGCATTTACTGATGCGAAAGCAGATCGAGTGGGTGCATTTACACTCGCAAGTAATGGCTCGTTGTTTTTAGATGAAATTGCCAATTTATCTTTGCAATCTCAAGCAAAGTTGCTTCAAGTGTTAGAAGAGCGGAAGTACGCGGCGGTTGGCAGTCACAAAGTTTTGGATAATACTGCGAGAATAATTTCTGCCACCAACTGCCAACTTAATGAAGCGATTGCCAATAACCAGTTTCGCCAAGATTTATATTATCGATTAAATACTATAGAAGTAGAAATACCGCCTTTAAGAGCGTGCCCAGAGGATATCTTGCCATTAGCAAAGCGTTTTTTAATGCGCTTCAGTCAAGATTACAAAAAATCACCACCAATCATTATGCCTTGTGCTGCTAAAGCACTGAGTGCTTATGACTTTCCTGGCAATGTAAGAGAGCTTAAACATATGATGGAGCGCGTGGTATTTACATGTTCAAACGCCCGAGTATTTGCCAGCGATTTGGCGCTCAGTCCCACACCGCACTCAGCGTTGCAATCGGTGAATACTGCTACTGTGAGCACATCAGAAAATCACGATTTAACGCTGGATGAAATTATTGAGCAAGCACTATTTAAAAGACTGGAATTTCACGGTGGTAATGTATCAAAAGCGGCGAAGAGCTTGGGACTATCGCGCAGTGCGTGGTATCGCAAAATGGATAAATATGAGTAGGAGATAAGCAAGCTTGTTTTATCGATTTGGACACTGGTTGTTAAGTGCATTACTACTCGTTATTGCTAACGTTCTGCTCCTTGTGCACAATTACCCGGTTGCACTCGTTATATTGCTAGATTTGGTATTTGCGCTGTGTTTTGCACTGCTCACTTATAAATATAGCTCTACAAGACAAAACACTATTAATCTCATTGATACCTTGTTGATATCGCTTCGCCAAGGCGATTATGCTCTAAGAGCGGCACATGGCAAAGACGCACAATTATATTCAACGGTGGAACACTTAAACGCGCTTGCACAAACCATGCAAGCCGATCAGCGAGCGCTGGCAGAGCAAAGCGACCTGCTAAAGCAAATCATTGAAAAGCTTGATTGTGCACTTATCGTGTTTGACAAACAAAGCGTTGCATTTGCCAACAGCTACGCTGAGCGCACCTTTTTTGACTGTTACAAAGACGATGCTTGGCGCTGGTTTCAGTCATTACAAGCTCAGCAAAAACAAGGAAAGGTTTCGGTGATGCTTGACGGTACCGAGCATGCTTTTTTGCTTGAACACGACAGCTGCTACATTGCCAATAAACCTCACACTTTACTGGTTTTAAAACAGCTCGATAGTATTTTATATCAACAAGAAAAAGACGCCTTACAGCGGTTTGTCCGTATTTTAAGTCACGAGATCAATAACACCATAGCGCCGATTGGTACGATAGCTCGCAGCCTAACCAAGCGCCTAGACCGTGAGTTAGATTTAGAAAGGTTTACTAGTGGGCTGTCACTCATCAACGAGCGCGCCAATTACCTTAAATCTTTTATGGGCAACTATGCCTCACTTGCCAAATTACCTCCTGCGCATAAGCAGATTGTTGCACTCAGTGAGTTTTGCACTCAGCTACAAAGTATCTACCCTCAGCTAAAGGTAGAAAGCACAGCGGACCTGCTCGGTTTTTTTGATACGAGTCAAATCAAACAGGTGCTTTGCCATCTTATTAACAATGCCCAAGAAGCGTGCACACCTTCGCCAGAAGTCACACTCAACATCACCCCCGATGCAGACAAGTTAGCGTTTACGGTCACAGATACAGGCCCCGGTTTTTCCAACCTAAACGAAGCTGCTGAAGCATTTTACACCACCAAAGCTGATGGCAACGGCATAGGCCTTATGCTCTCTCGCATTATTATTGAAAACCACGGTGGACAACTCAAACTAGGCAATAACTCAAGCGGTGGTGCAAAAGTCAGTTTTAGCGTAGAGCGGGGTGGGAGTTGAGTGCTGAAAGTAACAAGCAAAAAACGAAGACACCCAGTGTAATGTATTCAAAATAATTAGTGAAAGAGTACAAGTATGAAGCGGGTCGCAGGGTGAAAAATTTGAAAGACTTTAATAAAAAAACAACATTAATAAGGATTGTTTATGACATCACGATGCATTTTATTGGCATTTGCACTAGCTAGTACAATTGTGTTTGCAACTCCACATAATGGTTCGTTCGACCCAGCTAAGGGAACTTGGCAGAACAAAGATGAAGATGGTGATGGTGTGTTAGACGAGCATGATGAGTTTCCATTTGACAGTCAACGCGCTCGTTATCCCGAAATTGTCGAGATTGAACCTAATGATAACCCCAGCAATGCGGTAAAAGTTGCGCATCAACTTCCGTTTAAAGTAAAAGGGGTTATTTCAAATGCGGGTGATAATGGTGATTTGTACCAATTTAGTGCAAACAAGGGCGACTATATCTCAGCTCGCATTACCTATAGCTCCGATAATTTTAAGCCTAAAGTGTATTTTTCCGAGCAAGGTGGTTTTGTGATCAACTCATCGCAGATCCATACCCATAGCGCACTCAAAATGGCGCATATCCTGACTAAAATACCCCATGACGGAAAATTCAATTTGAGCGTCATTGATGATTTTTCGGGTGGCGCGCCGGACTATTCCTATGAAATTTACGTATTTAAAGATAAGGACACCGACGGTATTGATGATCATGCAGAATATGCAATTGGTGTTGAACCAACTCGTATTGATACCGATAGAGACTCTATCCATGACTTCTATGAGTATTATGTAAAGCAAGGCGCTACACTCGATGAGGACAATAACGGGGTAATTAACTTATTAGACTTAGACAGTGATGGCGACGGCATTAGTGATGAGCGCGAAGGCTCAGGAAATGCAGATCAAGATGATAAATTAAACTTTTTGGATCTTGATTCTGATAATGATGGAGTCGCGGACGCCGACGAAAAACTCAACGCGAAAGGGTGGCCTGAAGACTCTGACAAAGACGGGGTTGAGGATTTTATCGATCTAGATAATGATGGCGACAAAGTGTTAGATATTTATGACGCTGAGCCGTATGAGCGAGTACGAGGCTTTAGATTAAGCGACTCACCAAGTGTACAAATATCCTCTCAAGCCGGCTACTACAATGGCTATTCATTACCTCGAATTTATCGTATCGGCGATAGTGTTGTATTTACTGGTGATGACTTTGCCGGGCTGGAGAACCCAAAAGTGGTTATCTATAACGGTGAAGAAATTTATAATATCGCGCCAACATCGCACACTAACTCAGAGCTAATCTTTGAGCTCAATCTACCATTTCGCAAATATAAGGCATTTATTTACACTCGAAATAAGCGTTCTAATGAAGTGCGATTAAGCCCATACAAAGCGGGTTCACCGTTAATATTTGGATATGCCTCAATCAAAGTTCAAGAAGGTGAGCAATATGAGCTTAAGGGAGTGGGGTTTGATGATAAAACCCGCATCATAATGGGAAATAAAACACTTGTTCCTTCAACTCATACACCATCTAGTCTTACATTTACTATACCAACTGGTATAACAAAAGGCATATTACAATTAACGAATAATGTTGGAACGAGCAATAAGGTTCGGTATCGGGTGCAAGCACGCTAAAAAATAAAGAACGATAGTAGACCAAAGAAGATTAAGACACCCACCTCAAAGAAAGAGAAAAAACGGTTAAAGTTTGTCGTGGGTGTCAGCCATTTCCTTTTCGAATCACGATTAATGATTTAGTCGCTATTTGTATCGGACGCTATTTCCATGATTGCTAATGAGCACTGCCCGTATTTTTCCTCATTTATGTGGCTTGATATTTTTATGTTTCATTACTATTTTTATTTTTTTAAAAAATGAATGGGTTTGAATTGATTTTATTTTGGTTTTTGTGTTTGTATTAAGTGTGGTTGGGTTTGCTATAGAGTTTTTTATAATTATAAATTGTTGAGAGTTATTATGGAAGTTGCTTTTAAAATAATTGAGTTAGGAATAGTAGTGTTTACTCTGTTTTTTGCTTGGAAACTTTTTTATTTTTCAAAAAAATCAGGAGGAGGATTCTCCTTCAAAGTGAGGGAATTTGTTGAATTAAAAGTTGAACCTTCAAAGGTCGTTGTTTAAAAAGGAGTGAAAAGAGAAGCTGAGTTGGATAAAACAGACAAACTTCCAGCAGACTATGTTTATCTAAATCATATAGTATTCTTAAGAGGGCATAGACAGGCTGAATTCCAGTCTAGAACCGGCTTAAATGGAATTCCACATTGTGATATTCGTGTTATTCTTAAATCGTATTATAAAGGTGCATTGGAAAATGTTAAATATGTAGAGTGTTTCTTACATAAAAGCTACCAGAGACTATCCAATGCAGATCACAAAAGTCGAATAATTTTCTGCTAAAAGAGCTGATATATGGAGAATATGTACTCCAAGCAAAAGTATACTTAAATGACAGGCCAGAACCTATTCTATTACAGCGTTATATCACATTAGAGCATAACGGAAACTTTAATAGCTGACTTCCAATTCGAAACCGCACCGCTCAAGGAGATACAGATTTGTGGTGGGTGTCGGCCGTTTATGGGAGCTAAGTAAAGGTGGTGCGCAAATTTAATTTACAGTTACGGCTGTGTGTTAATAAAATGAGATGACTAGCCGCATGTGGAAGTCATTATTTCTATACAACCTAGGAGAAGGAAACGAATGGAAGTAGTCGCAAGAAGGATCTCAAAAATATCTCTATTAAAAATTTTATTCATTGGCTTTACCGTTAGTATGAGCATTTTAACCACTTGTTTTGGGATCGCAGCATTATTTGGTTTTAATACAATAGAGTGGTTTGGTGAATATAAAACAGGTATTGAGGGTGTTTTTTATGGTGTCTTAATGGGACCAATATTCGGAGCTATTTTATCATGTATGTCATGGGTAGCTATAACTCTAGGGCTTTGGGTATACTCCTTTTTTAACCCTATAAAAGTCTCTTTTAGGCATGTTATTGAACACCAAGAATGACAAAACCACCAAAAAGACAACAAAATGACAAGGCACCCACCTCAAAGATACAGCCAAAAACGGTTCAGGTTTGTTGTGGGTGTCAGCCATTATCCTTACTACCTACTCATTTGTTATTTCACTATCCAAGGCACTATGACATGGTCATAACCAATGCTTAAAGACACGTAGACTAATAGCGCAGCCATTACTAAGTTAAAAGCTTTAAAATACTTGGGATCGGAGATCTGTTTACCCATCATTGAACCCACTATCGAATAGCTAGTGGGGGCTCCGAATGCAAGTACAGCAAGGAGCATTGACCATATGACAACGGCAATGCCGGTAATGCCAACGCTTGGAAACTGAATGGTAGAAACCGGCAACGTTGCGATTAGCGCTTTGGGGTTGAGTAGCTGCATGAAAAGTCCGTCTCGAAAGCTCAACGATTTGGCCGCACTTCGCTTATCACAGAGCTCAACGTTAGCATGTGCCACTTTCCAAGCAATATATAGAATATAAAGGCACCCAGCCAAGCTGATAAAAGGCAGTAGCTGTGGATTAATAAACTTGAGCCCGACAATCCCTAAGATAACGAACAAGATGAACATTGCCATTCCAACACCGGCGAAAAAACCGAGATGAACACGCGTCTGTTTGTTTAGACCACTATGTAGACCAAGCAAGTTGATAGGCCCAGGGGTATACATTACCCCGATAGCATAGGCGAAAATTTCTGACATGATTTACTACTCCGATATAAGCAGTCGACGAGCTAAGCTAACGGCCCAACTGCAACTGAAATTGTTTTGGTGTCATGCCAAATACGCGTTTAAAGTTACGATTTAAGTGACTGGCATCAGCAAAGCCGGACTCTACCGCTGCGGTGGTGGCGCTACGGCCTACAAGTAGCTGTTTGCGAGCATAGTTGATACGACAATTCAAAACATACTGGTGTGGAGTTATGCAAAAGTGTTCTCGAAAAGCTCGAATAAAGTGATATTTAGACATATTGGCGACATCAGCGATGTCATCAACCGAAATATCGTTGGCAAGATTCGCCAATATATAGTCTTTAGCTCTTAGTACTAAAATTTCAGCCCTTGTTTTACGAAGTGGTAACTCTAAACAGCCATGCAAACGAACCAATGATTGAGCCAACTGAAACAAGGCGGCTTCGTGCTCAATTTTGGAGTAGGATCGTCCCAAAAGTTGCTGAGATATGGTAAGAACTTGATAGCGCAACAGTGGGTCATTGAACAAGGTGTCGTTAAGTCTTAGTACTGTTTCTTGTTTATAACCAAGAGAGCGAAACAGTGGTTGCAATTCTCTTGGGTGCACGTAAAGCATCACATATTCTAAGCTGTGTTCGCCCCCAGAATGACCATCATGGATATCTTCGGGATTGAAAAGCATTACGCAGCCAGGCTGACTTTTATAAAAAGCACTGCGACAGAAAAAGTCTTGTCTGCCTTTTAGAGTGAGCCCGATCGAGTACTCTTCATGAGCATGTTTGGTGTAGGTGAAATCACTCATGGTTGCGCTCAGCATGGACACATCATCCTGCTGAGCACTATGGGTATATATAAAGTGATTATTTTTACTCACACTCCCTCCTTCTGTTTGAGCACTTTTGCAAAACTACCAAGTCAATATATTCAAGCTATCAATAAAAAACTTGAACGAAATTGCTGATGTATCCACTACAGAGTTTGCTTAATACTCTTCACAAGGAAACTTAGTTAACCCAGGCTTTGGTCATTAAACCTATCAAATAAATCACAATCGATGCAAAGCCAAAGAACAGAGGTGATTCAACTGCTTACCCATTACGGGAAAATATTTGATACCATAGCAGCCAACGAAGGTTAGCATGTCGTTAACCGAATATATATTGAAGGTCGGAAATTTGCCCCTAATGAAACATCTTAAAATATTTGCCGTAATAATCGCAGTGCTTATTTTCAGTGGCTGCGCCGCCCACATTCAAGAGACAAGTAAAACAGCGAATAGAGCTGTAGGGAACACGCCACAAAATGTATTTTTGGATATTACTTCATCGCACTCAGTTTCTAAAAGTAAGTCACTTTCTAACAGCATTAATGAGCTAAAAGCACTAATAGCCAAAGACTTTAATGGCAGTATTGTTGAGTCTGGAAGTGCAGCTCAAGCACCTTTATCAGTCGAGATCACCATCGAGCACTTTCGTTATGTGTCTGGATTTGGCCGCTTTATGGTAGGTGTAATGGCGGGTGATGCCGAGCTGAAGCTCAATGTAAAGCTAATAAACACTGACACTAACGAGGTCGTTGGTGAGTCGATACTAGATACTCGATCTGAGTTTATCGAAGGCATTTTTGGTGCAACTACTTCTAGGCAGCTTGAAGCAGTATCTAAGAAAGTGGTGAGTATGATTGGCGCGGTGGAGCGCGAAGGTAAAACTGATAATACCGCTAACTCTTAGTCGATATTGAAGTTCCAAATACTCAAAGAAACCTAGTTTTTGACGATGGGGCTCCTGTATACCCTTTTGAGCCCCACTGATGCGCATTACCAACAAAATGACAAGACACCCACCTCAAAGATACAGCCAAAAATGGTGGAAGTTTGTTGTGAGTGTCAGCCATTATCGTCACGCTAATAACAGCTTCTGATAGTGCTAAAGTGGCTCGCATACAACACACACCTAGTTAATTGGTGAGCTAATTGTACTGTGTGGATTTAGCTCACAAACGGCTCGTTGTGTCGTAATATTTCAGTATTTTTACATGCGGTTACACTAAACTAAAATTAGTGGAATGTTTCAAAATGAGGGAGATATCAGGTTGAACGTAAAATTGATTGTGTAGTTAGTCATGAGAATTACTTGCCAGCTCGCCTTTTAGTAGCTCCTTAAAAAGCCGCTCGCGTGAAATTCTAATCATGTATTCCAAGCTTCTGGGAAGTTCGTCATCCGGAATTGTCTGATAATCTTGGTAGGTATGTGTGAAAATTCCTTCAAAGTCATCAGCCATCCCGGAATTCATTCCAGCCGCTATCAGCGCCTTTTTATTGTCTTTGATTTCCTCTGCGATGGAGTAAGGGGCTAAACGTAAAGCTTGCATAAAAGCATCTTTGTCTCCCTCGTAAAAGTAGTAATTGCCTTGCATTGCTTCAAAGCAACGCTTGCTGTAGAAATCGAATACATTTTGAAGGTTGGCGAGAGCTATCTGCGCAGATATATGCACCCTATTTTTGTTTTCTTCTTGGGCGTGTGAAATAACTATCTGCGCGAACGTAATTAATAGGATCGAGGAAAGAAGTACAATTCCGAGCTTAGTAGGTCTGTGGCGCTCCTTGTTCCAACACTCATAAGAGCCAGCAAGAATACCAAGAACTGCCATTGCAAGAGGTAATGCGTACGCAAGAAAGCTGAACATAATGGTTAAAAATCCGAGTCAAAGAGCAACTTGGTCTGTTTATACATAAAGCCGCCTCTATTTCATACATTATATATTTATAGCACTTATTCAGCTTTATTGACTGCATATTTGGCACTAGCTCTGGCGAAACTATTGCCGCATCGTGCGGGTATGCTATGAGATCATCACCTTCTCTACACATTAACTCAGAACCTTCGCTAGCTATCTCCTTGGCAGGGCGGGATCGAACTTTGAATTGACGACAATTGGTATTTTATGAGCTGATTGCGCATCGCAATTTTTTAAGTCGTTACAATAAGCATCATCACACACATAGAGAAATAACAAAGACATATATGGACGCTCAGCTGCTGTCAAGTAATACTCATCCAACAAGGTTGTTTTAACAGCCTTGTTGCTTCTTTTATTTATCTCTCATTTACTATTTGTATGTATTGATAAACAGTCACTTTGAGTCACCCTAAATAAGGTGCTGCTCTGACATATATTCGGGCTTAACTGACTTTCAGCGCCCCTAATGAGTTTCGAACCTAGCCACCCAAAAAGTAGAATACACCCACGCGGCATTGAATGCCTTGCCTATAACGGGTTTAACTAGGTAGGTTTGACCTTTTGTTCATCGTTATGTTTACAGCAATGAGAATATGGCTATCAAGGGCTCATAAACACCCACTCGGGCTCGAGGCCCTTGTCACGACCGGGCTCCTTAATAGCCATAATTTGAGTCATGATTGCGCCTCACTTTGTGTATATTGGGCTTTATAAGGTTCATTTCTTTGTAGCAATATCCACATTAAGCGAGCCAATCGGTGGGCCGTGGCCACCACCGCTTTATTTTTACCGCGACGTTCTACCAATGCGTTGATCCATTTGTTTAAATCATCCTGCTTTTTGTGCGCATGATTGACCACTGTACGGGCACCATGAATGAGTTGTTTTCTTAGATAACGATCACCTCGTTTGGTGATCCCTCCCATCTTATTGGTTTCACCCGAAGCATATTGACGTGGTGTGATCCCAAGCCACACAGCCAACTCCTTTTTATTAGAAAATGCTTGCCCTTTATCTATTGTGGCACTCAATGCCGATGCGTTGATAATCCCAATTCCGGGGATGGATTGGATAATTTGAGCAGCTTGGCTCTGTTCATTAAACTGCTTAAATTGTGCCTCTACATTTTTAATATTGGCGTCTAACTTTTGCATTTCTTCATAAACGTCTCTGAGGAGTAGATTTAAAGCTCCATGTAAATTACGGTTGAGCAGATCAGCAATGGTTGCACGAAAAGACTTTAAGCTCTTTTTGATGACGATGCCAAATTCAAGTAACAAACCACATGTTTGGTTGATGCAGGCGGTTCGATTATGTATGAGCCGCTCCCGATAGCGATGTAGTGCTAGGATTGCTTGTTGATGCTCTGTTTTTACAGGAACAAAGCGAATGTTAGGTCGAAGGCTCGCTTCATAAATCGCCATACAATCATTTTTATCGTTTTTATTGCCACGGACAAAAGGGGTAACATGTTGCGCAGGGATAAGCTGAACTTGGTGCCCAGCTTGTAAGCAGTACCGCCCCCAATAATGAGACGTTGAGCATGATTCCATAACAACATTACAAGCAGGTAATTGGGTCAATGTTTGCAAGAGCTTTGCTCTATCTAACCTTCTGGAAAAACATTTATTACCTTGCTTATCAAACGATAAAAGTTGGAATACATTTTTTGCTAGATCAATTGAAAGCGTGCTAACGTTATTCATGATGGACTCTCCTAATAACTGTGTTTGCAACTATCAGTTTGGCGCATTGACGCCGATTTGGGAGCGTCCATCTCATCACCCACCACATTAATTTTATGCGGAGCAAGCATACAAGATGAGACTAAGTGCTTTTATGTCTCTCTAAAATAGTGTCATTTTTCAGAGGGAGGGGTCTACAGGATACATGAGTAATGTGGCCTGTAGACCTCAAGCCAGGTTATCGAAATAAGCAAATGACGTTTACTTCTTATATTTTTCAAACCAAGCTAGGGTATGTTCAATCTTACTGATCATCCGAGAAGGACGGCCTGCAATTCCATGTGGCGCACCTGGAATTTTGACCAGTACAGAATCAATTTTACGCAGCTTAAGTGCTTGGTAGAACTGTTCGGTTTCGGCCATTGGCGTGCGCAAGTCTTCTTCACCCGTCATTAGCATGGTTGGGGTGGTTACATTGCCAACGAGCGAAAGCGGTGAGCGTTGCCAATAGTGTTCCATATGCTCCCATGGCATACCTGGGAATTGCGTTGGAATTTGACCAAGGCCACTGTCAGCGGTAAGCACTTTACTCAGCCAGTTGATCACAGGCTTTACGACAACAGCAGCGTTGAAACGGTTAGTTAAGCCAATTGCGTAGGCTGTTGCGATACCACCTGCAGAACCGCCAGCAATAAACAGATTATCTTTGTCGATAAAGCCTTTCTCAAGCATAGCGTCTACCCCTGAGTTATGATCGGCAAAGTCTTCTTTCGAGCTGTATTTGTACTTGAGCAACATCGCAAAGCGTTCGCCGTAAGAGCTGCTGCCTCTGTGATTGTCGTAAAATACCACATAACCTTCGGCGGCATAACGCTGTAATTCTGCTGAGAAATGGGGGCCGTAGGCTAAGTGTGGACCACCGTGAATTTCTAGTAGTAATGGATATTTTTTGTTTGGGTCAAAATTTGGTGGCGTAATATACCAGCCCTGAATTTTCTCCCCGTCGAACGACGAGCTATACGTGATCTCATGCACTTTACCAAGGGTTTTATGTGCAAGTAGGTCTTCGTTAAGGCGGGTTAATTGCGCTACTTTGCCTTTTCTTGTCGTGATTGCGATGTCAGCAGGGCGCTCACTCGAACCCTGAGTAAAGGCAATTTCTCCATCAAAGTTAGCACTAAATTCACCGCTTAGATAAGGGCGACCAAGGGTTGTGCCTGAGAGCGTATCTGTGATGTCGGTAATTTTGCCTTTTGTGGTGATGCTCGCGAGCTTTCGCTTGCCGTGGTCATCGTACGTCATCGCCAGTCTATCACTGCTAATCCAAGTTGGGTTTTGGATTGAGCGGTCGAAGTCTTTGGCAATCATGTGGGAGGTTTTGTCCTGCCAATCCATGATATTCAGCTTGCTATTACGGTAAGGGTTTAGCGCATTCGATGCACTAAGATAAGCCAGATGTTTACCATTTTCGGAAAAACTAGGTGCGTACTCACGACCAGGAGCCGACGTAAGCTGGGTGATATTACGGTTAAAATCAACTTCGAATAAGTCGCCTTCTAGGCGCTTGTATTCCCAGTCTGCAATACGGTTTGCTGAAAATACAATGGCCTTAGCATCTGCTCGCCACGCGAGTTTCCCACTATGGTGATAATTACCAGAGGTTAATTGGCGCGGCGTGCCGCCTTCACTCGGTAACACGAAGATCTGGCGATAGCCCGGTTTGATAAGGCCTCGGCCATCTGCTTGGTAGTAGGCTTTGTCGATAACAATGGCAGAGTCGGACCACTTCGCGCCTTTTGGTTTTTCTGGCATCTTGGCAATGACTGCTGGCTTTTCAGCAACCTTTTGGCTAAAAGCCAGCCATTTGCCATCTGGTGACCAAGTTAAGCCACTGATCCCAGATTGCAACTGTGTAAGTAGTGCCGTACGGTTTTGAGCAAGATAATGTACATGAATTTGTGTGCTGCCAGATACATTGCTCACAAAGGCGATTTTGCTACCATCCGGCGACCAGCGAGGTTGACTGTAATTGTTTTCATCAGAGAAGAGTGGTGATTGTGCGCCTGATTTCGTATCGACCAGCCACAGGTTTTGTCGCTTAGCATCTTTCATCACGTCATTATTGTTACGCACATAGACAACTTGAGTACCATCCGGGGATATTTGTGGGTCGTTTGCATATTCCAGTTCAAAAATGTCTTTAGCCTGTAATCCGACCTCAGTTTGTGCTAGTGCTGGCAATGCAGCGCAAGCCAGTAAAGTGCAAATAAGCGTCCGTTTCAATTCAAAAGGCATATCGCCACCTTCAATATAATTTTTATGTGGGCTTCATAGTTATTCAGGTGTAATTCAATGTCACCTAATACGCGATAGAATGAAATAAAAACTCGGTGTATCAAATGAAGGGGAGTGTAAGAAGGTTGTTTACGAGAGACAAAGAATAGTTCTGCTGGATACAATGCGTACCTGTGAATTATCCGTCGTTCATTAACTTGATTTTGGTATGATCTACGTGGCGCTCTGGTCATGACGCAACAATAACGTAAAACTGTCATATGAGTGACGTACCTAACATAAGGATTTTTCAGGTTAAATAGCGTCAATAACCGTATTAAGTATGCATTTGCGCTATTCAGGCTCTACTCGTATGCAGTTTCTACCTGCTTTTTTCGCTTGGTATAGGGCTGAGTCAACTCGCTTTAGCATCTCAGATAGGTCTTGACCATCTTGTAAACTGCCTACGCCAAAACTGGCAGTGATCTTGTGTGGGCAGGATAATTGAATGGCTTCAATCGCTTTACGGATCCGCTCTGCTACTTTCTGTGCATCGTTGAGATAGGTGTTGGGGCACAAGATAAGAAACTCTTCACCTCCCCAACGAGATGCGATGTCCGTTGACCTTAGACTATTTTGAATTTCCTGCGACACACGCACCAGCACTTCATCGCCGATATGGTGGCCAAACCTATCATTCACTTGCTTAAACAGATCTAAGTCTAGAATAATCGTGCTGAGGGGGAGCCCGTTAGTTAAACACTCGGTCGTTTCCTTGTGTAGTGCCTGATTCATTTTCCGACGATTGTATAAATTGGTTAGTTCATCCTTATTCGATAGCACTTCCAATTGCGCGGCCTTGACTTTATCTTGTGTGACATCCAGCATCAGGCCAATTGAATTAAGTGGTTGGCCAATGCCGTTTAGTAGCGTTTCACAGTGGTGTCTTACATAAAGTGTGGAGCCGTCAGCTCTAGTTACAACATGCTCAAATGTGGTGCTTCCACCGTGAACAAAAACATTGTGGAGCTGCTGTTTTATTGCTAGCTCGGCGCTTGGATCTAGTGCATTGATAAAGTCGTCCCACTGTGTAATGGCTTCGCCATCAATACCGAGCATGGCAGCAAGTTTATCGCTCATTTTAACGCTGTAGATTAGGTGGTTAAGCCGCCACGTACCGACATTAGCAAGCTTTTGAATATCCAGCAGAGCTTTTCTGTCGTATTCGTTCTCACGTAACCTTTGTTGCAGCTTGTGGTTTTCTATTTCTAACGCCAGAACTTCATCTTCAAGTTTAGTAATTAGATCTGCGTCATCCGATTTAGATGGAAATACTTCGCTCATGCATAGTCCATTGGCTAATTCAATTTTTCTACGAACGTGTATTGAGTGCTTCTTCGGCCATTTGTGTGCCGACTAGTCGCGATTTTATTTTTTCATATACGATTTCTCTGGTTGTTGAAATATCATCAGCGAATGGCGAAAAACCGCAATCATCACAAGTGCCTAGCTGTGGAATAGGAATAAATTCACTCGCCAGTAACACGAGATCTCGTACGGATCCGGGGCTCTCAATTTCGCGACTATTCGGGTTAATCACGCCAATAAATACACGTTGGAAGGGCTTGAGGATGCTGCCTATCAGCTTCAGGGTTTTCTTGGGGTTCTCTTCACCTCTAAGTGCAACGTAGAAGCTTCCTGCATTAATGTCGAAAAGCGTAGGCAGCAGGTATTTATAGTCAATGTCGGCGCTATGAGTTGCATCAATATCAGCACCCGGACAGGTATGAATACCAATTCGTTGCCTTTCGCTATCACTAAATTGGGCGAGACATTTATTGATTAGCTCAACAAAGGACTTGAGGGTCTGACCTGACGGGTCTAGTTTTAAAGACAGCCTAGCTTCCGTAAAGTCAATTTGTACTTTATGTGCACCCAGTGCTAAGCAGCGTTTTACTTCGCCAACATGCTCAGTTATCAAATCACTGATAAAACTTTCGTGATCGTAATTTTCAATTCCGTGAGAAGGATAAACTAAGCTCAACATTGAAGGAGAAATAACGGCTTGTTTGACGGGCACAGTTGCATGTTTGAGTGCGAAAGCGAGAAATTCATCCGCCGTATGTTGATAGCGAAATGGCGGTACTTTAAGGTGTGGCGCAAAGACCCGAGAGTGACCATCGTTAAAATCAACGAGCAAGCCCTGATCTGAGTAGCAAGGTGAATCGTGTAAGCAATAGTGAGCAAAACCATCAAACTTTCTTTGCTCGCCATCACTGACGATCTGACAGCCAATCGCTTCGAGCTCTTTTATCACTTGTTGTGTTTCACGCTCTGCAATTTCGTTTAAAACTGCGTAACTTATCTTTCCTTGCTTATAGTCCCTGTAAGCGCTTATTAAACAGGGATTTCGAGGAATTGATCCGATTTGTTCGCTGGGGATCTGGAACCGCGCCATCGTAGTCTACCTTCTCGAGTTGCTTATTCTAAGTAAAACGATAAAAAGCCATAAATAATCAAATAAATGTGCGCTTATAGCAATCCAGTTACTTTGTCTGTTTTACAAACGCACAAGCGCCAATGTGAGTATAGGATCAAATAGATATAATCGCCTTGATTACATGGGATTTTACCTGATGAGATAATCTTTGGTGGGTGCTTTTGAGTGAGACAAGGAGGTGATTTGAGGCTAACTTTAAAAATAATGAGTTAGCTTCTCTTTTATCTAAATTTCAGATTGAAAACAAACTGACTTATGAGAAGGCCATTTTATCCGTACTTTTCAAGTCAAAAAAGCGTGTTAGGTGAAGGGGGAAATAGCGGATTTATTAAGTGTATGAAAGCAAATGAAAATTGATAATATTTTTAGTAGATGTTCGTAAGCAATGAGAGTATTTCTTGCCCTTTAGAGTTTCAAATGCTCTTTCTGGGTTTATATAGCACCTTTACTTCCCAGCCGTTAATTAACGGTAAGCTACTTAAGATTATCGTATTATCTCCTGAGCTTGGTCGGGTAAGAAGCCACTTACTTCCATTACGTCATTGCCCAAAAACGGACGTTTTTTTGTAGTGTTTCAATTGCTTTAATGATTTGCCAATCTTTTGAGAACTCCATGTATATTGCTTTTCCTTCCGTTTTAATAACAAGCCCATAATAGAGTTGAGTGGGTGCAGATTTCCCGCCATCTTCCAAAAATAAGATTAGTCTGGCTTTGGTTCTGGCTCTTTTCTCTTGTGATTCAAAACTGATTGACCTTAAAATTAAATCACTACCATAGGCTAAATAAGTTGGTTTTAAGGTGAAGCTCTCAGAATTCATTTCATTATTATTTATTGTTATTTGAAGTATTTCATTGCCCGTGTAGGGGATTGACCGGCTTGTATCTCCGATAGCGTATTTAGCACCATCCTCGTATTCAGCATCTATTCTTTTGTCTAGTTCTGCGTTCTGGATTATGGCACGTAATGTACTTTTTTGTACGTCATCCAGACTAAGTGCTTTTAGAGTTGTAGTTTGAACATACAAATTTCTTTCGGTATCTAGATCCCGCGCTTTACTCTGGGCGTTATGTACACAGAGTAAAAGTAATAGGAGGGCAGTAGTTTTCATACAAATGATATCCTTATTGCGTCATTAGCTTGTAGATACTAACACCTGTTTAGCAAGTATAAACCTTATTTCTTGGTTGCATTAGGCTTGATGGTTTAACTTATAAATTAGAGAATAGATTATATGGATGCTCCAATGATAACAAGAGCGAGTAGAAGTTACCTGGTGAGTTTAAGTAATAAACCGTCGTACTGAACACTGATTAAGGTTGTAAAGCCGCACCACCTATCATTCCTTGAAGGCGGCACATAATTTAGGTTTTGTTTAGCAGCTAAAACTGTTGTTAATTCAGTATTTATCAAGCTGATTTTTTGGCTAATAGCTCTTGGCGCACAAGTTCAGCCCCTGCGCTCAATGCAGCGAGCTTGCCTCTTGCCACTTCACGAGAAAGTGGTGCCATACCGCAGTTAGTGCATGGGTAGAGTTTGTCGGCGTCAACAAACTCAAGCGCTTTGCGTAGTGTGTTGGCAACTTCTTCTGGCGTTTCGATGGTGTTGGTTGCAACATCAATCGCACCAACCATCACTTTTTTACCACGGATCAACGCTAACAAGTCGATTGGCACGTGAGAGTTATGGCACTCTAAAGAGATGATATCGATATTGGATTTTTGTAGCTTAGGAAATGCCTCTTCATATTGACGCCATTCTGATCCTAAGGTCTTTTTCCAATCGGTGTTAGCTTTAATGCCGTAACCGTAACAGATATGCACAGCGGTTTCGCATTTGAGTCCTTCAATAGCACGTTCAAGCGCCGCAATGCCCCAGTCGTTGACCTCATCAAAAAAGACATTAAACGCCGGTTCGTCGAATTGAATGATATCGACTCCAGCAGCTTCCAGCTCTTTGGCTTCTTGATTAAGGATCTTAGCAAATTCCCACGCTAGCTTTTCACGGCTTTTGTAGTGGTCATCATACAGCGTATCTATCATCGTCATCGGACCTGGCAATGCCCATTTGATAGGTTTGTCTGTTTGGCTGCGTAAAAACTTGGCATCTTCAACAAAAACCGGCTTTTGGCGAGATACAGGGCCCACCACGGTTGGAACACTGGCATCATAGCGGTCGCGAATTTTTACGGTTTGACGCTTCTCAAAGTCCACACCGCTTAGGTGTTCAATAAAAGTGGTTACAAAGTGTTGACGGGTTTGCTCGCCATCACTCACGATATCAATTCCGGCAAGTTGTTGCTCTTGCAAAGCAATGCGTAGCGCATCGTTTTTGCCATCAATAAGCTCGTCGCCCTCTAGTTTCCAAGGTGACCATAGGGTTTCTGGCTGAGCAAGCCAAGCGGGCTTAGGTAAACTGCCAGCAGTAGACGTTGGTAATAGTGTTTTCATAATAAATGCTGTTCCATATTCCCGTTGATTATAAAGCGTAATTTGCAGACCACTGCTCAAGTACGGTTTGGTAAGGCTTGATGAAATGCTCTTCTGCAAATCGACCTTGTGCAATCGCCAACTGGCTGCGCTCTTCGCGGTCATAAACAATCTGTGTTAATGAGTGATCTAGGTTTTTTAAGTTTGGCTGATAGCACTTGCCTGCAACCGCATTGGCGTTGTAAATCTCAGGGCGGTAGATCTTTTGGAATGTTTCCATAGTGCTGATGGTGCTGATCAACTCCAGATTGGTGTAATCATTCAGTAAGTCACCAAAGAAGTAAAAAGCCAAAGGTGCAACGCTATTTGGTGGCATAAAGTAGCGCACCTGTAAGCCCATCTTTTTGAAATATTGCTCAGTTAATGATGACTCATTTGGCTGATATTCAAAGCCAAGCACAGGGTGCTGATTTTCAGTGCGGTGATAGGTTTTATTATCCGATACACTTAAGCAAATCACCGGTGGCTTACTAAAGTGACTCTTGTAAGCTTCTGAATCGACAAAGTATTTAAATAGCTTACCGTGTAAGTCGCCAAAGTTAGCTGGGATGCTGAATTTAGGTTGATCTTTATTATGATCAAGCAATAGCACGCTAAAATCATAGTCACGTACGTAAGATGAGAAGTTGTTACCAACAATTCCCTCAATGCGTTCATTGGTTTTGTGGTCAACAATATTGGTTTTTAACACCTCAATTGACGGGAAAGTTTGTCCACTGCCTGCAATATCCATATCAACTGAGACTATCTCAAGCTCAACAGAATAACGGTCGCCTTTTGGGTTATCCCAGTTAGCCAATGCGTTAAAGCGATTATCAATCATCTTTAAGGCATTGCGTAAGTTTTGCTGGCGGCTTTCGCCTCTTGCCAAGTTAGCAAAGTTAGTGGTGATCCGCGTGCTGTTTGACGGATGGTAATTCTCGTCAAGACGAATGCTCTTAATAGTGAAAGTAAACTCGTTATTCATGTTCTTTAGGTATCCAATTCTAATGCTGACGAGTTCGGCAATTCCGTTTCACTGCGATAAACAGATATCCACGGGGACGCAGTGAGAGTGCCGAACATTAAGTGATATGAGATTTATACGTGGATCACAAGATGAAGAAAAACGGTTTTATTTCACATAAAACATGAGTCTGATTCATGAGTTACAAAAATAGATGCCGCTTATTGAGTCGCATATGCAGAAAATATGAGCAATTGTAGAATGAAACTCATTGGAAATCTGAAAGTCTAGACTGCTAAATGTCTAAGTTGCATTTGTTTCAAGTAAAACGTGAGGAATATTCAAGGCTTATCTAAGTCAAAAGCACCAATGGCAAAGCGTAATGTTGTTATACTCGCAGCGCTTAGGTGGCACAAAGGCTAAAAGCAACGCCCATATTGCTCACTTAGGTGATTGCGCCTCAATTAAAAGAAGAGATAAGTGGAATGAGTGAGTTGATTTTGTTGTTTGTGTATTGTGCACTACTCGGTAGTGTTGTTGGCTTTTTAGCCGGGTTGTTAGGTATTGGCGGTGGGCTGGTTATTGTTCCGGTGCTGAGCAGTATTTTATTGTACTTTAACGTGTTACCGCCGGAGCAAGTGGTGATAGCCGCTGTAGCGACATCGCTGGCATCCATTTTATTTACTTCTACCTCATCGGCAATCGCGCATCATAAAAATGGCAATGTACCGTGGGATTTAGCGCCGTGGATAATGACGGGCGTTGCACTAGGCGCGCTTATCAGTGGTTTTTTGGCAGCGCTATTACCCGAAAACGCAGTGCGCATTGTATTTGCAGTAAGTGTGGTATTGATAGCAATAAAAATGTTTTATAGCAGTAAAAATGAGAGCTCAACCCAAAGGCAGCTGCCAAATAAAGGCATACTTACGGTATTAACGACGATCACAGGTGGTTTATCTGCCATGATAGGCATTGGCGGTGGAGCGCTTTTGGTACCGCTGTTGACGTTTTTCTCTGTTGATATGAAAAAGGCCATAGGATGCGCCTCTGCATGTGGCATTGTTATCGCGCTCTTTGGTTCCGTTGGCTACATTAGCTCGGGCAGTGCGCACTTTGCACTTTCGGATGGTTTCGCCGGATTTGTTTATTTGCCAGCCCTATTAGGAATTGTGTGCACGTCTTGGTTCACCGCTCCAATGGGGGCTAAAGCCACGCATCATTTGCCTGTTGCCACGATTAAAAAGGTATTTGCTGTGCTACTGTTAGTGATGGCTGTGAATATGGCGGTGAATTAAGTACTTTTGAGCCAAAACGAACTATGGCGTGTTTGGCTCAGAAGCTCTGCTAATCTTACTTTTTGAACGGATCTTCGGTTGGTTCAAAATGCTTGTTTAACTTGCCATTTCTGGTGCTATTGATGTACTCCCCAGATGGATCTTCGCTTATCAGTGTGAAGGCACTGACTGGCGATTCAAAGTTAAAGTTTGTCAATTCCACCCAAGCAACATGAGGCGTGCGGGCATTGCAAAAGTAATAGGTTTGGCTCCTATGCGCTGCAACGGTTGTCCACAAGGTATTAGATATATTTGGGCTGGCACTGCTTGTAAAATTATAGCCAAGGGGTACTGATGCACTTGCAGCAACCGAGCGAGCCTGTGCAAGGGCATCATGCTCATCGTTTGGTAAATCTAAGTGATTAAGATAAAACGCAGCGCGTTCGAATCTATCGGTTGAGTATGGACCGCCAGGGATCGTATGGCTCGGCTGACTGTTTTTATCACTCCATTGCCACAGCCAATAATCATTAATCCTTAGCTGATCTTCATAACTTGGTTCATTGGTAACAACGCGATAGTTAGCGCTGTGATGGATCTTAAAAACCCCATTCTCAACTTCGATAATGGCTGAATCGCCACTGATATCCGACACTATCAAATGCAATGCTGCGGTTTTACCTTCACTGTTAGGTACTTCTGCACCAACGATCTGAATTTCTTGTTTGCTGAATACGTCAACGACTTCCTTGACGAGTACAAATTTGTCTAATACATACTGCAACCATCTCAGTACGCTCAGCTGCTTTTTACTTTTGCATGCTGATTTACCGTACGTCGCGCCTGAGTCGTACAATACATTTGCGACAAGCCCCATAGAGTTCATGCCATCGGAGGCTGCCCAGCCGCTGCAATCATCTCCTACCATAGCGACCACACTACTATAGGAAGATGTCCATGTAAGTGGGTTGCGAGTTTTCTCGCTTGCTATTGCCTCTAGCTCAGAAACTGGCTCAAGCCCCGATTTTTTTAGTCCTTTTTCAAGTACAAACAAGCTGGTAGGTAATATAAACATCCAGTCCATATTTCTGGCAGTAGCCAAATATGCTCTGTTCCAGTTATTAAAAACTCTAGTACACATAACAACCTCACAAGAAAATTAAATATCCTTTTGATGAGTGGTTTCTCATCAACCTACTGATTCATACTAGGCTTTGAAAAAGGCTAAATACATTACAGAAAGTTACAGTGCATTACAGGAGTGGTAAGTCAGTAACTATTAGCGTGAAAAACTAATGATTCGACAAGTATTCGTCTCGGGTTCCCTAAAACAAAAGTGGTGTGAGGTTAGTAGAATGAGTATATTTTCAAGAATTGGGTTAATTGCTATCAGGTATGACGTTTAGAGGAAATGGGATGATAAGAGAGATAACTCGGGAAGATTTTGAGTCGTTTTGGCCAACGTTTTCAGAAGTGATCCAAGCGCAAGAAACGTATGCATTTGACTCAAATATGAGTATAGATCAGGCATTTTTACTTTGGTGTGAAACGCCGCTCAAAGCTTTTGCATATGTTGAAAATGGGCAAGTACTTGGCAGCTATTATTTGCGACAAAATGCGATGGGTCCGAGTAGCCACATATGTAACTGTGGTTACATGGTGTCGAGTTTGGCTCGTGGTAAAGGAATTGCACGGCTGATGTGCGAACATTCCCAGCAGCAAGCGTTAGCGCTGGGGTTCGAAGCCATGCAATTTAATAGTGTGGTATCGACCAATGAACTGGCGATTAAACTATGGCAAAAGCTTGGTTTTACCATTATCGGCACCATTCCCAAGGCATATAAACACGGGAAATTGGGTTTGGTAGATAGCTATGTTATGTATAAATGGTTGGCTGATTAGAGTGGATAGGCGCTAAACTAACGTGGCGAATGTTATTTTGCGCAGTCGATCAGTATTTGTTTACTGCGCATAGTCTTAAGTAAAAAGCTGATAAGCCGCTTGACGTTGGGTATGGATTTTTTTGTTGGATGGGTCAGGATCCATAAATCTGCATAGTGCTCACTCGCTGGTGCAAATTCAATTAAATTAGGAAAATGCCTTGCAATATAGTGCGCCCCTCTGATCATACCAAGGCCTTTGGATGCAGCCTGATGACGCAGCACCAAATCTTCAATTGATAGAGAAACTGGGGCGGTTGGATAGGGTGTATCAAGTAGCCAAGTCGGTCTTTCTGTTACGCTGGCGGTTATCCAAGAAACGCTTTCACTCGTGCGGTTATCGAGATAGTCTTTATGCATGAAGTAACCAAGTGAAATCGGAAATAGCCGGTGACCAACTAAGTGCTCATCCGGAACGTGAGAAGCTCGGATCACGACATCGGCTTCTGATTTCTCTAGATCGGAAAGTGCATAGGTAGTATTAATCGACAGCGTGAGGTAAGGATTGTTTTGCTGAAATTCATGTAATTCGTCTAACAAGACAAACTGCAAAATCGCTGGGGGGATAGATAAGTTTATTTGTTGCTTTAACTGCTTAACCGAAGTGTTAATTTGGCTTAAATGAGGGACAAGGCTGGCTTCCATGTTTTCAGCGGCACTGAGCAGCTGCAGTCCCAATTCAGAAAACGAGACTTTGCCTTGCGAAAGCATGCATATATCAAGACTAAAGCGTTGATTTAAAGCATGTAGTCTACGAGATACCGTCGTGTGGTTTACACCTAGAACTTTGGCCGCACCTCTGAGTGTATTAGCACGTTTTAATGCAAGCAGTAATTGAAAGTCGTCCCAGTTTTCCATGCCTACAACACCAAAGTTTAGATGCAATTAAAGTAAAGTGTTTTTCGCATCATGTACAGCGAACGCAGATATTTTCCATTCACCATCAACTAAATAGACGTAATAGCTTGCGCCTACTTTATTAAAAAGTGCGCCTGATTGGGTGTATCGCTCAGCGATGTTGCTCACTAACGCAATATTTTTATCAAGAAAATGAATACTGACCTTGCTCCACTTTACGTGACTGACACCTTGTTCTTTCAGGCGTGTTAAGAATACTTGCACCTGTTTATTCATTTGCGTTTGTGTGATCACGCTCGGCTTTGAACTTGATGACATTAACATAAGCGTATCTGTGTACAGTTGAGGACTGGTTGGTAAATCACCAGTTTGCAGATAATGGTTGTATTTACTCATGTAGCTGTCGAACAGTTTATTGATTTTAGCTGTGTCCGTTTCTGCCAATAACTGGCTACTAAAAGTAAATAAAATAAACAGGATAGCGGCTCTCATAAGATGTTGCTCCAAGTCAGTTTTTTATGAGTCTAGCAGGCAAAAGCTGGTTTTATGTGGATTATTATGTGCTTGCTATGTTGCGCTTACGCACCGTCTGGAAGGCTTGTAAAGTGTATTTTGCGGTGTTCCGGAAGTGCTACAAGTCTTATAAGAATGTCCCACTTTCGATACACCATCAACGTAATAGTTGAAGGAATTTATATTTAACCTATTGTTTTTTATCGCTATATATTTTGGCATGTAAGTTGATTGACTCAACATGTATAAAAACAACAAGGATTAATTATGAAAAAGTTTGTCTTGTCTGCCATTACTTCAGCCGTATTAATGTTGAATAGTATGAATGTGCAAAGCTTTGAAGATGACCGAGCACAATTGTTAGAAGCTTACTTTACACACTGCGAACAAATAAAGTTATGCAATGGCAGCGTCTTAGTTGCAGAAAATGACGCCATACTTTTCCAAAGAACGATGGGAGAGGTTAGTCACGCTAGTGAAGAGCTGCTAGGGACTCAACATCAGTTTGATATTGGTTCTATTTCAAAGCAGTTTACCGCTATCGCGATCATGATGCTTAAAGAGCAAGGCAAACTGAAATTTGAAGATCCCGTTTATTTATATATTCCTAACTTTCCATATAAAGATATTAAAATCAATCAGCTATTAAACCACACTTCTGGTGTGCCAGATATGATGCCTTATATCTCGGACTTGTATCGTCAAGGAAAAGTGGACTCCAGCCTTGATCAAAGTTTTTTATTGAGTGTGCTGCTGAGTGAGCAACCTGCATTAATGTTTAAACCGGGTGAGCAATTTAAATACAGTAATACTGGTTATGTTGTACTTGCAAAGGTCATTGAGTCAGTATCTAGATTGCCGTATAGCCAGTTTCTTCAACAGCAAGTATTTTCACCCCTTGGTATGCATTATACAGTTAGTCGAACCAAGTTGACGGAAAAGAAAATAACAACTCGTGCATATGGGTTTCGTCGTCACTTAAATGATAAGAAGCGCGCCTTTGATCAAATTCCTTTCTTTGATGTTGAGGGGATGGGCGGGATCTATTCAACGACTCAGGACTTGTATAAGTGGCACTTAGCGTTAAGCAATAATAAACTTATTTCGAAGGAAACTTGGCTGCAAGCGCTGCAGCCGACCACAACATTAGACAACAACACCAAACAGTACGGTTATGGATTCATGTTAAAGGCTGATGCCTATGATCATCCCAAGTTTGGCCACAGTGGCCACTGGCGAGGTTTTAAGTCGATTTACAGCCATCAATTGGATGATAATAGAACGATTATTCTATTAACAAATAATGGTCAAGATGACGTTGTCGATGAGAATGAAAAAGCGGTAGAAGCCATTTTAGCGATGAAACCATACCCTCAAGTAAAACAACCTATTTCAGCAGTTCTTTATAAGATGTTTACCCAAGAGGAACCTGCTGAGGCGAGAAGTCAATATAATCGCCTCAAGGCCGATAGGTATAACGATTATGATTTTTCAGAAGCGCAGTTGAATGACTTGGGATATGCGCTTTTGGGAGAAGAGAAAAATGCCGCTGCTATTGCTGCATTTGAGCTAAACGTTGAAGCATTCCCTAGTTCAGCCAATGGGTTAGATAGTCTCGCAGAGGCACTGATTGCCGATAATCAACTAAAACGTGCAAAGGCGATTTTAAAACAGGCAATTGTACTTGACCCTAACCTCGAATCTGCAAAGCAGCAACTAGCGAGTTTAGAAACACCTGTAAGTACGAAAAATTCGCTGTAGTAACAGTTGTCTTGGCCAAATCGCAGCTGCTGGGTGAGCTATCATGCTAGCAGCTAAGCGCGTCATTTTTATAGTTTAGTGAGCTTCAAACTGAACGTGAACTCAGTCTGACTAGAGGTTAGTTGCCAATTAGCTATGGCTTTGATGAATATACTCAGCCTATGCTTTTAAGCCACGGAATAACATCCATTAGTGATGCTCGCGTATATTGGCAGCGCGGCCAATTAGATACTTGGCAAAAGCTACAAGCGGATGGTGTTTTGAAGATGCGAGCCAGCTTGGGCTTATGGGCTTATCCGGAAGCAAGTGATGAAAGCCAAATTAGAGCGCTTAAATCGTTTCATAATACGACGCCAAATAGCTTATTAGAAGTCGACCAAATAAAGTTTTACATGGATGGTATTTTGGTGAATACCACTGCGGCAATGAAAGAGCCTTATAAAGTAGATTGGCTTAAGCTCGATGGTAACCGTGGAGTGAATTATTTTACCCAAGCTCGATTAGAGAAATATATAAAAGTATTGGAGCCTAGTGGCTTTGACTTTAACATTCATGCAGTTGGCGACAGAGGAATACATGAAGCGTTAAATGCTATTGAAGCAGCCTCTAAAGGAGTTGCTCGGCATCGCCTTACACATGTAGAAGTTGTTGATCCTGAAGATTACAAGAGGTTTTCTGCGTTGGGTGTGATAGCAGATGCACAAGTCGCAGGAGAATTTACTCAACCGCATCATTGGCAAGAAATGCAACCACTGTTAGGCCGCGAGCGGGCAGATCATTTGGTTCCAATTAAAAGCCTAAGTGAAAATGGTGCGATGCTCACGCTGAGCAGCGATTGGAATGTGAGTACGCTTAATCCTTTTATCAGTATCGCGAATGCAATTACTCGACAGCCTGAAGCAACTCATTAGAACAAGCAATCGCAGCCTACACAATAAATGCTGCGTACGCGATGCGACAAGAAGACATTGTTGGAAGCCTCGAGGTTGGAAAGCTTGCTGACTTTATTGTGTTAGACCAAAACCTATTCAATATATCATTCGAAGAAATAAAAGTGACCAAAGTTACGCAAACGTGGATCCATGGAAATCAGGCCTTTTAACGTGGGGCTAATGGCTTGACTGTTCATAACCAGTCGAGAATCAGCAACAATGTAGTGCGGGATTTCGGATTGAAATAGAAGTAGCAACCCTTACTCTATGGTCTAACTCAAACCGTTAAGGATTGTTATGACTTCACTTGCTAACATGCCATTTTCTTTGCTCGAATTAAGCCCGATGAAAGAGCAAGATACCGTTTCACAAACCCTCGCTAACAGCGTGGCTTATGCGCAAAAAGCGGATGAACTTGGCTTTAAACGCTTTTGGATGGCTGAGCATCATAATATGCGTGGCATCGTCTGCGCAGCAACCTCCGTATTGATAGGGCATATTGCCGGACACACTCACAATATTCGGGTAGGGGCGGGTGGCGTGATGTTGCCAAACCATCCACCGTTAGTCGTCGCTGAGCAGTTTGGCACCTTAGAAAGCCTCTATCCAGGCCGTATTGATTTGGGATTAGGGCGCGCGCCTGGCAGCGATCCTATTACCAGCCGAGCACTACGTCGCGATGAGAGACGTGCGGAGCAATTTGACGATGAAGTTGCTGAATTACAAGCCTTGCTCGGTCCTTATGACGGTAGATCCTCGGTGCGTGCCATTCCGGGCGAAAACACCAAGGTACCAATCTGGTTGCTTGGCTCGAGTCTTTATAGTGCCCAGCTCGCCGCAAAGCGAGGTTTACCTTATGCATTTGCGGGTCATTTTGCGCCACGATTCGTGCATGATGCTATTGCGCTTTATCGCCGCGATTTCCAACCATCAAAGGTGTTAGATAAACCTTATGTAACGCTTGGCTTACCGGTAGTTGCAGCCGATACCGACGAACAAGCGCAGTATTTAGCTACCACGTCAAAGCAACGTATCCTAGCGTTGATGCGAGGCCAGGCGTTATGGTTGAAACCCCCCGTTGATTCGATGGAGGGTCTATGGAATGCCCAAGAGCAAATGCAAGTCGACAGCTTTTTAGGCCTATCTGTGGTTGGAAGCCCCGCGACTGTCCACCATAAACTCAGCATGATTAAACGTGAGTTAGCGGTCGATGAGTTTATTTTTACCAACGATTTATACGAGCTAAGTGATAGAAAACATGCGCTTGAAATCTTGGCGAGCTTAACGTAAAAGTCTGAGTGCGAAGGCAGTACTTAAGAGAAGGTTTGCGGTACACTGCGAGTTAAAAATTTACAGGGAACGAAAGTTGAAAACGATTTGGTTGTGTATCCTTTCTCTACTTATTCTGCCTTTATGTCGGGGCGAAAGAAATAGCGCGGACCTTTGATGACGCCCCATTACCGGGGAGTAAGTTGATGTCAGGTACGGAAAAAACGACGCTCCGTGATGAAAATGAAGCACTAAGGTACTAGAAGCTAAACTTGCTGAGCTCGGGGTGTTTAAATCACCCTGAATAATAAGTTCAGCGAGTCAATATTTGCAGTAACAACTAGGGCCTGTTGATCTTTGCTGTTTGATTTTTGTTCTTCTGAGTTTGTTTTGGTCGCGACGCTCGACTTGCCGCCTAGTAATCTAGGCAAAAGTTGAGCAACAATGAACAAAGCGCACTCAGGTGAACCCAAAGGGCAGCGCTTGATTAGCATTTCTACTGTGTTATCGCCTGACTCACATAGAATAACTATGCTACGCAGGCTCTGCCTTGTACAAATACCAATCAAACTGCTGCAAAAACAAACTTGAAAGGTAAACAGGCCCTAAGGAAAAATAATGGATCAAGTCGTACGCGTCGGGGTTGGCGTGGTAATAATGCACGATAATAAAATTTTGCTTGGTGAGCGCATCGGCGCTCATGGCGCACATACTTGGGCAACCCCTGGTGGCCATTTAGAGTATGGAGAGGACATTGAGGCATGCGCGATAAGAGAGGTGCATGAAGAAACGGGGCTAGATGTTGTAAACGTTGAAAAGCTTGGTTTTACTAATGATTATTTTGCCAATGAGCAGAAACATTATGTCACTCTGTTTGTCATGGCAAGGTGCGATACTCATGATGCAGAAGTTAAAGAGCCAAATAAATGCAAACAATGGCAGTGGTTTTCGCTTGATGAATTGCCGCAGCCCCTATTTTTGCCTTTGGTGAACTTTTTAGAAGAAAACAACACACTTTATCAAGGCTAATCAAGGCTAAAATGGTAATTGGGGCACAGCATGGAAGAAATAGTCGTTAGATATATTCACTTTCTCGGTATTTTATTTTTGGCATCGACGCTCGCGATTGAAAACGTGTTACTCTCTAAATCAATGAGTAGTCAGAGTATTAAGCGGTTAGCGGTAGTTGATGGCTTGTATGGTGTCAGTGCGCTGGTAACACTTGGCGCGGGGTTAACGTTGTGGTTTGTAGTTGGCAAGCCCAGTGAGTTCTACACTAAAAATCCGATTTTCCATGCCAAAGTCGGACTATTTTTGTTAATCGCTTTGCTGTCTATCATTCCGACTGTGTTTTTATTGAAGCACCGTAATACAACAAAAGATAATTTATTTGTGCCCCAGCGTATTATCGTCATTAAAAGGCTAGAAATGCTGTTACTTTTAGTTTTACCGCTACTTGCTGCACTTATGGCAAGAGGCTATGGGTTGCCCTCATCATGAAACAAAATATTGTAAATATTGCGCTCGTCGTCAAAGACTACGATGAAGCCATCGACTTCTACGTCAATAAACTAGGTTTTGAATTAATAGAAGACACCTATCAACCCGAGCAAGATAAACGCTGGGTGGTGGTAGCACCGCCTAATTCACATGGTACGGCGTTACTACTTGCCAGAGCTTCTACGCCAGAGCAGCAGGAGTTTATTGGTGATCAAGCTGGTGGGCGGGTATTTTTATTTTTAAATACCGATGATTTCTGGCGTGATTATGAGCGCATGACATCTATTGGCATTCGGTTTATTCGCGAGCCGCAAGAGCAAGATTATGGCACGGTTGCTGTATTTGAAGATCTCTATGGCAACCGCTGGGACTTATTGCAGCTAAACCCTGATCACCCTTTGGCAAAGAGATGATCTCTAAGTTACCAAAATGGGTTGAGATCGGCGCTTTTATATTGGCGCTCGTCGCAGGATTTGTGAATGCAATCGGCCTACTTAGCTTTGAGCACCAATCCGTTTCTCATTTATCCGGCACTGCGACTATGCTCGGAACTAGTTTTTTAGGTGGCAGCCTTAAAGAAACCCTGCACTTATTTGGAGTGTTACTCGCGTTCTTGCTTGGCTCTGCACTTGCAGGGTTTTTGCTGCATGGCACCACGTTAAGGCTTGGCAAACATTATGATACCGCGTTGGTGCTCGAAGCCATGTTGCTTACCGTGTCTCTCGTCTTACTGATGCAAGGCTCATTTTATGGTCATTTTTTTGCCTCCGCGGCTTGTGGACTACAAAACGCATTAGCCACCACGTACAGTGGAGCTGTGGTGAGGACAACCCATGTAACAGGAATATTCACCGACTTAGGGCTGATGATTGGGGCATTGTTTAGAGGCGAGCCTTTGGATACCAGAAAAACAAAACTGTTTGTGTTGATCATTTCAGGGTTTGTGGCAGGTGGCGTGTTGGGCGCTTGGCTTTACAACAAGTTTCACTTTCAGGCGCTGTGGTTACCTATAACCATCTGTTTGCTAATTGCTGGTGTTTACCGCTTTGCGCTTAGGGATAAGGGGTAGCACACCGCTGTGTTGACGTATCTTGGTTTGGATTATTGACTACTTAATCGACATCGTATACATTGGCGCGCGATTTTAATTTGGATCTTTCCACGATGTTTTACATCCTATTTAAGAATTTTGTTAGAAGGCTTTGCTCCGCGCATTAACACGATGAAGTGTTGCTCGGAGCTTACTTTCTAAATCTTCATCAGAGACATTGGCGACTACCTGAATAAAGGTGGGCAGCGGCAGTGTATCTGATGATTGGAAAGACGAAGCCGGCGATGATACTTCATCGCCGGCTTTTTTGTGCCCGAAATTCAGTGGCACACGTTTTCGAAATTTTTTGAAACGGGAGGTCGGTATTACAGCCGATCTCCCGTTTTTTATGGATGTAATTTAATGAACTTGATTTTAAAAGGCCTGATAATGTCAGGCATTAACCTAAACAAAGACCAACTTAATATTGGCTTTATTTCTTATGCTTTGCTCATTACTAGCAAGGTAAACGTTTGCTGCGCAAAAAAGGGGTAATGAGATGTTATTGACTTTATTACTCGCCTTTATTGCGTTTTTAGCCGGGGCCGATGAGCTGATGCTTGGGCCTATTCTTGAGCCTATTGGACTCGAATTAGGTGTAAAGCCTGAGCGAGTTACACTGTTTATTACCACTTACAGCGTTGCCCTAGCGATTGTGGCTCCGCTATTTGGGGCGCTCTCGGATAAAGCAGGGCACCGCGCTATCATCTTACCTGCAATAGTGGTTTTTGGTGGTGCCTCCATCGCGACAGGGCTTGTCACTTCATTTAAGTGGGGCTTAGTTGCTCGTGTGATCACGGGGATTGCCAGTGCTGGCATGCTCCCGATTGCGTTTGCCATCGCGGCAAGCTCTGGTGGAGATGCGCTCAAACGGATCGGTTGGGTGCAAGCAGGCTTAACTCTTGGCATGATCTCAAGTCCTGCGTTTGGCGCGTTTTTAACGCATTTAATGTCGTGGCGAGCGGCTTTTGTTGCACTCGGGATCGCCACTTGGGTTGTGGCGTTATTACTTACCGTAAACCGCCGTGCGATCCCAAGTGACAAAGCTGGAGAAGGCACCAAGATATCAGTCAAGCTATGGCAAATCCCCGGTGTTGTTGGCGCATTACTTACCATGTGTATCGGTTTAGGTGGTGGTATTGGTTTGTTCAATTTGGTTGGGCAGCATTTACGAGATACACAAGCACTGTCAGTGTGGTTTATTGGTGTACTGTATGCCTTATTAGGCTTAGTGAGTGTTGCTGGAAACCTGATGATGCCAAAACTCGCAACCCACTTTGAAAGTGGGCGGCAGGTCATGCGTGCGTCATTGGTCGTTTGCCTCATTGCCAGTAGCGGGCTTTATTGGTATCAAGGTATCTCTCTCATACCGTTATACTTTTTGATGACACTTTGGGCATTGGCTGGCGGCATTGGTTCACCGGCATTACAGGCATATATTTCAGAACTTTCGCCTGCACATCGTGGTGTACTTATCTCACTGGCCATGAGCATGATGCACATTGGTGTGGCGATTTGGTCTGCCGTCGCAGGTTTTGCTTACAGCCTTGGTGCGGCTGCAATGGCGCTGCTTGCTATTATTTTGTTTAGTCTTGCCATTTTGTGTTTACGCCCCGTAAAAGGCGCATCAGTTTAGGAGGTAACTAGTACCAATTAGCCTTAATACTTGCTCAATTTTAAGGAGCAAATCTGACGCTAACGGCGTTAAAAATTTCTCATTTAGAACAACTGAATAGCAAAATTTTCGCCCTGCCTACATGGATGTAGGTACCTTGGCGGTAGCGGTGTTATCGACAAGATTCTCTCGCCTCAAAATTGGAAGCTGAATTAAGCGAGTTGGTATGCCAGCCTGCATATTCAATTGAACACGAGTGCTTTTGATTGAGTAGAAATGTTTTAATCTGTGTGGACTTTCATTAGACGAAATAAATTGCTAGTATCATTTTTGATATTAATTCTCATTTTCATTTGCTTTGGGTTTCATGGTATTTGCAAAGTTGGTACATGGTTTGATCGGATGATGTTGCGTCTATATATGTGAGCACTGTAAATCAACAACTTGTTTTCTTTCTTTGCCAAATGGGTGGTTAAGCTAGGTTCCTTGTGGAGGAAATATGGAACAACTTATTCAAGATTATAAAATGCTACTAATCGGAGAGCCTAACATTAGGCCCATTGTTGCGGCTATGCAGCTAGGTGTGAGTGAAGCTGAGTTGCTAAACGCACAGCTGGATGAGCCTGTTACGTCTCGAGTTACCAGATTAGATGAGCATAAAATCGCGGATTTATTAAAAGGATTTAAAAAGCTTGGAAAAGTGATGGCTTTGACTAGAAATGGCTCTGTGGTGAGCGAGATAACTGGTTTGTATGAAAAGCTCTATGTTACAGGGCACAGTAACAAACTTAGTGCCGTGGCCATCAATCCAGGAGGGATTGATCTGCGGCTTTTCTTGCACAAATGGAAAAGTGTATTTCTTGTTGAAACGGATAAGCATACTAGTTTTCAATTTTTCGATGAAAATGGTCGCGCTGTACATAAGGTATATATGACTGCAGACGCCGACTTTAACGAGTTTGTGAACCTTAAAGCACGCTACCAGCTAACACATAGTCACAAGTTGGATGTAACGCCTTTTGAAGTCCTAGATACTAATATTAGGGACTTGAGTACTGCGCAACTAGATGATTTTAGGTCGCAGTGGGGCGAGTTAAATGATGTCCATCATTTTCCAAAGCTTTTAGAGACATATAACCTTGAACGCTTGCAGGCCCTTGAAATCGTTGGCTCACCATGGAGCTTTGAGCTACAAAGCTTTGACCTTGCAGATATATTTCAGCAAGCAAACATGTTTAAGCAAGAGATTATGGTATTCGTTGGCAATCCAGGTGCGGTACAGATCTTCTCTGGAAAGGTTGAAAACCTCAAACAAGTTGGCCCTTGGTTTAACGTATTAGATCCTGAGTTTAGCCTGCATATAAAAGCAGACGACCTAACCCGCGCGTTCGTGGTCAGAAAACCCACGGATAACGGCAATACTGTGGTTACCTCTATTGAGTTTTTTGATGCCAATCGCGAGACTGTATTAACGCTGTTTGGTCGCCGAATTGAAGGCAAAAAACAAACCGATGAGTGGCAGGCGCTATGTGAGCGATTGATCCATAAAGGACGGGTTGCGGCGTAATACTTGAGCTATAGAAAAGCTATCCTCTACAATCAGCTAAATTGAAAAGGGCTCTATAAAAGAGCCCTTTGGTTTTCTAGTGCCAAATAGGCGTGACTTCTGAGACCAAAATTATTCGTTTAGAGACGGTATTTTGCTGCACATTCTCCATTCTTGTCGCCATTGCACTATGGCAAAGTGGGCGGGAAGTACCACGTTGACACTCGTCCATAATCACGCCTGACCCCACTGGTAATTCAGCAAAGAGCCGAAGATCTTGGGTACTGACATTATCTATAGGGGTGTTTACCGCGACACCGTCAGCTATCACAAACTCCCCGCCTGATACATTCTCTCTGGCCAGCGTAAGGATTGAGGTAATCGTTTGATGACTTAACCCGTCGAAATGAAGCGTATTTGGGGTTACTAAGCAATCCGCATGAGGTGTCGGATAATAGCCAATAAACTGATGCTCAACATGGTACGACGGTGCTGGAATTGAATGTTGGATCAAAAATTCAGTCAGCGCTGCTATTACTGGGTGGTTGCAAATCAATGTACCGTCAGTGCAATGTGTTATTGCTTTGAACCATCTTTGTTTACCCCCTGCGTCCGGGTTTAGTTGTTGAGACAAGCCGTAAACATAGTATTGGCCTCCTTGTCTATTTTCGGGGCTGATAAGGTGAGTGTTAGCGTCCTTGACGGTATAGCGCACGATACCTCTTGCATTTTGGCCGGATGGAATATAGGTGTCTAAGCCTAATTCAGGTTCTACCTGCTTCAGTAACGACTCAATATCTTGTCGTGAACCAACGTTTAAATTTGGCAAAGAATATTGGCAGAAACCATTTCTTAACAATGTAGTTTTAGTCATCTTTGATTCTCCTATCTGTCTTTGTTGATTTGTTTTCTTAAAAATTTCAATAAGCTTTTTCATATTCACCCCATCTGATGTGTTTTGGTATTTATAGGTTTTCATTTAACTGTATGATTGTGAAGGAAAAATAAGGAATAAAAACGGAATGGGAACGGAAATTTATAGTGGTTTTATAAGTGAGTTATTTATTACGTTGCTAAGCTTTGATGTCTAGATAGGGGCAGTGAGCTTTGTGAACAGCCTTCAGTAAATTGCAAATTATAGAAGGTTGCCAATTCAAACCCGCATTGCATCCAGGAATGATATTTCTGCAATTTTGTGCCAAGCGATAGGGGTGGTTATTTCTACCTTGACAGACTTGTCCGGCAATGAATTTGCGTCTGGTTTCGCTGACAAAGTCCGATTGATAAATGTGCAGAACAGTTAGTTAGCTAGTATCGGTATGATTTTAAATAATTTTATTTCAGTGCCAAGTAATGGTCGTTGATATTCACAATGATGCAAGTTACCGAATGGTAGTTACCTTCATAATTTATATTTAAGTAACAAAGTGAAAATAGATTTGAAAATTGTGTTCTAATTGTATAGAAATGTAATCTAAATGTGGTTTTTAGATCTGTAAGTGAGATTTTTGATATGCCTAAGGGTAAGGAGCGCGAAATGGAACAAGTTTATAACTTTGCGGATGAGGTGCAATTAGAGTCCTTAAGGCAGCTGATTGTTGAGAAGATTAATCAAAACGGACTGTCCGAGCAGCAAGTTACAGACAGTGCTTACATGAGTGATAGAAGTCTTCGCAATTATAAGACGGAAGGCTACTTAGCCAGTTTAGCGCCACTCTCGTCATCGACGGTAAGTAAGCTAAAGAATCTATTGACTGCGCTTAATATTGAGCCTGAAGAAGCGCTGGAATACCACCAAAAGCGAATAGAAAATCAACAAAACAACCACCACTCAGACCCTACAAATCAAAATGGCCAGCAAAGCAATGCTCAGTTTCAAGGGTGTACCTTTAACGGCGGGGCGAATGCACCAAATGTTATCACTGGTAATAGGGATATTACGCTTAATTTTGGTGCTAAAGATTAAAGGTAATCTTAAATTCTGATAAGGGGTGGCTTAACCCTGAAAATGTAAGCTAGTTAGAAGCTTGTATCTCTATAACGAAGTGCTCGTTTTTAGAAGCTATTAAGGTTTAATTACTTCTTTTTTATATTTAAAAGTGATTTTATATGAGTGCGGATCCAAAGGAAGCGGAAGCTGGTTCAAGCATTGGCATCGAAACCAATGCATATGAGAATGATGTTCCTCAGCAACTGAGCCAGTTTGATAGTAGTACGTTTGAAGAGGCCGTGATCCAAGGGAACAGAGATGTTCAGGTCAATAACTATTTTTCAAACGCTGATAAGAAACCACTGAAGTATGAAGCACTTCAGTTAAGAACGTTTCCAAAAATTGCGAGTAATGAGGTCATTTTAGATGACATCAAGTTAGCCGAACTTAACAACTTCCTCGTTTGTCACAATTGGCTGATTATTGGAAAAAATAACGAGAATGCCTTTTATCTCTCAGAGGCTATCGCTGCTGCTTTACAGCACACCGACATATCATCTTACTACATACGTCACAATTCATGTCGAATGACTGAGTATTTAGAAGCAAGATTTCCTTACGTAGAAAGTCAACACGCTTATGTTATTAGGCAACCAATAGAAGACCTAGAAAGTTTCGAGCGCTTTATCGAAACCCGTGAAAATCTAAATGCACTGACGTCTAAACTAAAAGCACGTAAGGCAACGCTGCTTATGGTATTGGATAGTAAAGGCGATAGTGACTGTCCTAGAAGGATCCAGGAATACCTGCGTTTCAACTCTGTAAGTTCTATGCTTGGTTATTGGCAGCCTGCAGTTCACTTTACACATGACCCATTACCTGTGGCAGCACTAGATAACGACGACTGGTTGGACTGTTTAGTTATTACACTAACTTGTTGGTTTAACAATATGCCACTGGTGTTGTTTCAAAATGCAATTGCTAAGGCATTTGACCATAAATTAAAACAAGCTAAAGAAATAGGAGAAGGAGTCGAAGCGTTAACTCATGCTTATGCTCGTTGGCAGCAAGATCCTGATGCGTTTTTAAAATTAGCTGGGCTTGAGCTCACATCACCGTCGGGCTTAGGTATTTGTTGTATCAGGCTAAGTTCGATTAAGCAGGCAAGCGTATATCGAGAAAAGTTGCTTACAAACAATCCATTCCAACTAGCTGTACTCTCGCCAATTATTGAGGAAGTCATTTTTGATCAGGATATAACAAATGAACTCATTGACATAGATGCACTTTTTTCAGACCTCGCCTACTTCTACTTAAAGCTTTCTGAAGTCGGGGTAATTACTATTGACAGTGACTACCTATTAAAATTATTTGAACGTTATCGTCAGTGTCCAAATTCAAAAATAATTCATTTTATCTCATTTGTTAGGGCGCTCTCTTATCAAGATAGATTCAAAATAGCCATCGATGAATTTATTTATCAACTACTAGGGCAAGTGGAAAAGAAAGAGAAAGATTTAATATCTATTTCAGACTTAGAAATTCATATTGACAACTGGGTGCCAGTATTTAAATCAACCTATGAAAATAAGCTTAAAGAGATGGTGTGTGATTTCAAAAATCACCTCTATTTTTTGTTTAATACTCTAGCCTATTCAATTGAATTTGAAAGTGAGTCTGAAGTTTTGTCATTAGAGTATATATTTTCTAAAAGCTATGAGCTTGGGTTGGATAAGAGTAAGAAATGTCCTAGCTTTGCGCTGCTTCGCTACTATTTTTCAGGGTATTTATATAGCGACTCCTTTCACTTATTAAAAATACTAAAAAGTATACCTTCCGATAGTGAGAAGTGTGTTTTAACTTTAATGATTGTGAGACTTTTTGTTTTTAGTCTTATGCATCGTGTGTTAGAGGGAAATAACCAAGTTGATGATAAGGCTACCTCCTACTTGATTACGTTAATGTTTGAAGAGGGGGCGGAAGAGTTAATTTACCAATTGCTCGCGATGCCAAGTTTGAGCGAAAGTCTAAAGAAGAGAAACATCACAGCATTTTTAACCACATCAATTTATATAAAGCAAACGCTGCTCCAAGCGCAATATATCACCGATGAAAGCGAATATGAGCATTACGACATGATGCTTACGGAGTTAAATGAAAAATTCAAACGATTGAATCAATTGTTTGCCATTGCTTGCACCAGAAAACAGTACGAGCAAATTAAAGCAGATTTAAGAATTCAGCGAGATAAGGCGGTAGAGCAGTACAGAAATTGTAGATCAGATAAAGAGTTGAGGATGCTACTAAAGCTAAAAAAAGGCGTGTTAAGCGAAGCTATTAAACAATTTAAAAAACCTAGAAGAGAATCCTACCATGCATGAAAGCATCTCTAATTTGAGCAACTTAATCAGAAAAGTCGATACTAACTTTCACAATCCGAGAGTTCATGGAGAAGGATTTGTTGTCACTTGGAATAAGAAAACCAACCAAATCGTAACCAAGCAAGGTTTGCTATCTGATTTATTTAATAAGAAACATTATGAATATTTCTTTGTTAAATCTCATACAAAACCAATCGTCATTAGCAAAATTCCATTTGAATGGCATGAAGGTGCAAGTGAGATTGCACTAGAGTTTTACGCTACCTTTCAGCTTAAAATTACAGATCAAACTGAAGCACATAAGTTAGTCGAAATCTTGAGTATGTCAGGCACGCCGGAAAAAGGATTATTTAATTTAATAGATAAGCACCTGCATCACTGCATGTCGAAAATGTATAAGAAATGCTTGGACTCACAAAATAGCAACTTATTGGATGAGTTTTATCAGCAAGAGCTACAGCGTGGAGAAAGCAGTGAATTAAACACTTCGGTGTGCGAGCAAATGCAGCAAGAATTAAAAGGAATGGATTTTAATATTGGCTTTACGTTGCGTAATGCACCAGAGCGATATGCCGAATTTAAATATAGTACCAAGATAAAAGAAACGGGCTTAGAAGTAACGTCCGAATGTCAAATGACATTGAATAACTATCAAGCCTATCGCAAGTCTGAAATTAGCGATATCGAGGGGGTGGTAGCACACATGAAGGCGGGTATTGAGAGAGCAATCCGTCAGCATATTTTGGGCAAATCTGAAATGGATCTGCTGAGCAACTTCAAAACGGCAACGAGTCAAGACGTCTCTATCTCCGATCAGGTTAAAAATAGTGTTAAGCAACAAGCTACTGCGATTGGTTATGAACTTAATTCATTTCATACATTACCAAACATTGCTCCGCTGAGGTTATTAAATGGGTTGATGCTCACGTTTGATAAAGAAGATGGCGCATTTAAAACGGGGATGTTTGGTAGCCGTGTACGGTTAAATATTCGCATGGAAGTTAAGGCGAAAGAAGGAGAGTTTGAGAAATACCGTCACTTATTTGCAAGTAGTGAAAACGACAATCAGATTGATTTGTTAGCAATAACGCAAGCGCAAATTCTCGACAGAATAAAAGTATTAGTACACGACATTTGCAAAGAAGTGATGTTGAATGACAAGTTTAATCATTACAAAGCATTAAGTCAGTTTGAAGAATTAATCCGGCCTCAACTTGAAGATGAAATTGGCAAACGATTAAGTGAACAACATGGCTTGGTGGTAAGTATTAAGTCACTTATGGCAGTTGAATCTGAAGATGCCATGAGGCTTGAAGAGCTAAGAGGTAAAAAAATACCAATCCAATTTAAGCATTTTTTTGGTGGACAAGACGGGATTGGTGCCGAGTATTCATTCAGTGGTGCATTTGAAGTGCTCGGTCTAGTCGTCAGTGACGCCGGTGGTGAACATAGTTGGGAAACGTTTGAAAAATGGGATTTTGGTTACCGAATTGATTCTCCTGAGCGTCATACCAACACCGCCCTTAAAGGGAATGACGATAGAGTCTGTAAAAAATTGGCGATTGAGAATGAACTAGATGATATAAAACAGGAAGTTATTAGGCTTTTCAAGGCATCAACATTACTTATCCCTTCCATTACGCTTTGGGTGAATAAACGCGAGTATAACGCAAAGTTACAAGATGAATTGCTCAGTGAGGTATCGGCTCTGTTGAGGCGCAGCCGAGGAATGGATCTACTGATTGAAAGACTAGAAATTAAAGACGAAAGCCTGATCCAAGCGCAGCTTGATAGTCGAGATCGTAAGCTCAAATCAATTGCCGATGTCGATAGTATGCGTTTAGAGCAGCGTTTAGTTGATTTAAAACAAAGCAAAGACGAAAAGCAAAAGCTTGCGGACGAAGTTACAGAAAGAAGATTGAGTTTCCTGCGCGACAGCGATGATTTTGAGGACTTACTAGACGAAAAAGAGCGTATCGAAAATGATTACCGTCATTTAAATACTAAAGAGTCGACCATAGAAGAGCTACTGCCAGCCCCTAACAGCCATGCCTCGAGCGATATCGAAGAATTAGCTGATGTACTTACTAAATCCAATAACCAGTGGGAAACGAACGATGAAAAGTAGAAAAAACCTTGTTGCTGCTTCAATCATGACAGCTTTGCTATCCGGGTGTGCAATGACTGACGACACTAAAACTCGAGCTGAGGGAGCATCGACAGGTGCACTCATTGGTGGTGCGCTTGGTTTGGTATTAGGTGACAATAAGCAAGCCGCTATGATTGGTGCATTGATTGGTGCTGTTGCCGGTGATCTTTATGCCAAGAGTGTGGTTAAGAAGAAGCAGGATTACGCTAATACTGAGTTATATATGCAAGATGTGATTAAAGGGGCACAAGAGAAACTTATCGCAGCAAAAAATGAAAGAGAAAAAATTCATTTGGAAATAGAAGGTTATACCGCGCAGTTAGAAAGCATTGAGGCAGAGTCTCAAAAACGCAGTGCTGAGTATAGTAGCTTAGAAACGCAAAAAGATAGTCTGTCTAAAGCGGTTTCCAAGTCAGCTAAGTTAGTCGAGATATTGACTGAAGAAATTCAGTACCAAAAGGACGTGCTGGCACAAGAAAGAGAAACCGTTTCTGTGCAATTAGCCTCACATAGTGAAACGGTTATTCAACAACTTCTTGCTGAAAAGAACGAGCTAGAAGTCATGCAAGCCCAGCTAGCTTCATTAGATAGACGGAAATTATATTAATGCTGAAGCGGGTTATATATTGCTTGTTTTTGTCTTTGCTAGCAGGTTGTAAGACGACAGGTGATCCGACAACTGGTGGGTTGTATGGATGGAGCGAAGAAAAAGCAAAGCAACGACAGGCACAGCTAAACCGAAGAGTAGTGGATATCGAAGCTCAAATGAATGCGATTGAGGAAGAAAATCAAGAGCTTGAAAGTGACAAGGTACAACTAACACAGTTGATAGTAATACAAAGTGAGAAGTTAAACGCTTTAATTGCAAGCCATGATGCGTTGCTGGATAAGATAGAAACATACAAAGGTCTTGAACATATTAATCAGACAAAAATTAGCCAGCTGAAAACACGTTACCCATGGCTCGGCCTGAGTCGAGAGGAGGTATTGAGACAATTTCAGGAAGCGGCAAGCGAATCACGACAACAGCAAATGCTAAACCAGCTAGAGAGTGAGCTTGAATCACTAGCACAAGAAATAGATATGATACTTTGAGTAATGTAGATGTCGATTAAACCAATAAAAGCACAATATTATTGCAACAATATAGAACACTGCAGCAATGCTCGGGCGCATAAGTTATTTACTAAATCATATGCCAACAAGTGTGGTGTTTGTGCTCAGCCATTACTGTTTGCGCGTTGGCATTTTTCGTTTGTCACTTCCTTTAGTTGGGTACTTTGTTTATCAACATTGGCAGCGCTATCTTATCCATATTTTTTTCCTAAAGAATATGAAAATATTACTTTTTCTGGTGTGAAGACTGAAGTTCAAGAGTCTAATGCCGTTGTGGAAGTTACTATTCATCGAACAACAGGCATTGATTTAGTACAACAGATAGAGTTGATAACAGAAGATGGTACTGCAAAAGCAGCTGAGGACTATCGAGCCCTTGATATTGCTTTACAGTTCCAGCCTGGTGAAGTGCAAAAATCAATAAATATTCCTATTATTCCTGACTCCGATGTCTATGAAAACAATGAAATGTTTTACATTAAGCTGAAAAATGTGAAAGGGCAGCCGTCACATATCGTGATGATTGTCGAAGCTGGAGTAAACAAAGACTTAGTGGAAAAAAGCAGCCTTTTGGTAAGTAACCTTTCAGCTCTTGCAGCGGACCTTTCGAATGATTTGAAACAGCTTGAGATCCTTGGTAACTATCTGTCAACCAAAGAAAATCCAAAGGCGAACTTGGTCAAGAATTACCGTAATACTCAAGATAATATTCAAAGAGCGAGAGAAAAATACATCGTTCTTTTTAATGAAGCTTTAGATTTGGACCCTAATGTTTTGAGAAATGCATTGGATTCCCACCTTGAAGCGCTGAAAAAACAACAGTTTCATACTCAATATGAAGCAACAACTGTGATGAAAGCTCAGTTACTTGACTACTTGAGTTCCAGAGTTTCTAACTCGCCTAAGTGGCTCGAGGAGTTAGGTGAGGTAGTAAAGCTTGAAGTGAAAGCAAATAACAATGGTAGTGTTATCTAATCTGAGTTGCTTATTTATTGGGCTAACTTTCAACTAAGCCAATGGGCAGCGCACTCAGCGCTGCTGCATACTCCCCATCAACAGAAGTGAAAATCGAGAGAACTTTTGTTCATTATTCGATGAGTTAGCAATAGCTCATTGAAGCACCCTCAAATACTGCGAGCCTTTGGTTTACGGTGTTTAAGTTCAACCATTACATCGAACTACAATATTTACCTGTAAAACTTTCAAACAAAACGATTGCTGACTAAAGAGCTGGCAGAGGGTTGTCTGTAGCTGACGTTTGTAAAAATACAGAGCTAATTTGAGATCCTTTTATATCAAGTGCTACAAGTAGCACCTTGCTTTACTTCCAATCTATTTCCTATTTCTTTCCTAATCCATTAACTAATTGATATTAAATAGCTTATTGGTTTGTGAATTTTCCAAATATCGGCCTCTGGCATCTGCCATTATCGCCTTAACCTTATGTCTATCGGGCAAACAAGCAAACGCCTGATGTAAGGTGAACTCTGGCTGCAGACAGATTTTACCTCTCCTTTAAAAACAGAATGAGAGGAATTTACTATGTCTTTTAAAATAGAAGCATGTAATTTAAATAATATTGATGTCGCAGTTAAAACGTTGAAAGAAAACTATGTGGAAAACTTTCCAGCTATCAGAGTTACTAAAGATAAAATCTTAGGTAAAGGTATTTCTCTATACCTACTTAGTGATATAAGCCAAGTTCCACATAATCCAATAGCGACTTTTGGACTGAGCAGTGCGTATGACGATGAAGATGTTTGGAAAGAAGTAAGGGCATCATTAAGCGATGACTTTGACCCTAAAAAGGATGCAGTTGTAGGCCAGCTTAGTATATCGAGTAAAGATGTCGCAATTACCAGAGTCGTTTATGGTCTGTTATTAGATAAAGCACAACAGATGGGTTATGAGCGGTTGTTTTTTATCCTGAGAGGAAATGTTGATTTTTATAAAAAGTTATTTAACGCTATACTGATTAAAAGTGATTGCAACTATGATATTGGGGTTGATAGAAAAATATCTGCTCTAGTTGTTGAAACGAAAGAGATAAAGCAAAGGGGCCTTCGCTTCCTAAATCGAAACTTATCATCTTGCTTTAATAAGAGTGATAGTCTAATTAAAAGGGAAATTATGAATAAATCTCATTGGGATGAATATAGTAGTGCATTTGACTCTATTATTACTCCACCACAGGTTGAACTTTATAATACAATTGCTCCGCTGTTGTCAGGAGTTGTACTGGATGCTGGATGTGGAAATGGAAACTTAGCCGCTTTTGTTAATGGTGAGGTTTCTACTTATCACGGCGTCGATACATCTCTTGATATGGTGCAAAAAGCCAACGCCAATCTGCAGAGACTTAAAGAACCACAGCGATTTCAAGCATTTCATGTTCAACTCGAAGAATTTGTAAATACACATCAATACGACGTGATTACATTAATAAACAGTGTTTATGCGATGGATAATCCTTCTTTAGTTTTTAAACACTGCTATAACTTACTTGCTCCGGGTGGCCTGTTAATTATCGCAAACCCCAATGAAAACATGACAAAATCTCACATGGAAATGATGATTGAGCTGTATGAATCGCAATTTAGTGGCAATCCTGCTGTTGCAGACTTTAAGAGATTGAATTTACAATTTGTCACACAATACCAACATTCGTTTTATACTTTAGATAAAATTGAAGGTTGGCTAGAACAAGCTGGACTGTCTGTAACAAACCGAGACTGCACTCACTTTCATGGTGCAATGAATTTAATCGTAGCTAAAAAGTAGGAAAATAAAAATGCGCTATCAAGATCTAGTCGATTTGTTGAATGCTTCGAATCAAGCAGAATACACTGCAAGTTTTTATCGTGCCATATCACATATCGGATTTGATAGCGCAATTTATGGTTTTTTGCCAAGCCATGAATTTGTTAAACACTTGAACCAAATGCCTATCATACTAGCCACCGAAAACGCCCCTCTCGATTATTTAAAGTACTATCAGGAAAATGAAATTTTTAAGCCTGAGAAGGATATCTTCGTGGCTCAAATACTGTCAGGGCATCGAAAGCCAATCAATTGGTGGCGGGACTTACAGAGTTTTAACCCCACTGAGTTACAAGTTGCTACCTTAGCCCATGCAAAAAACGAATTTGGTCTCAATAACGGTTTTGTCGTCCCGCTCATGTGCGACCACAGAGGCTACGCTTGTGTTACTTTGTATAGCAATTTAAGTGATAAAGACTTTAATCATCTGGTACAGGAAAATGAAGAACAAATCGGGTTATTTTGCTCGGCGTTGAACAGCAAAATCTTCTCAGATCCAAACTTAGTTGCCGAGTTATACGACAATTATATAAAAATGAGCGATACAGAGCGTCAAGTGATGCGATACTTGGTTTCGGGGAAACCGATGAAGCAAATTGAAGATCATATTGGAATAACCTATCGCTACGCTGCAAAAGTAATTGATAAATTTAGAAAAAAGCACGGAAATGTGCCAAAAGACAAATTGCTCTATTCGTTAGGGCACTACTTTAGTTGATTTAACGCTAGTATTTCATATCTGATTTATCGTACTAACGGACGAGTTTGTCTTTAATGTGGCAGGTTACTCTGAGCGAGGAGTGGATATTAATGCTAACTTATTTTTGGACAAAAACGTGTTTAGGAGTTGGATGATTACTATTACTTTGACTAATGGCTTTGCATAATAATTTTTTGCGACGGAACAAATTATTGCAACGGCTTGTTGCAAAATTAGGTCGGTAGACTGTTAGACGAATCACCTCTGTCCTCCCCAATTTACACCAATAGAGCTTTTGGAAGAAGCTAAAGCTGGCTCTATTAATTATAAACTTATATTTTCAATAAAATAGCATTTCTATGTTACGATGTGCTTGTCAGTTAGGGACAATTACTAGGTTAGCGTGGAAGGTAATAAATGCTCAGTATCGATGAAGCAGAAACAAAGTTTAAAACAATCTATTCTGAAGTTATCAATAATCTTGGCTCTATCGCTAGCGAGGAAGACTCAAAAATTCAAATATTAAATAGAATTTTTACAGAGTGCTTAGGCTGGGGGTTTAGTGATATCAAAGCTGAGACTAAACATGAAAATGGGTTCTCCGACTACATCTTTCGTGCAAGTGATACCCCTCAGTTTGTTGTTGAAGCGAAGAGAGTAGGAAGGCTAGATGTAGAAGTTGCTAAAAGAGATGCCATAAAGTACCTCAAACTTAGCGGATCCGCCCTCAAAAAATGTAATGATGGGATTGATCAAGCATTTAGTTATGCTTCTCCGAATGGCCTACCTCTTGCCATTCTAACTGATGGTTTAATATGGGTTGTTTTTAAAACACATATTCCTGGAGAGAATTATAAGAATAAACAAGGTATTGTTTTCCCGTCGCTTGAAGCAATAAAAAATGATTTCAGCTCATTTTTTGAATTATTATCAAAATCTAATGTCGAGAATAGGGTATTTAACTCAATATTTGATGATGTTCATCATAACAGGATATTGATAAGCCATAACCTAAAAGCTCCTATAGATGATACAGAAATAAAACTAACAAAAAGGTCAGATATTGCTTATGATCTAGAAAAGGTTTTCGCGAATTTCTTTGAGAGATTATCAGGAGATGATGACGATGACATGATGGTAGAATGTTTTGTGGAGTCTCATGAAAGCCGTATCGCTGATTACTCTCTAGAAAAAATAACTACCAGTGTATTAGGAAACCTCTCTCGTGAAAAAAACAATGTGGATGGAGAACTGTCTAGAATAATATCCAATACCATTGAATCAGAAAATATAGGTGAGTCAGAACAATCTATTTTCATTGTTGGGCCTACAGGTTCTGGTAAAACGGCATTTTTAGAGCGGTTTTTTAGTAAAACTCTTTCGAAAACGATTAGAGATAAGTGTATTGTTCTAAATGTTAACTGCTTAGATGCATCAGGTGATGAGCAGACAATCGTAAATTGGATGATAGAAAGACTGATTGCTCAATTAGAATCTCAATTATATGCTGATGGAATACCAACTTGGGATGACTTACGAGGCTTATATCATGGTCAATATCTCAGGAGAGTTAGAGGAGTAGACAAAGAACTGTATGAAACAGATAAGTCAGCATTTAAAATTAAGTTTGGTGATTTTTTAGAGAATGAAGTAGAAAAAGACAGGGAAGGTTATTTAAATAGAATTTTAAAAGATGTCTTGAACAATAGACATATGCTGCCAATTATCGTCATAGATAATACAGATGAATTTTCTTTAGAATTTAAAACTAGAATATTCCAATTATCTAATTCGATAAAGAGAGAAATTAACCACTGTATGTTATTTTTCCCTGTTACGGATAAATCAGCCTGGATTTTTTCTAAAACTGATATATTTAGCATTCATCAATCTCGGTCTTTTTTCCTTCCAACTCCGTCGCCAAAAGAAGTTTTTAGAAAGAGAATCAACTATATAAATGGAAAGCTGTCTTCACCATCTTCAGAGGACGACAAGAAGCTCTACTTTTCTAAAAAAGGTATTGGTATATCGATTACAGATATTAATAGCTTTGCGAAAGTAATTGAAGATGTATTTGTCAATCATGATTATACATCTAAAACACTGGGTGAACTTACCAACTTTAATATACGAAGAACTCTCTTGCTATCTCAGAGGGTTATTACCTCCCCGATCATAAGGATCGAAGATTTAATAAAATCTTATATTTCTGGAAATATGGTTACCACCAATTTCACTAAGTTTATAGAAGCATTGATTTTGGGGGATTACACCGTATATAAGCAAGGTGATGCTCCTGAAATATGTCCTATATTCTGTGTTTCTGGTGGTTATATTCAATCGCCATTATTGAAATTAAGAGTTCTATCATTGCTAAAAGCTACACAGCAAGGGAATAGATCTATTGAAGACAAGCACTTAACAGTTCCTTCAATAATCAGCTATTTCGATACCATGGGTGTTCATGAAGCAACTATAGAGCATACGTTAATAGAGCTTTTCGAATTGGGTTTAATTGAGCCATATGATTTATCGATGAGTAGCTTGTCTAATAATCAAAGATTTACAATATCTTATAAAGGTAGTTCCCATCTGCAATTAGCATCTAGAAACAGTGTATATTTCTACCAGATGGCGCTAACAACACCGATCGATTGCTCTGATACTTCTGAAAAAATCAGGTCTACTTATAAGGCCAATATTAGGTTTATTGAAAAAGTAAATAGAATCAAAAATATATTTTCAGACTACTTAATAAAAGAGGATGTAAAATATATATCTGAACCTAATCATTCAGAAAAGTATGAGCATCAAGTGTTGATGATAAAAAATATAGCTGGTTTTGGCAGTCGAAAAGCTCCTGAAGATGAATTGGTATCGACTTTCGGTGATTACTATAAAAAAGGGACTATTTTACGAGGCGTAGATGCAGTAGTTGACGCATTTGATGTAAATGACAAGAGTGGTTTTGCGAATGTGGAAAGTTATGAGGAAAGCGTCTATTTTAATCTAATGCAGTTAAGAAGCTTAGGTGTTGAATTTGTACATGATGGTGATATTTTAAGATGTGACATTGCCAGAGGAGATAATGGAATATATATAGAGAGAGTTCATTATGTTCTTGATAACAAAGAAGATATAATTGTAGACGATTGCATTATAACCAAAGTGTTTTCTCATAGAGGGTATGGGTTTTGTAAGTTTGGTTCTTCTGAGCAGGACGCTTTCTTTCACAAAACAATATTTGATAAAACAACAAGGAAAATACTGTCTGAGGGATTTAAATTTAAAGCAGAAATTATACCTGGGCAGAAAGGAGACTATCAGGTAAGAATGGTGATACCTGATGCAGGTGCTAACTGAAAACATAATTAACAGCTTAGATAAGTAGCTAAAATTAAGGACCTTTTAGTTTGTATTTGCGTTACTTTTCCTGAACTATAGTACCTGAGCTAGACTGTTTTCTCTCGCTCACTTTTGTCCAAATACGAGTTAGGCGAACGTCCGCTATCGTAATTAGATTTAAGATATTAAGTTGCTGTTGAACCGCCGAGTTTGACACACATACAACAGCCAAGTTTAATTTAGCCCTGTTGTTCTGGTTTATTAACGTCTGGTGGTTTAGCTGTGGTCTCTAATTAAGTCAACTATGGCTAGGTTTTATGGCCCACTCATCAAATTGTGCATGAGTGGGCCTGCTTTATTTTAGTTTGTTGAGCGATCACTTACGATAGGTGATGGTGGGTTTTTGGGCTTATTACTCTGGTGTAGCATAAAGTAATATTGTTGGCGTTCATTGGATTGATTATTGATATCAATACGTGCAACTCCTGCTATTACGTCTAAACCATCGGCACTCTTCACCAAGGGGTAGTCGTTTGGACCGAGAGAGAGTAGGGATACTCTGTTGAATACCAAAGTTTCTACATTCTGAACTGTTTGATGTTGGTTATCTTCACCGACATCAAAATAATGGTTGCCGCCGTATACATCTTTTCCAATGTTACGCATAAATGCCCCCATACTGATAAGGAAGTTGTTTTCAACTTCAATGCCTTTTAGCCCATAGAACAGCTCGTGCTCACCGACAAATACAATTCTTCCCCCCTGTGCAGCAAATTGTTTTAAGCGACTGACTTCATCCGGAGAATATGAGTTAAGTGGAGTCCAGAGTACGATAAGTTTTATTTGTGGGTCATCAAGATCCCAATCTTCTAGAGACTGATATGTAATAACTTCAAAGCCTAAATCTTCCCAAGTACTGTACAGGTAATTAATAGATTGGCATGACCAACTGCAGCGAGAATCATGAGATCGATCTAGGACTATTTTAGAACCTTGGGCACGGAGGCTGTTTCCTGAAAAACTGGCTAGGTTTTTCGCAAATTGCGTGTTATCAGCTTTGTAAATCCGCTCATCATCTAGAATATTGACATCATTGAATACGATTAAATCTCCACCAGCTGCAGGTGCGACGTTACTGTCAAACGTAAAACCAATAATTGAATTTGCTCGGCTCCCCTGACTATCTGTCGCATAGAGTATAATGTTGTTTTCACCTTGAACAAAAGACTCCGCTGGTTGAGTGAGTGCGAAACTGCCACTATTAAGCGCAAAGCTAATGTCTCTTTTAGCCTCTCCATTTATAGAAATAAATAATTTGGCGATACTTGATTGAACTGTTTCAATCTTGCCTTCTATTAAGATGTTACTACTCAAAATTGCGCCAGGTGTTGGAGACAATATTGTGATTTGTGGTGGAACTTTTAATGTTAACTCAGATGTTGGCTCCGAAATTGCGCGATAAGCGCTTAAATCGCTTTCGTTTCCTGTTAAAGCAACATCTATGATACATGCTTCAAGCCTGCTTTTTATGCTTACATACTTTTGGCACAATTCTTTAACCCGTTGATATTCCGCACTACCAATTTGTGCCTCTAACCTCGCTTGAGTTAACAATGTTCGTGGAAAGTTAAGGTCAACGAAGCTTTCAGGGGTCTCATCATTGAAGTAGTCGAACAAAGAGGATTCGGATGTTACACGCCAACTATTGCCGTAAATATCATAAAGTTGATTGAAGTTACCTTGGTCTTCAATTTGATTGCCGTTAGCATCCGTTAAGTCATTGTCGACGTTGCCATCAAAGTATCCTAGTAACCCATTAACGCTGCCTGCACGAGAGTTTGGTAAAAGCACTTCTGTCTCGACAAACTCACCCCGCCGATACACTTTTAGTAATGAGGTGTCTGGCCAAGTTATTTCGTAATGACGATTATTTTGTTTAAAGATACTTGCTTGATTAGAAAGCTCACTAGCACCGTTATTCAATGTTTGTAATTGACCATCAATAAGCACGGCAAGGCCTTCATCATTGGGGTAAAAGGTGACTCTTGTTCCTGCGACATTTGCGGCGACAGCGGCATTGAAAGACACGTGTTGATTGCCAGGGACTGCGACATAACGGCCCTGAATCTCAAAAGTGTCGATATTGGACTTGGCTAAGATATACTCACCAACGCCATTAAATCCATAGTTTAAGCCGTCAAACGTACGTAAGTTTGGGTCTCCTGTGACACGAGCCTGCTTGCGCGGGTTGCCTAGGTTGTCGTCAATTGGGTTGCTACCATCTACGGGCTCACCACTGAGCAGAATTAATTGAACTGGTTGGTTGGTGTCCTCGGTAACAGTGATTGTAATGCGCTCTGGTTGAAAACCCGATTTAGAAGCGATCACATGATAATCACCAACTGCGAGTGGTGGAGAACTAAAGGCGCCACTGGTATCGGATGATAATTGTTGAGAAAACCCAGTGCTTACGCTTGTTAGTGACACATCAGCGTCTGATATGGGGCTACCGTCAACGTCGGAGATAGCACCTGTAAGCGTATTGAATTGAGTCTCAAATGGGCATACTTCAGAGCCCCAAATTGGTTGCTCCAAATCATAAAGAGGAATCTTTTTCTTCTTAGCTTTACTTGTCAGCCCAAGAATATCGCCTACAAAGCCGTAATCTAGGTTGGCATTAACTCCTAATCCTACTGAGAGTTCAAGTTTACAATTTGGCTCATGATCTGCGCTTTTGTAGTTTGCTTTAGCAGCATATTTTGCATATGGGCCCATTGCTAACCCTGCTCCAGGGCCATCTAACTCTATCTTATTCCCAAATGGTAATGGTACAGACAACTCGTAAGCAGAAAGCATAAACTGTAGCTCTGCTTTTACTTTTGCTGATGTTTCACCTGATAGTTCGTATTCAGGTCCAATTTGAGATATGACAGGCACAAAGCTGTGAACTGGGCTCAGTTTTTCGTTTTGATATTTGAATCCGGTTCTATAGTTTCCTGATGCACTAATACCCATCTTTAAATTTGCTTTATCAGCAACAATAACATTAGCGCCAAGTTGTGGGTGTAATTTGACGTTTAAAAATAAAGGAATAGGCCCCACGAATAGCTTAACATTTTTGTTAATAATGGGATTGAATACCTTGCTTTTGTTCAGGCCTCCTTTGTAACTGTAGTTCGCTTTTAGATAAGTATTAGTGAGGTAATCTGCTTGAGCAATTGTAGAAAAGTGAGTTACCTCACCACGAATAATTGAAAACTCTATTCCTATCTGGGCGCTTGAGTTCATCTTTAGTTCTACAACAGACGTGACTTCAGGGCTTAGTTTTTGTTGCAGTGTTCTTGAGAACGTTAAGATAGGAACATCTACACTCGACTGTACCGTATTATTAGCAGTTGAAATCGACTGATTAAGTGTCGCTGCTTGGTTCGTGATAACAAGGTCTAGTTTAACGTCTGCATCTGGAAAAGCTTTGTGTAATGGTGCTTGCGAGGTAGTTAAAATATTACCATTAATATCAAGAACCTCACGCATAAACCCGGTGTCGCCATCAGTGGTGACACCGACTATAATATCACCGACTTGTATGTCGCTTAACGCACCTGCGGTGAGTGTGAGCCTACCCATCTCTGGGGTAATTTCTACTCCCGATTGGCCATCAACGATAAAGGTTGTGTAACCGTCAACGGCTCTTGTTGCCGGTTTCAATTCGCTGCTCGGGTCTAATGTAGCGATGACTTCAGCATTTTCAAGCGGTTGCTCATCATGGTCACCTGTGTAGTCAACAAAATCTATTGCTTCAGCAACTTCTACATTGGCGCTTGCAGAGATAGAGTAGCCTGATTTATCTGAGACTGTGACCGTAAACTCAAGGTTATCTCCAGTGTAGTCTTCAGGGATTTTTAGTGAAGCAAAATCGGGTTTATCGTTATCAATGTTAAGCTCTATATCTGTTGATTCTTCCCATACAATGCTGTCAATTTCAACGGCACTCGATATATCTGCTTTTAATTGTGCCCACGACCCTTTCGCGATGCTCTGAGGTACTTGCAATTGAATCGTTATGTTGTTCAGGTTGTTTACGGTAACAACTACCTGATCAGTAGCACTTCCTCCTTCATCATCAATAACTGTTAATTCGAAGCTTAACTCCTCGTTTTCTGTGACATCTGGAGCCACAAATGAGGAAATTGCGTTGCTTTGGTCCGATAGCAAAACTGGTGGGCCTGAAAGTTGCTGCCACTGGTAGCTTTTAATCACCCCATCGTTATCTGTGCCACTACCGTGTAATGTGACGGTTGCCTTTTCATCGACCGTTTGATTTTCTCCTGCTTGAGCAATCGGTAGGCTGTTCGTTGGTTTATTTATATCGTTATCTGAGTCCCCACCACATGCGACTAAAACGCCTGTTAACAACGTAATTAGGGTTGTGCGTAGAGGAATGTATTTATGCAGATCCATAACCATCCTTATGTATTTGAGCGAGAGCAAGTTGCTTTGAAAAAATAAGAATGCGTGAAAAAAACAGCATGAGACAGGGTCGAAATTTCCACCTTGTTCAGTATCGGTTCATTGAATAAATTAACTAGGTGTTAATAAAATCAAAAGGGTTATGGACATGGAACACGGCACTATATCACAACAATCTACAGGAAAATCTATATCAGGCGTTTGGAATTTGCCTTTACTGCTTTGTTTGCTCTTTCTGTTAGTGCAGCTGGCTGGGTGTAATGCGATGCACACTGCGGTGAAAAAGCGAGATTTAAGAGTTGAAACTAAAATGAGCGACTCTATATTTCTAGATCCAGTCAGTCAGGACAAGCGCACAGTGTTTTTGCAACTCAGAAACACATCGGATAAGCAGGATTTAGTCATCGCTAACGAGATACAAACTGCATTATTGTCAAAAGGCTACAAGGTTGTTAATGACCCAGATGCAGCGCACTTTTGGATCCAAGCGAATATTCTCAAAGCTGGCAGAACAACCGCTGATGAAAATCGAGGAATTTTAGCCCAAGGCTATGGTGGGGCTGTAGCGGGTGCTATTGTTGGTGTTCAGTTTGGTAGTGGTCGAGGACAAGCTGCTGCAGGCTTGCTTGGCGCAGCTGCGGGCTTTGTTGCTGATGCAATGGTGGAAGACGTTTATTTTAATATTGTTACTGACTTACAGGTTTCTGAGCGCGCGAAATCGGGTGTCGAAGTACAAGAAGGTAATAGAGCTAAACTAAAGCAAGGTAACTCAGGCTATAAATCGGTGACTTCAAACGAGGTGACCGACCGTAAAAAGTATCAAACACGGATCGTTTCTACAGCGAATAAAGTAAATCTGGAATTCGTTGAGGCTCGACCCAAGCTAGTCCAAGGTTTAGTAAATTCTATTTCGGGCCTGTTGTAGCTAGGTGTGCGGTAATATTGGAAATATAGTATTAGCATGGAAGTAACGTGCCAATACTATATTTCCATTTATTTTTAACTGCTATAGCGAATAGCAGACACCCATCATAATATAGATGCGAATTGTGGTGGGGTCTGTGTTAGTGCTTTATTGGCTTGTTATACAACTTTTAACTCATGAGTCCAATCTTTCCATGAAATTGATTTGCCCGGCAGTACTATTTTTGAGAAAGGCCACACCGATTGAAGCCAGTTTAAGATAGTCTGATAAAGTATTTTTTCTAACGCAATACTATCATCTCGAATCCACAAGTAGACTTCGCAGTCATAATTTAGTGAACGGCTTGGATCTATATAAACAGAGCCTAGACATTTTTCTTTTGAATTGTTAAATACGGAATATGCAAAAGCATCCCTTGATTCAAATTCTTGTTTATGAACCCTTAAGCTTTCTATATTTTCTTCGAGGGTCATATTAACTTTAGGCCACTCAGTTTCAGGGCCAAATATTCCTTGTAGTCTTTTTTGACTGGACATTACAGCTTCAAAGTCTAACTCAGCAACTTCCTCTTCAAGCACTCTGAAATGAAAATTTTCACTATCAAAAAACGTCGGAGGCTGGAACGATTCAGGAATAAAAGGATTGGGCATACTCAGGGCTATCCGTAGTCGTATAACATTTAAGTATTTATGCGACACACAGTTTGTGTTGCATAATCGCTTGTTGGACTGAGCCGCTACCTGCTCGGTGTGACAGAGTTGGCGTTGCTTATGCTGTGGGCTTACTTAGAAAAAATAGACTTTTTAGAGGCTTTATCGCCCCTAGCTAGTTTGAGCAGCTAATCTATTATTAATTAAGCTTTCCCTGCATTGCTCAGCGTTTATTATGCATTCATTACACCTAAATTTGGCTGGATAAGCAATTATATTTTTATAAGTACAGATAGATAGCGGACACCCGCCATAACATAGGTGCAAATTGTGGTGGGTGTCCGCATTAGTCCTTATTATTTCTTCTGGCTCAGGGACTTACTGGAGTGGTAGTTTTTCCGTGCTATGCAAAGCATACAAAAATTACCAATGTGGCCAATTATTGCTAGTTCGCTTTTTTAACGAGCCCATTATTGTCGAATTCATATGCCCTAAGCCCATCGTCAGTTATTCCTGCGATTATACAACCTTTTGAATCAATAACTGTTAGCCTCAACTCTCTATCATCGGTAATTTTTGCTTCAAACCTGTCTGTTATGTATGGAACCTCAAATTCAATACCATGAACCGCTACTAACAAACCATGTACCTTAATGTATGCCCCTTCTAGAATGTAACAGCCGTGGGACATGCCTGTCACCTCATGTATATCACCATAGCCATTAGAAGTAAGTTCGAATAGGTTTAATAGCTCATTTCCTTGGCTATCATAAAAATACTGAAGCTGAGTACGATAACTAAAAGTGTTCTCACCTGCTTTTAGCAGTGAGCGCAGCTCTTTCTTTCCTTGCTCCGTAAAATGAGGGGTTATTTTGATATTAGCTCTATCAGGCCCGTAAATCATTCCTTCTATGATTAGGCTAGAAATAAAGTTATTTTCATCCAACTCAATACTTGGCCTTAGCTCATATAGCTCTATTGGTTTACCAACTATACCTTCCGAGTTATCGGCATATTTACGTGCTGGTAACGTATAACCAGTTGCAGAGAAGAACTTTCCAGAGTTAATTTCTTTAATATCTGGCAGTGCTCCGCCTAGCTTTTGAAGGTCTCCACGCCCCACTTTTTTACCTTGTACGGTATAGTCTTTCGCCTCTCCCATTGAAGCTTCTGCACCGCTACCGGAATAAACATCCATTTGATACAACGTATCTGACAAGGCACCTCTTAATCTCTCATCATGTTTTACATCTCCACCTTCAAGAATATGAAGTACAATAGCTGCTAGCCTTTCATATGCTTCGCCTTTCTTTACTGGGGAGTAACCAAATACCTCGTAAAAAAGCTTGTCTATAGAAGATGCCATGATTTCTCCAAGAGCTAACTGTAATTAGTGAAACCTTTCAAGGAAGGCTAACTCGTAAGGTAGGAGCTGACCTTTGTATAGACAAACTAATTAAGTTTTAAAAGATTATCGTAAACATACACTAGTCGAAATAAAGTTAATTCACAACAGCAGCATTAGGAAGGCACGTCAAAGATTAGGTGAAGGGCGGCTGTCTGCTCATAGTAGCCTGTCAACGCAGATTTACGCCACTACATTATAGATATACCAGCGCATGTCTTATCCAAGCCTCAGGTTAAATAATATAATTAACGCTCAGGACTGTGATTTATAAAAGCTTTCTAACTTATCTAAAAAACCATACAGTTTTTGGTTCATTTCGTCATAGTTATGGTTCAGTAAAACCTCTGGCTCATCTACAAATGGATGCTGCAACGCGTCACTGAGGTCGTCATTTTCAATCAGTAATGCGACGATATCTTTGGTAAATTCCATATGGCATTGAAAACCGTATACTAGGTCTCTATAGGCGACAATTTGCCTTGGGCACCCCGCGCTATATGCAATCACTTGTGCTCCATTGGTGAGCCCTGGCATATCATTATGCCAATGGCCAACATCCAACACTTTTCCAAAATGGCTAAATAGTGGGTGTGTCATCCCGGCTTCCGTCAAAGTTATCGGGTATTTTCCTATTTCACGCTCAGGGCTAGGTTCAAATGTTGCACCTAACGCTTCACCAATGAGTTGCGACCCTAAGCATATACCAAGCACAACCTTTCCGGCGGTAATCGAGTTCAAGATGACTTCTTGCTCACCTTTTGCATCGAAGTGTGGGCATTGCTCAATAGTTGTTGACGGATCTTGAGGTCCTCCCATGACAATCAAAAAATCTAAGTCTTCGATATTTTTTGGGAGCGCTTCTCCTTGATAAACTCGCGAGTAAGTAATGGTATGGCCGCGTTTATTTGCCCAAGATTCATAGGCGCCGGGCGCTTCAAAATGTTCATGAACGATAAAGTGAATATGCATCTTTGTGCCTTTTAATTTACGATAGGCTATAGATGGTATATTAAATTCGGATGGCGTAACTTATACTAACAGACGTTTAATGTTGATAAGTCGCCAAGATGCAAGCTAATGACCTTATTAAAGGTTCTCCTAATAAACAAATCATAACTAAAACGACGAATATGGCTTCTGGCTATGTTGATGACTTCCACTCGCATTCGTGGCATCAAATTGTGTTTCCTTTGCAGGGGCTGCTGCAATCAAGTATCGGCGATAAAAGCGGGATTGTTCCTCACAATGGCATGCTCTACATACCCGCAAATACAGTGCATAAATCCATAGCGATCACAAATACACAGTTTTTGGCGATTTACCTTAATCCCGACAAATATGTTCAGTATGGAGACAAACCAAAATCCTGTCTGGTAACGCCATTTATTAAAGCATTAATACTGCTTCTATTTGAAAACGAGACGCTCACTCAAGCAGAGTCCAATATCACACATTTGCTAACGGTATTGCGGGATCAAATCACGATCGCAAACCATTATGAAATACCCCTACTCATACCTACCGATAAACGCCTTTTATCCATTTTCTTACAGCTTAAAGAGCAACCGGATCTACCATTTACTTTAAAGGAATGGGCAACAAAAGTAGGCGCTTCTGAGCGCACTTTGTCGCGATTGTGCTCAAGAGAGTTTTCTCAATCATTTTCACGGTGGAGACAAAATGTGAGGTTAGTTTTATCTTTGCAATTGTTAGGGTCGCAAAAGAGCATACAGGAAATTGCTATTGAGTTGGGGTACGCTTCTGACTCTGCGTTTGTTCAAGCGTTTAAGAAATTGTTCAACCAAACACCGAGAAAGTACCGAATTGCCAACTTACAGCACAACGTAAATTTATTTTGATCAACTTCTGCTGCTTTCAGGTTACCTGTACTAGAGACGAAAGTATCTTATCGCGAATGCTTTTAAGTTCTTCTCGCTTTATGTAGTCTAGGCGGGATTTGATTATTGGAGGCATTTCGCGATGTTGCGAATTCTTTTATGTGCTAGCTTAGGATTAGCACCAAGTTTTGGGTTAGTTGCCAAAGAGGTAATGACCCCTGACAAGCTTTGGCAAGTAAAGCGCGTAAGTGCGCTTGGGTTATCTAAAGACAACACCCATGTAATTTATCGAGTTACAACGCCAAGCGTTGAAAACAATGACTTTGATAGCAAAGTTTATCAAGTGCCGTTAAAGGGTGGGGCGTCTCAGCTTTTAAGCGCGTATCAAGGAATATTGTCAGACGACAACATTTCACCAGATGGCAGCAAAAAACTATTTCATGACACCGTCAATGTTGAAGCTGTGTTAGCCACGGATAGACACAAAGCGCTTACGCAAGCAGATGCGTATGTATTTGATGATTTAAACTACCGCCATTGGGATACCTGGAAAGACGGCAGTGTTAAACATGTGCTCTATCAGGATCTAATCACAGAAGAAAAAGTCGACATCATGAAAGGGATGCCTTTTGATAGTCCGACCTCACCATTTGGTGGTTCAAGCGATTATGTTTGGGGTCCAAAAGGTGAAAATATTTACTATGTCAGTAAAAAGCTGACTGGCGCAGAATATGCGAGCAGCACCAACACAGATATTTATCGTTATAACTTAGCGAGCAAGAAAACCACCAATCTAACCGAGCAAAACTTGGGTTATGATAAAAGCCCTGAGTTCTCATCGACAGGGTTGCTGGCTTTCTTACGTATGGATGAAGCCGGTAACGAGGCGGATAAAAATGACATTATCGTTAAGTTGGGTGACAGAGAAGTCAACTTAACTGCGCACTGGGACGGCACGGTAAGCAGTTTTGAGTGGAGTCACGATGGTAAGCATATTTATTTTATTGCACCAGTTGACGGGACAATCCAGCTATTTCAAGTAGCGGTGAGCAGCAAAACCAAAGCCAATCCAAAAATTAAGCAGCTAACTAAGGGCATGTTTGATGTAAATAGCATTGTCGCTGCCCTAGACGATCAGTTAGTTGTTACTCGCAATAGCATGAATCGAGCAAAAGAGATCTTCCGCTTTGATCTGAATAGTAAAAAGCTTGTTGCGCTGACAAATGTGAATGAGGCGTTTTATGCTGATTTGGATTTACCGAACGTTGAAAAGCGAATGGTGAAGACAAAAGACGGCGAAGACATGCTAACTTGGGTTATCTACCCACCTAATTTTGATAAGCGTAAGCAATATCCAACGCTGTTATACCTTCAAGGTGGTCCACAGTCGCCGTTATCACAGTTTTATTCCTTCCGCTGGAACTTCCAAGTGATGGCATCACAAGGCTACATTGTGGTTGCGCCAAACCGTCGTGGTATGCCTGGACACGGCGTGAAATGGAATAAAGATATCAGCCAAGATTGGGGGGGTAAGGTAATGCAAGATTACCTTGACGCTATCGACGATGTTGCGAAAGAGTCATATGTTGACAACAAACGTATCGCGGCAGTTGGTGCAAGTTTTGGTGGTTACTCTGCGTTTTACTTAGCTGGCAATCATGATGGTCGTTTCAAAACCTTTATCGCGCACTGTGGCATTTTTGATTTGCGCAGTATGTACGGCACAACCGAAGAAATGTTCTTCGTGAACAACGAATTGGGTGGCGCGTACTGGGAGCAAAACAATGCAGCAATCAGCAAGGCATACAATCAGTTTAACCCAATCAGCTATGTGGATAAGTGGGATGCGCCGATGTTCGTGATCCATGGTGGTAAAGACTACCGTGTACCGCTGAGCCAAGGAATGCAAGCCTTTCAAGCTGCTAAACTACGTGGCTTGAAAAGCCGTTTTCTTTATTTCCCTGAAGAAAACCACTGGGTACTGACACCGCAAAACGGAATAGTCTGGCAGCGTGAATTCTTCAAGTGGTTAGAAGAAACTTTATAATTGATGTCACTACTAGTTAAGAAAATGCCAGATCGCACAGTGTGTAGTCTGGCATTTTTGTTTTGCAGTTTAACCTTGGTGCTGTGCTAGTATTGGTGTGCCCAAAAATTGAATTAGTCAACGGAAAATAGAAGGAAAAGTTAAATGATTAAAAGGATAATAAGTGGTTTTTGGTTACTTATGTTGGCTGTGAATACACAGGCAGCTGAAGAAGCGTTAACGATTGATAGTGTAGTGCCTAACAATATGGAACTGGCTTTTCCGAATGATGCCAATATTTACCCAGATATCAGTGACTTCAAGGTACTTAACGCGGTACTGATGAGTAACGAAAACGGTGAGCGCTGGGCAATGATCACGATTAAAAATCAATCGAGCGGGCGTCGGACATTAACACAAAAACACCTGCTGGCACTAACAGCTAACGGGCAAAGGATCGCGCCGATGAAGCTTTCTGAAAGCTTTGATGGCGGAGAAACGCTTTCACTCACACTGGCTTTCGGTGAGAACAAGTTTCCGTTGCTTAACGTGTATACGCGAAATTAATAAGCCTTAGTAGCATCACTTTTTACAACCATAGTCACTGTGCTAAACGTTGCGACTTAGGTAACCATGTTTGTTAGCACCTGATATTTAGCCTCTGACAAACTCCGATAGATCCACATCAGCAATTCATCAATTAAAAATAAGCAATGTATCAAGTTTTAAAAGTTTTTATTTCATAAGCTTACCCAAAAATGGAGAAAAGCATGAAAATACTTTTAAAAAGTTTGATGTGGTTAAATTGCGTGTTGTTTGCGTTAGTTACTCACGCTCAGATAGCCTCAAAATTACAGCATATCACTGTGAGTTCAAAGTTAGTGGGAGGGCCTGTTGATGTACAAATATATTTGCCTTTTGATTTTGATGTTAACCGAAAAGAGCCATACTCAACGCTTTATACAACTGCGGGAGAGAGCCGTTTTGATGTACTGAAAGCTGAAGTGGACTGGCTGAGTCACACTAGTTTTTCACCTATCCCGCAACTTGTGATCGTGCGAGTGCCCAAATTGAGTTTTGCTGGGGCTGACAAGTTATCTGACCAAGCGTATTTTGCCTTGCTAGCTCGCGTGTTAGCAAGTGAAGTTGAACCAACACTAATACGGCAATTTAATCTTTCGCCGTTTAAAGTCATTGAAGGGTACTCAAGCAGGGCGGCGATTGCCTTGAATTTATTAGGAGAAATGCCCGGGTATTTCCAAGGTGCAATATTGTCTGCGCCAGTTTGGAGTCACCTCCCCAAACTACTAAAAGAGGATATTAGTGACAGCATCACCAAGGGCAAGCTCACCAATAACCTATATATCAGCCTTGGCAGCTTTGATGAAAATAGACCGTTTTTTGCTGCGCTCGCCGTTTCAAAACGACACCAACACCTGATGCTAGAAGACTTAAGTCAATATCATTATCATGTAGGCGCACAGCTAGCGCTAAGACATGGATTACAACATATTCTTGGCGCAATAAAGCTTCAAGATTATGCTCAATTTGACAAGTCAGGCCTGAATGGGTTGCGAGAATATCACCAAAAACTAGAACAGCGCTATGGGTACTCGATTGATATTAATGCCAACCAGCTTGCTCTAGGGCAATATTTATTCGCGCAAGGCAATACAATACTTGGAAAAAACGCGTTCGATGAGCTACTTACAACTATGCCTAACTCTGTTATTTACAATTTACGTTATGGGCAGACTCTTTTGAATGCGGGCGATACAACACAAGCAACACTTCAGCTAAAGCGTGCCTTGCTGCTAGCAACAGAGCAAAAAAATGAAGAAGCCAAGCAGTATATTGAACAAGTATTGTCTCGGCTTTAGCGTTATTAAGAGTAATATAAAGGTGGCGCACATGTGTGAGCCACCTTTATATTAGCGGTTTTCTGGTTCTGTTATTTTTACTTTAACTTGGTTTGCGCTAAGTGTTTTTGGTGAGTCAGCTAAAACCTTAAAAGGATGTAGTTGAACATCTGTGATCAAGCGAGTCTGCTCGTCGGATTTGCCCAATGTATCCAAAACTTGCGTGTTGATGTTATAGCGCCAGATAGTCGCCTGTTTGTCGGGAATAATCAGCTCATTCCCACGTAGATAAAAACGCCAATGCAATGTGATTTTGTTTGTTATTGGCTGTGGTTTGAGCGAATTGTTGACGAGTACTTTTAAGTTTGGCTCATCTGGTGTGGCTATATAGACAGTACCGTTTTGCTGTATTTGTGCCCAGTGAACCTGCCCCTGATAAAGTGGCTGTTTATGGTTGGTTACAGGGTCGAAAAGTACTAGCTGTTCATCGCCAAGATCATTGATGAGAAGGTAGTTACTTCCTTTTATTTCAATTGATTGCATTATAATTTGCTTTTCAAATAAAGCCGGAAAAACTTCAACGCCAGTGACTAAATTGATTTTCAGTAAACTTTGTTTTGATGCTGCCCACAATTGTTTACCATCGGCTGTCCAAACAAAAGACGAAATATGTTTGTTATGGGTGAGCGGGATCTCTTGCTGTTCTTGCTTTAACCAAACTTCATTGGTGCCTGTACGATTAGAGAGAAATGCAATGGCATTTCCACTTGGTTGGAATTGCCCTGATAGCTCGTCGTAGTGGCTGATTGTAAGTCGGCTTGTAGAGAGGTTGTCTTGAATATTAATCTGCTTTTGTTCTCGAACTAGTGTCGCTAAATAGCTATTACCTTTAATGTATTCAGTGATGTAAAACGATTCTGAGCCGATTGCCGGAATGGCTTGTACAAGCTTGAGGTTTTGAAAAATATAGAGCGCAGATGCGGTTGAAAGTATGTGTGTTGTATCTGGCCCTTCTACTAACATCAACGAACGGTCTAATTCTACATCAGACAATTTTTCTTGTTGAAGAAGAAAAAGCTCGTTTTCTTTGCTAATCATATAACTAGAGAGATAAGCCTCTTCATCTGGATCTTGGGTGAGTAAAGTAAGTTGATCCTCATTAAATGAGGACGCTAAAATTGTTGCTGCTATAGGTAAAGAAGTAAATGTGACTGAGTCTGATTGCGGAGTAAAAAGGGCATACTCGTTATTGGCGATAAGTAACACTTGATGACCAACCCAGTAGGCTTGTCGCACTTCGTTATTTAAGCAAGGAGAGATCACTTTTCTGGCAGCAAATCTTGGTAACACGACGATAGCTTGATGACACTTAGCTTGTGATTTTGTTTTGCGTGTTTCAATGAGTACTGCTTTTTTACCCTCTTTGTTAAGCTGAGGTTTGCCAACAAAATCCAATGCACGGGTAACTAACTTGGTTGTTTGGAAATCCAAATCCTTTACTTTTAGTTCCGCTGCTTGCGGTGTTCTGGCCACATATAATAACCTTCTACCTGAGGTGAGTGTCGCAGTGCTTTCCAACTCCAATCCGTAACTTACAGGTGTAACCTCTGAAAGTTGGAAATTAGCTTTTGGCATAGTTGAATAGCTAAACAATATACCGAAGAGGATGATGAAACCTGCGAAATAGAGAGCACTGGTTCTCAGCTTTTGGCTTAAATTAGTATGCTGCTCCCCAACCTGTAAACGATAGCCCTTTTTATGAAAAGTCTGGATAATACGTTTATCACTATCTCCAAGTAGTTTTCTAAGCTGAGCGATGCATCGTTGAAGGGCATTTGGGGCGACGACGGTATTTTGCCATACAGAATTAAGTAGGTGCTCTTGCGTAACAAGCGTGCCGCGATGCTGATAAAGTATTTCAAGTACTGCCAGCACCTTAGCCTCTAATTTGATTGTCTCATCAAGGTAGGTAAGTTCACCCGTGGCTAAGTCTAGCTTACGGTTATTGATTGTTATCATTATTATTTGGGAGCAGCAGTCGATACAGCTAGTCTATCTTGTATTGGATATAAAAATAACCCATCAAGGTTTATTTCACTTTATTAACTGAGCCATTATTTAGAAAATTGGATCACTGGTTCATTTTGTAACGTAAACAGCCCCATATTACTAGCGCTTGGCAGCCAAACTGCTAACTGCGATTGCAGCGCTTGTTGATCCAAGTTTAGGTGGTTAGCGCTGTAGGTTACCGCTTCTTGATAGCGTAGCGGTTTGTTTCTCAGATGTAGTAATAAGTCTGCTTGCCAGTCATTCAATACACTCATTTTGATGCGATATTGTTGGCGCGATATTGCAATATGCGTTTGCTCAGGCGTTGGCAAGGTGTACGGCTTTGCTTGCTCAAGCTGGGTTATAAGCGGCAGCAAAGGGTAATCGGTTTGAATAAGCTGTACTGATTCAGGCACCGACATGACAAAATTTTCTGCGATACCGCAAAGGAGCTCAATCTCGTTTATTACTGCAGTTGATTGCTCGGTTTCCGGTCCTGGTTTTAACAGTGCAAGCGCTTTGGCTCTTTCAAACTTAGCCAGCTCTGAAGGCAAGCTAAACATAGCTTGCTGGTGGGCATTAAAATCACCGGTGGGTTTTGTGTGTGCTAAAAAATCAGCGAAGCGCGAGCCTAGTTGATGTAGTGTCCAAGATTCTGAGGGTAAGGTGACGATAAAGGCTTTGGCGAAGGTGTCGAATACTTCGTCGCCCATAAACTGGCGAAGTAGTGCAAACTCTCCCCGAAGACATTCGACTAAACGCATCACATAGCCTGCAGCATAGATGTCTACTCTTCTCATGGCTCCCAGTGTTTTACTACTTTTTACACAGTCATGCAGCGTTAAACCATGCGGATTTGCAGCGGTATTGAGTTTTTGTGGTAGGTCGCCTCGCACCATTAAAACGGTGCTAAGCCACTGCTGAGTTTGCGTTAAGTCTGGCGTTTTCATTATGTTAATTCTGCTCGCTCTTTGACGATTGGAGTTGACAGCGCGTTGGTGTTAGTAACTGTATCTTGCTTTGGAATATGCCCTGCCAGTACCAGTTTTGCTTTGCTTAACTCATCAACGAGTTCAGGAAAGCTGGGGATATTGGCATCCCATTCAAGTAAGGTAGACACGCCACCCGTTAACTGCTGCGCCAGTTGGTAAAGCTGCCAAACCTTGGCGGGCACTGGTTGGTCATGGGTGTCTATCAAACAATCACCGCAGTCGCTAGGACCGGCTAGATGGATTTGAACGATGTGCTCATGGGGGAGTTGACGAATAAACGCTTCAGCGTCAAAACCATGGTTAAAGCTACTAACAAAGACGTTGTTTACATCCAATAGCATGCCGCAGCCTGTTGCGGTGACTAACTCACTAAAGAACTCGCTTTCAGTGAGGGTTGAATGTTGAAATTCAAGGTATGTTGATGGGTTCTCAAGCACCAAAGGTCGCTCTAAAAAATCCTGTACTTGATCAACACGGTTGATAACGTGTTGTAGGCTTTCGTCAGTTAATGGCATAGGTAGGAGATCGTGACTATTCAAACCAGCAACGCCTGTCCAACACAAATGATCGGAAATAAGCTGTGGCTGAACGAATTCACTTAACTCCTTGAGCTTGCCTAAGTATTCAAAGTTAAGAGGGTCGCTGCTACCAATATTCATTGACACACCATGCATCACTAGCGGGTATTGTTCCTTTAACTGAGCGAGCACATGCCGACCATAGCCGTGATTATCTATATAGTTTTCACTGATGATTTCAAACCAGTCAACATCAAGCGATGCTCCGCGTTCCAATTGAGACATGATAAAGGGATAGTGCTGGCTTCTCAGGCCAACACCAAGCCCTAAGTCGGTTAGTTTTTCGATAGCGGACGCAGCAAGCTGCTGCGTCCGAATTGGATTTGTCATGCTATCTTTCCTATCAAGTTGATGGAGGAAGTGCTAGACGAATATCTGAAGGTTTTGGCTTCTCTTTAGGTTCGCCATCTTCGTTCAATAAACCATTGGCATTGCAGTATGCTTGCCAAGCAATATCGTATACGGCATCCCCTTGTTTATAAGGCATTAGCACATGATCTGCAGATTGACCGGTTGGAGCTTGTTGGTCTTTCGGGTAAGTGTAATCCATTGGAGAGAAAGTATTATCTTTTAAGTTAAACTTAAATAGTTGCATATCGTATTCTTGGTCTTCACCAGAAAGTTCAGGGAAGAGTTGAGAGGCTGAGATAGGCACTGCACACCCACCCAAGTTATTACACTTATTATCTGCAGGTGCACTTTTTGGCCCTGTTGATACGCTACCACCACAGCTACCGCCGGGCGTTGTGCTATGAACAAAGCCGCAACCACCTTGTGCTTTACAATCATTACTGCCTTTACAACTGTGATATACCTCAGGAGGTGGTAAGTCATTCGAACCTATATTGGTATAGCTCATTCCTTGGCAGGCATGATAAAGGGCGTTCGGATTTTGTGGGGCGATACCCGTTACTAAATCCGGCGCAATTCCCGTGGTTGCCCAGCAAATCGAGATCCTATCGCCAGAGCCACCCATCGCAGGGCCCGGAAATTCACTGGTTTTACCAGACCAATAACGATCAAGTGCAGTAGTTAGACCTTTAATTGTGCCTACCGCAGATTGACTGAATAATTGATGCGTATTGCCAATATTTGACGAGAGTTTAAGGTTGTTAAGCGCTTTTACTACACTGCTGACGCAAGGTAGATTTGGGTTTTGCTTAGCTGCTTCATCATCGCCGTTGGGGTCCAATAACGCCTCATTCCAGCTATTACCCTCAGCAAACCAAGTTGACCAAGTCATGTAACGTTCGTCTGGTTGACTTGAAGACTTCTCAAAGTCGACAATGAGCCTCATAGTATCGGTAAATATTTGAAAGTGATCTTTGTATTTATTAGTGATCCGGGCACACGCCGAACCGGAAATTGGACCCTCACCGCAGCTTGCGGGATAATCCGCCTTCAATGCTTCTGCACTAGGTTGAAACTTCTCTTCTACGGTGCTGAGGTGGGGATCATCCGCTTCATCCGCTTTCGCTGCTAGGAGGTTTTGTGCCCATTTCTCATCAGCCCAGCGTTTACAAATCATTTCTGCCACACCATCACCTTCTCCTTGATCAGTAATGGCATTTACATTATTCATTAACGCTTCTTTTAAAACAGTATGATCTTCTTTTACGTTGAGAGAGCCCTTAATACCTGGGAATTGTGGCTGATAATCTTTATTACCAGGGCGCTCATTAAAATAGTCGCGCTGAATGGTTGCATAGTCGAGCAAGCTTGTGCCATCGTCATACTGGATCTGGATATAATCCCAATAGCTGAGGTACATGTGTCCAATCGAGCCAAACAGCGGCAGGTTTTTCTCAGTGTAATCTGGTTTCCACCAGTCATAAGGTGCCTGCTCAAAATATTTTGGCCGTTTTGTGTCTTTGTTTGGTTCTAAATATTGCTCTTGGATAATTTTCTTTGCGTTTTCTTCCGTTTCTTCAATCAACATAAAGAGTAGTGTCTGCTCTTTGTTGAGTTCAGTGGCATTAACGCGTAGATCTTGTAACGTTTTACCTGGGAAAATTTGTTTGAAGTAAGCTTGAATCTCAGGGCTCAGTTGCGACAAGTCTTTGGTACAGTCTGCAAAGTCCAAAATATGTGGAATACCACTTTGGTTGTTGTAGCATTTCCAACCATAGTTTTCATCAATCAATGCCGGACTTGTAAAGCTTGGTGTGAGTCCCAACTTACTTGCCATATTGGAAGCAAGCTGTAAATGGAGCATTTCTTCAATGAAAACACTATATACGCCATTAAAAACTTGCTGATTGATAGTTAACCTAAACTTATCCGACAAATCGCTGGGTTTACTATCACTAACTAACGTATTTATATCGAATAACGGCGCGAGATCAACGTCATATTGACTACGGCGCTCTTCCGGGATATATCCAGCTGTTGGACCAAGTCCTGGCCAATAACGTCCTGGATAAAGGTTTGATGAATCAGCGATCGCATGGGTGCCTTGAATGGAATAAAGGCCTGTCATGTATAAAGGGATAGTGAATAATTCTACATTTATTGCGGCTTGTGCTATTGCCCTAAGGCAAGATAAATCAGCGTTCTTGTATTTGCTTGCGCGTGCTTTTATTTGCTTCTTTTGTGTACTGCTGAGGATGATGTTGGTGTTGAGCTCTTTGTTTATTTTTAAAGGCTGACTCTCTTTATTCTGCACATTCATAGCTTGCTCCTTGATGACGGTGGACTTGCTGCATTTTTTCGCCTAATAGCCTGTAGTATTGGATATATATGTCGAACTATTGCAATTAAGTTAATAAAGTTAAGTGATTGGTTCAGGTGAAAACACCACTCTCTTTAGAAAGTAGCTGTAAAAGTAAAAAAAGGCGATTACACAAGATTACGGGGTGGGGATTATATGTTGTGTCTAAACGTAGATCGTTATTAGAAGTGAGTAATCAATAATTACTCACTGAATTTAGCTAGCAAGTCTTACCGTTCGCAATAGTAACTAGGATCCGGTACTGGGAATTCAGGCAAACGTTCACAACCTTCAAACTGTACCTGTGGCGATTCGAAAAGAGGTGCGCTTCGATACTTACCTTTGACTGAAAAGCTACTCGGTGCCGTAATTATCCGAGGTTTTGGATCAAAGTTTATGTTGAAACCATCCGCCACCGCTTCATAGGTCATAGCCCAGTTTGAAAATAATTGAGGGCTATTCAACCTATACATCGAGTCAGCTTTATATACATCAAACCATTTACGAGCCAAAATACTTTGACCTGACTTCAAAATGATAAGAATACGGTTATCTTTAATGTGATTTATATTATATAAATTATTTATTTCAAACTCTAACTTGGATGCATCCATATTTAAAAGGTTAATTCGACCATATTGATCGAAAATTTCTGGTGCAAAAGTTTGAATAATTGAGTTGGATGAAGAGGAACCACCAATAATAACTTGGCATTGAATAGACACTCTGCCTTGAGCGTGCTCTGCATTCGCTGTCATTTTACATCCGGATTAGTGCAACTAATAAATTTGCAGCGATAATTGAGTTTCTAAATTTACAATTCATAAAATATCCTTTTTAATATGAAATTAGTACTGCAAGGAGGAGATTAGTTAATGTGTACAAAAAGATCAATTTTAATTGTTGTTTTATTTTTTCTTATTAGTTCTGGGTGCACTTCAATAGGTCGAAGTGTTATGAGTAAATCATTGAAATATGAGTTAAAACTAGTTATCGACACAGAGTTGATAAATGTCAAAAAAATTGAAAGGAAATTAAAAAAAGGTGAGTACACGTTGACTTATGACTTTTATCCAAGTGATATTTCAATCAAGGATGACATTGATATGAATGTTGAAATTAATGGTATCAGTGCCGGTTACAAAATAGTGAGAGAAGAGCAGGCTCGGGCTCTCGATTTGAGCGGGCAGCTAACTCTCTTGATCCCCGGTTTTGCCGTGGATAAATCACTACTGACTTCCTACGCGATTTGGTTTTCCTCATTGGGATCAGATGTCATTGTAATGGACTTGAAAAGCGTTGATGAAACTACATTTTCGTTTGGTAGTAAATTGGTCGCCTATTATCCTGAATTATCGTCTAATTATAAGTCAGTCAATGTTGTCGGATTTTCTATGGGCTTTCTACCGGCATTGCATATAGCTCAAAAGTATAACCCTAGTAATTTGATTGGTGTGGCACCATTTTTAATTAGGGAAGACTTAAATGTTGCTGCCTCAAAAACGGTTTCATATATTGAGTACTTGCCGCAAGGATTAATCGATAAGGTGATAGATTCATATTTAATTGAAAATGATTTGCAAAAGTACTTCTCAGATGGACTTGAAGTTGTTAATTATTATGAAAATCTATTAGTAATTAATTCAGGTAAAGATGATGTACTTCCTGAGTCAAGCAAGTTGGTATTAAAAAATCACTGTGCACAACAGTTTTTTATACCTAATTATCAGCATCATTTACTTGCATCAACGCCGACAAATGAAACAACAAAGCTACTCGTACAATTTTTGGGAGATTTATCGCGTAGAGATAGAAATAAAGATTGTTCGAAAATATAAAAGGCTGATTGCTCAGCCTTTTATATTTTTATAGTAATTAGAACTTAGACGGCGCAGGAGGCACTGTCAGTGTTTTCTTCGGGCTATCTTTTAACTCTTTCAACAGCTCCTTCACTGCACGCTCGACAGAAGGGTCTTTACCGGCATGAACAAGCTCTGGTCTATCGATCACTTCGATATCAGGGCTCACACCCTCGTTTTCGATGATCCAATTGCCTTCGTTATCTAGAATTCGGAAGGTTGCAGCGATAACCTGACCTCCGTCAACAAGACTTGGATTACCCGAGATACCGATAAGGCCACCCCAAGTGCGAGTACCAATCAGTTTGCCAAGACCTGCCTGACGGAAGTAGTAAGGTAGGGCATCACCACCCGAACTTGAATAACCATTGATAAGCATGGCTTTTGGACCATCGTGGGCAAATTGTGGAGTTTTTGTTGGCTCAACACCACGGCGTTTCCAATAGTTAAGTGGCTTACGAGCAAGCCAAGTGATCATGTGCTCAGGGATAAAGCCGCCGCCGTTATAACGGTCGTCGATGATCAGCGCATCTTTGCTCGTTTGTGGCATAAAGTTCTTAAATAATGAACGGTTACCATCATAATGAGTATTTGGTAGGTGAACGTAGCCAATCTTACCGTTTGATAATTTATCCACGTAGTCAGCACGTGATTGAACCCATGCCATGTAACGCAAGCCTTGTTCGCTGGCAACAGGTTTTACCGTGGTTTTCCAGCTATCATCAGCGCTTGGTGATTTACTCAATACCAACTCAACTTGCTCGCCTTGGGTGTTTTCAAGTAGTTCGTAAAAGTTAACCACGTCTTTTACCGAGCGACCATTGACCGAGATGATGTAATCACCCTCATCGGCATTCACGCCGGTTTCATTGAGTGGTGAACGGTAGTCTTCATGCCAGTTCTCACCTTTGTAGATACGCTCAATTTTAACGTAGCCAGACTGATGAGCACTTATTTCTGCACCAAGTAAACCATGCTTTTTGCGCTCGGCTGTTGGGGCATCACCAGATTGTACGTAGATGTGACCTGCGTTGATTTCACCCGCAATTTCACTAAGTACATAGTCTAAGTCGCTACGGTGTGCGACAGCGCTGGCAAGTGGTTGATACTTCTCCAAGATAGCATCCCAATCTTGACCATGGTGATGTTCGTCGTAGAACCAGTCGCGTAATGTGCGCCAGCCTTCTACATACATTTGTTGCCACTCAACTTTCGGGTCTATTTTCAGTGTCATCTTAGATAAATCAAGCTGACTGGCTTTTAAATCTTGCTTTGGCTTTGGTGCAATTACACTGAAGTTGTTACCAGCGCGAGCGATCAGGTGCTTACCACCAGCGGCAACTTTATAGCTGCTTACGCCTTCGGCGACGGTTTCTAGTTTGCTATCTGGTTCTGTGCCGAGGAGCTTTAACGCACCGCCTGTTAAAGTCAGTACGCCTCCTTCAACACCTGTAAGCGAACCGTAATTACCTGCTGGGGCTGAGAGTGATACAACCCGTGACATAAAGCCGTTGGCCTCAATGCGATTTGGTTGTTTGTCGCTGTCCTTTTTCGTTTCATCGTCTGATTGAATGCTTAACTCATCACTTTCAAAGGCATTAAGCGGCTTGATCTGACTATTCACCGCAACGCTATAAATGCGCGTGGCATTATTAAACATATAATCAAATTCATAGCTGCTAAAGGTGAGGTTATAGTCGCGCTCAGAAGTGAAATAAATGTAGTTACCGTCAGGAGAGAAAGTAGGGTTACGCTCACTGGTCATGTTGTCAGTCAGTCGAGTGACCTTTTTATCCTCAGTGTTATAGTGCCAAAGCGAGGCGTAGCGGTTTTCATTGTTTTTAACAAAAACAATATCTTCACTGTTTGGCGACCAAGTATATTCAGTTAGACCATCTTCGTCGTATTTGGCGGTGTCAATTTTATGCATATCGCCAGATTTCGCATCAACCCACCATAGCGTGTGGTTTTTATCTGCGAAGAGTAGTTTGCTGTTATCAGCGGACCAAATTGGTGTAAAGCGCCAGATGGTACCATTGTCAGTTAACTGGATGGTTTTGTTGTTATTTGCTCTATCTTTGAGATAGATCTCATATTCACCTGTTTTATCGCTCATGTAGGCAATATAACGGCCATTCGGTGACCAGCTTGCTTCAATTTCACGACCTTCTGGTGTGTAAGAGAGGTTACGAGTTGGACCCTGTTTTACTGGGACTGAGAATAACTCACCACGGGCAGTAAACAATGCACGCTTACCATCGTGTGATATATCCATAGAATCGATAAAGTCGCTAACGTTTTTACTATATGGCATGGCATATTGACGCACACCAGCAACATCGATTTTTAGCTTTTTAGTTGTCTTTGTCGCTTCGTCAAAGCGATATAAGTAACCGCCATTTTCGTAGACAATGGCATCTGGTCCGGCTGATGGCCACAGCACGTCAAAGTCTTTGTGGTCAGTCATTTTAACCGGTGACTTGCCATCGCGATATTTATAAAGGTTGAGCGTGTAGTCACGATCAGACACAAAGTAAATACTGTCATTCACCCAAGTTGGTTGTTGATCGGTGGCTTTGTCAGTGGTGAGTTGTTTAGACGTATTGTTTTCAAGGTCGTAAATCCATACATCCTGAGCTCGACCACCACGAGAGCGCTTCCAAGTTCTAAACTCTCTGTCGATTGGTGTGTAAACATACTTATTACCATCAGGGGAGAGCATACCACCACCCGTTTCTGGAATGGCCATCGGCTGCTCAAGTCCACCTTCTACTGGTACCATATACGGGCGACCCATACGTTTGCCCCATGGTGTGCGATTTGCTCTAAAAACGATATGTTTACCATCGGGTGTCCAGTCCATCACGCGATAGTCGAACCCACCGCGAGGAGGCATTTGACCAACATCGTTGTAGTAAGTGAGTTGCTTTAATCCTGAACCATCAGCATTGATCACATAGATTTGGCGGCTGCCATTATACTCGGCGGCAAAAGCGATTTTGCTGCCATCTGGAGAGAACTTAGGGAAGGTCTCAAAACCAATATGGTCTGTTAGACGCTGACTTTTACCTGTGTTGGTATCTGCAATATATATGTCGCCAGCATATACAAAAGTGACTTTATCTTTGTGGATATCTGGAAAGCGGAGTAGGCGAGTATCTTCGGTCTGATACGCCGAAACAAAAGGCGCGGCTGCCGCAGCAATGGCGAGCACGAGTGTTTTTATCTTCATCATAATATAGGCATTTCCGTTATTATTTTGATACATAATAACGATTGATAAGTGAAATGCACCCAATTTAGATGAGTAGCTTGTTTCAAAATGTGAAAAAACACCCCACCGCGGAGTGTGGTCGCGATGAGATGTTGAGTAGTTGGGGGAGGTACAGATGTACCTCAATCATGTGTTGATTTAGAACTGAGCAACAAAAGTTAGGTTGCTTGTTTCACCGCCGTCAGTGTCAACTACACTACCTTTAAGGTAGTAAGTGTCGTTGAAGAAGTATTTAGCTTCTACTGCTAAGTCTGAATCATATGAACCTAGGCCAAGCGCAAAGTTGCGAGTGAAGTAGTAGTTTGCAAGCACGTTTGTTACGTTGTCGTCAAAACCATCAGTATCAATACGGTTGTGCTCTAAGTCGATTGTGAAGTAGCTGTCACCACCAACGTGCATGAAGTAACGTGCACTTAGGTTTAGGTAATCAAATTCGTCTTCAGTTTCAACTGTGAAACCGATGTAATCTGTAGAATTTAGTTCGTGGTTGTACTCAGCTTTGAACCAAGTGGTATCACCGTTTTCAAACTCTTCTTGGCGAATGCTTAGCTTTAGGTTGTCGTTGTAAAGGTAACCAAAACCGAAAGAGTAATGGTCGTCAGCTTCGCCAAGATCTGCGATGCCAGCAGTTACAAACCATTCTTTAGTGATAAAGCCTTCACCACCAACAGAGAAAGCATTTGAATAATCATCGTTAAAGTAACTTACGCCTACATTGCTGTCCGTATCAAGGTAGCCAAAGTCATCCCATACGCCTACTGATTCTTGAGGTGCGAAGAAATAGCGAGAAGAAAGCATCAGTGCGCTGTTGTCAGAGCCATCATAATCTGTATAACTAGCGGTGTTGAACCACTCTTTTTGTACGTTACCAGTGTTAGCCTGAGCTGCTGCTGAAACAAGTAGTGAAACAGCTGCGATAGATAGTAGTTTTTTCATAGTCATCCCTTTAATTTCCATATATTGAGCTACATCGACTCAACGGCGCGCATGGTAGTATTAGAAATCTGAACGGAAGCTGACAATAATGAAAAAAGTTTGGATATTGGCAAAAAAGCTGAGACTTAATTATGCTTTTTGTTTATAAGATAAACATAAAGGAAGTGAAAATGAAAAATTCATTTCACGGTATATCAATAGGCACTGAGCGCTTTGGAGATGATATTTATCTCACACTTAAGCCTACAGGTAAACTCACTCATGAAGATTATGTTGTTATTACACCAATAATCGAGAGTGCACTGAAAGCAGTAACAACGCCTAAAATCTATGCATTTCTTGATGCGACTGATTTTGAAGGCTGGGAGCCAAGAGCCATGTGGGATGACTTCCGACTCGTCTTTGAGCATAGCACTGAATTTGCTAAAGTAGCAATATATGGCGGCAAAAACTGGCATCGACTTGCTGCAACAATAGGTAACTGGTTTGTTACTGGTAAAGTGAAGTATTTTGATGATAAAGGGGATGCATTGAATTGGCTTAATGAACGAGATTGATTAAAGTTGAATTAAATTCATGATTTATGCGTTGTGACTCGAGAAGCTTGTCACATCTGCAAAAAGTGGATTATTCAACCTATCATCAGTATAGTGAATTAACACCATTGGCTTTTGTCATAACGGCTTAGGAGCTTCGACTGTGAAAAAAATACTGATCACTGGTGCAAACCGCGGTATTGGACTTGCGTTAACTAAAACCTATCTGCAGGCTGGTTGGCACGTGTTAGCAACTTGTCGAGACCCGCTTATTGCTTCAGAACTAAATTCTCTTGCGCCAACTTTTCCTGAGCTCCAAGTGTTTGCCCTAGATGTGACCAATTACGACCAGATGGAAGAATTAAGCGAGAAGCTAGCCCCTGTTGCCATCGATATTGTTATTAACAATGCGGGTATTTATGGGCCGAAAGACTATGCATTTGGTGAAACAGATATAGAAGCGTGGCGAGAAGTGATGGAGGTTAATGTATTTTCCACCATGCGACTCGCAGAGCTATTTTACACCCATCTTTGCAACGGCAATGAAAAGATTTTTGCGGCCATTTCTTCTAAGGTAGGTAGTCACACCATGAATACTAAAGGCGGTGGCTATATCTATCGCAGTTCGAAGGCTGCGCTAAACTCAGTGGTAAAAAGCTTGTCTAATGATTTACTGAGTGAGGGGATCCGAACTGTTGCGCTTCATCCTGGTTGGGTTCAAACGGAAATGGGGGGCCCCAACGCGTTAATTACCCCGGACGAGTCTGCAAATGGGATCTACTCCGTGTTATCACATTTTGTGGATGCACAAAGCGGTGGCTTTTACGACTATAGCGGTGAAGCTATTCCTTGGTAATAAACTGACAACTAATCTGTGCTTACACGAGAAATAAAAAATTTTGGTTACTTAATGAGGAAGGTACGTTGCGTAGCGTCCACATAGTAGTAAAGGAATGTGCATACAGTGGTAGAAGTTCAAAGTTTAGTCTTCACGCGTCGTGATGGTGAAGTGAATCGAGCTGTATTAGATAAGCTTAGTCTCAGTATTGCTGCTAAAGAACAGGTCGCTATTGTTGGTGATAGCGGGTCGGGTAAAACGACACTTATCCATCTGATTGGTGGTTTGTTAAAGCCCGATAGCGGCAGTATTATTATTGATGGCCGGGATATTACTCAGTTTAATGATATTGAACAGGCGCTCTACCGTCGCAAGTTAGGGATGATATTTCAACACTATCAATTGCTTGCACCTTTATCCGTCTACGACAATATTGTTTTTCAAGCACAGCTCAATCAATTGAACCCAAAGCAAAGCGATGTTGGTGCGCTGGCAGAGCGTTTGGGGATTTTACATAAATTAACGGCCTTGCCTCAGCAATTGTCAGGTGGTGAGCAGCAGCGAGTTGGTATCGCACGTGCCATGATCAACAAGCCTAAGTTATTGCTGGCCGATGAGCCGACGGGAAACTTAGATGCTGCGAAAAGCGAAGAAGTGGTATTACTTCTGCGTGAGCTGTGTGAAGAGCAAGGCGTTAACTTGCTTATGGTTACACACAGCCAACACCTTGCTGACAGCCTAGATAGAAAAATCACCATTCAAAATAACCGTGCTTATGGCTAAAACGATGGAACGGCTGAGCGCGTTATCAGAAATTAGGCTGGTACTCACGGTGTTTATGCAGTTCTATAAAAGGCATCTTTGGTTGTTTTTGTTATTCGTTTTTGGCTTATCTTTGGGTAGTGCTTTACTTGGCTCAATTCAAGGACTAAATCAAGAAGCAACGGATCGTTACCAGCAAACCAGCGCACTTATAAATAATCCAATTAGTCACTTTGTTCGGCCAAGCGTAGGCCGCGAGATGTTGACTGGAGATGTATGGACGGCGCTGCGAAACGCAGGAGTCGTATCCGCTGAGCCAGTTTTGGAAGGTGTGCTGGTCGTGCCCAGTGAGAACAGGCTTCGCATTAAAGGGGTTAATACTTTGAAATGGCTTTCTCTACCTAAAGTGCAATCACAGGGAGATAAGTCAGGCAATCAAACTGCACCATTACAATTCGGATTTAATACAATTTACGTATCTGAGGAGATGGCCCAACATTTGTCGCTCAGAAGGCATGAAGTGCTCAAGCTTCTTGATACGGATGTGCATTTCGCTGTTTTATCGGAACTTACTGGCGATGTTGCAATAGCCGATATTGCATTAGTTGACCATTTACTGAATTCAGCAGGTCGAATTAGTTATATAGAGATCTCAAATGCAGTATTGGATGAGGCAAAAGTTAGGCAGATTTTAGGTGATAAAGCACAGCTGCAAAGTGCACAAGCGCAGTCTTTCGACTCGTTGTCGAAGGCGTTTTTCTTCAACCTGCAAGCGCTTGCATTCCTAGGCTACGTGGTTGGCGCTTTTTTAAGTTTTAACGCTATAAAGCTTTGTCTGCACGCAAGAAAGAAACTACATCAGCAACTCACACTACTTGGATGTATTCAAGCAAATGTAGTCGCAGCGGTAGTCATTGAGGTGCTCGTCTTAAGCTTGATTGCTGCATTGGTGGGCGCAGGTGTGGCTTTCCTAGGGGCGAACTTATTGGTGAGCGAGATCTCTATGGCGTTAGAGAGCCTATTTGCATTAGATAGGCGTTTACCGGTTAATTTCAGTTGGTTAGTCGTGCTGCAAGCATTTGTGTTAAACCTTTTGGTACTTGCAAGTGTGGCATATTGTCAAGTAAAGCCTCTTACTTTTTATAAATCTTGGCAGAGTAAAATAGTGAGTGGAAGTCTATTGGTTACGGCCGCTGGGTATTTTTATCTTGGTAGCGAAGCGCCATTTCATGCGCTTGGGTTGTGCGTTTGCTTACTGTTGCTCTTTTTTATGATAACACCAGTGGCACTGTGGGCTGCGTTTAAAGGTATTCCAACTCAGCATCCATTAGTCAAATGGATGAAAGCAGACAGTGTCGAGCAGATCAGAGTACTTGCAATCAGTGTTTATGCCGTGTTGCTTGCGGTTGGCACTTCCGTAGGGTTGCAAATTATGGTGAGTAGTTTTAGCTCAGCTTTGCAGATCCATTTAGATGGTCGCCTTAGCGCAGATCTATATGTGCGGCCTAGTGAAGTTACCGATGTGCAATATCAATGGCTCTTAAGCCAAAAGGATATTGAAAAGGCCGGTGTATTTTGGCGTGCAGAGATAAGTTATGGCCTGGGCTCACATCAACAAGGCACTCAATCAGCAAGTTTGATTAGCTTTGGTCGCTCTGGCGAACATCACTACAATCTTACGCTGCTTGCGGGAGCTGTACCTAATAACGAAGTGCTTTACTATGATGCGAATAAAAATGTGAGTGGGTGCCTTGCCAACGAGCCAAGCAAATTATTGTATGGCGTAAAGTTGGGTCAGCGTATTCGTTTGCAACAAGGCAAAAAGCATATTAACTGTGAGATAACGGGTTTTCATTACGATTATGGCGAACAGCGCGCGGTGTTCGTCGCTGTTAGTGACGCAATTGAAAACGCCGGGCTTAACTATGAAGCATATGGTTTTTCAATTGTTCTAAAGCCAGATATTGATACCGCTTTATTTAAGCAAAAGGTCATGCAGCAATTCCATTTAAACGACTCACAAGTGGTTCAAAATCAGCGCTTTAAACAATACGCTACGCGTTTGTTTGAACATACGTTTTACGCAACGCACGCGTTAAATTTAATGATAGTTGCTATCGCGCTATTTGGGTTGTGGGTATCATTACTGACTCTCGGCGCTAAGCAAATTCAACCTTTGGCCATCTTAAAAACATTAGGCGTTACCACTTGGCAAGCATTTGCTATTAAATTAGGGCAGAGCGCTGTTATTCTGCTTGTGAGTTTAGTGTTGGCGACGATACTCGGGGGAATGCTCGGGTGGATATTACTTAAATTTGTGATGCCAATTGGCTTCGGTTGGACGATCCCTTTTCTATTACCTTATCTTGAGATCGCGGTCTTTATCACCCTCATTTTTAGTTTAGCTTTGCTGGTTAGTGTACTACCTCTACTCAAACTGAGTCGTCACGATACTGCGGATCTGTTGTATGAAGACTAATTATCTTATCGTTTTATTACTGTTAATGGTGGGAGTCGGCTGCACTCCGGAGCTGTCAGAAGCACCTGCTTCAAAACGTGATTTTTTCAATCTTCAGTTGGGCGATCCGGTCTCTCCCGTATATCAGTTAAGTTTTCCGCGTGATCACGGTAGCCATCCTGATCAAGGCATTGAATGGTGGTATGTTACTGCAAACTTAAAAAGTGATTCAGGGCAAGAATTTGGTGTTCAATGGACGTTATTTAGAACCTCAGTTGTCAGCGTTCAATATGTCAGTCCATGGTGGGATGGTGAGTTATACTTTGCGCATTTTGCAATTCAAGACAATACCAGGCACCAAGCTTTTGAACGTTATGGCAGAAAAGGACAAGTAAAAATTCAAGCTGATCCATTTATCACGCAATTAGATAATTGGTATTTGCGCAGCGCGACGGAAACATTTTTTCCGTTAACGCTCCATGCTGAGGAAGAAAAAAACCGTGTTAATTTAACACTGAGAAAAAGCCCGATAGTGCTTCATGGGAACAATGGTTACAGTGAAAAAACGTCCGACGGCCACGCTTCCATGTACTACAGCTATCCTTTTTTAAGCGTCTCGGGTGAGCTTACTTTTCAAGGTGACACACATCAAGTCAGCGGTGACGCGTGGCTCGATAGGGAATGGTCTTCCTCGTTTATGAGTAAGGCACAAAGCGGCTGGGATTGGTTTAGTATTCGCGGTCAAGACAGATCGAACGGCGCACTAATGGTATTTTGCATTCGTGATAGCCAACAAGTCTACAGAGATTGCCGAGGCACTGAAATTACAGCTGAGGGTAGCACGACAGAAATAGCGCATAAGGATATTCAATTAAGTGTTTTGGAGCAGGTTTCGTTAGATGGAGTAAGCTATCCATTTAAATGGCAACTACGGCTAAAGCACAGTCCTGTTATTCTGATCGAAAGTATCAATCGTGATGCGAGAAACCAGCTGACTATCCCGTATTGGGAAGGAAGAGTAAAAGTGTCCGGTGGCTATATAGGTGAAGGGTACGCTGAGCTAGTCGGATACGAATAGCCCGCATTGGCTATACCGATTAACTTGTACCTATATTGTCTTTAAACTTCCTAGTGAGATAGTACTAGGGCCTGTTGATCTTTCAAGTTTGTTTTTGCAGCAGTTTGACTGGTATTTATACAAGGCAGAGCCTGCGTAGCATAGTTATTCTATGTAAGTCAGGTGATAACACAGTAGAAATGCCAGTCAAGCGCTGCCCTTTGGGTTCACCTGAGTGCGCTTTGTTCATTGTTGCTCAACTTTTGCCTAGATTACTAGGCGGCAAGTCGAGCGTCGCGACCAAAACACACTCAGAAGAACAAAAATCAAACAGCAAAGGTCAACAGGCCCTAGCCCACAATAAATATGAATTTATCCTGAAATCTTGTTTTAACAGCGATTTTTTCTGTCAAACTCAGTCCTAGAAAGCTAGACTCTAGGAATATCTTACTATCCGTGTTGCTATGTTAAATACGTTTTTTGTAACCGATCCCGCACCAGAGTTGCTACTCAACGGAACTTATGATGCTACGCTTGTAGCGTTATCTGTGCTTGTGGCTGTTATCGCCTCATTTTTTACGCTTATCCAGATTGACTTTGCTGAGCAAAATCAAAATAGTCGTATAAATCGGCTTGCAAAATTTGGCGGTGCTGTAGCCATGTCTGGTGGTATTTGGAGTATGCACTTCATTGGCATGTTAGCGTTCTCACTTTGTGTTGAAGTGGATTACGATCCTTGGCTTACTGCGGCGTCCATCTTCCCCGCTTTCTTAGGTTGTTGGGTTTCGTTTGATTTGATAACTCGACCAAATGTCACACTTGCAGTAAAGGGGCTCGCCGCGGTCATTTTAGGGGCGGGCATTGGCACCATGCACTATAGCGGTATGGAAGCCATGCAGCTTGGCCCTATGCTGGGTTACGACCCCGCACTTTTTGGTTTATCAATTGTCGTCGCTGTGTCACTTGCCTTCATCGCAATTCAAGCAAGAAGTAAACTGCGTGATTATGTCAGTGATAACAATATCAGTGTTGTAAGATGGCTAGGCGCTTTGGCACTTGGGGCATCGGTGTCAGGAATGCATTACACGGGCATGCAGGCGGCAAAATTTGTATCTGACTCACCAATTATCAGCCAAGAAATGCAAGAGCAGCATACTCAATCGCTTGCATTGTTTATTGCTGCTGTCAGTATGATCATTAGCGCTTTATCTGCGCTTATTCATACCGCGAGCAAGTACCGCTCAGTGGCTGCAGACAAAGCCGCTAATGAATCTAGGCTTGCGGCTATCCTAGAAACAGCCGTTGATGGGATCATCACTATCAATGGTGATGGTATCATTAAAAGCTGTAACCCGTTAGTTGAACGAATTTTAGGATGGTCTGAGCGAGAAACGCTTGGTCGCAATGTTGCTGTGTTTTTACCTAAAGAAGCGCAAACGAAAGTATCATTCGACAGCACTTACCTTGAACAATTTAAGGGGGTTGGCCGTGAAATCAAGGCGCTACACAAGCAAGGGCATCTGGTACCTATTCGGCTGGGAATAGGAGAGGTTGAGTTAAAAGACCAAAGCGCGTTTTATGTGGGTTTTATCACTGACTTAACAGCGCAAAAGCAAATGGAAGAAGCACTGATTGAGCAGGAAGCGCGTCATCGGACGCTGCTAAATAACATGCCTGGCGTGGCATTTCGTTGCCGGATTGATAGCAAATGGACGATATCGTTCGTAAGTCCCATTGTCGAGCAGCTTACAGGCTACCGAGCAGAAGAATTTATTTCTGGGCAAGTTCATTTTGCCAGCTTGATTATTGAAGATGACAAAAGCTTAACGCACGATGTGGTTGAACAAGCACTGCAATGCGGCAAAGCGAGTTACTCGCAGGAATATCGAATATTACACAAATCAGGCCATACCAAGTGGGTGCTGGATAAAGGTTCATTTGAATACGATCAAGCGGGTAAAGTTGAGGGCATTGCGGGCGTATTACTTGATATTAGCGAGCGCAAGAACATGGAAGACGAACTACGTGGCGCAAAAAGCATTGCTGAAAGCGCAGCAGCGTCCAAGCAAGCGTTTTTAGCGAACATGAGTCATGAAATTCGCACACCGATGAATGCCATTTTAGGATTTAGTGAAGTACTGAGAGAGTCTGAGCTGAAACCTGATCAAAGTAAGCATGTAAATACGATACTTACGAGTGCAAAGGCACTACTGCACTTGCTTAACGATATTTTAGACTCCGCTAAGCTGGACCAAGGCAAGCTCGACCTGATTGAGAATGATTTCTGTATTTCTGAGCTACTCGACAACGTGGTATCGACGTTTTGGTATCAAGCAAAGAAAAAGGGCTTAAAACTAGAGCTCACGATGAGTCACAGTTTGCATCAAACTTATCATGGTGCTTCCGACCGCTTACGGCAGGTATTGGTAAATTTATTGGGTAATGCCATTAAATTTACTGCACAGGGCCGTGTAGAGCTTAGCGTTGAGTCCTCTCATGACAATTATGTACTGTTTAAAATTGCGGACACAGGTATAGGGATTGCCAACGATAGACTAGATTCAATTTTCAATCCCTTTGAACAGGCCGATGAGAGCATGAGTCGCCGCTTTGGTGGTACAGGCCTTGGAACGACCATTAGTCGCCAGCTAGTCGAGTTAATGGGTGGAAAAATATGGGCTCACAGTGAGCTTGGAAAAGGGTCTACTTTCTACTTTACTGTGCCTCTTAAGAAAATCGCGGCATTCACAATAGCGCAAGATGTTCATGTCGAACTTCCCCCATTAAATATCTTGGTTGCCGATGATATTCAACAAAATACCGAATTGTTGAGCTTATTACTTGAAAAGCAAGGTCATAGTATAGAGGTCGCAGGGGATGGGCTTGAGGCCATCGAAAAAGCAAAAGCGCAACAATACGATCTTATTCTAATGGATATTCATATGCCGGGTTGTGATGGACTTGAGGCGACGCGCACTATCAAAGCATATGAACGAGAAAATAGGCAACAAGAGACACCGGTAATCGCCCTCACCGCGAGTGTGTTAGGCGAGGATAGAGCGGCTGCAAAAGCTGCAGGGATGGCTGCATTTGCCTCAAAACCAGTGGTGATAGAAGATTTAACTCGCACTATTGCTGAAACGCTCAATATCAATATTGCTCATACGGCGATTGGAGTAAGGCAAACCAGCAACAAGCAGCTTATAAATAGAGCTAGAGCGATAAATTTGTGGGGCAGTGAAGCTCGATTTTTAAAAGAATTGGCGCGTTTTTGGGATGGTAAAAGAGAAGAAGTGGTAGCGCTTTTTGCCCACGAAGGTCAGTTTACGAATGATGTACTACAGAATATTCACACCATCAAAGGCGTTGCTGGAAACTTGGCGTTGGAGACACTTTTTGCTCTGCTTGAGCAAATAGAGGGTAAGAAGGAAATTGACGAGCGCTTGAGAGCTAAAATGGCGCTCATTATTGAAAAACTAGACGACGTGGTTGGACTGAGTGATGAAGAAGTTGTAACCAACGCGTTGAGTGAGGGCGACGTTTTTTTGTTTAAGCAAAACTTGCCACAAGTAAAAGAGATGATAGATGAGGCGCAAGTCGAGGATGATGTGCTTGACGCATTGTTAGAGAGTGCGCCCCTTACGTACCGAAGCCAGGTAGAGGCGTTGAAACATGCATTGGATGATTTTGAATTTGAACGTGCGGAGGAAATTCTCGCACAATTAATGAGTACTGATGTGTAATGATAAATGACCACAAGCCTCTGATCCTAGCCGTTGACGATGAAGCAACGAATCTCCAAATTTTAAAGCAAACGCTGGGTAATCAGTATCGTATGAAGTTTGCAAAGTCTGGAAAATTGGCGCTGGAGCTAGTAGATAAGGAACTACCTAACTTAATTTTACTCGATGTTATGATGCCAGAAATGACAGGCTTTGAGGTTTGCTCCAAATTAAAAGAAGACCCTACCACAGCGAGGATCCCGGTGATTTTTGTGACTGCCTTGAGTGAAGAGTTTGACGAAGCTCGAGGCTTTGAGTTAGGTGGTGTTGATTACATTACAAAGCCTATCAGCCCTGCGATAACTAGAGCGCGAGTGAAGACGCACTTGTCTTTAGTCAGTGCTACTGAGCTTAAAAGTGCATACGTTGAACTGATGCAGCGGCTCGGTCAGGCGGCGGAATACAAAGACAATGAAACAGGCCAGCATATTGCGAGAATGAGCCGCTACTGCTTTGTGCTTGCTAAAGCTTGTGGTTTACCGGAAGCGTATGCAGAAGATTTGATGCTCGCCGCCCCGATGCACGATATTGGCAAGGTCGGTATTGCCGACAGCATTTTGCTGAAACCTGGACGTTTAGATGCCGAAGAATATGAGGTGATGAAACAACATGCTGAGCTGGGTGCAAACATACTTGCGGACTCTGATTCAAAACTCGTCAAGCTTGCATATTTAATGGCGATGGAGCACCACGAGAAATTTGATGGAAGCGGTTATCCAAAAGGATTAAAAGGGGAAGAAATCTCACTTGAAGGACGGATCTGTGCGCTTGCGGACGTGTTTGATGCGCTTACTTCAAAGCGCCCATATAAAGAGGCTTGGCCTATCGAAAAGGCATTGGCCTTCATTCATTCTGAAAGTGGTAAGCACTTTGACCCAAAATTAGTTGAATTGCTCGATGAAAACCTACCAGAAATCCTAAAGATTAAAGCGCAGTATGACTAATCCCCTGTGCGTGGTAGACATTATTCTCAATTTCCCATTGATGAAATTGAAAACGGTGTTTACCAATCAGCGCCAGTCCCAGTTTTTCGTAAAATCGATTTGATTCGTTCTCGACCCAAGTATAGAGCCAGTACCGCTCGCCAAGTTTGTCTACCATATGAGAAAGTAACCGCCGACCTATCCCACATCCTTGAAACCGGCCTAGCACATAGAGTCTCTCTACTTCAAAGCCAAGATCTTGCTGGTGGTATCTCGAGTGACGGTTAGCTTGAATATAACCTTGTATCGCACCTTGATGCGTTGCGATGTAAATGCTGATCTCTTCTTGCTGTAGCAAAGATATAAAGTAGGTTTCTGTAAAGGTAGAAAGCGCATATTCTGCGTATTCTTGTCGGAGTCCTTGGACTGCATAGGTATCGAGCCAAACCTGAATCGATAGCGCGGCAAGCTTTAATGCATCAGAGGGTACAGCTGGGCGAATTGTGGCGTTGGGCATTACGTTACCTTATCCATTATTTGCGCATATTGGTAATACGCTAGTTGGCCCAATCTTCTTAATTGTGGCATTGGAAATTTAGGCAGCGGCTTTGTATAGATGGGTAAATCAGGCACTTTATGACCCATTAATTTTTCAGCAAGACGAATGCTTGCCTGAGCACTAAATGCCACACCTGAGCCACAATATCCGAGCACATATCCAGTGTTATTTTCACTGTAGATATGGGGAAGATCATCAAGCGCAGCGGCAATATAACCACTCCAAAAATAATCAACTTTAACATCGAGTTTAGGAAAGCAATCGTTAAGCGCTGAACGCAAGTTGTGTTGGTATTTAGCGTTATCCTGATCGTGGCCAAACACCGCACCTCGTCCACCAAATAAAATGCGATTGTCGGGAAGGCGACGATAGTAGTATTTAAGCCGTCTGGTATCCATAACGACTTGCTCTGTCATTAAGCCATTGACAGCAAGTTGCTCATCGCTGAGTGGTTCAGTCACGATAATACTACTTAAAATAGGCAGGTAACGTCCTTGAGTTAATGGCGAAAAATGTCGTTGAGCGTATGCATTTGCTGCGATCACGACTTTGTTCGCCGAGACTCTGTGGCCATTCACTTCTAGCTGGTGGTTGCCATTTGGGTTCTGGTGGTGGGTGGTGACCAAACTATTTTCATAAAGTTGCACACCAGCTTGCTGTGCTAAAGCCTTGTAACCTAGTAACAGCTTCAAAGGGTGAACACCAAACGCGTTGTCAAATCGCAATGCGCCAAACCCTTGCTGGTTGTGCATATAGGTTTCGGTCAGTTGTTGCTGAGACAGTAACTGATGGCTCTTGCTACCCATGGTTGCAGTGAGAAATTCGGACTGCGCTTTTAGTAGCGAAAATGCTTGCTGATTGTGTGCAACTTTCAAATAGCCAGATGCTTGCACGTTGCAATCAATGTGATTGGCGTCGATATGTTCACGGACCAAAGCAACGGCGTTGTTGTACTCTTGATATATGGCTTTACTGACATCCAGACCATACTTTTTGGCCAGTTGCGCATAACCAAGCCGTCCCGTACTTGGTAGCACAAATCCCGCATTTCTCGCGCTCGCGCCAAAGCCAACTTGATTGGCTTCAAATAGGGCAACGCTTTGGTGATGAGTGGTTGCCAAATGGTAGGCGGTAAGTAAGCCCGTAAAACCACCACCGATCACAGCGATATCTACTTGTAATGATTTATCTAGCGAAGGGGTGGGGGTACCTATAGGGCAGGTTGCAGCCCAGTAGCTATTGGCAAAAGCTTGGCCTTGGCAATGTGGCTGAGTGAGTGGATCAAACCCTGACATCTTAAAACTCCAATACCATTTCTGCTGCTTGGCAATGGCATTCAGTACCACAAATAGTACAGACATAGCCGTGATAGATACAGTCGTCTAACCACTTATCATCATGGACTTTAATCAGTTTGCCACCGGCCTTAGTGAAGTATTTAACTGCACCGTTACCTGGGCTTTGTTTCCAAAGATGTGCAACGCCAGCTCTCGCGCCTTGTTGTGTTAATGCTGTTATTGCGTGTTTTAGTAATTGGGGTCCAATACCTTGGCCCTGTGCGTTCGGTGATACCGCGATACATTTAAAATATGCCATATCATTTTGATCAACAGGCCACAAAGACGGTGAACTCCACCTATCTATAGGCCATTGTCCGGCGCTATATGATGTTCTAAAACCGAGTAATTCGCCTTCATCGTTTAGGGCAACAAAGGAAGCATTAATACCGTTTTTACAGCCTTTTTGGTGCATTTGTTCAATGCTTGCGTCATCAAGATAATTATCACCATGAACGAGATTACCAAGTGCGATAACACGCTCGAAATGTTCTGGTTGTAAAGGAATAATTTTCATAGGCTGCTCTATTGTTGTTATTTACTGTGAGGCGTTTTGATTAGCATATCACGTTAGATTATGTACCAAAAACGCTAAGGTTCATCGATTTGAGTAAATGTTATTACATATGTTGTAAGAATAAAAAGTGAACAAAATTTGACAGCGATGTCATTTTGTTAATAATTGTTGAATTGATGAGTCTCATTATTAACAACAACATGTAAAGGAAAAGTATGAATACTCTAAAACTAGCGACTGCAGTTTCGCTTGCCATAACGGCAAGTCAAGTAATGGCCATGAGTCCGCTGCCCGATCCACAAAACCCGAATGGTTATATTGTTTCTCGAATAGAATTGAAGAATGCCGAGAGCGCGAAAACCAACAACCCTATGTATGCTATTTGGTCTAAAGCACTGGAAACAAGAGATAATACAGTTGTAGAGGCAATTTCGCCGGGCCTTGCCAGTAACCCTGATAATGTAAAAAGAGCTGAACGGGTATTTGGTCAAACCCAGTGGCAATTTCTTACGCAAATGGCGGCACCTGAATACACCTACACGCGTTTTTTACGTGCCATTGGTAAGTTTCCCGCATTTTGCGGCGACTATACTGATGGCCGAGATGCCGATGCAATTTGTAAACGCTCTATTGTGACTGCTTTTGCGCATTTTGCCCAAGAAACAGGGGGGCATATTGCCAAAGGCAACATTTCTGATAACCCTCTCGGGTTAGAAGAATGGCAACAAGCTTTGGTGCATGTGCGTGAAATGGGTTGGTCAGAAGGACAAGTTGGTTATACCACAGGGTGTGGACAAAATGACTGGCAAAACCGCCGTTGGCCATGTGGGGCGGGACAAGGATATTTTGGCCGAGGCGCTAAGCAGCTTTCATATCACTTCAACTACGGCGCGTTCAGTGAAGTCATGTTTAACGGTGATGCCACGGTGTTATTAAACAATCCGGGCTTAGTGGCTGACTCTTGGCTAAATTTAGCGTCTGCAATTTGGTTTTTCTTAACGCCGCAAGCGCCAAAACCTGCAATGTTACACGTTATTGATAGAACTTGGACGCCATCCTTGCGTGAAAGTGAGGCTGGGATTGGTTATGGCTTTGGTACCACGATTAATATTATCAATGGTGGTATTGAATGCGGCGCGCAAAATAAAGACAAAGGCCAGCCCGTTAACCGTATTCGTTATTGGGAAGGGCTTTCGCATTATTACAACATCACCATTGAAGCCGATGAAGAAAATACCTGTTGGCAGCAAACACCATACGGAAGCTTAAATCTTGACGGCGCAACTGATGTCCTCTACACCAACTGGGAAGGTGATTGGGCTTATTATGCAGATCGCCCCGGAGGATATTCATTTGAGTGTAAACTCGTAGGGTATCAGACGGCTTATTCAGCGCTTGTGCCAGGAGACTACGAAAAATGCGTGACAAATTTTTATCAATCACACGCAAGCTGGCCTGAAGTGCGAGTTGTCGATGATTTACCAACCAACCCGACTGAACCGCCTGTTGACGGTGTACCCGCTTGGGATGCCGACAAGGTTTACTTAAAAGGTGATAGAGCGAGCTACAATGGTGTGATCTACGAAGCCAAGTGGTGGACTAAAGGCAATATACCTGCTGCCGATGGCTCTGGCCCTTGGTTGGCTGTTAACTAGATAGTGTTGGCGGGTTTCCCGCCTCTATTCTTAATAGATTTATTTTTTCTAAAACTCACCTTGTATTACTTTTAGTTCTATTGATTTTTTCAAAATACCCCACCTTACTACAATTGTAATCTTATTTTATTGTTATTTATTTAATTTTTTGTTTTTATTAATTGTTTTTTGATCGTTTTTGGTTTTTTATATTTTTTAATATTTAAAAAACTGTATGTTGTGTTTTTCAAGTTTTTGAAAAAAATTCCCAAATTTGTTCTTTGTTTCGCTTAATTGAGTTTTTATTGATGTACATTTTGTTGTTTTTTATATGTAACTTCGTTGTGGCTAAGGTGCTAGGATGGGATTCCCTTTTGCTCACAGATTAACCAAAGAGTACTCCGTCCTAAAATCACCTTTCCAATCTGTTCTTCTTCGTTTCGCAGCTAAACGGTCTTTTTACCTTGATGTTGCGCAACTTGTTGAAATAAGGCTAGCCCATTATCAACATCAAATGCACTAACCACATTTAGCGCATTGTACACATTGTCTTTCCAGCATCCTCGAAGCATCTATCAATTGCTATGTGTGGCTTTTGAGGTGCTTCTCGACGAGAATTAATCCATTTTAACAGTGCCTCGAGTAAAGTATCTGCATCTAATGCTCTGATTATATTAGCAACACAATGACGTTTTGGAATGTCATTTTCAAAGGAACAATGATGCCTTAGCCAATCCAGTTGCAGCTCACCAAACTTTTGAATTGATTTCCATCCGTCAGCGCCACTAAATATGGCAATCAAAGTTAATATGTCGACAAGACCATTACATCAGGTTCTTTAATATTAACATCAGTTCTAGGGTCTTCAATCCAGCTTAAATGTGCAATGATGCTCATTGTAACGACCTAAAAAATTGCAATGCTCAATCAGATCATAAAAGCCCAATACTCGTCAATTTACAGTTCGCTCCCGTCCTGAGTAGCTAATTAGGACTTTGTACTAATTTGTTACGTTATAGTGCCTGTTTGACAATCCATGATATAGTCTCTAAGAAAATTTTTGTTAATTTGTTATGGTTGAATATTTTGCTTGGTAGGCAAAATATAATGTATCGAGCACCATTCTAAGGATAGGTTTTATGGTTAAAAGAACAGGTACTTTATTTGCCGTTTCGTCTTTGTTATTTGTTTTTGGTTGCGGTGGAGGGAGTGATTCAAATGATCCTATACCGGATCCAATTAAACCGCCACCAGATCCAGTTATAGTTGAGCCCGATCCCAGTGTGTTTATGGACGCAATTGAACAGCAGGGCAAACAGTACGTCTCTGATGCAATTGAGTTCATAACCTCGCAGGGTATAGACTGTACGGATACGACAGCGACCCATGAAATGTGCGATATCGTTAATGTAAAGTTTAATGATGGAGTGTTTGACCAATCTCGGACAAAGTCATCGCAAACATTGCTAGTTTTAGATTATGGAATGGACTTTCATACGGCGCTTAGATACCGCTCTCGAGTCAAGGCTGCGTTTAAATATGACCCTCAATCCAAAACTTTTATCGCGGATAACCCAGAGGTAAACCTTTCAAAGCTGGGAGTTAAACTTTTAACAGAGGTCAATCGGTTTACCTTTACGAATGAAAAATTTGACTCTCCGCAGCCTGCATTTCTACCCGCCGCGTGGTTATCTGATCTCGCTATTAAATATAGGGCAGTAGTGCCTGCAGATAAAGCAGATAGAGTCACGAAGCGTAATTTTAATAGTCATGGCACTAAGGTATTTGGTTATCTTGCTCAGCATAACCCTGAGGCAGAGTTTGTTGTTATTGATACCGAGTCTTTCTCACCTTTTATTCAGCATAAAAACGCGCTCTGTGCGCAAGATATTGGCGAGTTTTCCAGTTACATGGCAAGTGCCGCAAGCTCGCTGACGGCGGATATTATTGAAGCAAACGAAGTTGAATTTATTAACTATTCGGGTGGCTTTACGCTGCAAGATGTGTATATCGCATGGGAGCAGAATGCGTGTGCGGGAGAGCTGAATAGCGCAAAAGCTACTGAATTTTTATATGCTTTGAAGCCTGTTTATGAGGCAATATTTAGCTCTCCCAAAGCGCTTGCATTTCATGCTGGTAATACTGATGCTGTGACAAGCAAGGATGACTTGGATCTCATGCCGTTTAGCAATCGAGTTCGGGTATATCAGTATTCGACTTTAGCAAAAAACACGACTATCCAGCCATTTGGAAAGTCTGAGTGGCAACAGGTTTATATAGAGCAGCCAGACAGTTTTGTGGGCAATGAAAGCATAGATTTGTATATTAATGTCGGCTATGACCCATACGACAGCACGGCAAAAAATAGTACGCCTAAAATGGAACCTGATGTACTTGGTATGCGCTATGGTGTAGAGCAAGCCTTGTATGGCTCCTCTTGGACAACACCAGTTGCAACATCATACGCGATAAATGAGCAGGTAAAGCTTGCTACTGAAACGGGTGTGAGCACCTTTGACCCTCAGGAGCTAAAAACAAGACTACTACCAGACTCTTGTAATGATTCTGGTGGCTATCAAGGAAACGAGACGCTCGCTAAGTTTATTGAACAAGGGCAGGGGATGTGTCGTATTCAGGACCCATTGCGTCACCGAGCTGATGAGCTCAACCGTATTGGATATTTAAGCCGATAATCGACTGGCTGTAATAATGTAAAAATGAATCGAAGTCGCATATTGTTGTGTGCTTCGATTCATTACCTTAATTTTAGCTAATATCATAAACTCCAATTGAAGCCCCTTGGTATGCGCGCTAAAATAGTGTTTTAGCAATAATCGAGACCATATTGTGTCTGTAACTCGCTCGTTAGTTCAAACTCTGTCTGAGTGCATTGAACATGTACTAGATACTTCTCTTCATGCCGATAAAGCATTAACTCAACTGCTACAGAATAACCCTCAGTGGAGCCTTGATGAAAGGCAATATGTGGTAAGTAACTATTACCATATCTTTCGCTTTAAGCGGTTACTGGCTTACTTACTTGAGCATGAAGAAATGCCGCTAGATGGCTTTGGTTACTGGTTAACTTGCCAAGTTGTTACAGCGCAGCCGCTTCCAGAGTGGGTGGATACCGAGCGATATAATCTGGAAAAGCTGCAAAGCTTAATTGAGCAGGCGCCTCAAGCCGTTCGTTTATCTTTACCTGATTGGTTAAACGAGGTTGCGCATGAGCAACTGGGTGAGCAGTGGCCAGCGGTTGCATCCGCGCTAAATCAAAGTGCTCAACAATATTTGCGAGTCAATAGCCTAAAAAGTGATATTGCGACTGTGACAGAGTCCTTAGCAAAAGAAGGGATCAAGGTTTCACACGTGGCGCTTGACTCTCACGTTGCGCTAAAAGTTGAGTCCAATAGCCATCTGTTTCGCTCTCAAGCCTTTCAGGCGGGTTGGTTTGAAATGCAAGATGCTGGTTCTCAGCAAATCGTGCCTTTTTTAGAAATACAGCCTGGCCATAAAGTGGTTGATGCCTGTGCAGGCGCTGGTGGTAAGAGTTTGCATATAGCGGCGCTAATGGAGAATAAAGGTCGCTTGTTGTCTATGGATATCCATGAACATAAGCTTGAAACGCTGAAACAACGAGCGAAACGTGCTGGTGTGCATGTTGCTGAAACGCGCGTTATTCAAAACAATAAAACCATTAAGCGCCAAAAAGAGAAGTTTGATCGCGTGCTATTAGATGTGCCGTGTTCAGGTCTTGGTGTATTAAAGCGTAATCCAGATGCAAAGTGGCACTTGAATTCGCAAAATTTAGACACACTTATTGCTTTGCAAACCGATATTCTAGCGCGTTACAGTCAAATGTGTAAGGTGGGCGGCAAACTGGTGTATGCAACTTGTTCAATTCTTCCTTCTGAAAATGAGCAGCAGGTTGAACGCTTTTTGGCAAATAACCCCAATTGGCAGTTAGAAGACTCACTACGTTTACTTCCAGGAGTAAATTCAGAATTTGACGGTTTTTACGCCGCACGATTAGTAAAAAATAGTTAGGAAACAAGATGAACCCAATCATTGCATTACTTAAAGAGCACAATATTTCGGATGAACAGATCCAAGCGGTATTTACCCAGCTGACTGAAAATCCAATGATGGCGATGGCGACTATTCAGCAACTAGGAATTCCACCCGAAAAGCTTCAACAGTTGATGGGCTTGGTAATGCAAAATCCTGCATTGATCAAAGAAGCAGTTAACGAATTAGGTCTTGATTTTGAAAAGGTTGAGGCTGCAAAAGCACAGCTAAAACAGTAACATTAATGGCTAGGGCTAGACAAACTCAGGCTTGTCTAGCCCTAGCTAAATAACTCACATACAGGTCAAATCTTGTGAGTAAAACCACTGTATACCCCAAATAAAAATGTAAGAATTGCAGAAAATAGTGTCGAGCCTATCGCGTAGGCAAGTATTGCCTTACCCCAATTTTTCCACTTTATTAGCTCATTTTCCGCCATTTTATAGTTAAGTATTATGCTGTACAAACCAGAAAATAAGAGCGAAAAAATTGCGTAAAGCTGCTCGCCGAAGATACCAAGCATTAGTGGAATTGAGAATATCAGTATGCTTAGGGTTAGAATAAGCAGGTGTCCTATAGTGTACTCCAGCATTGTGTAGGGCACAGAGCGATACACTAGCTTAGAGGCTAATCCGAGTAAAAATGCCAGGATAAAGACGCGATAAATGTGCGTTGCTTCATATAGTGCGATTTCAGATTGCCATTTGAGCTGCTCTTTCGCTTCCAAAAGTTGACTGCTGGATATGAAGCTGATTTCAAGTAGATGCGAGGCAAGCACGATCACGGTGAGTAGAATAAAACTAAACTTGAAGGGATTACCAAAGCGACTTCTCTGTCCATTCAAGTATCCAAGAATGGTCTTAAAAGGTCGAAGTAATAATCCAAACAGTAATTTAAAAAAAGGGGATTCGAGTTCAAGCAGTGCGCTTTGAAGCAAAATGCGTAAGTGTTTAAAGGTCAGTCTCGATGCTTTTTTCTGTCCACAACCTGAGCAGTACTCGCCAACAAGTTGAGTGTGACAATTTAAACAGTGCGATTGATTGTCAAAATTTGCGTGATCCATAGATGTATTTATTATTTTTTAATATCGATGAATGCTACCTTTTTTTGTCTCTAATAATCAAACAATATAGGTGTTAAGGCCCACTTTTCCAGTACCCCATCAGAACTTATCGTCGTAAGCACATTACTATCGGAGATGTGTACATCATAAACGGTGCTGCCCAAATTCAGTTGTGCTATTGGCCAGCTTACAATTTCTTTTCCCGACGTTAATTCCCATAGCGAAATATATTCCTTGGAAGAGGTGGTTAGCAGAAACTTGTCGTCAGCGATGAATTGCGCACTTCGAAAAAACTTGAAGCGCTGAGGATAGGATAGAGATAACACTGCTTGACCTGTGCGCGTATCAATGAATTTTTGGTCCTGCAGGGCGTCAGATACGAACAGCCAGTTTTCATTTTGTGATAATGCCAAACTGGTAATACGATGAGGCAGCTTATAATCTACGGTGATTTCTTTACTCTGTAACTCAAGCCTTTTGGCGTGACCGTCTAAAGAGGCCGAGTAGAGCGAGGTTAAACTCCGGTTAAAAATCAAATGTGTAATGCTACTTTCATGAAGGTTTATTCTGGTGATAATCCGCTCGTCTAAACTCAAAAGTAGTACGCTGCCGTCATTGTAGCCAAGGACGATAAGCTGCTCGTTACTGGACCACAGGGCCTTGGTAACGCGAATGAACGAGTCAAACTCAGGTAATGGATAACTGGCAACTTCGTTTGAGTGCAATTGCCAGATGTTGAGTTGGGTGTCAGAAATACTCAGAATACTGCGCTTGCTCGGCGCTATTAAAGCGTTACGAAAAGTAAGTTGGTATTTACTTCCTTCAATTTCTTTAATGAGCTGTTGGCTTTGGTTATCCCATACTTGTAGTAAATGATCGTCAATGAGTAGTAAGGTTAGCGCCGCGTCACTTGAAAGTTGTGCGAGACTAACCGGCAACTGAGTTAATTGTATTTGCTCTGCTGGCGCTAAAGTTTGCCTTTTGCTGCACCCGGCGAGGAGAAGCAAAGCGACTATCATTGAGTAAAACGCGAGTCTCATTCTGTACCTTAAGTTTTAGCCTTTCCCTCTTTCTCAAAGAAAGTTAAACACATCCTAATGACAATACCAAAAATGGCTTGTGCTGTATTTATATATCGGCGTAAGGTAAAGCTCCATTAATATTAACCTTGGAGTATGGAGTGAAAGGGTTTCTTGGTTTAGTGTTACTTGCCGCAATTTGGGGTGGCTCATTTTTATTTATGAAGGTGGCTGCCGGTGTCCTTGGTCCTGCTGTACTCATTGAATTTCGAGTCTTATTTGGTGCGTTAACGCTCGCCGCGGTTGCTTTAGTACTAAAGCGTAATTTACATTTTTGGCAGTACAAAAAGCACTTTTTAATCCTCGGACTGTTTAACTCAGCGTTACCTTTTATGTTATTCGCTTATGCCGTGCAAACGCTTGATGCTTCTATGCTCTCAATTTTAAATTCAACCGCACCATTTTGGGGGGTGTTAATCAGTGTGTTTTGGTTAAAAGTGCCGACTCAAAAGTCGGTGTGGCTAGGATGTGGATTTGGGATTGCAGGTGTTATCACACTAGTCGGGTTGGATAGCACTGTATTGGACGAGGGTGCATGGTTACCTATTATTGCAACCCTGTGTGCGACTCTGAGCTATGCGGTGGCCTCTCATTACACCAAAACGGCACCAAAAATGAGCGCATTCAATCATGCCCATGGGAACTTATGGGGCTCTGCGCTATTGGTATTGCCTTTTATTTGGTTTATGCCAATGAGAGAAACGCCTGACTCTACAGTGATAAGTGCGGTAGTTGGACTTGGCATATTATGTACGGGCGTTGCCTATATTCTCTATTTTAAGTTAGTCGAAGATCTCGGCGCGGCGTCTGCTTTATCTGTTACCTTTTTAATTCCTGTGTTTGGGATTTTATGGGGGCATCTCTTTTTACAAGAGCAAATCGGTGCTAACACAATCCTTGGTAGTATTTTAGTTTTGCTTGGAGTCAGTTTAGTAACTGGGTTACAAGAAAAGATATTCCCACCAAAAGCGATGAAGGAGCTGTAGGTGAGAAGTGACGGCCCCTCAACATGGTGCTGTCAAAAAAGTGTTTCTCAGAAACGATAAAAGGGCCTAAAAGGCCCTTTGGTGAAGTATCGTTCAAGTTAGTGTGGTCACTTTAACCCCTTAAAGCAACCAACCAATTGTTTTGCAACTGCGGCTTATCTCAATAAGTTTCTAAGCTAGCGAGAGGAAGAAACCTGCAATTGCTGCACTCATGAGGTTAGCCATAGACCCTGCTAACACTGCTCTGAGCCCTAGGCGAGCGATATCCTTTCTACGACTTGGGGCCATACCACCAAGTCCGCCTAGTAAGATGGCAATCGACGATAAGTTAGCAAATCCACATAAAGCAAATGTGACAATCGCTTGAGTGTGCGTGCTCAACGTATCGCGATAATTCATATAATCTAGGTAGGCAACAAACTCGTTAACTACCAATTTTTGGCCGATAAAACTACCTGCCGTCACGGCTTCCGACCAAGGTACCCCAAGTAGCCAAGCAACAGGGGCAAAGACGTAGCCTAAAATTTCTTGTAGCGTCAGTGTTGGGTAATCAAAAATTCCACCAATACTGCCTAGTAAACCGTTTAGTAGCGCAATAAGTGCCACAAACGCAAGTAGCATTGCACCTACGTTCAGTGCCAAGTGCATACCGCTTGATGCACCAGATGCTGCCGCATCAATTACGTTTACTGGTTTATCATCACCACTATCTACATCAGATAGGTTTTCGTGTGGCTTCTCGGTTTCTGGTACAATCATTTTTGCCATTAAGAAACCACCAGGAGCTGCCATAAAGCTCGCGGCAATGAGGTATTTAAGCTCAACACCAATCGCCACATAGCCCGCCATAACAGAGCCTGCCACCGTCGCCAAACCGCCCACCATAACTGCAAACAACTCTGATTGCGTCATTTTTGGAATAAACGGTTTTACGATCAAAGGGGCTTCCGTTTGGCCGACAAAAATATTTGCCGTAGCTGAAAGCGACTCTGGTCGTGACGTTTGTAGTAACTTTTGCAAGCCACCACCCAAAATTTTAATGATCCAGTTCATAATACCAAGGTGATACAACACAGCAACGAGCGCTGAGAAGAACACGATCACTGGTAATACCTGAATCGCAAAGATAAACCCTAGCGAGTCTTGTTTGGCTAATGGCCCGAACAAGAAACCGATACCGTCATTAGCATAGCTAATCACTTTGGCAACCGCGCTAGACATTGAAGCTAATACATTTTTACCCGCTTCAATAAAGAGTACAAAGCCACCAATAAGGACTTGCAGTAAAAATGCAACGCCTACGGTACGCTTATTAATAGCACTGCGATTTGTCGAACACGCAAATGCTACGCCTAGGAGCATCATCATGCCCACTAAGCTCATAATTGTTGTCATGCCAATTTCCCGTTATTCTTGTAGCAAATATTTTATTTTACTTTTAATAATATCAATCGCAACGCGATTCATACCGCCACGGGTCACAACCAAGTCGGCATTATGCTTGGATGGCTCGATAAACTGATAAAACATCGGTCTTACCGTCGCCTGATATTGTTCTACCACAGATGACAGACTTCTTCCTCTGTGCTCTATATCTCTTTGCATGCGACGCAGCAAACAAATATCCAAAGGTGTATCAATGAACACCTTGATATCAAACTCTTCACTTAATGCAGGATCGCTCAGTAGTAATATACCCTCGACGATTAGTATCTTAGCAGGGTTTACTATTCGGGTTTTATCACTACGTGTATGCTGTCCGTAATCGTAGGTAGGAACCTCTACGGATTCACCTAGGCGAAGCTTAGTTAAATGCTCGCGTAACAACTCGTGTTCAAACGCATCAGGATGATCATAATTCGTTTGAGTACGATGCTCTATAGGTAAATGCGATTGATCTTTATAATAGGCGTCCTCTTCGATTACCGCGATAGTGCCTGAGGCAAGCTCATTCACTAATTCGTTGTAGATCGTTTGACTAAAAAGAGACTTACCAGACGCAGATGCGCCAGCTATGGCTATAATAGTTCGTGTCACTAAAGTTCACACCCAGCAGTTGTTTATGTTGGAAGATCACAATAGCAAAAAAGACACGATTAATCTCTTTTGCCTCGCTTAATGAGCAAATTTAACGGGTTTAGCGGACTCAAAACAGGACTTATGTCCGCTTAAGGGCGACAGAGCCAAATTAGCAAGATCGCAGCTTTTCGTGAATTTTGTGACTATTTTATGACAGCGGACTTATGTCCTGTACGATTTTTTTAACCAAACATAAAGTAACCAACGCTTAAGGTAACCATGTATTTAAGAATAAATAACAGCCTGAGCAGTATAGAGAGGTATCTATGGCAAGAGCAATCATTTTAATGGCGGATAGCCTAGGCATTGGCGCAGCACCGGACGCAGAAAAGTTTGGTGACGTAGGCGCGAATACTCTCGCTCATTTATTACAGGCGTATAAAGAAGAAAAAGGACAAGCGTTAGACTTACCTAATCTTTCTAAACTAGGCCTTATTGCAGCATGTGAAGCTGCAGGTAAAGAAACCTGCGCCGTGGCGCAAACCATAGAGCCAAGTGCTGCTTGGGGATATGCAAAAGAATTATCGAGTGGTAAAGACACGCCGTCTGGCCACTGGGAAATGGCTGGGGTGCCAGTATTGTTTGAGTGGGGTTACTTCCCAAATACTAACCCATGCTTCCCACAAGAATTTATAGATGAGTTGTGCAAACGTGCAGACATCCCTGGTATTTTGGGTAACTGTTACGCGTCGGGCACAACGATTTTAGAACAGCTGGGTGAAGAACACGTACAAAGCGGCAAGCCGATTTGCTACACCTCAGTTGATAGCGTCTTTCAAATAGCCGCTCATGAACAATCGTTCGGACTTGACAAGCTTTATCAAGTATGTGAAATCGCACGGGCACTGCTTGATGAAATGAATATAGGACGAGTGATTGCGCGGCCATTTATAGGCACTTCAAGTGCCGACTTTATTCGTACTGGTAACCGTCGAGACTATTCGGTATTACCGCCTTCGCCGACTGTGCTAGATAAGCTAGCCAATGACGGTGGCGAAGTAATTAGTATTGGTAAAATTGCAGATATTTATGCGCATCAAGGGATCACGCAAAAGCACAAAGCGCCTGGTCTTTTGAATCTGCTAGCAAAGACAAGCGAAGTGATGGACACAGCACCAGACCATAGTCTTATCTTCACCAACTTAGTCGACTTCGATGAAAAGTTTGGTCACCGCAGAAATGCAGTGGGATATGCAGAAGCACTTGCTGAGTTTGACGCATTTTTACCGGAAATTATTGCCAAACTAAAAGCTGATGACTTGCTTTTAGTGACTGCCGACCATGGTTGTGATCCAACCGCAGAAGGCACAGATCATACGCGAGAGTACGTGCCTGTATTGGCGTATACACCGGGTATGAACAATACTCCGTTAGGAGAAAGACAAAGTTTTGCTGACATAGGTCAAACGCTTGCCCAGTGGTTTGATTTAGATGCAACGCAGTACGGTGAAGGCTTTAAGGCCGAGATAAAAGCCTAACTAAAGGAAACAATATGAGCACTCCACACATTAGCGCAAAGCCAGGTGATTTTGCAGAAACGGTATTAATGCCGGGCGATCCACTAAGAGCAAAATACATTGCAGAAAACTTTTTGGAAGATGCTCGTCAGGTAACTGACGTTCGCAACATGTTTGGTTTTACTGGTACTTACAATGGTAAGCCAGTTAGCATCATGGGTTCAGGCATGGGTATTCCATCTATGTCAATCTACGCTCGTGAGCTTATTGTTAGCTTTGGTGTTAAGAACCTGATCCGCATCGGTACATGTGGTGGTATTAGTCAAGACATCAAGATCCGCGATGTGATCTTTGCACAAGGCGCAAGCACAGACTCAAATGTGAATCGTGCTCGTGTACGTGGCTATGACTTCGCTGCAATTGCTGATTTTGGTTTATTAGAAAATGGCGTAAACGCTGCTCGCCGTTTAGGTATTGAAGCAAAAGTTGGTAATGTTTTCACTACAGATACTTTCTATCAAGCCGATGGCGAATTTTATAGAGAATTAGACAAGCTAGGCGTAATGGCTGTTGATATGGAAACAGCTGGTTTATACGGTGTAGCGGCTGAATATGGTGCAAAAGCGATGGCACTATTCACAGTAAGTGATCATGTTATTACTGGTGAGGCAACGCCACCAGAAGAACGTCAAAGCACGTTCAATGAAATGGTTAAAATTGCGCTAGAGTCAATTTAATACGATTTGAAAAGTTCCTTGGTAACGTAATCGCAGAGTTTTGGAGACACGCCTAAAACAACGCGAATCACACCCAAAAAAGCCGCTTGAAGCGGCTTTTTTTTTGATCTTGGTCCATCCAAAATTCCCTCGACTAGTTTAAACTACACAAAGGTGGTAGAGTTTTCTAATGATAAGGTATTGGTGTTAGGTGATGACGATTCTTGCTCTGGGCTTTTTTGCGTTGATGGCGAATGCCGAAGTTGACTTAGATGCATTTGAATCTCTGGTTAAGAACGCGCCAGATGAAGCGCTTAAGGTATACCAAAACGCGATTGCTCGGGAGGATCTTCCAGTTCAAGATTTATATCAACTTCATTATCTTGCGATTAGAGCGAGTGCCAGTACATTTAATAATGCCATTTTTATTAAAGCGCTAGATACGCTTAAAGCACCACCCTTTAAGACTTTGGCGGACGAAGACAGGGCGAAGATTCTGACTAATATTGGTGTTGGCTATCGTCGCCGTAACCAGAATGAACAAGCTATCTGGCATTATCGATGTGCAATGAACGCTCCAGCCAGCTTCCAGCATAAGTCTGCACTTAAAGTGAACATCGCGATTGCGTACACGCGCCTTGAACAACCCGCGATTGGCTACAATCTCTTAAAAAGCGTGGATAGAGAAATGTTACCAAGCTTTATGCAAGCAGGGCTGTTAACTGCGCTTGGCAATGCAACATTTGCAATGGGCGAAACCGATGAGGCGCTGAGCTACTTTGTTGATGCGGCGATCCATTACGCAGAAGATGAAAACTATAGAGCTGTGAAGCAGGTATCAATCAATAGTCTTGGGATATACGTACTTAACTCAGACTTCTCCAGCTATCGCAAAGCGCTTGCTAATATTGCAGCAGAACCTGCCCTAATAGAAGATAATCAGCTTTACCTTGGTTGGTTGCGGGAGCTGGTACAACAGCTAGAGCAAAACAAACAAGCCTTAACCGTGTCGACAACAATGAAAGCCTATTCGCTAGGCGCTGCGAATGCAGGATATGCGTCCATGGTGAATGCGCATATCGACAAGTTTAATCTGTCGCTGCCGAAAGTCACTTCACAGGTCATCGTCAGAGATCCGCTTCCTGTTGAATTGGGAAAACACTGGTGCCCGAAACTTTGACAAAGCCAATTTTTTTGCCATGGTTATGTTATCGTTAAATAAATACGGCTTGTGAGTTTTGGAGAAATAATGTCGCAATGGGTAAAAGGAGAAATCGTCGAAATCACACATTGGACGCCCACATTATTTAGTATCAAATTTGAAGCGGATATCGCACCGTTTAAGGCTGGTCAATATACTAAATTGAGTTTGCAACAAGGGGAAAAGCGCATCGCGCGAGCATATTCTTTTGTAAACCCGCCGTCAGAACCAATTCATGAAGTATTGTTAGTCGAAGTACCCGACGGTAACCTCTCTGTGCCTTTACATCAGCTACAAGTCGGTGATGAGCTAGATGTAACTTACCAAGCAAACGGTTTTTTTACACTAGATGAGCTACCACCTTGCGATACGCTTTGGATGATAAGCACAGGTACAGCGGTTGGCCCATTTTTGTCTATGCTCAGAGAAGGTGACGTGTGGCAGAAGGTTAAGCGGGTGATCCTTATTCATGGTGTACGCCTAAATGCAGATTTGTGTTACCGTGAAGAGCTTGAGCAGTTGCAACAACAAAGAGACGGCTTTACTTATGTGCCGCTCGTCACACGGCAAAAACCAGAGCTCGGTTGTCAGGGCCGTGTCACCGAACTGATAGAAAATAAGCAATTATTAACTCACCTAGGCTATAAGCAGTTTCCTGATAGTAGCCATTTTATGCTCTGTGGTAACCCCGAAATGGTGAAACAATTAAGTGCTCAGTTGCAGAGTATGGGATATGAACGCCACAGGCGAGCCAAACCTGGACAGATCACCGTTGAGCAATATTGGTGAACCTATGCAAGTTCGTGTTATTTATCTCTTGTGCTTGTTGCTGCTGGTAACCGCGAACACTGTGTCTGCAGAGCCTAAGGTCATTAGGGTCGTGGACGCAGCAGAAGAAAATGGCACGCCGCAGAACCAATATTTTTTGTCAGTCTTGCGGTTAGCATTGGATAAGTCACGCGAACGTTATGGCGAGTATTGGATAGAGCCGATTGATTTACCAATTAATCAATCACGACAATTTAAAGAATTGCTAAAGCACAATGTCGATGTGTTTTGGACGGTTTCAACAGCCGCTAGAGACACTCAGGCAAAGCCTGTGGCCATTCCCATAGCGTTTGGCAGCTTTGGTATAAGAGTACTGGCTATGAATGTGGCTGACAGCGGCAAGCTTAATGTGCATTTATCGTTATCAGAGCTACAAAAGTTCAACGTTGTTTTAGGGCAGGATTGGCCTGATGTTCATATTTTTGAAAAGGCAGGCTTTACGGTAGAAAAATATGTTGATGGTTTGGCAAGTTATCGAGTGCTTGCAAATAGTGCCGGTAAGATCTTTCCTCGAGGTGTCATTGAAGTAGTACCTGAGCTCAAGGCGTTCGATAACAAGCAAGTGACTTATGGCGAAAAGAACCTGTTGCTCTATCCTTCAATGGTGTACTTCTACGTCCGCAAAGAAGATATTAAACTTTATAAACGCCTAGAGTATGGTTTAACACAGGTGCTTGAAGATGGCTCTTTGGCTGCCCTTTTTTACGACAGTACGATGATGACTGAGCTGAAAAAGCACTTTAATTTACAAGGTGCCGCCATCCATCAAATTGAAAATCCGTTGATTATCTCTAAAAAGCAGCTCGACGCGATTTCTCAATTACAAGTCGAGCTGCTAAAACAACTTAACTATTCACCAGCTCGTTAAAGCTTTGGTTGTCTGCAAGACTCGCAAACGCTGGCTCGTGTTGCAGCTCGTTCTTTAAGTTAGGCGCATATTCCAAAGCCATACGGATGTCGGCCATCGCATCTGCGTGCTTGTAAAGCATCGAGTAAGCACATGCTCGTTGCCAATAGGCATAACCATAGTCACTGTCTATTTCTAGCGCTTGATTACACAAAGCAATTGCCGTGTTGGTTTGACCAAGCTCTAATAAAGCATCAGCTTTGTAGGCAATCGCCTCGACATCTTCAGGTTTGCGATTTAGGATCTCATCGTAGATCTCAATTTTAGAGTTCATGTCACTCTCAAGATTTGCCCGCATCCACAGAGAGTGTACTTCATTCGTTATGGATATTTTCTTCTGGTTATTGAGGATTTCTTCAGAGCGTTCGCGTAATTTTTCTTCAATAACCTGAAGGCGCTTTTCATATTCATCGGTGATCGTGCCAACGCGCAGGCTAACGATATCTTCTACTTTACTCTTAATATCTCTAAAAGAAGTCCAACCAACAACCACTAAGATGGACGCGGCCGCTGTAATCAAAAAGAGCACATTGTTGATGGTATCTGTGGTGTAGGTAATCGCGCGATCTGCAGTATCTAGCTGAGAGTGACTGATTTTCTTTTCAATATCAGCTCTTAAGCGCATTTGATCTTCTCTAACAGCTCTTAATTCATCAAGAATATAACGCTCAATTAAGGGCCTATACATGGGCTCTTGTAATTGCGACAAAGCCTGTTGTTGTTGGTTTTCTGTCGGCTTTTTTGACGTTGTTTGTTCATTCGCCATGCTAGTAAAACTACAAGCGACGAGTAGGATAAATAGTACTATGCTTTTCATACTGATGTTCTAGAAACTTTATATTTTTAATATGGTGCATGAGTTAAGGTAGAATTGCAAAAAGCGGAGAAGAAATATTGGCTTATGTAATGAAATTAGCGATTTATAGCCTGATTATACTCTCTTTAACGAGTTTGAGTGCCTCTGCAAAAGAGCTACTGGTGGTGACCGAAGAGTGGAAGCCGTACAACTTCACCAATGACAAAGGTGAGGTTGTTGGGAGAGCAACAAAAAAGGTAAGGGAAGTGCTTGCTGCTGCTGAAGTTGACTACGAGATAAAAGTTTACCCTTGGGTACGGGCAATGAAAATTGCCAAAGAGCGCCCAAATACAATGATTTACTCTATTTATCGTACCGCTGAGCGTGAAACTGACTATGAATGGGCATGCCCTTTGATCCGCCCTGTGGGCGTGTATTTCTTCAAGCTTAATACGCGCAAAGATATTCAAGTGGCTTCATTGGAAGATGCTAAGCAATACACTTCTGCAGTAGTAAAAGGCAATATCTATTATGATTTTTTGATTCAACACGGATTTACTCAAGGAGATCATTTGATGGTCGCCGCCGACTCCAAAAGCTTTTACAAACTCTTTTTCAAAGGGCGGATAGATCTTGTAATGTCAACGGAATATATCATGAGTGAAGAACTTAAGGCGGCCGGGCTCAATTATGATGAGGTTGTACCTCTGATAGAAGTAACCAAAGCTACTCAACAGCGTGGCTGTATGGCATTTAGCAAGGATACAGAACCTATGTTAATAGAGAGAATTAGGCGTGCTCTGGCAAAGCACAATCAAGAGTTTGTTGGATCATAATGGGCAATCCTCAGGGAAAGATTGCCCAGAGTGTTAGGGTACTAATCAATGTTAGTAGCTAAGCTCAATTTGACCAACTGCCACGCTGCCTTTATCCCACGTTGTTCTGCACTTGAAATCCAAAACAGCGCTACTTTCGTAGTTATTGTCTAACATTGTGGTGTAGCTAACAAATTGCTCTTCTGCTACGTTTGGATCAGATATATCTGTCCAATAAAAAGCTTTACCAGTTTCAAACTTGAACCATTTATCGATACCGCCATCACTTACTTTACGTATTCTCGAAATCGAACAGAAGGCATTAGTACCAGTTAATCCTTTAGTTGTTCCATGAACGGTTAGCGTAAATTGGCCAATATTGGCATTTAGCGGCACGCTACAGTTGAAGTAACGATCAGTTCTTAAGTAGGCTGGATTGAAAATAAAGTAGCCATTTCCCGTGGCACCCGCTTGTTCGCTGTGTTTTTGTGTTAACGCCTCTAAGTTACCAACCGCATTTGCATGTTTAGTGAAAGCAGCAGCCTCTAGTTTAGTGTCTAAAGCACAGTTATTTGCACCTGAGTACAATTCCACATTAGCGTATGCTGAGTTCGCAGCGAATAATGAAACGATAATCGCAAGTTTGGTTTTCATACTAATTCCTTGTTTTAGTTAGCGAAGTGGGTACATTAACAGGGAGAGCTGTTCGTGTAAATTAAATGTTTTTTAAATATTAATGAATGTGTTTTTTAGGAGAGTAAGAAGAAAAGCGCACCACATGGTGCGCCTAATCAGTGCCATGGTGAAGGGGAAATTAACTAAAGGTGTTACACCAATCAAACCCTTCATAATGATAAACGAATGAGCAAAATAAAAAGATCATCATTTTTTAAAGTTTTGCAGCTTGTTGCACTACAATCGCGTGGCGCTTTGCTAATCTTTGGTGATCTTTATCGTATCCGCCACCAATCACGGTTGCGACAGGGACACCATGCTTTTGACATAACGTCAGCACCAGTGCATCTCGTTTCGCAATGCCAAGCCATGAGATATCTAATTTACCTAAGTTATCACCTTGCCAAACATCGACACCAGCGTCGTACAGCACGATATCTGGATTTAGGTCAATCAATAATGACTCAAGCGTATGTGCAACAATTTCGAGGTAGTGTGTGTCACTGATCCCTATTTCTAAGCCAATATCTAAATCGCTAGCATGTTTACGGAATGGGAAGTTTTTCTCACAGTGGATTGAGCAGGTATAAACATACGGGTTGTGCTTCAACATGGCAGCGGTGCCGTCACCTTGATGAACATCCAAGTCAAAGATTAAGGCATTGGTGATCTGATTATTGTCGAGCAGATGTGTGGCCGTAAAGGCGAGATCGTTTACCATGCAAAAACCAGAGCCAAAATCATAATGTGCGTGGTGCGTGCCACCGGCTAAATGGCATGCAATACCATGTTTAAGCGCCAGTTCTGCAGTTTTTAGCGTTCCAAGAGGCGCAGTAAAAGTACGTGCCATAAGCTGCTCTGACCAAGGTAGACCTATACGGCGCATCATTTTAGCGTCGAGTTGATTACGCCATAAGTCCCAAATATATTGCTCGCAGTGCACGCTTTCAAGTGGCGATGGGTCGCCGGGTTCAGGGCTATAAACATTGTTGTGAATGAGCCCTAATGCGTCTACTTCTTGGTATAGACGCGCAAATTTACTCATCACGAAGCGGTGCTTTGGGTCAAAATTGAATGAGTAATTAGCGTGATAAACTAGTGGTAAATTTGGGTTGTTCAAAAACGGCTCCGGAAATGGCGATATGGCAGTGTAGCAATATCAATCCCCGAAGCCGAGCGCTTTAGCTTTCAGTGTTGCTTGTGTTCTGTCTCGTACTTGTAGTTTTGCTAGCAAGCAAGAAACCGAGTTACGGATGGTACCTTCCGCTTTATATAATGTGTTGGCGATTTCCTTATTGGAATATCCTTTCGCGATTAGTTTTAAAATATCCTTTTCTCGTGTGGTGAGCTTATCTAAAGTGGGGTCAGGTTTTAGTAGGGTCTCAGCAAGCTCGTCTTGGATGATGAGTTCACCTTGATGGACTTGTCGAACGGCATCAATTAGCTCTTCTAAGTCCACGTCCTTAAGAAGGCAGCCTTTAGCACCAAGTTCTAGGGCTAATTTTAGCTTTGCAGTATCGTTGAAGGTAGTGAGGATAATGACTTTAAAGTTTATAGCCAAAGGCAAAAGCTCGGTGAGCACATCGACACCATCTAGCTCAGGCATCCGCATATCTAAAAGTACAATGTCAGCTGTAATTTGGTTTAATTGAACCTGTTGAATGAACTCACTGCCGCTGCCACAACTTCCAGAACAAATAATGTCACCACTCAGCGAAAGCAGTGCTTGCATACCTTGGCGCACAAGCGCCTGATCATCGACTAGGTAAACTGATATTTTAGCCATTTGTCGTCCCAAAATGGATAGTTAATGTTACGCCTTGATGAGTTGACACATCAAGACTGCCGCCGAGTTCTTGGATCCGCTCCTGCATACCAGCCAGACCATTTCCAAATCGAATACTATTTAAGGTAATGCCGTTATCGCTTATTTGTACTTTTAATCCTTGTTGACAATACACTCGTACTTGCATTTTATCCGCCTTGGCGTGCTTCAAGGTATTGGTGATGGCCTCTTGGCAGCATTTTAGAATGCAATTGGCATAACTTAGTTTCTCGAGTAATGGGTGATGTTCATAGTCGAGTTCAATGTTAAGACGAGGGATAGATTCAGTAAGCCTCAGCAAAGCATCATGGAGATCGATATGCTCGTTGCTACGCTTGTCGCTGACTAAATCGCGAATACATTTTAGGGTGTCTTTAGCTTGCAAATAGCAGCTATCTAATAGCTCGGTCAATGGTGCCGCTGCAGTTCGTCTTGCGACATCTAAATTTACAATCAGACTGGTTATTTGATGTCCAACGTCGTCATGTAACTCTCGTGCTAATTGAAGCCGCTCTTGTTTAGCAATACTTTGGCTTAGCAGAGACTGCGTTGCAGATAGCTGACTGTGGGCGAGTTGTAGCGCTTCTTTGGCTTCTTGTTCCTTTTGCATTCTTTTACACACCACGTACGCAAATAACTGAAAACAGGCAAATAACACTGCGTTGAGATATTCAAAGCCATGTCCCCAAAAAAAGTATTGCGACGCAACATACAAGCAAGAGGTAACTAGGATATATCCAAGCGCAAAGCTCAAAGGAACATAAAAAGCAAGGATCCCAACGAGTTTTACATTGTAAATGAGATGAATTGCGGCGGGGGAGGTAAGATTAATTGACTGGATCAAAAGCGCCAATACAAACAGCATCGAATATCTAACCTTGTAGCCATAGTATTTTTCGGATTCATTGATACATAAAAGCACGAGGATCAAAACACCGATATGCTGTACCCAAGGCAGCCATTGTGCTTTTTGCTGAGCATAAACCAAACTTGGTATTGCAACGGCTAACCAAGTGAAAATGGTTGTTACTAACCAAGCCGTCGGATAGCGAAAAAACGCCGACATCTACTTACTCCGCTAAAAACCTGCTCTGCAGGTATTATTCCTTTATTCTCTTGCGAACCTATCCTAGCAGATATTTGTGACTCTGTGATGATGACGAATGTCATAAGTTTTACATTGTAAATCAAAGTGCAATAACGGTTTTTCATCCTTAATAGTGCATTGATTTGTGGCACCACTATTCCTGTTCTATCTTTATGTAACAATCTTTTCATAATTAGGGATACTCAGAATGAAAAGTGTAAAGGCAAAACTTATTTCTGCGGTAACAGCGGGTTTAGTGGTAATGCTCATCGGGGCGATGGTTACTGTTTTGGTGATGAAACGCGTAGCGGAACAGTATGACAACATGATAGACAATGAATTGGCTGCTCGCGAGCAAATAAACATAGTGCTCGATGATTTCAAAACCCAAGTACAAGAGTGGAAAAATGTACTCATTAGAGGAAGAGATCCTGCCCAGCTAAATAAATATTGGTCAAGATTTGAAACCAAAGAAGCTGAGGTACAAAAACAACTCAGTTCAATTGTTTCAGCCTATACATTACCACCTACCCTAGAAAATAAGTTGCGTGAATATCAAAAAGAGCACCTCACCTTAGGACAAAAATATCGTGAAGCGGTGGATCTATTCAAAAGTTCAGGCTTTGATATTAACCTTGCTGATGCTTCTGTGAGTGGAATAGACCGCCAAGCAAGTGTGTACCTACTTGAAATTAATGAGCAAATTAACGCGTTAGTAGACACGAGAACGAGTGAAATTGTCGCAACAAAAAACCAACTTATCTTTTTTAGTACCCTAGGACTCATCGTTGTTGCGCTTGTGACTTTAGGATTACTGACTTGGTATATGCAGCATTTAATCACTCGTCCAATCCGCCGTGCATCTGATGTGGCAAAGGCAATTGCGAGTGGTCGATTAGACAACAAAGTCGTTGTACACAGTGACGATGAAATAGGTAACTTACTGACAAATCTACGGCAAATGCAAACTAGCTTACTTGATGCGACCCAAAAGCTAGAGCTACAAGCAAAAGAAAACTTACGGATCCGTTATGCGCTAAATAACGTGGCCGCGCCCGTGCTTTTATGTGATGACAGTAATCAAGTGATCTACGTAAACGCACAATGTGAGTCTTTGTTTGATCGTTACCGCACCGCGCTAAGCGTGCCTGCTGAAATTGTTAATCATCCAATTCCCGAAGCTTTACTTCACAGCTCTAAAGCACTACACCAAGCCTCGGGTCAATTAGTACGCCAGTTAGAGTGGGAGTGGTGCGTAGGTGACATAATCATTGCGGCAACCGCCAACCCGGTTTCCGATCAAAATGGTAGGGTGTTAGGTACGGTATTTGAATTTAAGGATTTAAGTCAGACAAGACGTGCGGAGCAACAGGTTGAACAGCTCATTCAATCAGCTTCCGATGGCAAACTAAGTGAACGTCTAAACCTTGAGGGATACGTTGGCTCCATGAAATTAATAGCCAGCGGACTTAACAAACTACTTGATGCTGTTGAGCAACCTATTAGTCAAACAAAACAATATCTTACTTCGCTTTCAAAAGGAGAAATTCCTGAGCAGATTAACGGTGAGTTTAAGGGCGAATTTGCGCAAATACATATGGCCTTACAACGTGCCACGTCTTCGCTTTCGTTACTTATTGAAGATACTTACAGTTTAGTTGCCGCTGCAGGAGAGGGGAGGCTTTCTACTCGGGCGGATGAGGCTAAACACCAAGGTGAATTTCGAAAAATCATTCGTGGTGTTAATGAAACACTTGACGCGGTCTCTAAACCCGTTGCACTTACAAGCGGATATCTAGAAAGTATCGCAAAAGGAGAGTTACCCGCCTTCACAAATGATGGTTATAAAGGAGAATTTGATAGCATCTATCAAAGCCTCTTCGCTTGTGTTGGTGCGATAAAATTGATGCTAATCGATGCCGAAAAGCTTGCTGAAGCGGCCAGTGAGGGAGACTTACAACATAGAGCTGATGCCAGTAAACACCACGGCGCATATGCCAGTATAATCACAGCCATGAATGAAACGCTGGACTCGATAGAAGCGCCGCTTAAGGAGTGCATGAATGTGATGGATGGGCTATCTCAAGGCAATTTAACTCGCCAAGTTGAAAAAAGCTATGCAGGTGATTTTGCGCTGTTGAAACAATCTGTGAATACCAGCGTTGGCAACTTAGCCAATATGATGCAAAAGCTGCTGGCCATGGCGGAATCCATCACTGTCTCGGTACAGCAGATCACCACAGGTATTGAAGAGTTAAGTGAACGGTCCTCTTCTCAAGCCGCATCTATTGAAGAAACACGAGTATCAGTCGGTGAAATCACCGAAACCGTGCACTCAAACGCCAATAATGCGCAATCTGCTAATCAGTTGGCTATAGAAGTTAACCAGCAAGCACAGCAAGGTGGAAAGGTTGTTGAGTCAACGATTGAGGCAATGACCGAGATTAGTAAGAGTGCCAAAGAAATACTCACAGTCATTGAGGTTATTGATTCCATTGCATTTCAAACTAACTTATTAGCACTGAACGCCTCTGTTGAAGCTGCACGAGCGGGAGAAAAAGGAAAAGGTTTTGCGGTCGTTGCCTCAGAAGTAAGAAATTTAGCGCTGCGTAGTGCAAGTGCCTCAAAGGATATCTCTGAGCTGTTGGGAAGCAGTAACGTCAAAGTGAAGCAAGGGTCTAAGCTGGCTTCAGAATCCGGTGAAACGCTAAAAACCATTGTGGAAAGTGTATATGGGCTTGCATCGCAAGTGCAAACGATCGCTGAGGCTTGCAATACGCAATCGAGTGGTATTGAGCAAATTAATCTAGCGATTAAACAAATTGATGGTATTACGCAGCAAAACAATACTTTGGTAGAGATGACGAATGCATCGGGGCTGTCGTTGTTGAGTAAAGCCAATGAATTGCGAGAGATGGTTGAGCAGTTTGATATCGGCAAGACTAAAGCGGAGTTGATGAAAGTGGTGAGCTAAAGGTCAGCAAAATCTAGGGCCTGCTGACCTTTATTGTTTTTAGGAACATCACGTGACATGATTGGAGTAATTAGATGGCTTTTTAGCCGCTAACAATGTTAAGGGATAAGGCATAAACCATGGTTACACCAATCATCATTATACTGTTACTTTGCGGCCCGTTATTGTTCGGTGTTATCTATTCAAAGATAAGAGACGTACAGGTAGAGATCACAACGCTTGCCTGTTGGGGTCTCGGTATCGCATTTATGTTCTTTTTTATTGGCCATATCGTAAAAGCACAAGGGATGGTAGAAATGTTACCTAGTTGGGTGCCGTATAGGCTTCCTTTGGTGTACTTCACTGGTGTCATCGAACTCGTAGTAGCGATTCTGTTATTTATACCAAAATACCAATTACCTGCAGCAAAAGCGGCAATTGCCATTTTTATGCTGTTTTTTCCCGCAAATGTGTATGCCGCGCTCAATAGCGTTGGCCTGGGAGGACATCAGTGGGGACCAGTTTATTTGCTAATTAGAGCACCACTGCAAATCATATTGATTGCTTGGGCATATTTTATGTGTGTAAAACCGCTATCAATGCCTGTGGCTGAAATTAAATAAAGCTCAGCTCAAGCAGAACACATAAACAGAAAGGGGTGTGAGATTTACCCGCTTCCCTTTCTGCATTTCGCGACTAGACTATTGGTCGTTTGCTTTTTCATTCTCTAAGCAAGGTATACCAGCCAAATGATCAGCCAAAATTTGTGCTATTTTGTCGGTTAGCCAGCTCGGACCTTCGTCAGTCATGTCATTGTGTTTTGCGCTCGCTATCGTGACAACACAATCCTGATATTTGTGCTTTTCAGTACGACTTGGCAACACCCCTTTGTCCGCTGGAAAGTCACTTGCACGTATCGACAATACCTTTACATCAAGGCTTCTCGGTAATGGCACTCTGCGATGATCTAGCGTAATGATTTGGTTTACAAATTTAGCCCCGTGATTGATTAACCATGCTGAAATGTCGCCGCCATTAGAATGGCCAATTAAGAGGATATGCTCAAAATCAAAGGTGGTGAGTTTTGGCTTAAAGTAATCGTGAATAAACACCAGCGTATCAGCGCCCCGTTGCCAGTTTTCTGCGCGTGTTTCGTATAAGTTCCCCTCGACGGAAAGAGGAGGATCAGTTGCAAGCTCATGGCCTACAGTAATAACCAAATATCCAGCTCGGTTTAGCGTCTTGACCAAAAATTGATAGTCAGTATGTGAGACACCATAGCCGGCGCTTAGCAGTGCAACAGGACAAGGTGCCGCTTTTGAACAGTGATTGATGTCGGTTGGCAAATGAGTTTCTACTGGAATTGCTCTATCACGAGCTGGATCAATTACGGTTTCAGCGGCCAAAACGAATGGCAGACATAATAATAAAAGTGGGCGTAACATATTTATCCTAAAAAATAGTGGCGCTCGGCAAAAGCCAAAAGCGCCACAACTGGTTGGAGTCTTTTACAGATTATTCAAAAATTGATTGACTGAAGCTAGCTCTCTTTGCTTTTGCATGATGCAGGTATTTGTTGCCAGTTCCAGCTGCTTAAGTGATTTACTTAAACCTTCTACTTCTTTTTGCATCGGTTCAAAAAACTGCTGAGCTTGTTTTAATGCATCCGCGTCACAATACGTAAATAGGTAAAAAGGTAGCTGTGGCTTTGCAAAAGGAGGGAAGCGCTCCTTTAAGCGCTCAAAGTGCTGATAAAACCACTTTTGATAAAGCGCTTTTCGCTCATCGCCTTTACCATTCCCGCTTAATATGTAATTAAAGTCGGAGGCCGTTACATGCTCGCTTAGCGCATAATCTAGTACTTGTTGTTGCAAGTCTTGTGGACCAAAATAACCCATTGCAAGCAATAGATTAGTACGTTGAGTTGGGTTATTGGTGGTTTCAAAGACTTTTTTGTATGACTTCAACAGCTCAGCATCACCGTAGTAAGCGGCAATTTGCAGGAAGCTTCTAGCCAAGTAGGGGTCGACTTTATCAGGTGACGTTAAATATAAACTCGCTTGCTTTTTTGCATGCTTAATAATGGTTTGATGCTTTGTCTCGAAAGCCAGTGCTCTAACCAATGCTGCACGTATTTCCGATGTGGCAGCTGGTTCATTTGCATTTGCCTCAAGTCCATATCGAGAAAACGCAGGCTCAACATAAGTGGTATAAAGTTTCTCCCAAAGTAACTTATTTGAATCGTCTTCATACTGTTTATGTTGTGATAGTAATTGAGTAAGAGCGGCCTTTGCTACTTTGGGATGAGTGTCGTTAATAAACTCACTGAGCGTTAACATCAACGCATTGGCGTTTATTTTTCCAGACTCCATTAGCGCGTCAACATTGCTTAGTAAGTCTAATCTCTCCCGCTCGTTTAGCTTGTTTGGGGCATGTGATATTAGGCTTGCGAGTTGAGACTCAGCAAGATCCCAGCGATAATAACCTGTCGCGTTGTCGTTTGGTAAGATCCACTCAGGCTCAAAGTCTAATTTAATCTGTTGCGCCTTGGAGTCTAAAAGTATTGTCTTAGTGGCTGTTTTATCACCTCTACCATAGCGCAGTGTGATGGGGATATGCCAAGTTTGTGCTGCTGCTTCTTGTCCTTTTATTACAAAACGTTGTTGCGATACTGTGGCATTCTGGCCATCTAACTTAATCGTCAAAAGTGGAAATGAAGCTTGTGATACAAATGAGTCTAGCACTGTCGCTACATCTTTATTAGATACTTTACCCAGCTCATTCCATAGATCTTTGGCTTCTGCATTCTTATAAGCAAATTTACGGATATAATTGCGCATGCCTTGCTTAAATACGGCTTCCCCAAGCCACTGCTCAACCATGTAAAGTACCGCGCTACCTTTGCTGTACGCAAGACCCAAGCCGTCTGTTACATCAGACTCTGTAATAACCGGTTTACGGATCGGTGAGGTGGTTGCTTGAGCATCATAGGGCATTGCATTGTGTTGAGATAGGGATAAATTTGTTTCTAGCTCAGGAAATAGCTGCTGGGTGATCTTTGCAGCCATCCAAGTGGCAAACGCCTCGTTTAACCACAGGTCATTCCACCATTTCATCGTAACTAGGTTGCCATACCATTGGTGTGCAAGTTCGTGAGCGATAACATTCACATGTGAGGTTTGAGCTTGTTGTGTTGACGTTGCAGGGTCAATAAGTAGTATATCCTCACGATAAGTCACCAGGCCTGCATTCTCCATTGCGCCGAACGGAAATTCAGGGACTGCAACTTGGTCTAGTTTTTTATAGACATAGGGTAAGTCAAAATAGTCTTCAAGTGCTTTGAGTATCTTTGGCGTGTTTTCGATGGAATAAGCGGCAAGATTTGATTTCTTTTGTGGGGTAATAATGTTACCCGGAACCGACATCCCTTTAACATCAAGTACTTCGAATGGACCAACGGATAAGGCGACTAAGTAAGAAGGAAGAGGCGGCGTCTTGTCGAAGTAATGGGTGGTCATACCATTCGACTTTTTGGTCTCTAAAACAGGCGTGTTGGCGAATACTTTTTGATCGTCAGGGGCTGTAATAGTGAGCTGAAATGGGATTTTATACTCAGGCTCATCAAATGTAGGCATTGCTCTTCTTGCATCACTCATCTGAAACTGTGTAAATAAGTAAGGCACGCCGTTGTCTATGGTTTTGTAGAGACCGACGCTATTACGGTTGAAAGGGGCGGTATAGTCGATAGTAAGCGTGTAGCGACCGGGTTGCAGTGTTTTTTCGCAACTCAATCTCACTTTACCGGTTTCGAGCATTTTATCTCTGAGCTCACACGACGTTTTTCCGACTAGTGCAGCGGTATCTATCGCATAGTCTAATCCGTTGAGCTCAATAAATTGGGTGGCTTTGAGCACCTCAAGTTTTATAGTCGTGTGTCCTGAAAAACGCTCTTTAGAAGGGTCTAAGTTAAATGTGACCGCTTGCTCTATAGGTTTAGCCACGGTGGCTAGACGATGAAGTTCAGCATTTGGTTGGGCCTGAGCTGAAGCGCTGATAGACAGCAAAATAGCACTGCATATTAAAGACCTAGATAGCATAAAAATCCTTTATTCATTTTGTTATTGTTGATTTATCTTGCGAATCAATGCTCTGTATGTTGTCACTTGGTGTGATAAAAGCATAGATAGTTAGTGCAATGTTCCTTTTACTTTAACAAAACTTGTTGCAAAAAGAGTGGGGGTAAAGGTTTACTATCGGGCTAATATTTTAAATATTAAGTAATATCAATAAATTGAAGAGGTGGATTAGCCGACTTTTTGTGTAACAAAAATTGTAACAGACTCCACCGTACTTAATTAACCTGAGGTTTGGATAAGGAATGTTCCCACATATTGAGACTACTTATGTTTCACTATGTGTTCTAACTTCAGATAGGCCCCGATTATAGTTAACCAGTGTAATAACTGTGACTTTGGCTTTGGTTTACAATAATTCATTGTTGCTCCTGTCGTAGTAGTGAATAAACTGCGTTTAGGTTAAGTAATTTATGACTGTATCTTGGGTCAAAATATGGCAGGATACCAACGATAGTTAATTACAATTAATATAAGTTGAGCTTATGGATAAGAGGTTAAGGCACTTAAGTGCACTACGCTGTTTTGAGAGTGCAGCTCGGCTCCAAAGTTACACTCAAGCTGCACTCGAATTGAACATTACGCAAGCGGCAGTAAGCCAACAAATGCGGCAATTAGAAAATGCACTTGCAGTTAAGCTTTTTGTAAGAAAAGGCCGCAATATGCACTTAACTGAAGCCGGCGAAGTGTTGTTAATGTCTACTCAAAGTGCGTTTAAGCGCATTATTGGGGGATTGAACCAAATTCAAACACAAGGATTGGCTGGTAGCTTGACTATCACGTCAACCCAGTCTTTTTGCTCTTTATGGCTAATGCCTAACCTGTGCTCGTTTTACGAGTCTCATGACGACATCCAAATTCGCGTGCTTGGCTCTAATCGCTTTGAAGATATTCGTTTAAATCATATTGATATCGCGATCCGGTTTTCTACCAAGCGAGAGTTAGCCTGCCCCGCCGGACTTGAGCAGTTATATCTTGGGGAAGATAGTAACTATCCTGTTTGTTCACCAAGCTACAAAGAATCGCTGCAAATTAAGTCTCCGAATGATTTAGCAAGGTGCAATCTTATTCACCACGACGATGATAAAGTAAGCTGGGAGCAATGGTTTGAGTCTCAGGGGATATGCGGTTCAAGTATTTGTGCCAAAGGCCCACACACTCGAGTCTCTTCTAATGACATGGCATTGAGTGCAGCGCTTAAAGGCCAAGGTGTTGCAATCGTCTCCAAAGAGCTATTTTTAGACTTTCAACAAGCTGGCCTTATTGTGCAGCTTTTTGATACCCCTCACCCTGTGGTATGGCAACGCTATGTGTTATTTGATCCCTATTCACCAAAAAGAGCTCGGATCCAAGTATTTATTGATTGGCTTATCAATCACTTGCCATAAGGCCTCGTTATGGCTCATTTATTGAGCCACTTTCGTATTATTTCATGAATGTGGAAGTAAATGTGAATTTGAAATAAATATTAAACTAAAATTTAACATTGCCGGATTAGACTCCGTTCCCGCAAGGAAAACTAGCAAGGATGCCAACATTCAAATACCGAGGAAACGATGAAAACTTATACTCTCACGCCAGCCGTGTTGATGCTCATGAGCAGCGTCGCCAGTGCAGAACCTGAAGTTCACTACGAGTCTTGTAAATCCACCTTTAACTATCTAGCCGCACAGTATCAAGGGACAACGGATAAAAATAATTCAGGTTCGCAGTGGTGCTATTTAAAACAAAGCATCGAAGGCGCAACATGGGGTCATGTCAGAACAGAAACCATCCCAGAATTCAAAACGGTAACCGGAAAAGCATGTAAAACGCCATCTGAGTATCAAGGTGAAAAATTTTATGGCTGTACAACCCGAAATCACACCGCTCCTTGGTGTTATGTCGAAGAGGGCGGTTGGGAAGAATGTCAACCAGAAGCGCCGCCAACGCTTTTAGCTCACACTCAACCCCTACAAAGTAAACGATTAGATAGAGTTGCGTTAGGTTCATGTTTCAAAACCAAAGGAGATATGCCAGAAGCGCTCGCTAAGTTAATTGGCCAACAACCGGATCTGTTTCTTTGGTTAGGGGACAATATCTACGCAGATACCACTGATATGGCGGTGATGCGCCAGAAGTATGATGATAAAAAGAATAATAGTGAATATCGCAAGTTTTTAGAGGCTAAGATCCCTGTGATGGCGACTTGGGATGACCATGATTTTGGTTGGAACAATGAAGGCAAACATTATCCAGAGAGAGTAAACGCACAAAAAGAATATTTGCGTCACTTTGATGTCGATAAAACAGATCCAAGACTAAATGGTCAAGCTGGTATTTATGAAGCAAAAATGTTGGGGAGCTCGGGCGAAACCACGCATGTGATCACATTAGATGCCCGTTACTTCCGCTCTCCAACCTTCTCAAGTTACGGAACGTGTGAGGGGGAAAGTAGCACTATATTGGGAGAGGCGCAGTGGCAATGGCTTGAGCAAGAGTTACAAAAGCCATCAGAAATCAAGCTCATTGCAAGCGGCATTCAAGTACTGCCTCCGCTGCATCAAGGCAGAAGTAAAACTAACTACTGTGCTTATGGAGACGGCAAAACATTTAATGCTGCCATCGCGTCATTAGAAGAAACAAATATGTCTGGTACTAGTTATGAATCTTGGGCTGAAATGCCAGCGCAAAGGGAACGTTTGCTTAGGTTAGTACAGAAATCAGTGAACGAAGGTAAGACTAAAGCCGTTGTGTTTTTGTCTGGCGATCAACATTGGGGAGAGCTTTTGCAAAAGACTATTCCCGCAAGCAGCACATATGGTCAAGCAGTTAACGTCTACGAAGTGACGGCATCGGGTTTTGGTCAAAACTGGCCTTATCATATTGAAAATCCATTAAGATTACCTATTTACGCAGACGACAAAGGGGATGGCAATTTTGCCAAAGCATGTCAGCTACCGTTCAAATATGCAGGCATTACCTATCAAGGTTGTATCACGCGAGACAATGATAAGCCTTGGTGTTATACCCAAGTGGATGATAACCAAAAAGGTATTGAGGGTGAATGGGGCAACTGTGCGCCAGCTGGTGCTAATATCCCAACTGGACGAGTTGGCGTAGTTAGCAAAGATATCGCAAAGTTGACAACATCTAACCGCCATTTGATTAATAAATCGGGAAGTAACTACGGCTTGATAGACATTGATTGGCAAAATCGTGAGCTGAAAATGTCTATTGAAACGGCAAACGAGGAAGCGGTTTCCACTATCATTAAATTTTGATATGTTCATATTAGCTGGGCGCTCGCTCAGCTAATATGGGGCTTACATAGTAACTCTTTGTAAATTATCGAAATAAATTGTATACTGCGTGCAATCTCTGAATAAATCAGTTAGACTTCATTATGGATTGTAGGTCACGCAAATTAAAAGGACATTAATTTGAAATTTATCATTTCTCTTTTACCCGCACTTTTTTTAACTAAATTAGTCTTTTACATCACTGATTTTGAATATTTACTTTTTGAAGAGCCTTTCGATTTTGGCAAATTGCTAATTGATATCAGTGTGTTCGGATTCTTCTATTTTACTTCAGTTATCGTTTACGAATACTTTTTTGGTGAAAAGCTAGAGCTCAAACGTCAAGTGACGAGCAAGCGGACTAAAGGTTCAATGTAAACTTATTGGGAGCTGGATGGCTTTTTATAAGGCTCAAGTAAGCGAAATACCATAAAGCCCACCGCGCTTAATACAATTGCGATTTCATATCGCTGATATGCACTAGAGATCCCTATTGCCCCGGTTAACCAGATACCTGCAGCGGTTGCTGTGCCATGTGTGGAATTATCGTTTTTCACAATTGAACCGCCACCAATAAAACCAATTCCAGTAATGACACCGTACATGACTCTCGCTTGTGCTTCATGTGACTCAAATACATCCATACTTGTTAAAATAAAAGCACAACAGGAAATAGCGACTAATGGGAATGTTCTAAGCCCCGCGCTATCAGAGCGACTTTCTCTATTAATAGCTAAAGGTAATGTAAGTAAAAACGCAAAAACAATTTGGTAAAAGTGATACCAAATGAGTGCTAAATCAAGATTAATCCAATCTGGCATTTTTTATCTCCTATACTGTTATTGGGTTAATGCAAAAGGCATTCCTTTGAGTTGGCATAACCCATGCAGGATGAAAGCGTCTATAACTTTTAGGAGAGAACAATGGATTTATTGAGGATCATCATTGCAATTCTGCTTCCACCACTTGGTGTATTTTTACAAGTCGGTCTTGGCGGGGCTTTTTGGTTAAATATTTTGCTGACATTGTTGGGTTATATACCAGGAATTGTGCATGCAGTGTGGGTGATCGCCCGTCGGTAAAAAGCGGACAACAAGTAACAATAACACGGTAATCTTTGCAGGGTATTATCCTGCAAAGATCTCCAGCACAATTGGCATTACTGAAAGTACAAGTAATGCAGCCATCACAAAATTAAACCATCTACGACTTTGCTCATTTTTTAATACATGTTTCAGCGACGAACCAAACACTAACCAGATCCCAACACAAGGAAATGACACCAACAGAAAGACAATGGTGATCATCAAGTTTTGACTCATAAAATCTGCGCCAGCGGAGGTATAAGTTGAAATAGCACCTATTGCCACAATCCATGCTTTTGCGTTTACCCACTGAAATAGCGCGCCTTTTAAAAACGAAAAAGGTTGAGGGGTTGAGTCTGCATCAGTCGTGGGTGAAGACATCGCGACAAGGTAGGCAAGATATAAAAGGTAAATGACGCCAATGCACTTTAAAATAAAGTGCAAACTAGGAAATAGCTCAAAAAGCTGCGCAAAACCCAAGCCGACCAGCAACAGCATGATCGAAAAGCCCACACAAATACCGCTTAACAGGGGGATGCTTCTCTGTAAGCCAAAATTAACGCCAGACGTCATTACCATAATATTGTTTGGCCCGGGCGTTACGGAAGACGCAATAGCAAATAAAGTGATAGCAACCAAATAGTCCATTAAGTAGTCCTTTTTATATAGCCGGAGTGTTACATCAAGGCATTTGTTATTTAACCTGAGGTTTGGATAAGGAATGTTCCAACTCATTGTTGCTAAAGCACAACTTAGTTTTTTCCTTGTCTAGCCAGCAAGTTTTAGGGAAAACAAGGCGAATTTACGCACCAATAGCTGGCTATTGGAAGTGAATTCAACGCAGTTAGCGCTAAAACTGGCTGCTAGAAAGGCATTAATTATCCGCAGCTCAGGTTATTTAGAGTGTGTCTTTTGTCTGGTAATGCCAAGTGGATTTCATACTTCACTATTGGGTTTGCGCGCAAAATAGTCAATAGGTGATTAGTCGAGGTGTTGTTTTTAGTTTTGTTATAAGATAACATATTTAAAGTTATGGTATAACATAAATAAAAATAGGATCTCTCTCATGGTATTAAAAGGTAAACTTTTGGCAGTTGCCATTTCCGCAATTCTTCTTTCTGCATGTGGTGGTACTGAGCACACAATTGTAAAAGTAGACCCGCCAGCACAAGATAATGGCAATGATGACGATGGTGATGATGATCATGGAGATGCGATCACAGACGCAAATGGTCGCCTGTTAGTCACTAGCGCAGAAAGTAACGTTGTGAATGTGTACTCAACGGCGGATAAATCACTTATCGACTCGATTGGCGTTACACACTATCCAAAATATGTATATAGCTCTGAAAATCACCGCTTTGCTGTCTTGGTACAACGTGACCAAGGTTTAGTGGAGTTTATTGACGGTGGTTTATATGAAGAGTCGCCTGCACTTGCTTCGTTCCATTTAGAATCAGTGAAGCCAACACACGTGACTGTCGGTGAGTCTGGTATTGCTGTGTTCTCAGATGGCGACAAAGACAGCCAACAAAATGCCAGTGCCGCGATGTTTAGTGAAGCGCATATTAGCGGCGAGCAAAGCGAAGTCGCTGCATTACATTACGACACTTACATGCACGGTGCGGCGCAAGCTCGAGGCGAATTTCTAATTAGCACGATCAGAGACCCTCAAACCGAAACTTCTCTACCCTCGCAAATTGGTTTGTATCATGCGCATGGTGACCATTTTCATCAAGAGCAGGTATTTAACGTAAGCTGTCCAGCACTTCACGGCAGCGCACAAAATGAAGAAGCAGTGGCATTTGGTTGTGGTGATGGTGTTGCGGTTATAACTCAGCAAGGCGAAAGCTTTAGTGCAGTAAAACTAGCTAATCCAGATTACTTTGCTGACGGGCAGCGAATTGGCACCCTTAAAGGTCACCATGATGCAGAGCAGTTTATCGCATCAGCAGGTAATGATGTGCTGATGGTTGACCCAGAGCATGGCCATATCGAGAAGCTTGAATGGCAAGTAAGTGATAACTATCGCATTGCTAGTTTTGGATTTAGCTTTGCGGGTGAGCATGTTGTGGTGATGGATACCGCAGGTAAACTCAGCATTTTTGCCGGTCATGAGCATGATGGTGAACACCATTTTGAAGCTGCAGGTGAAGTACAAGTAAGTGATGCTGATTTAACTACGATGCCAGAAGGTCACGGCTTCCAAATTACATTTTCTCATTCAGAGCAAGCGGTATATGTGAGCGACCCAATCGCAAAACAAATTAAAAAGTTTGATTTAGAAGAAGCCAAACTGGTAGACACATTTGAGCTAGATTACGTACCAGAAAAACTAGTATGGCTTGGTATTACTGCAGAGGAATCTCACGACCATTAATACTTAACCTCATGTAGTCCCTGACAATTTTTAACACTGTAGATAGTGGCTTTGCCACCTTAGTTAAGCTAAGGTGGCTTTTTTTAAGGGAAATATATGATAATTAGACCAGCCACCATCAACGACTTAACTAACCTAAGGTTTGGATAAGGAATGTTCCAACTCATTGTTGCTAAAGCACAACTTAGTTTTTTCCTTGTCTAGCCAGAGAGTTTTAGGGAAAACACCGCTTCCGCGTCCTGCTCTCGCTAAGGTACCTACATCCTGTAGGCAAGGCGAATTTACGCACCAATAGCTGGCTATTGGAATTGAATTCAACGCAGTTAGCGCTAAAACTTTCTGCTAGAAAGGCATTAATTATCCGCAGCTCAGGTTAACTACACTTCTAGGTTTAGAACAGCAAGTGATCGAAGCGGAGCGTCCGTATAACTCAACAATCAAATCACAAGACGCCAAATACTACGATTTTGAAAAATTACTCACTTGTTCAAATACGTTAGTGGTTGTTGGTGAAGTATCAGAGCAAATAGTGGCAACAGGGTATGTGCAGATAAGGGCATCTAAACAGCAGCTACAGCACACGCAGCATGGTTATCTTGGGTTTATGTATGTAGCACCTGAGCATCGTGGTAAAGGTTTGAATCAAGCGATCATGGAGCACTTAATCGCTTGGTGTAAAACCCAAAACGTCAACGACTTCTACCTTGATGTATACAGTAGTAATGCCGCAGCAATTCGCGCTTATGAAAAAGCGGGATTTACACCTTGCCTGCTTGAAATGAAACTACACCTCTAGATTAACCAAAGTTTACAGCCAACCTTTGTGTTTAAAGAATAAATAAGGCGCAAAACCAGAGAGCAGCATAATAGCAATGGCAAAAGGATAGCCCCATGCCCAGTTTAGCTCTGGCATATTATTAAAATTCATCCCATACACACTGGCAACCACAGTGGGCGGCAAAAATACGACAGAGGCAATGGAGAAGGTTTTAATAATTTGGTTCTGTTCTATATTGATAAAACCCTGCGTAGAGTCCATCAAAAAATTCACTTTATCGAAGAGAAAGGCGCAGTGCGACATTAGGGTTTCGATATCTCGTGTGACTTCCCGTAGCGTTTCTCGCTCCTCAGATTGCACCCCCACATGACGCATTAAAAACGAGATATTGCGCTGCGTATCCATCAAACATAAGCGCACTTTACCGTTGGCATCTTCTAGCCTTGAAATACGACTAACAGCTTCTTCTAGATCTGAGTCTTCTTCCTCAAGCACATAGGCACTGAGCTTTTCAAGCTGGTGGTGCATATCCTCAAGCATGTCCGCATGGTTTTCGACTTTTTGGTCGAACAAAGTCACTAACAGCTGTTTTGGGTTATCGCACGCCACTTGCCCTTTACGCGCACGCAGTCGCAGCAACCTAAAATCTGCAAGCTCGTCATCACGAATGGTTAATAAGCAGTTTTTTTGTAATAAGCAGGCCACGGTCACCGTATTAAAACGCCCGTCATTGGGAGACATAAATAAAGCGTGTACATGCAGACCTTCGCTGTCGATAAAACAGCGCGAAGAGGCTTCGATTTCTTCTACGTCATCCGCACCAGGAAGGGTAATATTTAGCGTGTTTGCCAGAGCAACTCGCTCCTCCTCAGTGGGATTAATAGTATCTATCCAATGGGCGTTTTTGATTGCTATTTCAATCGGGGTGTCGGCGCTTGGTTCCATTTCGGAAATTACACCGTGTTCAATCGAAAAAAACCTCAGCATCTCATTACTCTACACGACGACTCTTTGGCAAAGTATAAGAGTGAATGTATTAATCAACAATGACAATCCAGGGATTATCCGCAGATTATTCAGCTTGATAGGTGTAGATATTACGCGCCGCAACCGAGTTATTCATGATTGTTGTGTAATTAGCAACCAATTTAAAGCCATGGCGCTGAAATAAATGATTCACTGCTAAGGCATCTACTCGACAACGAGTGTGGATAGGTTGGCGAGTAGCGGCTAAGGTGTCTTGTAGTAATTGCTTGCCAATTCCTTTGCCGCGAATATTCGCATCAACCATAAAGTTCGAAATGTATAGGCCTGACGTAAGATCAAAGCGCGCTTTATCTTTAAAATGCGCGATTGGCACTAGCGACAAACTGCCTATAAGTTGCTTTGTTGAGTCATCAAAAATAACACGTACTTCGCCTTCTTCGATTTCCTTTTCCATAAGCAAGCGAATGGCTGCTTGGTCTATTTCTTCATTACGTGGCGGCGCTGAAAAGGTCGCGATGTATAGCTCAGTAAGCTGCTCAACAATATCGCGGGTTGGGGTAGAGATTATTTCAATCATGTAGATACGCTCCGTGTTTTTGGATCAGCTTGATAACTTTCAAGTAAGTGCTCAATATTACGTTTAAACAACTCGCTGGCATGTTCTGTTAGTACCGTATTTTTCGCTATCGCATGGCCTAGATACAAGTTGTATAGCTCGTACGCCGCGCACTGCGCATCAAGCTCAGGATGAAAAATACCGCTTTCTATCCCTTGCACAATTTTATGCTTAATATAGCTAAATAATCGGTTATGTTGCTCGGTAACTTTGGTATGAATCGGGCTGTCTGTATGGCAATTAAATTCAACCAACGCTTTGATAAATGGGCAAGTTGAATGTGGCTCATTAAATAGTTCACGAGTCCAGTCTGCCCAAATAGAAAAGAGCATTTTGAGTTGCACTAGGGGATCTTGGTGCCGTGCCGGTGCGACGACATGCAGCATAAATTGATCTTCACAGTAATCGAGGATCGCCAACTGCATATCTTCTTTACTGTCAAAATGCGAGATAAGCCCGCTGCGAGACAAGCCACAAAGCTTTGCCATAGAACCAATAGTGACTTCTATTAAGCCATATTGGCTACTAAAGCGCATACCTTGCTCTAAAATGGTTTGTCTCGTTCTCTCGCCTTTATTCATCACTTATGCAGTTATTTTTTGAGTAATACGTTGAATAACGCCAGTATCGCCTAAAATGCGGCGATGTCCAAGGCCTGAGGTTTGGATTAAACGCTCAGGAGTGGCAGCGATAAGCGACTCTACGTGTTCAAATGGCGCAAATCGGTCCTCGGTATCGTGAATAAATGTCGGCTTAAACTTAAGTACACCGTCGTGGAATTTATCTCGGATCAAATGCCAATGCGTGCCATATCTTGTGGTGATAGCGCCTAACACTTGGTGCAGCATTTTTTCAGAAATACCCGCTCGCGCAACGCGCTCAAACATCAGCTCAAAAAACTGCACGGGAGTTGCAACATTTATAACCACACGATTTTCTAGGCGATAATCCGGTAAGTTCATCAGCGCCACAGCGCCCATAGAATGCCCCACCAAAGCCACGATATCATGGCGATCGGCTTCTAGCTTCTCAATCAGGGTATCCAGTGCTTCAACAAAAGCCAGCAAATGGGCTTGCTTACCATGAGATTGTCCATGACCAACATGATCAATCGCCACAACGCAAAATCCCGCTGCTACGAGTTCAGGGATCAAAGTATCAAAGCAACTGCTGTTATCGGCCCAACCATGACTTAACACAACGGTCTTCGGACCAAGGCCAAACACGTTTACATGAACGCGACCTAGCGAGGTAAGAATATTGAACTCACCATTGGGTTTTTTATTTTTAAACTGATACTGACGCTTACCATGCGGACTCATCAGTAGTACCTGACCTAACCTCGAAGTAATAGGTGGCGCAAGCGTGCACATAAGCCCTGTGACACCCCGACTTATCTTGGTAATAAGTGAGCCGTCTTTGTCGTTAAAGTAGCTGAATTTCATCCTGACCTCTAAAAAAGAACACTTGTACTTTTATTAAAATAGAACAACTGTACTTTTTTGTAAAGCATAACAATCACCTTTTAATATTGCAGCTGGTTTACTCTGCGATACACCTCCATGTAGGAGCTGGTTCACCCAGCGATACACCCCGCGTAGGAGCTGGTTTACCCAGCGATACACCTCCGCGTAGGAGCAAGTTTACCCAACGATACACCTCCGCGTAGGAGCTGTTTTACCCAGCGATACACCCCGCGTAGGAGCTGGTTTACCCAGCGATACACCTCCGCGTAGGAGCTGGTTTACCCAGCGATACACCTCGCGTAGGAGCTGTTTTACCCAGCGATACACCTCCATGTAGGAGCTGGTTTACCCAGCGATCTTTTTAAAACGCCGGCTGCGGATTACTTAGGGCTATGAGGGGTGTACCCTCAATAAAGTTTGTCTTTAAAGAACGGTTAGGCGTGAAAAACGATGAAAATGTTTCAAATTACGTAAAGTTGGTGAAGTATTGAGTGTTTTATTGTTTTTTCATTGCAATTTATCGAGAGAAGCTTGTCTTTATATTTAACTAAATGTAATGTTTGGGTTAATTTCAAGGGAGCTAACGTAAAACAATGGTGGACAGATGCAAACGCCAGAGGAATATGAGGTAAGCCAGCGGATAGGTAGGTTAATACTTGGGTTAAAGTGTACCAGAGGTATGACCCGAGAAGATGTGTGTAAACGTTTAGGTATAGGCTCGCGCACGTTAGATAATTACCTAAACGGAGTGAGCTCATTTAAACTTGGGACATTGTTAAAGTTTGCGGATCTTTGCAAGGTAAAACTGGCTGATATCTTGGATGATACCGACGCGCTGAAGCGCTTGTATCCTGAGAATATTAAAGACAAAGGCAATATCTTTTTGCTATTTACAGGCTATTTTGTCGGCGTTATGGTGCTTGAATTTACCTTATTTGCTTTTCTTATTTTGTTATCGTTTTATGCGCGTAATGACAAGAATAGTCAGAGCATTGTTGCAATTTTTATATTTGCTTTTTCGTTGGAAATCGTTGTTGCATACTGGTTGAATTATGTCGTCTTCCCAGCTATTGAAAGCTATTACATTGAAAATATCTATGCTTTTGCAACTCAACTTTTACTGAGTTTACTGCTGGCGCTAATGATCAAATACAGAATGTTCTTAGGTGCATGGTTTACCAAAGGGAATTCAGCCAGTATTTTTGAGAAGAACCAAGTAGATGCGCCGCTTTATGCACTCGCATGTACGTTAGCTTTGATTGATTTTGCCGCATTGATGGAAAACTTTATCCGTAACCTAGAGCGTTTAGGTATAGATGAAGAAGTTGCCAAACCATTTTGGGAGCTGACCTTTATTTATGATTACTTTGCTTATATTAAGGCCGTGCCTTATCTGCTCTGTATGTTTGTTTTATACGCAGGAATAACAGCGCGCCGTAAGCAGGTTTTAGATAAAGCAAATGCTGCGCCTACACAATAATGTGAAGGTTTTCCCATAAAAATAGAGAAGTCTGTGTGTTTTTAATTATTGATTTTAATGGTCTGCAAAACAACAAATAAGCAGGTTTAGCGAGGGTTGCTTAAATCGATTGATACCAAAAATTCAAATATAATGATAAGTTTGTTTCTATTTTGGGTTGTTTTGCGAGTGTGCACCTAAAAATAGTACTGTCATCTACTTGTCTTTATATTTAACTGGATGTAAACTTTTGGTTAACTTGGTTGGGGTGATTGAGAGATATGGTGGGGCGATGCAGACGCCAGAAGAATACGAGGTGAGTCAGCGTATCAGCCGATTGATACGGGGGCTAAAGCGCAAAAAAGGGATGACCCGAGAAGAGGTTAGCCGGCGTTTAGGTGTGGGTGACAGGACCCTTGATAACTATTTAAATGGCTCTAGCTCCTTTAAGCTTGGGACATTGCTTCGGTTTGCTGAAATCTGTAAAGTAAAGTTATCAGATATTTTAGAAGATACAGATAAGCTCTCAGGCCTGTATGGAGAAAAACATGAGGAAAAGAACAATGAAGGCTGCACAGAAAAAGCCGATAAAAATAGCCCTTAGTCGCTCATTGTGCAAATTAATATCTGGAGCAGGTCTTGTAACTGGAAGCGGGCCTAAAAATCAGCAAGCGGAATCTACGCCGCCGGAAGAAAAAAGCCAAGGTTGAACGCATGAGAAGTCTGTTTAATTTATCGTTGTTAACTAGTGTCGCTGCGCTATTGCTAGCTTTTTTTGCAGGGTCAACAATATTTGAGCCAATTACTTGTGGGCTACTTTTTGCGCTTGTTTTCTTATCAAGGGAAGATGAAAATAGTCTACTGTTAACCCTAATTTTTGCTATAACTTTTGCCCTCGATACCGTGATGGTTTACTTTATAACGTATGTTATTATTCCAGCGGTAGAAAGCTACTATGTAGAGAACATTTACGCTTTTGGAATCCAGTTAACTTTAAGCCTATTATTGTTGTTCTTACTCAGGCATCGAATGACAATCGCTGTTTTGATTACTAGAGGCAAAAGTGCATCAGTATTTGAAAAAAATCATGTCGAAGGTCCTCTATATCTCTTAGTAATATTACTGGTATTTATCGATTTTATGGCTTTGATGGAAAACTTTCTTCGCAATTTAGAGCATTTAGGAGTGAATGAAGAGCTAGCGAAGACTTTTTGGGACGTTACTTTCTTTTTCGACTATTTTCCGTACCTGAAAGCAGTGCCTATGTTGTTGTGTGTAACAATGCTTTATGTAGGCTTGGTGGTACGAACCAAGAGACAACCAATCCAGAGTTAGTCAGAGGTTCAGGGGCGCGCAGTATGTTTCCGGTATTGCGCTCGCTTTTATGTTCCAATATGTTCCAAAGTATCCTTCTCTGATAACCATTATAGATACGTTATTATCATCTACTTGAAAGTGTACGCTTTTTCATAAGTTAGTGTTATTCCACTTGTCTTTATATTAAACAAAATGTAATGTTTGGGTTAATTTTGTGGTTTGATTAAAGGGGAATGTGGGGCGATGCAAACGCCAGAAGAGTACGAGGTAAGCCAGCGTATAGGACTACTAATAAAGGGCCTTAAGCATAAACGCGGGATGTCTCGAGAAGATATATGCCGCCACCTCGGGATTGGCATGCGAACGCTAGACAACTACCTCAATGGTGTTAGCTCTTTTAAGCTTGGCACGTTAATGAAGTTTGCTGACCTCTGTAGAGTCAAGCTTGCCGATATTTTAGATGATACCGAAGCGCTCTCACGACTATATCCAGACAATATGAAGGACAAGGGCAGTATTCTAACATTGCTTTTCGGCTCTCTTGCAACGGCAATGCTTTTTGAGTCAATCACTTTGTTTTTGCTAATTATGTTGCTTTGCTATTCACACAAAGACAAAAACAATCAATGTATGGTCGCAATTTTTGTAGTGATCTATGCATTAAGTAATGCATTTGGTTACTGGCTTAAATACTTTGTTTTCCCCACAGCTGCTAATAACTTCATTCAAAATGTATACGCTTTTTCAATAAACTTGGCACTAAGTTTATTTCTGCTCTTTTTAATTAAATATAGAATGAAATTTGCGGTGCTTATCACGCGAGGAAGGTCTTCCGAAGTATTTGAGAAGAGTCTTGTTGAAGCTCCACTTTACTTCCTTGCTCTGATCCTAGCAGTTGTTGATTTTTGTGCGCTAATAGAGAATTTTATTCGCAATTTAGATCGATTGGGAATGGATGAAGAGAAGGTAAAAATATTCTGGGAGTTGACCTTCTTCTATGATTATTATGAATACCTTAAAGCCCCGCTGATGTTGCTTAGTATAGCACTTCTCTATGCAGGGGTACTTGCACGGAAAAGCAATATGCAGCAGCCCCAAAGTGCGTAGTAATAAGTCGATAAATAAATCACGGAAATAGGAGATGGCGGGCTGATGCAAACGCCAGAAGAGTACGAAGTAAGCCAGCGCATAGGGCTACTAATAAAAGGTCTAAAGCATAAACGCGGGATGTCGCGAGAAGATATATGTCGCCACCTCGGGATTGGCATGCGAACGCTAGACAACTACCTTAATGGTGTTAGCTCTTTTAAGCTTGGTACGTTAATGAAGTTTGCTGACCTCTGTAGAGTTAAACTCGCTGATATTTTAGATGATACCGAAGCGCTCTCACGACTATATCCAGACAATATGAAGGACAAGGGCAGTATTCTAACATTGCTTTTGGGTTCTCTTGCTTCCGTTATGCTCTTTGAGTCTGTTTTCTTAGTTTTACTAATTTTACTGCTTTGCTACTCACATAAAGATAAAAATAATCAATGCATAGTTGCTATTTTTGTTGTGGTCTACGTGCTAACTAATATTGGTGGCTACTGGCTAAACTATGTCGCTTTTCCAGCAGCTGAAAACTATTATATGCAGAACGTATACGCATATTCGCTACACCTATCATTAAGTCTGTTACTATTCCTTCTGCTCAAGTACAGGTTGATGTTCTCGGTATTGGTTACTCGCGGAAAATCGGCAGCTGTTTTCGAAAAAAGCCTTATTGAAGCTCCTCTCTACTTTTTGTCTATGATGCTAGTCACTATAGACTTTTTGGCGTTAATGGAGAACTTTATTCGTAATCTGGAACGATTAGGAATCGACGAGGAGAAAGCTAAAATATTCTGGGAGTTAACCTTTTTTTACGATTACTTTAGGTATCTTAAGGCCGTACCATTATTACTCAGTTTAGTACTCCTCTATGCAGGAATACTCGCACGGAAAAGAAATACGCAGCAGCCCCAAAGCGCGTAATAATAAGTCGATAAGTAAATCACGGAATAAGGAGATGGCGGGCGATGCAAACGCCACAAGAGTACGAAGTAAGCCAGCGTATAGGACTATTAATAAAGGGTCTTAAGCATAAACGCGGGATGTCACGAGAAGATATATGTCGCCACCTCGGGATTGGCATGCGAACGTTAGACAACTACCTTAATGGCGTTAGCTCCTTCAAGCTTGGTACGTTAATGAAGTTTGCTGACTTATGTAGAGTCAAACTCGCCGATATTTTGGATGATACCGAAGCGCTCTCGCGACTATATCCAGACAATATGAAGGACAAGGGCAGTATTCTAGCCTTGCTAATGACTACGGTAGTAAGTGCTACAGTTTTTGAGCCGATCACCTGTATTTTACTTTTTGTCTTAGTTTATTTATGTAAAGAAGATCAAAATAGCTTATCGCTAACTTTGATTTTTGCAGTTGTGCTTTCACTAGATGCAGTAATGGTATTTTACTTAAAAAATATTGTTTTCCCTGTGGTTGAAAGCTATTACATCGAGAATATTTATGCTTACGGTGGACAGTTAATCTCAAGCCTACTGCTGTTATTTCTGCTCAAGTACCGAATGGCACTTTCAGTTTTTTTCACACGTGGTAAATCAGCCTCGGTATTCGAGAAAAATTACGTGGAAGGACCATTGTATTTCTTGGCTTTAACGTTAGTGCTTATAGACTTCTTTGCATTGATGGAAAACTTTCTTCGTAATTTAGATCGCCTAGGTATGGATGAGGAAGCGTCTAAAATATTCTGGGAAGTTACGTTCTTTTTTGACCACTTTGCGTATCTAAAAGCTTTTCCGACACTATTGTGCATTACTCTGTTATATATTGGATTGCTTGCACGTAAGAAGAGCCGCCAGCAGCTATCACACTTTTAATAACAATAGATTAATTATTAGATTCAGGAAACGGTAGGTCGATGCAAACGCCAGAAGAGTATGAAGTAAGCCAGCGCATAGGACTGCTAATAAAAGGTCTAAAGCATAAACGCGGGATGTCTCGAGAAGATATATGTCGCCACCTCGGGATTGGCATGCGAACGCTAGACAACTATCTCAATGGTGTTAGCTCTTTTAAGCTTGGTACGTTAATGAAGTTTGCTGACTTATGTAGAGTTAAACTCGCTGATATTTTGGATGATACCGAAGCGCTCTCACGACTGTATCCAGACAATATGAAGGACAAGGGCAGTATTCTTACGCTTATCTTGGGATCGGCTTTTGGCGTAATTATTTTTGAGTCCATTTTATTTATCTTATTGTTGGTTTTGTTCTTTTACTCTTACAAAGACAAAAATAGTCAGCTGTTGACGTTATGTTTTGCAGTGCCTTACTTTCTTGCAATTGTAGCGATATACATGCTTCGCATCGCGATCTTCCCTGTTGTGGAAAGCTACTTTATAGAAAATATATTTGCGTTTTCAATTCAGTTTTCTCTCAGCCTACTGTTGCTCTTTTTACTCAAGCATCGTATCGAGATAGCTATTATTTTAACTCGGGGAAAGTCGGCTTCTGTCTTTGAAAAAAACTATGCTGAAGGGCCATTATATTTCCTAGCAATTGTTTTAGCTTTCGTAGACTTTCTGGCATTGATGGAAAACTTTCTCCGTAACCTAGATAGAATGGGTATAAACGAAGAAACCGCAAAGGTGTTCTGGGAAGTAACCTTTTTTTATGACTATTTTGCTTACTTAAAATCAGTGCCTATGTTGCTGTGTGTCGCGGTACTTTATATCGGTTATATCGCACGTAATCAAGTATCAAGATCGGCTGAACATGTTGAGTAATAATGGTAGTATCTGATGTCGATTATACAGATTTTTCGTTTATGAGTTGCTGCTATAGTTTGGTCTCCTCAACCCTTTGAGGATAGCGTTAAATCATAGATTACTTTGCAAAAGCACACAAAATCTTCTGCGGTGGGTGTCAGTGATTTTTCGGCTCAATTTTTAGGAGTTAAATTGAAGCGTAGTTTACAGTTTAAGATTCATTTGGCTCTACTCGTAGCCTGCATTATAGGTTTTCAATTTTATAGGGGTACGATTGATAACTTCTTTACTAACCCTTTTTATATCGGTTCAATGCTTGTTGGTGTTTTACTTGTGTTAAAAGCTATTTTTTACTCGTGCCAAAAGTGCCGAAGAAATCAAGTAATACTGGGGTGGTATAGGTATAGGTTGCCTAAAGAAAGGTGTTATAATTGCGGTCATAACATTGACAATAGTCGCTCCTAATAAATTAACGAAATAGGGGCGCAACAGTAGGTTTGTGCTTTTTTAGTATAAAATCAGAAAAACTGGATAAGTTTAGCTTTATGGAAAAGTTTTGTATCTCAATTATTTCACTGTGTCTTGCTCTTGGTGGTGTCACCCATATTTTTGACAATGTGTACTTTGGACTTCTACCATATAAGTTTGCACCAAATTGGGTGAATTTATACTGGACATCCCTTGGTGTTATTGATTTTTTAGCTATTTATATTCTGCTAAAGAATAGAAATCTGGGGATAATTTTAACTTTGATAATAATGATAAGTGACGTAGTTATTAATTCAGCGGCTTACTATTCTATGCAAGTTATTAAAGACCCTATAGCATTGCAGCTACAAACACTTTTTCTCGGCTTTTGTCTTGGCGCGTGCATGTGGTTATGGAAAAGCAATAGCAGTAACTCTGTTTCGCCTGTTACTTAACATATATGTTCTTTTTAAAGAACAGCAAAAAAACAAAAATAAGAACACAAAATAAGAAGAAAATAAGGAAAGAAGAAAATAAGTGACATATATGGACGCTCAGCTGCTGTCAAGTAATACTCATCCAACAAGGTTGTTTTAACAGCCTTGTTGCTTCTTTTATTTATCTCTCATTTACTATTTGTATGTATTGATAAACAGTCACTTTGAGTCACCCTAAATAAGGTGCTGCTCTGACATATATTCGGGCTTAACTGACTTTCAGCGCCCCTAATGAGTTTCGAACCTAGCCACCCAAAAAGTAGAATACACCCACGCGGCATTGAATGCCTTGCCTATAACGGGTTTAACTAGGTAGGTTTGACCTTTTGTTCATCGTTATGTTTACAGCAATGAGAATATGGCTATCAAGGGCTCATAAACACCCACTCGGGCTCGAGGCCCTTGTCACGACCGGGCTCCTTAATAGCCATAATTTGAGTCATGATTGCGCCTCACTTTGTGTATATTGGGCTTTATAAGGTTCATTTCTTTGTAGCAATATCCACATTAAGCGAGCCAATCGGTGGGCCGTGGCCACCACCGCTTTATTTTTACCGCGACGTTCTACCAATGCGTTGATCCATTTGTTTAAATCATCCTGCTTTTTGTGCGCATGATTGACCACTGTACGGGCACCATGAATGAGTTGTTTTCTTAGATAACGATCACCTCGTTTGGTGATCCCTCCCATCTTATTGGTTTCACCCGAAGCATATTGACGTGGTGTGATCCCAAGCCACACAGCCAACTCCTTTTTATTAGAAAATGCTTGCCCTTTATCTATTGTGGCACTCAATGCCGATGCGTTGATAATCCCAATTCCGGGGATGGATTGGATAATTTGAGCAGCTTGGCTCTGTTCATTAAACTGCTTAAATTGTGCCTCTACATTTTTAATATTGGCGTCTAACTTTTGCATTTCTTCATAAACGTCTCTGAGGAGTAGATTTAAAGCTCCATGTAAATTACGGTTGAGCAGATCAGCAATGGTTGCACGAAAAGACTTTAAGCTCTTTTTGATGACGATGCCAAATTCAAGTAACAAACCACATGTTTGGTTGATGCAGGCGGTTCGATTATGTATGAGCCGCTCCCGATAGCGATGTAGTGCTAGGATTGCTTGTTGATGCTCTGTTGTTACAGGAACAAAGCGAATGTTAGGTCGAAGGCTCGCTTCATAAATCGCCATACAATCATTTTTATCGTTTTTATTGCCACGGACAAAAGGGGTAACATGTTGCGCAGGGATAAGCTGAACTTGGTGCCCAGCTTGTAAGCAGTACCGCCCCCAATAATGAGACGTTGAGCATGATTCCATAACAACATTACAAGCAGGTAATTGGGTCAATGTTTGCAAGAGCTTTGCTCTATCTAACCTTCTGGAAAAACATTTATTACCTTGCTTATCAAACGATAAAAGTTGGAATACATTTTTTGCTAGATCAATTGAAAGCGTGCTAACGTTATTCATGATGGACTCTCCTAATAACTGTGTTTGCAACTATCAGTTTGGCGCATTGACGCCGATTTGGGAGCGTCCATCTCATCACCCATTACTATTAACGTCAAAGCTGAGGAAGCAGAACTAACGTGGGCACCCACCATAACTAACACTACAGAACGAAGGGTATCAGCTTAAGGTTATGACACCCAGCCATATTTGAAATTTGTGGGTGTCAGTAATTTTTCTCGCAGATAAGTTATAACTCGTTTTTTCAGGTAATTCGTATGTTGAATGACAATGTTTGACTGGTAATTTGCTAAAATTATTAAATAAAGTTTCTTGAATATTGCGATTTTTCTCTTGTGGATAAGTGAGATATTAAAGAATTTATACTAATTAGCTGTTAAATTTCTAAAGGAGCATCAAGTTGGCAAATGGAAGTTTTGGTCTCGATAACGAGGCTTTAATTATTAAAAGTGGTATAAGAAATGTTTTTACGCCTCATATTCCGATTGACGAAATATCTCATTTTTTTGGGCGTGAAGATGAAGCAACAAGATTAGTCAGCGTTATTAATTCTCCCGGCCAGCATATCCTTCTTTACGGTGATCGCGGTGTTGGGAAAACATCTCTTGCGAAAACTACTTGTAAACTAATTTTACATAAACTTCAGCGCGGGCATTTTTTTGAGAAACGTTGTGATTCTGGAGATAGTTTCTCTTCTATTTTTGTTGAAGCACTTGAAAAATGTGGGATTGATTTGTCGTTCAGAGAAGCAACTCAAACGCATAATCAAGGTGGTGGCGCAGTATTAAATGCAGTTTTCGCAAAGGCTGACCTGTCCACTAAAAGGGAAACAAAAACTACAATAGTAACCACATTTAAACCTGACTCTCCATCTTGGGTTGCGAAGCACTTAAAGTCCCTTTCAGGAATTATGCTTATTGACGAAGCTGACGCACTTCAAGATGAATCCGATAAGAAAAAAATTGCAGAACTTATTAAATTGCTTAGCGATCATAAGTCCAATTTCAAATTGGTGGTGGTAGGTATAGCGGCTACTGGGGAAGAGTTAACAGCTGGTCATCCTTCAGTAGAAAGATGCTTAAAAGAAGTTTCATTGCAACGAATGTGCGACGAAGACCTTAAGAAGATAATTCTTAATGGCATGAATTCTTTAAATCTTCGCCCTGATGATAGCGTTGTCGAAAAAATAGTAGATATAAGTGCTGGATACCCCCACTTCACTCATTTAATTAGCTTAAAATGTGGTGAGGCTGCAATCGTTAGAGGCAATAAGCATATAACAAAAGATGTACTCAAAAGTGCACTCAATGAAGCGGTGAAGGATTCTGAGGGAGCATTACAAAGAATGCTTGAGTCTACACTTCGCGTATTAAACACTCCACAGGAGTATAAGTTCCTGCTTCTTACAGCTTCTTATTGTAATACACCTGAATTTCGTAGCTCTGAGTTAAGAGAAAAATTAAAAAGTAAATTTGGTGTCATCGTTGATTCGCAGACTTTAAGCCGAAGACTAACAAAATTAACCAAAGGGAGTGAAAAGACAATTCTGTATAAGCCCGCGAGGGGGTGCTTTCAATTCACAGATCCAAGAATGCCTAGCTTCTTAAAGATGGCTTTGAATGCAGATGATGACGTAATGTAACAAGCCACCACACTCGGAAATTTCACTTACTCCGCTCCCAAAATTCCGGTGAGCGGAGTGTTGGTTACCTTATCAATATTACATGCTCAATTTACTGTACAAGTAGAATGGTGAAGACTATACTTGTTCCATTAAATGTACATGTAGAGGTTCTTATGAGAATTGTATCTTTTACTGAAGCTAGAAATGGTCTTAAAGCTGTTCTAGACGGTGTAGTTAATGACGCAGATACAACAGTCATTACACGTCGTGACTCTGAGGATGCTGTGGTTATGTCTTTAGATTACTACAATAGCCTTATGGAGACTGTCCACTTACTACGCTCTCCTCAAAACGCTGAACACTTAAATCGTTCGATTGCACAGTACCGTGCTGGTAAAACAACAGCACGAGAGTTAATTGATGAGTAGTAGTCAACGTTTACTATCGTGGACTGATGACGCTTGGGATGACTATCTGTATTGGCAAACTCAAGACAAGAAAACACTCAAGCGCATCAACAAACTCATCAATGATGTTAAGTGCTCCCCATTTGAGGGCATCGGTAAACCAGAGCCGTTGAAAGAGAGTTTATCTGGTTTTTGGTCTCGTCGTATTGATGACACTAACAGGCTTGTTTATGCAGTTGATGATCAAGCGATAACGATAATTTCGTGTCGTTACCACTACTAAATTAGAGGCGGCGATAATACAGCAAGCGAATTAGGTGTATCGAACCTGTGTTCGGCAACATCATAGTGAATAAAGGAATGAATAAACTCACATTACGAGGGCAAGGGAAAGTGAATGCGCAATGGAAGTTGTATTGCTTGGTGCATAATCTAGAAAAGTTGCAAAAAATAATACACAAAGAAGTGTAGCTCATTTTAAACCTCAAAAAGCCACAGAGACCAGCCTTATAGCCTCATAAAACACAGTAAAAAAATGACAGTGACGTTTAGAGTAAACGATTGAATCAAATAAAGAACTCGGCTAAGGTTGATACCACTATGCAAAATGTATTAAAAATGAGCAATTCTACAGGCTTGTTAGGCATTCCTAAAGTATGAAGATAAATTTAAGTGATAGCCATAAATTAGAAATCGTTGTATTGAGCCGAGGAGCGGATGAGTACGACTATGATTACAATCTTCGGCTAACTTTGAGCTCTAGCGGGTTCACTTTTACAAAGGACGTATGGGCTGATGGAAGTGAAGTACAGGAATTCATAAAAAATATTGAATCATTAAAAAGTACATTAAAGGGCGAAGCTAAACTAACTTCTGAAAGCCCTGATGAATTGGAGTTGCTAATAAAACCAGTTGATGCCCTTGGCCATTTTGTTCTAAAAATCGAACTTGGAAACCAGTTTATGATAGGGAAAGAGTGGTTTTGGTCGAAGTACATCGATGCATTTTCTCTAGAGGCTGCAGCATTAGAATTGGTTTGTGATGAGCTCTTAGAAAATTTGGTATAAGAATGCCTAAGGATGGATTGGTGATACCCATCACTAATTGCATTGACGTTAGGAAAATGAAGGCTTGAAATTTGTGGTGGGTGTCATTGATTTTTGCTTCTTGATTTTTGAGCTTGGGATATATGAAGCGTCATTCGACTTTGATTGTTTGATATGATATTGGCAATCTAATGATGACTCAGGCTCCTTGCAATGCTAGCTTCGTGTGTGGATCACTTTGTCTATGTGCCTGAAAAACTCAGAGGACAACATGTCTAATAAAAGTCTTCGTGCTCGAATTCCAGCCTATAAAATGGCATTTGCAAGTGGCGAACTGCAGAGAACCTATAAGGATCTCGTCTCTATTGTTCAAAGTCTCAGAGCTGAATTCAGTAAGCAGTATAAAGGCCAGTTTACAGTCGCAAACGTGTTACACGGATATATTGACTTTACATACTTTTATCTGCAAAACGATTACCTTAAAAAACACAAGCTCAAATTGGCAGTTGTGTTGAACCATCAAGAGGTGCAATTCGAACTTTGGCTCCTTGGGCAAACAAAGGATGTTCAGATTGATTATTGGGCAAAGTTACAGGGGGTTAGGTGGGTGGATCAAGATGTTATGCCTGAGTGGTCAATCTTTGAAATTTTAATGCTTGCTGACCCTGATTTCGATAATGTAAAAGCGCTATCTGAGCGGATCCACGGTGTGTTTGCAGAACTGTCCGAGGAAATCTTTACTACATTGAAGGTGTACCAATAGTACACCTAACACATAAATTTTCGCAGGTTATCCGCGTCGTAAAGTATGTGCAGCTAATTTCTTTTCAAACTTTAAATCTGTTTAACTCTATTTCTAGCGAAAAAAAGAGTGCTAGTAGTAGCACTCTTGTTAATGCAAAACTCAACAGCAATAACCCGTAGTTGCTAGTCCATGCTTGGGGCGCTGGAATATACCAACTCAATTAGGTTATTCATCGTTCTTGATTTTTGCATATAAGCCTTTTCCATATGGGCAAGCTCTTGTAATTCAAATAAGGTCGTTTCTACGAGTGCCAGCCATTTTTCTGTGGTGTCTGGTACCGCTTCACTTTGCTTTGTTGCTTTTTTTAGTGCGTCGTAATAAATAGTTAAGTCACGATATTGGCTTTGATAGTCCATTGATGCTCCAACCCGTCTCTTTTAATTTACAGCAAGGTAACAGGAATTCTCAGCAGAAATCTGCGGAAAATAATTTTTTTACAACTTTTTAATTCGAAAGATAATTAATATTAGCAAAGGCGGAGATCACATCTTTTGCAAAAGCAATGCGTGGGTGTTTTAACGCGCCCTTTTTCCATACTAGATAGATATTGTTTTCAGGGCCTACAGGGCCAAGTTGGATCAGTTCACCTGCTTTTATGAGATCTCGGCAGAGATAATCGGGGAGGACGGAGTAACCTATTCCAGAGCGAATGATGTTAGCGATTGCTCTAATGTCTGGGCAAATAGCGATGACATTAGAGTTGCAGCCCGCATTAAATACACGGTCAAAGTATTGTCTAACCAAAGGTAAGTCTTGATCGTACGTGACGACATTATAGCTTGAGAGTAAGTCGGCGGTAATATCGCTGTCTTGAATTTCTCTGCCCTCTAAACGGTTCATCACTAGCCACAATTGCTCTTTGTCTAGAACTAAATAGTCAAAGCTTGTGGGATCTGGCGCAGAGGCGGCAATGGCGATGTCGGCGGTGTCGTTTATTAGTGCGTCGAAAATGTTAATTTTATTGCCAATATGAAGTACCACGTTAATGTTGCCCGCTTGCAATAAGTTGGCGATTTGTGGACCGGAGACAAAGCTTAAATACTCCGCGGGGCCAGCAATATTTAGTGTGCCAAACACCGCGTTGGAGCGCGCTCGAATTGAGGTGATCTTCTGCTCTAAAATATCGATATGACCAGACACCTGCAGCGCTAAGTCATGTGCTGTTGGCGTTGGCTTTACCCCTCTTGCTTGGCGTTCAAACAGGGCTTTTCCTACTACCGCTTCCATGGTTTGAATATGTGCCGTGACAGCTGGCTGCGACATCCCCAAGTTGGCCGCTGCCTTGGTGATATTTTTGCAGCGGTATACTTCCACAAAGGTTTTTAGTTGGGTGAGATGAGACATAAATTACTTGAGCCATAAATATTCTGATTGCTCCTACCAATTTATCCGAATTCACCTGTGTCCGCAAATCGCCTAAACTCGTCGATATTGAACTGGTATGAGGAGCCGGGATGAAAAAGAGTATAGTGAATACGATGGTGTGGGTGTCATCGTTATTGGGTGCAACACATGTGCTTAGCGCTCATGCAAGTGAAGGTGAAGTATTAGTGTTACTTTCGAGCGAAACCTCTATGGAACTTGCCAGTGGTGAGACAATAGAAACAGGTTATTACCTCAACGAGTTTGGGATACCTGCAAAGGCTTTAGTGGATGCTGGATATAAACTGATATTAGCAACACCAAAAGGCAATGCCCCTGCTGTTGATCAAAAATCAGTGTCGGTTAATTACTTCGGCGGTGATGAGACTAAATTACAAAGCATCAAGAAATTTATTGCTAACCTGCCAGATATTAATGATACCGCAAGTTTTAGCGAGATCCTTGCTGCGGGGCTAGACGAATTTGATGCGGTATTTATTCCAGGCGGACACGCACCGTTAATTGATTTGGCGAATAATCCGCAGGTGGGTGAAATTTTGCGCCATTTTAACCGCGAGAATAAACCAACAGCTGCGATTTGCCACGGCCCAATTACGTTGCTTTCGGCACAAAGTGAACCAAAAGCGTATTATCAGAGTTTAACAACACAGTCACCTGTTCAAGCGAAAAACTGGATTTATGACGGATATCAAATGACGATATTTTCGAACCCAGAAGAACAAGTATTTGAAAGCACGTTAAATGGCGAAAAACTCAACTTTTACCCAGCAGCCGCGATGTCTCAGGCTGGAGGAAAAATGCAGTTTGCAAATGCATGGCAGCCAAAAGTGGTTGTTGATAGAGAGCTAATTACGGGGCAAAACCCGTTTTCAGACTCATTACTAGCAGAAAAGCTGCTAGAAATGTTAGCGAAAGAACCGAATATTAAACAGTAAGGAATTGAGTATGCTTAATTTTGTATTTAAAAATCAAACCGAAATTCTTTTTGGTAAAGGCCAAATGCGTGAAATCACCTCACGATTACCGGAGGCTGCAAAGGTGCTGCTACTGTACGGTGGCGGCTCGATTAAAAATAATGGTGTATACGACCAAGCAATGAATGCATTGACAGGTGTTGAGGTTGTGGAATTTGGTGGTGTGGAGCCAAACCCAACATATGAAACGCTAATGCAAGCGGTCGCGACGACAAAGCAAAATAATGTGAATTTTATTCTTGCGGTTGGCGGCGGCAGCGTTATCGACGGCGCAAAGTTTGTGGCGGCAGCCGTGAATTTTGACGGTGAGCCTTGGGACATTTTGGTAAAGGGCGCAAGCTTTAGCAATCCATTACCGATTGGTGCTGTGCTCACTTTACCTGCTACAGGCTCTGAGAGTAACGGCAACTCAGTGGTTACAAAAAAGGCAACTTCGCAAAAGCGTGCGTTTTCGTCACCAACTGTGCAGCCGCAGTTTGCGGTACTTGACCCAGAATACACCTATTCACTGCCGCCTCGCCAAGTGAGTAATGGGGTAGTGGATGCGTTTGTTCACGTGATTGAGCAGTATTTAACTTATTCAGTAAATGCACCACTGCAAGACAGATTTGCAGAAGGTATTTTACAAACGCTTATCAGCGAAGGGCCAAAGGCGTTAAGCGAGCCTAACAATTATGATGTAAGAGCAAACGTTATGTGGTCTGCAACTATGGCGCTAAATGGCCTTATTGGTCAAGGCGTGCCACAGGATTGGTCAACCCATATGATTGGTCACGAGCTAACGGCATTGTATAACCTTGACCACGCGCAAACGCTTGCGATTGTATTACCTGCGGTGATGTATGTGCAACGAGACAAAAAAGCCGAGAAAATCAAGCAACTTGGTGAGCGTGTATTTGGTATTACAGCCGCAGACGAAGCGCAGCAAATTGACCAAACAATAAAAGCAGTTCAAGACTTTTTTGAGTCGATGGCGGTGCAAACCCGTTTAGCTGATTATCAATTAGACGAAAAAGCAGTACAAGAAGTTATCGCTAATCTAGAAAAGAACGGCATGACGGCACTAGGTGAGCACGGCGATATTGATTTAGCGAAGGCGAAAGAGATTTTAATGCTGGCGTTGTAAAGCAAGTAATCAGTGGCAATGTGTTACCCTTTGATAACAAAAGTAAGATGGTTTAGAGGTAACTAAACCATCTTACTCCATCGGCTTTTTATAGGCTTCTTAGTTGATCAATAACAGCCTGAATTTTGTTAAATTTGGTTTGCCTGTATTCTGTTTCAGCTTGGGATTTTTTGCGATTCCAGTATTCAACATCATCTGGATATTGTGGCTCTACCACGTACGATGCTAAATAGTTACCATACGGGTCTTTAAGCCAGCATTTATATTCAACGATTTGAGAATAAGGGTCAGGTGCTTCACAGCCGCTTCTAAGTGGCAAGTCCGCCTGCTTTTTCTGTGCCAGCATTATGCTTAACTGATCCGCTAGATTTTTAGCTGCGGTAACGACGGTTGTTTTTGGCACCATGCCAGCCAAATAACGCTCAGTATACACTGCCACTACAACCGATGCTGCTAAGGCATAGGTGTCTGCAAGGTAGAAAAAGTCATCATTGTAGCTACTATTTAAAGCTCGGTGATTTATCAGATCGTTAGCTTTTAGTAATAATCCACCAAGTAATACAGGGTCTTCTCCATTGTATTTTACGGTATCGCCATAGTGTTTTAAGCTTGCTTCAACGCTTCTAAACTCAGAAAGAAAGTCGAACTCCGCATCACGTACAATTTCTTCTCTAACGCGCTCTTGTATTGCCTGCAGGCTCTCTTCGCTCAGCATAACGTATTGTGGTCCACCAGAACCAAATACAGCATCAGCTAAAAGTGAACCAAACCCCGATAGTAATTTACTTTTTACTTTATCTAAAATCTGCTCACCGATTGTCGCGGTTTTTTCTTCTTGTTCAGTAGCACCAACAGTAAATGTTGCACTACATAACGCTAAGCTTACTACTGCGGCGATTGAATGAAATTTCATAGAAATAATCCTTTTATATTAGAAAGTATGTTTTTATAGACCTTAGCACCCACAACCCACATCAAATACAGGCTTTTTACCTAGCTTTAGAATTGTTATGCTTACTGCTTTTGGATTGGTTTGATTTATAAACTTAGTTCCAAAGGCTGGGTCTTACCTATGTTAGGTGAGTTGTGTTAAAAAAAGATTAAATAAACGATGTTTTCTTTTACGATGTGGCTAAATTGGAAGGTGTTATTAGTTTGAAAACATTTTTCATACTGCAAATGGCTTAGTCCGGATATCGCAAAATACGTAGTTTACCTAGCTTATCTTCAGTGCTACTCTACGGTGGTATTCAAAAAAAGTTTAAGGAGAATTTGATGATTGTTTTATTGAGCCACCCGGTAAAAGTTGTAGCTAGGTGTGATTAGTAGACGCTAACTTTCGTCTCTTCTAAATTTTTACTCCTTTTACCCGGTGTGATGCCTAACAGGCTTCTCCGGGGTCAATGATATTCATTAACCCTGCTTGATTTTTGCAGTCTTTCTGCATTTTTGAGATTTTATAATGAATACATCTTATTCGCCAACACAGCTTGGTTGGCAAGCATTTTTTCAACAGCAACTGACACTAACAGAACTAGAATCATCAAATCTTGGCCGCGTGATAGCGCACCACAGAAGTAATTATTTAATCCAGTTGCAATCACGACAAATTTCTTTAGCTACTCATGTTTCACTGCCTAGTATGACGGTTGGTGATTGGGTTTTGTTGGATGAAAATTATCAATTTATTAGGCTATTATCCCGCAAATCGGTTATTTCAAGGAAAGCTGCGGGCAGTAAAGTCGCGGAGCAATTGATAGCTGCAAATATCGATAGCCTGTTTATTGTTTGCTCGCTAAATCAGGATTTTAATCTAAACCGGATCGAACGTTACTTAGCACTGGCTAACGAAGCTCAAGTGGAGCCAATTGTTGTTTTGACCAAGAAGGATTTGGTCGATTGTTGGCAACAGCAAGTACAACTCGTTCAGGAGTTGGATCCATTTTTGACAGTCGAAGTGATAAATGCGTTGGAGCCGAGCTCCGTTGAGTGCCTAAAAGCTTGGTGTAGCGCGGGCAAAACGTTGTCATTTGTAGGCTCATCAGGTGTGGGTAAGTCCAGCTTGGTGAACACGCTGTTAGAGTGTAAAGAGCAGCTCACCGGTTCAATCCGTGAAGATGATGCAAAAGGGCGGCACACGACAACCTCTCGCTCGTTACATTTTATGGACAATGGCTCAGTGTTGCTCGATACACCAGGAATGAGGGAGATCCAACTAGCCGATTGCCAACAAGGGATCAGTAAAACATTTGCAGAAATTGAAGTGTTAGAAAGCGCTTGCCGCTTCAGTGATTGCTCACATCAAAATGAGCCCGGATGTGCTGTTCAGCAAGCGATAGAGAGTGGCGAACTTGAAGTTAGGCGCTTCAACAACTTCATAAAACTAAGAAGTGAACATCAAAGAAACAACGCCAGCCTAAAAGATAAGAGAGACAAGGAAAGAGCACTTGCAAAGAAATATCGTTTTGTACAAAGCGATACTAGAAGACTAAAAAAGGGCTACTGAGCAGTAATTGCTAGTTCTGTTTATCTTAAACCAAAGTGGACTCGCTCCACTTTGGTTTTTGCTTTTCTACGCTAAAGTACGGCTAAAGCGAAAGCGGCTAAAAAGACACCCATTTAAATTTAGAAGAAACAGGGTGAGGCATTTAACGCTGTGACTACTCAAAAGCTATGTAAACTAAAAAGTAAACTCTAGACCTTTAATAACCCTTGATTGGATACCCCTAATTAAACTATTGTCTTTAAGTGCACCAGAAAAGCTGCCTGTTCTAACCCTCTGAACTTCCATGTCAAATTCACATGGTTTTGAAGTTGCAATCTGCTCTAGATCTATGAGGCTAGCGCTTTTTGCATTGAATGTATTGCTTGTCGAGTTTCCAAACTGTGTTGAGAAAGAGCCTGTCACTAACCCGCCCGTATTATTCGGGCATGCATAGTTAACGATAAGAGATGTCTCACTCGCTAAGTCTATTCCATCAATATGAATTTCAATATCTTCATCATATCGAAAAGTTTTCTCTGCTTCGGGGGTAAGTATCAGGAAGCCTAAGGGAAGCTCAACTGACGCTGAAGCATTTTCTTCCTTCTTCCGATTTAACTGGATAGTATATAGGCTGTTACCAGTTACAACAGAGGATCTGCCCTCGTAATCAATATCTAGAATGTCAGTATCTTTAATCAATTGGATCATCTGACCATTTACGATCGCTCTTAGTGTATCGCCTTCGCTTAAATTTACATTAGAGCCGAACGAGTCCCCAACATTTAACTCGGCCACAATTCGGGCTCTTTCTCCATTTGAATTTATTGATATATCCGCACTAATTGCGTTTGTTTTCAACAGATCAGATTCTGTTTCAGATGTGCAGGCCGTGAGAAATGTGCTGATACTGGCTACTGTTATAGGTAGTAGATAAAGTTTGGATGGTTTCATTTTTTACCCGTGATTCATTTAAAAACAGATTCTCCAATTTAGAAACATAGATTGCAAGTTAAAAAATGTAATGGGATTGTACGGTATAAGGAAACAGTCAGTGTTAATAGCTGGAGTTATTTAACAACTTTTCAGTGCATTAATGCTATTCCTGTTTATGATTCACGGCTTTTGCCATAGCTGCTCAATGCGCTGTTCAAAACTTGGGTATGTGTTTATCCAACTATGTTGCTCGTCGCTTTCCTCGGAGAGAGAACGTTAAAAAGACACCCATTTTTAAACTGTGACGATAAAGTGGGTGTCTGCATATGCCAACAATACAGGCGCTACAGTTAGTTTGATGTTTGAAACTTAATTGTCGTCAAAGCAAACTTTTTACGGCCTCAATACGACAATAATATTTTAGTGTTTGAATAGGCCGATATATGAGAGTCATGAAAATCACACTGCTGGCAGCTCTGGTTACTGTGGCGAGCTGTGCAGAACAAAAGTTGAAAGCTGTAGCACCAGATTATGTAAATAAACAACGAGTATTCGAGCAGAGTATTCGCGAAATTAATGATAACGGGGTGAGTAGTGAAACAGCGAGTACACTTCAATCCAGAATGAGCACATACCGCGTCCCTGCTGTTAGCATTACTGTTTTTGATAATAATCATATTCTTTGGTCGAAAGGTTACGGCGTTACAGATGAGTACTCAAAAGTGAATGTAACGCCGGATACGCTGTTTCAGGCTGCTTCCATTTCTAAAGCTGTAACGAGCTTTGGTGCTTTTAAGATGATAGAGCTAGGTCGTTTTGGACTACATGAAGATGTAAACAGTAAGCTTACACGCTGGCAGGTCCCCAATAATAAATTTACTAAAGAAAATAAAGTGACACCCAGTCGAATTATGAGTCACACCTCAGGGCTCAATGTACAAGGGTTCGCTGGTTATGGCAGAAACCAAAAAACTCCTTCGCTCGTACAGGTTTTACAAGGGAGTGAGTTGAGTAATTCCCCATCAGTTAGAGTGTTTCAAACACCTGGGAAGTCTGAATTTTATTCAGGTGGTGGCATGACAGTTTTGCAACTGTTGATGGAAGATAGTAGTGGGCTGTCATTCTCTGAGTTAATGGAAAAGCAGGTATTAAAGCCCCTAAACATGAATAACAGCTCTTTTAAGTTAGCGTCGCTGAATCTGCCTCAATATAGAGTTGCTAAAGGTCATGATTTACAAGCAAATATGATCGCTGGAGGTTATCGGCTATATCCTGAAAAGGCAGCTGCGGGGTTATGGAGTACTCCTTCTGATTTAGCATTATTTATGATTGCTCTAGGTAAGTCCTATCGTGGTGATGAAGAAAGCTTATTATCTCCACATCTTGCGAAAGTCATGCTTACTAGAGTTCCCGGTGCTGGTGGTACAGGAATAGGACTCGATGGAGAAGGTAACGCTTATAGATTTAGACATAGTGGTGGGAATGCCGGGTATACTTGCTATGCTGTGTCTTTTGCTAGTGTTGGCCGAGGTTTTGTGGTTATGACAAACTCAGACAATGGCTTTCAATTAATCCATGAAATCTCTAGAGCCATTTCTGAAGTTTATGATTGGCCTGCATTATGGATGCATGAATAAGCAAGCTATATTGCTTCTCGCTAAGGTGCAATTGGTCTAGGCTCTCAATTATTAATTAATTTGATGATTAACCAAAAAGTGCTACACAATTGGAGATATTCGAACGCCGTTGAATTGAGAGTGAATCACAATATTTTTGCTTTGCTGCTGAGCTACCTGCAGCTCCATGGATCACAGTACTAAATTGTGTTGTCAGGGTTATCCAGTTCTTAGAGGTTAGATTTAACCTGTCTAAAATCGGTTGTTTGTTTATAATGCAACCTATTTTGTCACTTCTTATGCAACGCCCTGTGAGTTCGACCAGTTCGAGATATGATGACAGCTCAAGCGGTATACCTTTAGGCATATGCTTTCTCGGATTGCCAGCAAATCGGAATAGTGAGCGAGGTTGCTTACCTTGTTTGGCTAATTCAATACGCTTTTTTACACTCGTGTATTTAGATTCTTCAGGTAGCTTAGCTAGGTTAGCGCGAATGGGATTTAGATCAACATAAGCCATGCACGCAGCAAGTGCAGCTTCATCAAGTAGTGCTTGTGATTTGAAGCGCCCTTCCCAAAACCGACCTGTGCATTGGTCTTCTCGATTTGCTCGTCGTGCAATATACTCATTAAGAGTTCTCATAAACCAGCTTATACAGGTTATGCGTGATCGATATATATTGATAGTGTTATCAAGTATTGATCTTTCCGCATCTGATAATGGCTCATTACGAATAAACTTATGTGTGAGCCAATTGCCTTTAAACTGCTTGTGCCAGCGAATGATAATAGCTTTGTCAGTTAGACGTTTGGCTTTTTGAATATCAACGTGCAGAACTACATGAGTGTGGTTATTCATAACCGCATATGCACAGACATCAATGCAAAACGTTTTTTTAAGGGCGAGTAGCTTTTCTTCGACCCAATCTCTGCGATGCTCGTAAGAACGCCCAGTGGCTATATCCTGACCGCAAAGGTAGGCTTGCCTAACACAGCGAGAAATACAGTGATAATATTTGGTTTCTGATAGACAAATTTGTCGGCAGCGTGCAGTGGCCATATTAGATACCTTCAATCCTTTGAATGTATCTTAAGAGTAGATTGCCTTAGCCAATTTAACAAATGAAATACTAAATAACCTGAGCTGTGGATAATTAATGCCTTTCTAGCAGCCAGTTTTAGTGCTAACTGCGTTGAATTCACTTCCAATAGCCAGCTATTGGCGCGTAAATTCGCCTTGCCTACAGGATGTAGGTACCTTAGCGAGAGCAGGACGCGGAAGCGGTGTTTTCCCTAAAACTCTCTGGCTAGACAAGGAAAAAACTAAGTTGTGCTTTAGCAACAATGAGTTGGAACATTCCTTATCCAAACCTCAGGTTAAATAGGTGGGTGTCTTTTTAAAAGCTAGAGTAGATTGCCTTAGCCAATTTAACAAATGAAATACTAAATAACCTGAGCTGTGGATAATTAATGCCTTTCTAGCAGCCAGTTTTAGTGCTAACTGCGTTGAATTCACTTCCAATAGCCAGCTATTGGCGCGTAAATTCGCCTTGCCTACAGGATGTAGGTACCTTAGCGAGAGCAGGACGCGGAAGCGGTGTTTTCCCTAAAACTCTCTGGCTAGACAAGGAAAAAACTAAGTTGTGCTTTAGCAACAATGAGTTGGAACATTCCTTATCCAAACCTCAGGTTAAATAGGTGGGTGTCTTTTTAAAAGCTTCTTTTTAAAAGCTGTTTTTAAAGTTTCTACTGAGCAGAATTTAATAGACATATATGGACGCTCAGCTGCTGTCAAGTAATACTCATCCAACAAGGTTGTTTTAACAGCCTTGTTGCTTCTTTTATTTATCTCTCATTTACTATTTGTATGTATTGATAAACAGTCACTTTGAGTCACCCTAAATAAGGTGCTGCTCTGACATATATTCGGGCTTAACTGACTTTCAGCGCCCCTAATGAGTTTCGAACCTAGCCACCCAAAAAGTAGAATACACCCACGCGGCATTGAATGCCTTGCCTATAACGGGTTTAACTAGGTAGGTTTGACCTTTTGTTCATCGTTATGTTTACAGCAATGAGAATATGGCTATCAAGGGCTCATAAACACCCACTCGGGCTCGAGGCCCTTGTCACGACCGGGCTCCTTAATAGCCATAATTTGAGTCATGATTGCGCCTCACTTTGTGTATATTGGGCTTTATAAGGTTCATTTCTTTGTAGCAATATCCACATTAAGCGAGCCAATCGGTGGGCCGTGGCCACCACCGCTTTATTTTTACCGCGACGTTCTACCAATGCGTTGATCCATTTGTTTAAATCATCCTGCTTTTTGTGCGCATGATTGACCACTGTACGGGCACCATGAATGAGTTGTTTTCTTAGATAACGATCACCTCGTTTGGTGATCCCTCCCATCTTATTGGTTTCACCCGAAGCATATTGACGTGGTGTGATCCCAAGCCACACAGCCAACTCCTTTTTATTAGAAAATGCTTGCCCTTTATCTATTGTGGCACTCAATGCCGATGCGTTGATAATCCCAATTCCGGGGATGGATTGGATAATTTGAGCAGCTTGGCTCTGTTCATTAAACTGCTTAAATTGTGCCTCTACATTTTTAATATTGGCGTCTAACTTTTGCATTTCTTCATAAACGTCTCTGAGGAGTAGATTTAAAGCTCCATGTAAATTACGGTTGAGCAGATCAGCAATGGTTGCACGAAAAGACTTTAAGCTCTTTTTGATGACGATGCCAAATTCAAGTAACAAACCACATGTTTGGTTGATGCAGGCGGTTCGATTATGTATGAGCCGCTCCCGATAGCGATGTAGTGCTAGGATTGCTTGTTGATGCTCTGTTTTTACAGGAACAAAGCGAATGTTAGGTCGAAGGCTCGCTTCATAAATCGCCATACAATCATTTTTATCGTTTTTATTGCCACGGACAAAAGGGGTAACATGTTGCGCAGGGATAAGCTGAACTTGGTGCCCAGCTTGTAAGCAGTACCGCCCCCAATAATGAGACGTTGAGCATGATTCCATAACAACATTACAAGCAGGTAATTGGGTCAATGTTTGCAAGAGCTTTGCTCTATCTAACCTTCTGGAAAAACATTTATTACCTTGCTTATCAAACGATAAAAGTTGGAATACATTTTTTGCTAGATCAATTGAAAGCGTGCTAACGTTATTCATGATGGACTCTCCTAATAACTGTGTTTGCAACTATCAGTTTGGCGCATTGACGCCGATTTGGGAGCGTCCATCTCATCACCCATTTTAACCTTTAAGGATCACGGGTTTTGTTTGAGCTGCTCAATGCGTTGCTCAAAGCTTGGGTGTGTGCTTAACCAACTATGCTGTTCATCGCTTTCCTTGGCGAGTTTTTCGAATATAGAGATCATTGCGTCACTATTACCATACAGCGCCATTAGCTTGTTATGCGCGTACAAATCAGCCTCGAGTTCAGCTTGCTGAGAGTAATTTTGGTTGATACCTAACATTGCGCCCTGCATCATAAGATCTGAGAGCGCAGAGATGTCACCCAATACGACACTCAAACTGACAAATACGATAGACGAGCTAACAAGAGATTCCATGACGTGATTATGCTCGACATGACCAATCTCGTGGAGTAATACTGCGCTAAGCTCTTGCTGAGTAGATGCCAGTTCGACCATGTTATCGGTGATCACAATGCTACCATTGGCCAATGCCATGGCGTTGGCTTTATCTTTCCACTGCCTAAATTCAAGTTTAAATTCACGTTCACTCGATGCATTGGTGCCAAGCAGTGAGACAAATAAAGCGCGAGTCTCTTGCTGTTTGATTTCACTTAGCTTTGACTCCGAGAATTCCGAGTTATCTAGCTCGTTTAGGCTTCCTTCGTCGATGATTTGGTAGATTTGTTTGGGCAATGAGGCTGAGATCTCTTCAGCGAAGTACGGCACGCCTTTGGTATAAAACTGATAACCACTAAATAAAACGACCACTACTGTGGCCGCTATAATCCAAAGCCACTGCGTTTCTTTAGACTGTTTGACTCTGTTGTGTATCTTTGAGCTCATCTAGTACTTCTCGCATTACATCGATGTTGTATTTTCTCACTATTTTTTGGCTGTTAAATAACTGAGGTAGCTCAATTAAACACACTAAAATTAGCAGAACCCAGCCATAAAAGAGAATAAATACAAGCCCCAATAGCATCAAGGTGAGGTTAATTACACCTCGTGCTGTTTTACCCAGATAAAAGTGATGTAAACCTGCGGCAAAAAAGTAATTGAGTACGGCGTAAGTATCAGGATCTTTTACTAGCTGTTCTTCAAGTTGGTAGTATTGCTTGCGCGCTTCAGGACTTAGCTGAGCAACTTGGTTTCTTAACGATTCTTCTTGTTCTCTTAATGCTATTTCGTCCATGCAAACTCCTAGGATTGGTCACGGTAGGGGGTCTGACTTTACTTCAATACAATCTGGGTCATTACAGCGCTTGATACGACAAAAGCCGATACGCACGCCTTTAAAGAAGCCGTATTTTTCGATTGCTTGATAGGTATATTCAGAGCATGACGGCGTAAAGTTACAACTTATATTGAAGTGGGCTTTTGCTCCACCATTCGCTTGATAGCGGCGAATGGCAGACAGAGCAAAGCGTTTAAGCACGTTTACGACCAAGTGTTAAGATCACGGCTTCACGGCTCCAAAATAGCAGAAAACGTTTGTTTTCGATAACTTGGAAAACAAGCTGCCAGCCATCTTGCGCTTCCATGTTTAAAGTTGCTTCAAGTTTTTTTAACGGTAATCCACTTGAGCCGAGTAACAGTGTGCCGCAGCCACCTTCAACTACATGGATAACTTTATATTCGTCGTATTGGGTCATAATACATCCCTGATTTAATTAGAATAAGTGAGATTTAATTCTATAGTAGCCAAGTAATCGCGACAATAGCGATTTCGTTGTTATTTTTTTAATTACAACAAAATTTGATATTACTCATGAATAAAGCAAGATGTTGCTCCAAGTGACCACTCTACAACGGCTTCAGCATGAAGTTTGGTCGTGTCATAAAGAGGAACTTGAGTATGCGCTTGCTGAACGAGCAAACCGATTTCTGTGCAACCTAAAATAACCCCTTCAGCCCCTTGTTGATAGAGTGCATCGATGATGTCTAGATAAGTTTGCCTTGAGCTTGCGTTGACTTTACCACGACATAATTCGTCATAAATTATGTTGTGAACTAAAGCTTGTTGGTCCCCATCAGGTGTTATGACCTCAATGCCGTGAAGATCTTGTAATCGTGCTTTATAAAAGTCTTGCTGCATCGTAAATCTCGTACCTAACAGCGCGATGCGTTTTATGCCGTCATTTTTAAGTCGCTTCGCGGTTGCGTCGGCAATATGCAGTACAGGCAATCCTGACGCTGCGCTAATTTCATCTGAAATTTTATGCATGGTGTTGGTACAGATCACAATGGCATCTGAGCCGGCAAGCTTCAACGACGTAGCAGCGCCTGCCAAAATGGTGGTCATTTTCTGCCAATCACCAGCTGCTTGAAGCTCTGCAATTTCGGCAAAGTCGACGCTATACAAGCAAAGCTTGGCACTGTGTAGTCCGCCAAGCTTTGCTTTAACGGTTTGATTGATAAGCTGGTAGTAGCTTTGTGTTGACTCCCAACTCATACCGCCAATTAGCCCAAGTTGTTTCATAGTGATTGCTCGTTATTTGCTGATAATAACGACAATAACGGATCTGGATTGAAACTTGAACCGTCAGCTTAAGGCGAGTTGACGGTTTTTCTTACTCTTGTGTTTTTTACGCTTTCTTTGCCACCATAAATATAACCCAGTAAAACCAAGCAATACGGGGGCGAGTCCCATAATGCACCAAATTATTTTACTGGTAAGCCCTGCAAAGTGGCCAAAGTGAAGTTTTCTAAAACTGTCGATTACCCTGTCTACAGTAGACGCCGTTCGAATATCGTAGGCAAAGGTTTGTATACCAGACTGCGCGTCAAAACTAACCGTTGCAGCATAGTTACTAATGAACGGGTTGGCATCGGCGACGCTACCAAAAATGGTAATGTTGGTTTGCTCTGGCCCAAATGGAAATAGCCAGTAGGTTGGTTTAAGTCCGTTAACCGCACGATGGCTTTGGGTCATCATGGCATCAAAATCTAATGAGTGATTAAACATTGCGTGGCTGACAATATGGTGCTCATCTTCTTGGTGTTCAAAAGCCTCGTGATAATACTCCACTGCATTAAAGTAAACGCCAGTAATACCTAGCGCGAGCAATACTGGCGAACTCCAAATGCCAATTACCTTATGCAGGTCGCTCATCATGATGAGCCGAGGAGCTTGTCGCCTAAAGCTAAAGAATCGCCGCCAAAAGCGCCGATATATCACTAAACCGGAAACACCGAGCAAGGTAAAAAGTATAGCCACAGCTAAACCGATAACGACACCCATGTGTGGAAAGGTTTTACTCACATCATCGAGTAGTAAGGTGTAATGTAGGTGAAGAATAAAATCAGTAAAGTCGCTGTGAATACCCACAGGCTCGCTTAGCATTTTGCCTACGTACGGATCTAGATACGTTTTAAACCACGTGTCTGTGCCATGCTTTAATAAATAGACTCTATCAGCTTCGTAGCCATCATCAAATATTTCCCAGCTACCAATTTCATAATTTGGATGGGTGTCTGCGACATAATTAACGAGCACCTTCATGGGCTGACGTTGGACGCCTTGGTCCTGATAAGTCAATGTTGCTTGCTTTGGAAGTAATAGGCTGTCTATCTCGAATTTAAACACCAACATGCTACCCGTGATTGACATAACGGCGAGCGGCAGTATCGCGATTAATGCCATTGCACTGTGCCATTTAAATAGTGTTTTACGCATTGTTTTCCTTTGAGTTAAAGCTAAATGAGAATGAATAAAGGGATGAATAAACAGGCTGAATTAACAAGGACACCCACCTTAATGCTTGCAGTCGCGTTAAGGTGGGTGTCCGTTTAAATCTTTCAGTCTATGTCCTTCCGTAAATTCTCCTAGATGAGTGACTAAAAGCGGTAGTGAAGACCAACATCGGCTTTGCGCTCTGCCCCCATCCAGCAGTTACTTTCGTCATAGCATGCGCCAACGTAACGCTTGTCACTGAGGTTACTAATGCTAAAGGTGAGCCTGGCTTGCTCGCTGAGTTCATAATCAAAGGCGATGTCAAATAAGGTATAGGATGGCACAGTATCAGAGTTGTATTTGCCAACATAACTCTCGCCAACATACCGAGCACCAACACTGACTTTAAGTGCACTCAACAGGCTTGGGTAATAGTTTAACCAAAGCGATGCGGTGTTATCTGCAACCCACACTAAGCGTTTCCCCACCAAATCTTGATCTAATTCGTTTTTAGTGACTTTCTGGTCTAGATGCGTGGCATTGAACTGCACATCAACTTGTTCGTTAAAGGTGTGAGAAGCCTCAAGCTCAATACCTTTGGACTGGATTTCACCGGCTTGAGTTTTCGTGACAAAGTCTTTGCTGTTAATGATTTCGTTCTGCTTGGTGAGATCGAATAGCGCAAATGTTAGCTGTGTATCGCGAGATTGATATTTAACGCCAAGTTCCCATTGTTCTGCTTCAGTTGGTTTGAAGGCTTGTTGAGTTACGCTATTTTCTCCTGCAACGGGCTCAAATGACTGACTATAGCTTACGTAAGGTCGCCAACCAGAGTCCAGCTGATAAAGTGCGGCAATCCTCCCGGTGAGTTGGGTGTCATCAATAGTTGATTCCGTTTGCCACTCGGTGCCAGCGTAGTTTTTATCAGCAGTAACATCACTGGTGAAACTGTCGTATCTAAGACCTGCCAAGAGGGTTAGCGCTGATATTGTCACTTCGTCTTGGACGTAAAACGCACGGTTACTCTGTTCAATATCGTGCGCTTCGGTATAGAAGTTAAGTGGCAAAGCGCCTACATCAAAGGCTGCATAATTGGGCGCTGCTAGATTAATGTTTGGTGTGCCTGTCCCGAGTGTATCCCAATACCCTACGGTTGAGCTTAAGGTTTTGTATTCAAAACCCAAGAGTAAGTGATGTGATGAGTTGCCAACCGTAAAGTGAGTAGACAATTGGTTGTCTAAAACATAGCCATGTTGCGTTTCATCGGTTTTATATGCTGCACGGGCAAGTATGGTATCGCTATCTGCAATTAAGTTTTGGTTGTAGGTATTTTGCTGTAGGCCTTCTGCATCGGTGTAACGCCAGTTGGCAAATAAAGCCCAATTGTCGGACAAATTGTGTTCCAACTTTAGCCCTGCCATTAGCGTTGTTCTATCAAAATTAGACCAATTGATATCGCCTGCAAATGCATCGGCATCTAGATAACCGTAACTTGCACGCGTGAGCGTACCAACGCTATGTAAGGGAGTGGACGGTATAGCTTTGGGATCGTCTTGGTAATAAAGCTGTGCAGTTAAAGCCGTATCATGGCTCGGTTGCCAGCGCAGTGATGGTGCAAATACAGTGCGTTCTTCTTCAGTTGTTTTTTGCTGGCCATCACTTGTTCTTGATAGCGCAATGGCACGATAGCTCAGTTCATCGGTGATCACACCTCCATGATCAACGCCAATTTCTTTGAGCGCTCTGCTACCGACTCTCAGGCGAACCTGTGTTTGCTCAGTGCCATTGGCAAGCTTTGCGATTTGATTCACCATGCCACCTGGCGGGGCTGAGCCGTAAAGTACTGACGCTGGGCCTTTTAGCACCTCAATGGTGTCGGTGGCAAAGGCATCAACTTGAGGATATAAATTCCAAAGGTTATTGGATTGCAGTTCTAGGCCATCGTAATAGTTTCGATAAGATTCAAAACCGCGAATAGTGTATTGGTCAAAAATGGTGACCGTGCTGCGGCTTTCTGGTGTGATACCAGAAACATAGCGTAACGCAGCATTGACCGAGTCAGCTTGGCGTAGTTGCAGGGTATCTTGATCTATATGAGAAATAGAAAAGGGCGCGTTGATAGGTGCCAAAGACGACTTTGTTCCGGTACTTTTATATTGACTGCCCTGAACTTCTATTCTTTCTAACTCATCTTTTTGGTTTTCATTGGCACTTGTGGTTTGAGAAAGCAGTGAGAGGCACACTGCAGCATAGAGCGTGTTAATTTTCATTGTTCGACTACTATGGATAATGAGAGTGATTCTTATTATATATATTTTGCACGGTTCAGTTTTGTCTAAGAGTGCACTCGTTGTGAAATTTGTTTGGGAGAAAGAGAAAATAATTGCTTAAAACGACGGCTGAAGTGCGCCTGATTTTTAAATCCGCTATCAATAGCAATTTGATTTAAGGATGCAGAGCTATTAAGTAACTCAAAATAAGCATGAGTGAGCCTAGTGCGGATAAGATATTCACTGGCACTCAGATCAGATGCGGCAAAGAGTTTGTGAATATAACGTTTTGACCAGCCTGAATGGTCACATAGCATGTCGATACAAAATGCTTCATCATTTGCATGTGTAGAGATGAGCTGTTTTAACTCCGCTAGCGGCGACGTTGGTAATTGGGTCGGCTGGCAAGCACTTAGGTGCAGTACAATTTCATCTTCAAGCCATTTTGTCGCTGTTAAATTTAACGTTGTGGCGGTTAAGGCGCTTTTGAATAATGTTGCTAGGCCAAAGGGAATGGTCAGCGCTTGACCATGCTGAAGTCGTTTGCCGGTTCGAGAGGCTAGCCAATTGATTGGAAAGTTGAAGCTAACAGCGAGGTATTGTGTCGGAAGGTGAAACACATGTTTTTGATTTGCTTCAAGATAGATTAGCTGCGTTAGATCAGCACGCTGTAAAGACTGTTCAGTCAACCACCAACCACTTCCTTCAGTGATAAGGATTAAACTACCATAGTTTTCAGGCATCATCGCCGCAGTTTGCGCAGTGCGATGGTAAATAATGCCATCGAGCTTTACTTGCGAGATGCTACTGGAGATGAGTGGTACTTCGTTGTGTAATTCACCGTCAGATACATGGTCATAAAATCCTTGATGTAATAATTGGCTGTAGAGGTCTAGTACAATACTCATTAAAAACAAAAGTGGCGGCTCAAACGAACCACCACTGTACTTGTTTTTTCAATAAACCCCAAACGAAATGAGATTTATTTGTAATAAAGCCAATTAGTAGCTTGCAACAAGCGTTACGCCAGAGAAGCTAGAGTAGCCACGCAATTTGATGTAATAGGTTGCACCTTGACCTGAACTTAAACTACAAGACTCGTTATTACCATTTAAGAACGGACGACAGTCATAGGTTGATGTCGTAGGTGCTGCACCTTTACGAACATACAAGTCTGCATCGCCAGAGCCGCCAGAGCTCGCAACTGTCAAGGTTACATTTGCTGGAACATCAATGGTGTATAGTAACTCTTGGCCAGATGAACCGGCAAGACCACTTACTGGAATGCCATTTTCTAAGCAGTTGCTACCACAGCCACCAGGATCTGATGAGTAAGTGCCAGTGAGCGTTGCATTTGCATACGCAGAGTACCCATTTAGCATCACATACCAATCACCAGCAGTCGGATTAGTGAAATCGCATGATTCATTGTTACCGTTTTTGTAAGGGCGACAAGCGTAACTATTCAGCGTTGGCTGTGTGCCTTGCTGTACATACAGGTCGGCATCACCAGTGCCACCAGCAAGTGAGAAGTTCAGCGCGCTAGCGCCTGCTGGAACAACCAACTTATAGAAAGTTTGCTGACCAGATGCACCAGATGCACTGACGCCTTGGCCGTTAACTAGCTCTGTGATTGGATCTGGGTCCGGATCCGGATCAGTGCCATCAGCTAGCGTATAAAGTAGCTCGTTAGGTGAACCGCTTTGTGGGTTAGACACTTTACCTTTTGATGAGCGTTGGCTCAGCAAGCTATCAATTTGTGACGGGCTTAGACTTGGGTTTTCATCCAAATATAGCGCAACAGCACCCGCAACGTGCGGCGCGGCCATCGAAGTACCACTGATGGTGTTGGTTGATGTATCTGAGTTATACCAAGCTGAGGTGATGCTTGAACCCGGTGCATAAATATCTAGACAGTTCCCATAGTTTGAGAAGCTAGAGCGGGCATCGCTGCTTGTGGTTGAACCCACAGTGATTGCATCGGCTGCACGTGCAGGTGAGTAATTACAGGCATTGCTATTGTCATTACCTGCCGCAACAACAAAGCTAACGCCTGAGGCAACTGCGTTATTTACTGCGTCATCAACCGCTTGAGAAACGCCACCACCCAAACTCATGTTAGCAACGGATGGGCCTGATGCATTGTTTTTAACCCAATCGATACCAGAGATAACGCCTGAATATGAACCCGAGCCGTTACAACCCAATACTCTTACCCCAACAATGTTGACGTTTTTTGCTACCCCATATTCACCGCCACCAATTGTGCCCGCAACATGGGTACCATGGCCATTACAGTCTGTTGCATCATTGTCATTATCAACAAAGTCATAACCATGTGATGCACGGTTACCAAATTCATTGTGACTAATGCGAACACCGGTATCGATAACATAGGCCGTTACGCCAGTACCATCAAAATCATAATGGTAGTTTGAGTTTAGCGGTAGATTACGTTGATCGACACGATCTAGACCCCAAGTAGGGTTAGCTTGGTCGCCGCTTGCTGTGATAGCGGGGGTCACTGTAACCATTTGGTCTTGTTCGATATAGTCAATATTAGGGTTATTAAGAAGCCCTTTTAGTTGTTTTGCAGATGCATTAATGACCACACCATTTAGTACACCACCAAATTCTTTTGTAATGCTTACGTTATGTTTGTTTTCTAACGCTTTTGCCTGCTTATTAGCGAAGGCCGCAATTGCTTTGCTGTTTTGAACGTTAAGGACTGAAGGGGTGCTAAATACAACGATGTATTGATCTTTAATTGCTTTGTTTGATTCTACGCTAAGTATTTTAGCGGCTTGTGCGTTGACTGAAGTCAAACCCGCTAATACTGCAAAACTAATAGCACTTAATTTACGCATTTTGTTGTTCCTTGCATGTTGTTTTGTTTAATTGTGTTTACCAATCTCAAGGTTATGAACTTATCTAGCTGCTGTAGACGCGTTATTCACTAAATTTCAACGCTTGGTTGCGTTTGTTTTGTGATAGTGAACAACGCCAACTAAATTAAAATTGCACATAATTTCGACTGGTTACACTAGGATAGAAGTAAAGCTTAAAAAATAAACAAAAAATACAAAAAAAATTTACAATGCGTATTTTAATGCATAGATTAGCTGACCAGATAAGCGAGAGGTTTTCTCCTGCTTTTTATATTTTACCAATAAATACATGTGGTTAATTTTTATTTTAGGGAGAGGTAACACTACAAGGAAAGGGGAATAAATAGGCTGTAAAAATTCCAAATGAGTATAGGGTATGTGATTTTTGTTAATTTATCTTTACATTTAGGTTCGGTTTTTGACTTTTGAATTGTTAACAAGGACAAAACCAACCAAGGTGAAAACCATGCTTATTATTAAACCTGGTTGATACAGCTTTAGCTTCTCTTTGATCCTCATTTTCTATGCCGATTTGTTGAATATCGCAACTTTAAAGCCACTAAACCATCCCAAGTTAAGCCCTTTTTGCAGTAACTGCATCACCATTGCTGTGCCTTGTGCTAAATCATCACTTTGCTCGGCCGCGTATTCACAAACAAAACTAAACGGCAGTGCATTCTTCATGCTTTGTAGACAAGCAAATTCTGCTTCCGTTAACGAGTGATACCCAGTGCGCATATCGCGCTCTCTGGCGAGTATCCAGTAGTTTGGTTTTGTGGATACTTCAGGGACAGGTGTACTGTTCTTTAACGCTTGCCAGCTGTCGACCGCATTATGTGTAAATCCCAATAAGTGAACGCTGGGGTGAAAAGTAAACTGCAAGTTTGGAAATTGTGCTGCTGCAATTTTTTGTAGGTGCACAAGTCCCAATTGAGGCGCATCTTCTGCGTCAAATGCACTGAGTAATGTACGTTCAAATTGTGCGATTTCAGTGAGAATAGGGTAGAGCTTAAATGGCTCAAATTGACTTAAATATTCAGGAAGCGCGTCGCCAAACTGGCGCAATGAGGTCGAACGTGAAGGAAAGTGCTGTAGATAGCCCGAGAACATCTCATCAAACAGGGCATCACCCAAATAAAAGCCAAGCATTTCGTGATCTTGTTCTAACACTTTTTTTAATCTGATGTGGTAAGCGTTAGTGTATATTTGCGCACGTTGCGCGACATTCAGGCCACTTTGATATTCAATTTCAGCCATTAATTGGCTGTCATCGCCTTTTAGCATTGCAATAAAGGCGTGTTGCAGCGCGGCGAGATCAGCCATATGTTCTCCAACTGCTAGGGGCTATTCCTTTGGCCAAGTTCAGCTCTTGTAACAATCCCGCGAGCTCAGGAAAGTTATCATCACGCTCAATCATGGTGTTAATGGGAGATCTGTTCTGAGTATATTGTCGATATAAACTCCATACCTCTTCGCAAATTGGTTGGTCGTGCGTATCAACAATATGGGTCCCAAAATCGCTATGGCCGGCCAAGTGGATTTGCGCGATTGCTTGTGTTGGTATGGCGTTTAGGTAAGTCATTGGGTCGAATTGATGATTGCGCGAGCTTACATATACATTATTGATGTCGAGTAATAACTGGCACCCGGTACGCTGGTGTAATTCGCTCAAAAACGCCCACTCTGTCAGCTCAGATTGTTTGTAGTTTAAATAACTTGAGACATTTTCAAAAATCATTGGACGCTCAAGGTAATCTTGTACTTGATTGATTCTTGCGGTGAGATGTATCAGCGCTTCTTCAGTGTAGGGAAGTGGCAATAAATCATGGCTATTAAATTCGCCTAAGCTGCTAAAGCAGAGGTGATCTGACACCCATTCGGGTTCAACCCGTGCGATGGTGCGTTTAAGTTGCGCAAGGTAATTCATATCTAGGGGCGAAGTACTGCCTATCGACATCGATACTCCGTGCATCACAATGGGGTAGTGCTCTTTAATCTGCGAGAGGTAATACCAAGGCTTGCCGCCGTCGACAAAGTAATTCTCAGAGATAATCTCAAACCAATCTACTTGTGGCTGAGTGTCGATAATAGCGTCAAAATAACACGTGCGTAGGCCAAGACCAAAGCCCAGAAAGGGTACTGACATAATTGCGCTCTTTTAATGCATTGTGCGTGTTTATCTATTGCAATAATAAGCTTGATAGATAAACACGCGCCGAGGTTAAAGCTTATTAGCTTTCTGCTTTGCCACCAATGTCAGCACAGGCCTTTGCTGGCATGCTGACAAATCCAGTCCCTTTGCAAGAAGCGTGTCCCGCACAAGCATTACTTGCGGTTTTACAATCGTTATGGCCTCCGCAAACGTTGACATCGTGGCAGTGCACAAGGTCGGCCTTTGCGACACTGCCAACCCAAGTGTCTTTTTGATTGCCACCGACATCACTACACGCTTTGCTCGGCATGGCAACAAAGCCAGTGCCTTTGCAAGAAGCTTGTCCTGAGCAGGCATTACTCGCTGTTTTACAATCGTTATGTCCACCACAAACATTGACATCATAACAATGCACTAAATCTGTTTCAGCTGTCGCAGCTTGTGCGCTTGTAGAATTGTTCTCTGTGCTATTACAACCGACCAAACCCGCTACCATCATCGCCATTGCAGCGCCCGTTAATGCTTTCATGTTTTTAATCCTCTTTGTTATCTATTAACGTGCTTAGCTTCGGCCAAGGGGCTGCTTATCTTTCAAGTTTGTTTTTGCAGCAGTTTGATTGCCATTTATACAAGGCAGAGCCAGCGTAGCATAGTTGTTCTATGTAAGTCTGGCGATAACACAGTAGAAATGCCAATCAAGCGCTGCCCTTCGGGTTCACCTGAGTGTGCTTCGTTCTTTGTTGCTCAACTTTAGCTTAGCCCACTATGCGGCAAGTCGAGCGCCGCGATCAAAACTCACTCAGGAGAACAAAAATCAAACAGCAAAGGTAAGCAGCCCCTGGGATTATCGAAACGCAGTCACGTTATAAAAGACCTAGTAACCGCAAGATCCATTTCAGTGTAGAAGAAAAAATGGGGGATAAAGTTAAATCTTACGAAAATAGGAAGGCGTTAATCCCGTCCATCGCTTAAATGCACGGCGAAAATTAGTGATGTCGCTAAACTGTAAAGCGGTTGCAATTTGTTCATTGGAATAGCCTTGCTCAGTCACATAAAACATGGCTTGTTGACGATGCAGTCTGTCTTTTTCGTTAATAAAAGTAGTCTGATGCCGCTTGAGTTTGCGTTTAAAAGTTGCAGCGCTCATGCCCATCATTTCGGCGATTTGCTCACTATGATATTTAGGATATTTTAACTGTAAGCGGTGCAGCTGGGCGAGAAATCCACGCTGTGGTGAGGGCAAGGCTTTTAACTGCCGAGCCACTAAATAAGGAAAAGTGCCAATTTGTTGCTGAGCTAAAGCTTGGTTACTCATTACAACGGCAAAATCACTGTGATCAAAGCTGTAAGCTAGGTGTATATGGCTCAGGTATTGCGCGACTTGTTTTGGCTTTGTATACGGAAACTGCAATGTTAATGTGGTTTCTGGGCTGCGCCACTTAAGGTAGCCACAACAAAGGCTTGCCATTGTTTCACATAAAAATCGCGTGACCGCAGGCTTACCTTCAGCAATGGCGGGTGAAAACAGTAAATGGCAGCTTGTTTCTGTCTGGAGTTTTCTAATGTGGTAAAAAGGCAGTATATCCAAACCTTTAAGCAGTAGAACTTTGAGCAATTGTTGTATGTTGTGGCAATTAAATAACAGCTCGGCATGGTGACTGATTAGCGTATTAAGTAGGTATTGGCCGTAAATAAAACTGACTTCCTGACAGCTCGCCTGACTGACAAGGTTGCTTACTATTGTTTCAAACTGCTCATAACTAATGAAGGTTGGGTTAGCGTGCAGATCGGTATAAAACAACTTACTGCCTTTCAAAATGACGTCTGCATGTACACCGCGCTGGGAAGCCAACTCCACTAAAGGGAGTGCAAAATAGCGACTCGCAAGCTGTTTTGTTTGGCACTCAAAGTAGGACATTAAGCCGCAGCTACCTTGGCCTGATTCAGCTCGTTCACAAGCGCTGCTATCAGAGATTCAAATTCACAGTGTTTGTCATTAACTTCGATACAGCTCCATCTCACTGCACTATATTGCGGCTGGTTTTCACCATCATCATAGTTGGCATGGCGAGCGATAAATTCGGCCGCACGATTGGCAAAAGCTTGGGCCTGGACATGGTTGCTGTGTGGGTGAACGACCACAAATTTATCCGCTGCAAAGCGACATAGCAGATCACTCTCTCGCATGCTTAAAGAGAGCATATCGGCAATATCGCGTAGTAACTGATTACTTTTTTGCATACCATGCTGGCGAGCGTAAGCGGCAAAATCACATATATCGAATAGCGTTAAGCAAAATGGGCTATTGCCATTGGCAAGGCGAGATTGTTCGTGGCGAACTTGATTTTGCATATACTCTACGCTGTAGAGGCCGGTGACAAAGTCGGTCATGCTGTGGTCACGATAAAAACGCTCTTTTTTCATCAAGGTTTGATTGAATATGCTTTGTTCTTTATACCAGTAATAGGCTGAAATACTCATCAGCACCATGCCAAAGCAAGCAGGGATCGCTTCAAAACTGGTTAAATAATGGGGCGTGAACACCACCATCTCATCTAAAAAATCCCACAGCATAGAAACATACATGGCACTCAACCCTGCAAACAGTAGGTTAGTGACGAGTCCTTTTGGTCGAGTGAGCAAGGTCACCGCTATCCAAATCAGTGTCATCAGCGTGAGGCCACCTTCACCAACGCTATCGAGCCAATTGACGTCCGACAGTGGTCGCAATACAGAGGTATAGGCTGTGATGGTAATGGCAACCAGTGTAAGTACCACCAGTAGCAACCACCGCGATTGATGCAGTAAAAAAGGCTGAAGTTTCATGTTTGTCGTCTAGTCAAAATTTAAAGCGATATAGTAAAAACTTGCGCTTGGTGCTGATAGGGTCAATTTAGCTCAGTAAAGGCGATGTTTTTATGACAAAAACCGCAACATTTTTGCATAACAGCAGCTAGCAAACCGATTGTTATTCAGAGTTCAGGTTAAATATCGTTGCCAAAATTCTAAGGGCTGGGGGGGGTCATATCGGCTCAAATTTACGCGTTCGGCTGGCATAAACGCCCTGTTATAGGCTGCAGCGCACTCAAGTGAAATAAAAGCGTCACGTTTTCGCACTAGGGTAGCCGCGACGTTTTAGCGGGGCGCTAAAATTCTACTCAACCTGTGCGAGCAAATAATGAAAAAAAATCTACCGACTAGCTTTACACTTTCTGCCGTTGCGATGATCTGCGCTGGACTGACGTTAAGCTCAGCTGCAAATGCTAACACCCTAACAGGGCAAGTCAGTTCCGTATCGAAAAAGAGCCACTTTCAAGGGGCTAAAGTGGTGATCAAAGAATTAGACAGAACCCTTATCTCTGAGCGAGATGGTCGCTTTACCGCAACGAATGTCCCAGCGGGTAATTATACGCTTGAGATAAGTTATCTTGGCGCTGAAACCGTGACTAAAAGCATCACAATTACTGATAACCAAGTCACCGATGTTCAAGTACAGCTTGGTTCTCAAACGGGCCAAATGGACGATATTATTGTTGTAGGGCAAAGAGCTGGACAAGCAGGTGCATTAAACCGACAAAAAAATGCTCTGTCACTTAAGTCGATCGTCAGCGCGGATTCCATCGGTCAGTTGCCGGATCAAAACGCAGCAGAAGCACTGCAACGTCTGCCTGGACTTTCTATTCAACGAGATCAAGGTGAAGGCCGTTTTGTGGCAATTCGTGGGATCGACCCAAATCTAAACAACGTCACCATCAATGGTGCAAATGTACCTTCTCCTGAAGCCGGCGTGCGCTCGGTGGCGATGGATGTCATCCCAAGTGAGTTAGTGCAAAGCCTAGAGGTGAGCAAAACGGTCACACCGGATATGGACGCATCAGCGGTGGGTGGTAGCATCGAAGTAAAAAGCCTCAGTGCTTTTGACCGAGAAGGGCAGAGCTACAGCGTGACGTTACAAGCGTCACACAATGAACAGGTGAGCGAGACCAGTCCAAAAGCGTCGTTTAGCTTCACCGATATTTATGCCGCAGGCAAAGAGTTGGAAGTTGGGGTTGCAACGGCGGTATCTTGGTTTGAGCGTGAGTTTGGTTCTCATAATATGGAAACCGATGGCGGCTGGATGGAACTAGAAATGGACGATGTGAACTCAGAAGAAGAAGTGAGCTTTTTTGGTGCGGAGGAAATGGAGCAGCGCCACTATCGTATTACGCGAGAGCGTTTAGGGGCGGCACTGAATCTTGATGTGCATCACAAAGGGTTTAACAAATACTACTTACGCACGCTCTACAGCAAGTTTTCTGACGATGAATTTCGTCAACGCAATGAGTACAAGTTTGACAAAGGCGATGTATTTGCCGATGAGCTAAGCCAAAATGCGGCCTATTTCTCAGGTGCAGAAATGGATAGAGATACCAAAGACAGATATGAAGAGCAAAGCATTTTATCTGTGGTTTTGGGCGGCGAAAACTTAGTGCAGGATTGGTTTATTGAATACAGTATTGGCTACTCGAAATCAGATGAAAGCGAGCCAAATCGCTTGGATACCTCATTTGCTGGAGAAGACTTTGCGCTAGGGTATGTACTGGATGGTAAGACACCCACGCTTGCAGCGGATGAAGCTTCTCAGCAACTTAGCAATTTTGAAATCGATGAAATTGTCTGGGAGAACAACCTAAGTGAAGATGAAAATACTAGCTTTAGACTGGATTTAACTAAAGACTTCACTTTACTTGGTCGCAATGCGCAAATTAAATTTGGTGGTAAATATGCCGACCGTGAAAAGTTTAACCGCGTTGACGCCAAGCTATATGACGGCGGCTTTGATGATCTAACGGCGAAAGACTTTGCCGCCAATGAGCCTGAGTATGAGCTTGGGGCCTTTGGTCCGGGTTTAAGTCGCGGCCAGATCCGCGACTACTTCTACAGTAATCGCAGTGCCCTTGAGCTAAACCAGCTTGAAACTGACATTGAAACACAAGGTCGCTCATACACCAGTGAAGAAACCGTCACCGCGCTCTACGCCATGCTGACGGTCGACATTGATAAACTCAATGTTATTGCAGGCTTTAGATACGAAGACACAGATTATGCAACGAGTGGTAATCGTGTTGAACTCATTAATGATGAAGTGAATGACGTTGAGCGCGTCGAGATCAACCAATGGCAAGTTGAAGATAGCTACGACCATTTATTACCAAATTTAACATTACGCTATGAAATCAGCGATAAGCTGATCACCCGTTTTGCCTATACACAAACTCTTGCGCGTCCAAGCTTTGAAGATGCAGCAGCATTTCAAATCATAGAAACAGAGACCACAGAAGATGATGGCGAAATTGAAATTGAGCGTAAAGCCGAAGTCGGAAACCCAGACTTAGACCCATACAAGTCAACAAACTATGACTTCTCGGTAGAATATTACCCCGGTGCGATTGGCGTGTTATCTGCGGGCGTTTTTCACAAAAACATCGATAATTTTATTGCCAAAGCCGAGGTGCAAGATAACGGTCAGTGGCAAGGCTATAAAGAAGTTATTCAAAGTGTTAATGGCGGCGCCGCTGAACTAACAGGGGTAGAACTTGCGTACACGAAGAACTTTAAAAATGGTTTGATGCTCTCAGCTAATGGTACATTTATTGATGCTGATGACAATCTACCAAACCAATCCGACACCGTGGGCAACCTAATGTTTGGTTATGAAAATAGCCAAATAAGCGCAAGGTTGAGTGCGTCGTACAAGAGCAAAAGCTTTTTGTTTGAAGAGAACAAGCAGCGCGTTTTCCAAGACGACCATCTGCAACTCGATTTAAGCATGAAGTACTTTTATACCGAGCAAACTCAGCTTTATTTCAACGCGATCAATTTAACCGACGAGCCGATGAGCATTTATCAAGGCGACACTCGTTACAACTACCAATACGAAACCTATGGGCGTTCATTTGAGCTTGGAGTAACGGTAACGTCTTTCTAAGAGAGAAGTAGAGGTGGGTGTCCTTGTAAAAGCAAAAGGATTATTAAAAGGACAGCCACCGTATCGATCTAGGGTCTTAGGTATAGGATGTATTAAAAGGATATTAAAAGATATTAAAAGGACACCCACCTTATTTCCACCTTATTTATATGCAGGAGGATGCAGTGGTAACACTGTGTCGGTAACAATGAAAATAACATCAATAGCATTACTATTCGCGCTTAGTAGCACAGCGCAAGCCGCAGAAAATATTAACTTTCTGGCCTTTGGAGATGGTGGCTATCACCCAGATTATCCAAAAACGAAGCACATTAAATCGCCTAAAAATAAGGCCGAGTTTATTGCTGCTGAAAAGGCGGATTGGTTAGAAGAGCATCGCCCGCTCGAAGAGTTTAATCATGCGCCTATCTATGTTTATCCGGGAACCGAAACCGCAACGGAGGAAACCGGTGCGTTGGTGGTTGGGCAGGCAATGGCCTCTTTGTGTGAGAAAAAGCCATGCGACTTTGCTATTCAGCTTGGTGATAATATCTATCCTGATGGAGCGGCGGCTAACGATGGCAAGGACGACCAAAAGCGTATGGATGACTTGATTTTAGGGCCGCTAAAGCCGCTCCTTATTCAAAACCCAGAGTTGGTCGTGTACTCAGCATTAGGCAACCACGATTGGAAGACGTCTCGTCGCGGCGTGAAATTACAGACCGAGTGGATGGCTAAGCAAGCTAATTTTCACATGGATGGCAAAGGTTATTACAGCTACACCTTTGGTGAGACAGGCAATAATGTCGAGTTTTTTGTACTTGATACCAATATGTTGCTCTCTGGCCAGCATTATTACGAAATTCCACTAAAACCGGACGGTAGTGAACAGGGACTGGCGAGTGCACTGGCAAGCGGACAAGCTGAAGTAGAAGACATTGAGAAGCACGAGCAACCTGTAAATGGGGAAGATCACAGGCAATTGGCTTGGCTTGCAAATGGGCTTAAAAACTCAACCGCAAAATGGAAAATTGTATATGGACACCATGTACTTTGGTCTATTGGTGGCACCAAATATGACGAAGCTCATGTATTACGCCGCTTAATCTTACCCGAACTATGTGAGTATGCAGATGCATATATCGCAGGCCATGAGCATGATTTGGAACTGTTAACGGACGACTGCTCACGTGTACTCCCAGGAAACACAAAGCCTAATTTACCACTTATTATCAGCGGCGCCGCATCAAAAATGCGCGGCACGCATACACCGCTTGCTAACTATCAAGAAAAGCGTTACCCAGAGTACGAGCTAGTCTGGAATAAAGCTTTTACTTGGGGCTTTGCGCATATCGAATTAGACAACCAAAAAGACATGTTAAATGTGTCGTTTTACTCAACGCCAAACGATTTAAGCGGTCAGCTGGTGCCAGAGCAAAGCTTTAGCTTCGCTCACCGCAGTAAGTAACGGATCAGCAGGCGATAAACATGCGGTTTTAAGCATTTAAAAAGGGTGAAATACAGATTAAATGTAATGCTGTGTAATTGATAACTTCCGTTTTGATGAACTAGATTTAACAGGAGTTTTACATCTTAAGGAAAGCATCATGCTACCGTCATCAATTACACGCACTAAACTTCAACTACTTGGAATATCATTATTGCTTGCTACAAGTACATTGGCTGCGCCAAGTGCGCTTGCTTACTCGAATGATACTTCTTGTAAACCGAATAACGATTGGTTTGGCAGCCCTGTGCCAAATCCTCCTGAAGGTGCAAATAGTCCGTTTGCATTTAAAGATGGTAAAGATCTTTCGACAAACTGCGATTTTCATCAGTGGTCGTGGAATAAGTTTCTCTATTTAACGCAGCCTGACAAGCGTGCTCCTGGTGGCTTGTTGATGTTTGGTTCTGGGTTTTGGCAGGTTGATAATGCGCTAAAACCTTATTTTGCCCCTTGGAATGATTTATTAAATCCAACCGGACTTCGCCCCGCAAATGTGTTGATCCTTGAAGATATAAATCAAGCTGGATCAGATGGCGTTATTTACAGCAAGTTTGGTGGGACGCCCGTACATTATTCGATCCACGTTAACGATACTTATATGAAGTCAGCAACCTCCCACCCTAAAGCAGATAGCAAAGCTGAATTTGCTGTGGGGTCGGTTGAGTTAAAGGTTGCTTGGATGGATGTCAAAGCGCTGCAGCAAGTCTATCCAAAGCTTGATTTAGCTGAGCATTTTTATATTCGTAAAGCGGTTTACCAAAAAGACAATAAATATAGCGGTACGGGAGAAGTGGCGCTCGTTGGCATGCATGTTGTCGGTGTGGTTGAAAATCACCCAGAGTTTATTTGGGCGACGTTCGAGCATAAATTGAGTGCACCAGATTACTACAGCTCTGAGGGAAAGTTTAAGAAAAGCACGGCTTACTTACAGCAAGATAAAGTAGTGAGTAATAGTCACGATCTGCTATTTTATCGGGGCGGCACAGAAGTGCAAAATGCACATTTAACGTATCCAGCTTCTGAAACTACGACCAACACGTTTCGGTTATATCAATACGGCGTGCCAAACGGCAATCCATATATAGCGGGTAATAACCCTGAGCTGGTGGGGAGTCAGACACAACAAGCTCAAGATGAAACTAACTTCAATAATATTACTGAACTAAATAGCTTAGTGAATGTAAAACTGGAACAAAAGAATCCCGTTTGGAGTAACTACTTTTACGCCGGATCAATCTGGCTGAGCACGCAAGATTACGATTTTGCAAATGGCATTAGTGGCGATATTGTGGGTAAGGGAGCCAACGAGGCGTTACGCGGCTCATTGGCGGTTGCCAATATTACTATGGAAACTTATACCCAAACTTTCAGCGATGTCACTGGCACCGAGCCACAAATTAAACCAGCTAACTGCTTTAGCTGCCATGGTATTAGTGCAGGTAAATCAACGATGCAAGTAAGCCATATTTACAACAACTATTTAAAGTTAATGCAAAAGAGTCAGTAAATCAGGGTTCCTGAATGCGCACAGGCTCAAAATAATAAGCCACCGATTTTAGCGGTGGCTTATTACTTCAAGGAGTTTAATCAATTTGCTTTGTGGGTTGCTTTATCTTTTGCATTAGAAAGAACAAAAGTCCTATAAAAACGATATTGATGAACGCCATGATAAGGGCTACTTGATCCTCTGAGTGCCCGCGAAAGTCAGACAGCAAATCAGCAAAGATAAATAGGCTATAAAACGTACCTGCTACATTTAAGCCCCATCCTACAAAACGGGATGTCTTTACAAGCTGAGTGTAATCGCTAAGCTTTGCCATAATAAAGTGATACCCATACATCACACCAACGGCTGCCATCATTAAGCCGACAGCTGCATTGTCGCCTCGTTTATTTAAATAATATGCATCGAAACATAAAGCACCAACTGCAAAGATGCCTATCAAAATAACAACGGCTTTAATCAAAAATTCAGCGACTGGGTTGGGCTCTCGCTTTGTTGAAACTTGAGATCTTGTCATCGTAACTTGCTGACCATTCCGTATTACTTGTTGCGGCTGTTGTTGATAAGCTTGACCATATTTGGGTTGTTGATTTTGCACACTCACATCACTGATTGCACGAGTGGGCGTTCCTTCATCTAGAATATGCTCAACGCATTTCTTAATTAACTTATTTATTGTCACAAAAACTCCTTGTCATAGAGATTAATTCGAGTATTACCAAAACTCTTTATCTAGTGGGCGGTTATTTTTTAGGTCATAAAAGGGGGCTTGTTTTACTAAATCTTCGCCTAATATTTGAATATGGTCTTGGTGGTCAAGATAGGGGCTTTCTATCGTTTCTTGCCAACCTTTATAAAACGAACTTGGTATGGGCTGAGTGGTATCCATAAAACGGTGGATTTCACTCCACAACTGCACGCTGCTGTCCATATCCTTTGGCTCCCAATCGGTTGAATAAAGTGTCTGGCGCTTAAGTGTTTTTGGGTATCGCTGTGGGGCTAAAAACGCCAAGTTATGCCTCACACCTTTACCCGAGGAGACCTTTACAATATACAGTTCAACTTCATCAAGTGTTAACGAGAAGCTCCCTTCGTTATTGCCAATGGGAAAAGTGACAAGGCCAGTATTTCGGAAGAAGTCTACCCGTAGTATCTCAGATGTATGGTGTTTAATTCTGTGAACTCGATAAAAAACGAAGCTTGCAAACGCCACTAACCCAATCATAAGGTAAAGGATATGAGGCTCAGACTCTTTCAGATATACGGGGAGACAAACAAGCGCAAATATTGAGGCCATATAAGCAAAAACGATATTCGCAAGTTTCCCTGCTCGCGCAAAGTCAGCTCCGCCTAATGCGATACGTAGGTTCGATGAGAGCACGTTATTATCTTGCAAGACAAAGTCTGCTTTACTATTTACAGCCACTTTTTGCATGCCTTTACTAATGTTAAAGTCTCGTGGTATCGAGTCCTCTATTTTTAGTAGCGGTGTTTCTTCTATTGGCCGATCATGCACTACCTTATCTACAGGTGCCGAGGGAGTTAACGTTTGCGTCTCCTTTTTACCCTCAGTTTCCATCACCTTTTCAACAATTGTTTTTACCAAAATAGCTATAAAAGCGAGAACTGATTGATTGGATTTTAACTTGTCTCTCATGGGTAGCCTTTAGTTAATTTAGGAGTCGCTGCAACACACCAGCAGGGCTCATGCCATAATCTTCGATTTCGACGTTAATGACTTGCTCAGCCCAAAGATCTGGCTTATCTATCTTTCCTTCTTCGTCTCTTTCTGACGCAGGTAACTTTAACTCTTGAGATGAACCTGAGTATATTGTTGCTCCTTTACCTCTAGGATATTTTCGACACCGCATTCTAATTTGAATTTTAGAATGATTGAATTTATCAAAATAGGGATAAAGAGCACTTTCTTCAAATTCAATAATTAAACCCGTTAAACTAGAATTAACGAAGATATTGGTATTTTGCCAAAAGTAATCCAACGCCGTTTGAGCTTGTCCTGTGGGTGCGACAGCAATTAATGAGCTCCAAGGTTTTCCAGCTAATAGTGGGCGAATGTCCAGCTGAATGTCTAAGTAACCAAGCTCTGATTCTGGAATATGACCTGGTATTTGCACATTAAACTTTGCAACTTGGAACTTGCCTTTGGAGGTTACCTTGTCATATATCCGAGAAGGTGTGTGTAATTGTACAACAGATACGTCGCTAACTATTTTTGGAGAAAATAACTGATCATAGAGACTATGAAGTGCATATTCAGGGTTTGTCTTCCAGCAGTAATAGGGGTTGTCACCAAACCAATCACGCTCGCCACCACCATATGCGTCACTGCCCCAAGGGCACGCTTTAATCCAAGCTTCTAGTGGTTCATCGCGTAATAGATAATAAATACCATACCCAAGTAATACCAGAATGAGTCCTACATAGCCCAGTTTACTCATGGGGTTTAAAATAACGCCTCTGGTGATCGTGGCAAGTATGGTTGGCGCGGTTTCAACTGCTAGCGCGACAAAGCCTGCTGTTGCAATACTGAGGCCTGCAGCGCCACCAGAGTCACCGCGTTTAAACGCGTAATAGGCATCAAAGCCTGACAACCCGGCACTATATGCAGATGCTAAGAGGTTTAATCTAGCTGTCCATGTAATGATGTTTGCTTTTTTTGCAAACTCAGGACCAAACTTACGAACGGCGCTGAGATTTCCTTTCGCCATTTTGTACTGTTGAAATTCTTGATATTGGCGCAGGCTAGGTAACCCAACTTTCATCTCTGTGACCATTGAGAGAGTAGAGAAATGAATCGCTGCTAGATCAGCAATACTACCCATGAAGTCAACGAGTTTTCTATCTCCGCTCATATCCCAATTCAAAAAGGCTTGTCGAAAGTTAGCGACTTCAAAGATATATACAATACCGAGTATACCCGCCATTCCTCCCTTTAATGACTGCCCAGATACAGACTCGGTCACAGCCGCATTTTGCCATTTTTGTAAGTTTGCGAGCCTATCAGATAACTTTTTAAGTGTTGCATGTTGATTATCTAACTCTGTTGCATATTGTTTTGCCTCTTCTACAGCCGTATCATATATTGCTTGGGCTGTTGATTCTGCTGACTTGGCAGAGACATCAGCACCAGTAATTTTTATCAAATATGCAATGGATTTGTTTTTGCTTTCAATCGTTGTGATGGTTTCCGCTTGATTGAGAGACTGGGTTAGAAACTCAAGTCGTTTGTTTAAATTTAGTACGTCTTCTAACGATAGTTTGAGCTTAGAGCCTCTATATCCAACGTCTATTTTGCGTTTATTACTGCCGCGAATAATTTGGTTGAGTTCTTTAATTTGCTTTTCTGCAGCCAATTTTCGAGACTGAGGATCAAGTGGCATATACCCTTCAGGAAAGTTTCCGTTGAGGTAATCTTGCACTCTCATTTCCACTTCAACTAAATACCCAGGTGCTGAGATATCGACCAAGCGCATCAAAGGTTGCAGCACATCTGCTTTTGCATCAATGAGTTTTGCAAACGGATATTTCTTCCAAGCATTGTTTACCTTCACAAAAGAGTTGACCTGTTTTCTAGAACGACTGACGGCAACTTTTGCTTTAGCAAATTTAGCCTCTAACTCTCGTAGACGCGCACGTTCCAGTTCTAATTGTTGATCAAGCTGCGCTCTGCTCATTCCATGTTCTTGCTCTGTTAAGTTTTCAAGTACACTCTTCTTATACTCATATTCAGCACGCTTTTCTTGTAACTCTTTAAATGCTTTTGCTTTTTCTCTTTCAGCGTTGATAAGGGCTTGTTCTGACTGCGCTATCTCATGTTGTGTTGCATCCATTGCCTCACGAGTTTGGGCCTTTTGTTCCCCAAGCGTTCCCGGATGTGTAGAGAGGTTATAAGCGGCCTCTGGAATTTCGAATAAACTGCCTGCTAAACCCATAATCACTTGGGAGAGGCGGCGCCCCATTTGCTCACTCTCTTCTTGTGGCAAAATGGCTTCTTGAGCATGGATCTTTTGTATTTTGGCGCTAGTTAAAGGCAATGCAAAGCGATCATATTCCGCCTTTTCGTAGTCGTGTAGTTTGTCGCCTGTGGGCTTTGGAAACAAAAATTGGGTGATTTGCTTAGCTGGTTTTGTCGGGTGTTGACCCAGACATTGCAGGATAAAATCTTGCCCCTGATAGCCTGAACTTAACTCATGCCAAAACTCTTTGTCTGTATTAAGGTGTGCAAGCGGTGCGGCTGGGTGAGGCTTTAACGCGAGAAATACATCGGTGACTAAGTCGTATGCTTCAAAGAACCTCAGATCTGATTGGTAGGCATAGTCTTTAAAGCACTCAGTAAAGCCTGCACTAAGAGATTCTTGATTTAAGAACTCGACTAGCTCGTCAGAGATTTCTGCAATGCGACGAGCAAGTTTTTGGAAGGCCTTTTCTTCCAAAAACTTAAAGAACTTATCTTCCTCTAAATGAGAAGTGCGCCAGTCCTTTAATTTATTGGCAAAGTCGACCGCATCTTCATCAGATTCTACAAGAGTCTCTCCACTGCCTTGAATTTCAATGTCTTTATCTAAAATCGAATCGGCTTGATGGTAAAAAACCTGCACCATAAAGCTGGCGAGTTCATACTTAGCTTGTTGTTGCAGATCAATTTCACCGGTTGCACTATCTAACCCTGATAATTTGTTGAGTAAATGCTGAATATCCGTGGTGAGATCTTGAATTTGTGAGATGAAATATCGAGCCACATGGATCCCGTCAAAAATCGGCACTTGGGCGATTTTATCGCGCTCTGGAAGGTGCAGCTTTTGATGAAGTGTCGGGGTGTTAACTACTTTGCCTTGGTCGTTATAGCCTGTGGCAAATTGCCCTAAGTTATCCAGCTTCGTCATGCGCTGTGCTCTGAGCGCTGTTGCATCTCCTGGGGCGGGGCAATGTCTTTCTTCGTCAGCGAGTGGTGTGCCGGTATTTAAGCGTGGATCCTGCTCATTAAAACCGCCAAACAACAAGATTTGTTCCCACGACCACTGCACTTCGGACCACGCGATTTCTACGCTTACTTCGTTACCATTTAGTTTATGCGGAACGAGAATACTGCTGGTTGGCTTACAGGTTGCTGCACGCGTGCCTTGCGGTCGAGTGTTTGGCTTATTGGCCGACTTTTTCCAACTTAAAAAGCCTTTTTGCCAATACAAATTCACATCTGAGAATAGCGCCGGAGCGTCAAAGTCTTCAGGTTCGATAACTTGTAGTTCACGCCATAAATAGCCATCGACATAAATATAGATAAATCCGCTGGTTACCGGAGAGGCCGATTGTAGTTGTTGTTCTGGCGTGTCGTATAAAAATGGATAAATGTGAACCAGCTCAATGTCGGCATCGCTGCTTTGTTGATCTACCGTGTTTGAAGTGTAAAGGGGGACCTTATAATAGCCTTCTTTTGTGCCATCAACCGAGGTGTCTTTGAGCATCAAAGAGACCACTTCTTTGTCGCTTGCATAACCCTCAAAAACAAGTTCTCTAAAATTACCGTTAGCATTGGTTTTGGTTGGTAAAGTGTGGCTCATCCTATCTTCACCTCTTCATCGCTTGGTTTACTACTGCCCGACACTTTTATATTGATCTTATTCGTACCGTCTTGGCTTAGTGGTTCTGCGCCAATTACTACATCAAGGCCTGCAGGAGTGGCACCACCGGGTTGGTTTAATGGTGCGGGGGGCGTATTTTTATTATTAGATACCATTAAATCTCCCTGTCTAACCGCCGGTTTTCCCTCGATGTAAACATCAAAGCTGCCTTGCAGAAACTCTGCTTTTTTACCCAATGTTCGACTAGCGATACCTTTTTTATTACCGGGCTGGTCTCCCGTACTTTTTGAAAAGTTAGACTTGATATTGGCTGCACCGTTACCTTGAATTTTTACTGAGCTGGCAACGCTTGCGGCGTCTGATGAGCGGGCGATGTTGCTATAAGGAATAGGCACAACCACTTTGCCTATCTTAGTCAAACATACGTCTACTGTGCTTAACACACCGCCGCTGCCACTATGCACAGCGGTTCTACCGTTAATGAGAACATTGGTATTTGAAACGATAGCTGCTTGTCTGGCTTCGGCTTCAAAATCTCTGGCAACATCACTCTCAGTTCCTACTTGCCAACCCAGTTTAAGGGTTACCAAGTCTAAGAATGCTTGTGGATCGCTAATAGGCAGATTGACATCCATTCCCGTTATTGGCTCAATATGGGGTAGAACAGCCGTTTGGTTTTGTTCATCCCATTGTGGTGGGTCGATGATGTAGTCAGGAATAAACGCATTGACCATTTGGCCTAAGGTAAAATCGCCGTATTTGGCTCTTTCGATTTCTTCTAAAAAGGCTTGCTCTCCCGCAGCACGGTCGGGAAATATCGCAATACGGTAGGCTTGTCCCAGCGCTTGATTTCGCTTTGCACTAATATTCAATGGCAGTAAGGCTGGATTGTTGTGTCGCCAAGAAGCTGAACCTGAGGTTCGTAATTTGGCAGTTTGCGCGTCGACATTGTATTGCACGCTCTGGGCTTCGCTGCCTGCACCGGCGCCGATAAAGCTCATTGTGTTGTCCTTAAATTATTCCTTTAGTCGCAGTTGTATTGATTTCACCTAATACAAATGGCGTAATTTTTCCGCGTTGTCTGCGCTTTGTCAAAGTGTGAATTATTGTGAGCGTTTATTAACGTGAGCTGTATAAAACAGGTGCGAGTGGCAATGAAGGTGGAAGTGAGTGGATAAACCACCTTACTAATGCAAAGTGGTTTGGGTCGACTTGGATTGATAAGTTCTGGGAGTTAGGCAAAGCTTTCGTTGATGAGTTCTGCGTTATAGCCTGCATTACGAATAATAGCGATAACCTCGTCTTCTCCTTTGGTGCTTGAAATTTCAACGATTTTATCGTCTAGGCGGACATTCACTTGCGCTTGGCTATCAGCCGCTTGCATTGCTTCTGTGATTGCTTTTACACAGTGACCACAGACCATTTTTTCTACTCTTAGTCTTAACATCATTATTTCCTTTGTGGATTAAAGTGCTTGCACTGTGAAGCTTCCCTTGATGGTAAGGTCAACTACTATTTAACAATAAGCTTCTGTTAGATGAATGAACAATTTTATTTGACCTTACCATGAGGGTAAGGGTTAGTGTCCAAAAATGAGAGTTAACGCGTTTGCGGAGATAGAAATGGACAAGGTAATAAAATTTAATGTATCGGGCATGACATGCGCCTCGTGCGTTGGCCGAGTTGAGAAAGCCTTAGAGAAAGTGTCTGGCGTTGTCAGCGCCAGTGTTAACTTAGCCTTGGAAGCGGTGTCTGTTGAAGGCAGTGCGGAAGTATCGGCGTTGGTGAGTGCGGTTAAAGATGCTGGCTACAAGGTCAATACCAGTGAAGTGCAATATCAAGTTAAAGGCATGACTTGCGCGTCTTGTGTGAGCCGAGTGGAAAAGGCGGCGCAAGCATTACCGCAGGTAATTAAAGCCGAGGTCAATTTAGCGACTGAAAAGCTAACCTTAACTTTAGTGGCAGAATTACCGTTCGCTGAAATAGAAGCCAAGCTTAACGACGCCGGTTACACTGTGGTACAGCCACAAGCTGACTCGGATGAGTTAAGCGAACAAGTGGCCACAACTCCCTTTTATCGCGCTGATTGGTTCCCAGCAGTGGCGTCACTGACGCTCACCTTACCTATGGTGCTACCCATGTTTGCCATGTTGTTTAACCAAAACTGGATGCTCCCGGCGTGGATGCAATGGGCACTGGCAACACCTGTTCAGTTTTATTTTGGTGCGCGTTTTTATCGTGCCGGGTGGGGAGCAATAAAAGCGGGGACGGGGAATATGGATTTGCTGGTGGCCATCGGTACCAGTGCAGCGTATGGCCTATCGCTGTATTTGTGGTGGACATTCAGCGGTGAGCATGGCGCTCCACATTTATACTTCGAAAGCAGCAGTGCCGTGTTGAGTTTGGTGCTGTTAGGTAAGTATCTTGAACACCGAGCCAAGCGGCGTACAACCAGCGCCCTTAAAGCGCTTGAAAGCTTAAGGCCAACATCGGCTATGGTCTGGCGTGATAACAGTTGGCAAGAAGTCCCAGCTGCGGCAGTAAAAAGCGGCGAACGACTACTGATCAAACCTGGTGAGCGTATACCGGTTGACGGCGTTGTAGTTGAAGGTCACTCACAGGTAGATGAAGCGCTTATCAGCGGTGAAAGCGTACCTGTTTATAAAGCACAAACAGATAAAGTTACTGGTGGTTCGGTGAATCTTGATGGCGTGCTTGAAGTGGATGCAACCAGTGTTGGCGCGGAATCGACACTAGCCAAAATTATTCGTTTGGTAGAGCAAGCACAAGGCGCGAAAGCACCAGTGCAAGCGTTGGTGGATAAAGTGAGTGCGGTATTTGTACCAGCGGTATTGGTGATTGCGCTCATTACATTTTTTGCATGGGGGCTCAGCACAGGAGATTGGCCAACGGGTATTCTGAATGCGGTGGCTGTTCTTGTTATTGCTTGCCCGTGTGCGCTTGGTTTAGCAACACCTGCCGCGATTATGGCAGGTACTGGCACTGCCGCGCGTTATGGGATCTTAGTAAAGGATGCAGGTGCATTGGAGCAAGCAACTGCCATCGATATGGTAATTTTTGATAAAACGGGCACGCTTACGGTGGGCAAACCAGAGCTTAGCAATATGCACACTTTTACGTATCATCAAGACGATGTGTTACAGCTGGCGGCATCGTTACAGCAATACAGCGAACACCCGCTTGCCAAGGCGGTGGTAAACAAAGCACAAGAAAAGCAATTGTCATTACTCCCTGTAAGCGACTTTAAAGTGGTAGCGGGTAGAGGCGTTAAAGCACAATACCAAGATAAAACAGTCTATTTGGGGAGCGGTTTTTGGATGCAAGAGTTAGGCTTAACTTTGCCTGCGCTACCAGAAGAAATACCCGGTGCTTCCTTATCTTGGTTAGTAAGCCAAAATAGTGAACTGAGCTGCGAGTTTTTGGCGCTATTTTACTTTACTGACGAGCTTAAAGCTCATGCCTTTACAGCGGTCAAACAGCTTAAGCAGCAAGGGATCAAAGTTGCAATGTTGACCGGAGACAGCCAAAGTAGTGCACAGTACAATGCTAAATTGCTAGAACTGGACGATTATAAAGCGCAAGTACTGCCAGAGCACAAAGCTGAGTATATTGCTAATGCCCAACAGCAAGGTTACTGTGTGGCAATGGTCGGCGATGGGATCAATGACGCCCCAGCGCTGGCACAGGCTGATCTTGGTATCGCAATGGCTACCGGTACGGAAGTGGCGGTAAGCGCGTCGGCAATGACGCTGATGCGTGGCGAGCCAAGCTTAGTGGCATCTGCTTTAGCGATGGCAAAATTAACCTATCGCAAAATCAAGCAAAATCTATTTTGGGCATTTATCTTTAATGTCATTGGCATTCCATTGGCAGCACTGGGTTACCTTAACCCTATTTTTGCAGGTGCGGCGATGGCGGCCAGTAGTTTACTAGTCATTAGCAATGCGTTGTTATTGCAACGTTGGCAACCAAAGGAGTAAACGTCATGGAAAAACTGATCACAATCGGCGAAGCCGCGCAGCGTACTGGGCTCTCGGCAAAGATGATCCGCCATTATGAAGCAAGCGGGTTACTAAAGTGCAGCAAACGAAGTGAAGCGGGTTACCGGCTGTACGACTCGCAACAATTACAATTGCTAGGTGTGATAAAGCAAGCACGAAAATTGGGGTTTCCTATTGCGCAGATCCAATCTTTACTCGATTTATTACAAAACCCAGACCGTACTAGCCGTGAAGTCAAATCGATAGCGCAGCATCATTTGAATGAGATTGAGCATAAAATCAATGAACTTCAGCAAATGCGCGAGACCTTGAAACAGCTGTCGGACAACTGTAGTGGTGACGAAAATGCAAACTGTCCAATTTTAGATGGGCTTTGCCAAAATAGCCTAAAGTAGCCGAAGGTTAGAATAGCCAAACGTTAAAAAGCCAGTCTTTAATGATGAAGACTGGCTTTTTTGTTGTGTAGAATAGCGCTAAGCTTCGAGTAATAGTTTTGACTCGGTTAGTGCGAGCAGTGCAGTTTGTAACCTTGGCAGCGCCGCTTCAATTTCACTCGGTGAAATCGTACAAACGGCAGCGCGATACCAAAGCTGTGACGCTTTAGAACGACAGCCGAAACTGGCAAATGGCACCAGTGCTAATCCTGCGCTATCAATTAAATACCGACTGACTTGATCTGCATTTTCGAGTACGTTTCCATCGGGGGTTTCCATATTGATGGCGTCGATCTTCAAGGTCATATAAATGCCGGCATTTGGTATAAATGAATCGATTGCTATGCCTGCGCCTTTCATATCCTGAACACCCTGATGCAGTACCGCCATTGAGGTTAGTATTTTTTCTTTAAAGCCGGCTAAATAGCTTTGTAGATAGGCTTCATTTTGAAATAACACCGCGGTGGCAAGTTGCTCTGCCGTTGGAGCCATTGCACCTATATGTTCTTGGATCACCTGCATTTTTGCTATCACTTCGTGTGGGCCTGTCGCCCACCCAACTCGAATGCCTGTTGCGGCAAAAGCTTTGGTGCCAGCATCAACCACAATTAAGTAAGGCTTGATATCTGGGCAAAGCGACGCCGGATGATAATGCTCAACCTCTTGCATTGTCAGCATCCAGTACACTTGGTCGTAGATAACGTAGAGTGGTTTGGCGTTTATCGCTCTGCGGCGCGCGTTTTCTGCCACAACCATGTCGCAGATTTCACTGAGCTGTTGCTTTGAAAACATGGAGCCATTAGGGTTTTGTGGTGAGCATAAGGTGATAAGGCGCGCATCAGATATATGCGCTTGAAGCTGTTCCGCTGTAGGTAAAAACTGATTTGCTTCGCTGGTTTCAATTGGCACGTGCTTGCCACCACACATGGTGGTGTAAAACATGTTATTCCAAGAAGGCACAGGGTAGATCACCTTGTCTTCTGCGCTCACTGTGGCGAGCATCGCAGAATACAGCAAAGGTCTTGCACCGCCAGAGATCAGCATCTCCGTATCTGGGTTGTAGCTGACGTTAAAGCGCTTTTTAGTTTGTTTTGCTACCTCATCGCGAAGTGATAACACCCCCTCAAGCGGGGGATAATCGTTATGCTTGTTCTCGTAGGCTTGCTGGATCTGTGCGGTAAGGTAGTCGGGCATCGGAAATTGTTGCGTGTCAAAATCTCCAATGATCAAATCACAAATTTCTTTCCCCTTTGCAAGCTGCTCCTGCACGTAAAACTCAAGGTGAATAATGTCCGAGTAATCAAGTGCATTGGCTAAATTTGATAGGTTTTCCATTGTTATATTTTTCTCCTTAAGTATTTGTTCTGGAATAATTTAGTACTATTTAAACGAGTAAAGTTAGCGCTGCGACTTCTCTAACTTTGTTGAGTGCGAAGTCAATTTCGGCTTCTGTAGTATGCCTGCCTAGGCTAAAGCGGATGGTTGCCTGTGCCAGTTCATCCGATAGCCCAAGAGCGGTTAATACGTGGCTTGGCGATAGGTTGCTTGACGAACAAGCTGAGCCGGTACTGACTGAAATGCTTTTCTTTAATAGGCTCAGCATTTTTTTACCGTCGGTGTCATGGAAAGAGACGTTACAAACATGGGGGAGTCTTTCTTCGCTCATGCCATTGACTTGCACCTGTTGTAGCTCCAATAAACCATCTTCTAGCTTGTCTCTTAGCTGCTCAACTTTGTCAATTGCGCCATTGCTCAGTTCTCGCTGGGCAAGTTCTACAGCCTTGGCAAAACCAACAATGCCAGGCACATTTAACGTGCCACCGCGTAGTCCTTGCTCGCTTCCACCACCGGTGATCTGCGGTATAATATCAACCACTCTATTGCCATGCTGATGTCTTAAATACAGGCCGCCAACCCCTTTAGGGCCATAAATTTTGTGTGCCGAGCAAGTTAAAATATCAATAGGGCAAGTGGTCAGATTAATATCGACCTTGCCTAGCGCTTGTGTGGCGTCAGACATAAATAGAATGCCATGTTGCTTTGCAATAAAGGCAATGTCGTCGATTGGATTAATGGTGCCGATTTCGTTATTTGCGTACATCACGGTGATTAAAATCGTTTCAGGCGTGATTGCGGCCTTCATTGCGTCAATATCAAAGCTGCCATCTGGTAGCGGCTCAAGATAAGAAACGCGAGCGCCTTCCTGTTCTAGATCTCTATGTGTTGCAAGCGTTGCTGGGTGCTCAATCGACGAAGTAATAATGTGCTTGCCTTTGTGATTACAAGCACGAAACACGCCGCGGATCCCTAAGTTGTTGCTTTCAGTCGCGCCAGAAGTAAAGATAAAATTTTCAGGTTGTGCACCAAGGGCATCTGCAATTTTTTCACGCGCTTGTTCGACCGCTTTATGGGCGTTCCAGCCATGTAAACCATACATGCTCGCAGCATTACCAAAGTCGTTACAAAAGTAAGGTAGCATGGCTTGTAACACAGCTTCGTCGCACGGTGTTGTGGCGTTATGGTCTAAATAGATAGGAAAGCGTAGCGACGCTTCCGTGGTGGACTTACTCTCTAGTGCTGTAATGAGTGACATAAAAAATCTCCGTATAAAATTGGGGCAACAGTCAAATTGAAGCGGATAAATGCGTGCATTACGCTTCGCAAGCTTCGGCTAGGGTGCTGGTTTGGGTGTTAATGGAATAATCTTCCATATCAAAGTCAGACAAGAAGATATTGGAGATCTTAACGATATTGTCGCCAAGGCTTTCGTCTTGTAGGAAAAGTCCTAATGCTACTTCAGTACCGTTCACGACTTTGTGAAAGTCATCCATTTCAGAGAAGTCCATAATGTGGAATACCCCTGCTTGAGGGTTCATTTTCAGCGCTTTTTGGTATGTGTCTTTATAGTGCTGCGCCATGATAAGCGGGCATTTTGCAGTCCATATATCCTTATCTTTTGATTCAGCTAAAACGATGTCTACTCCCTTACTGTTTTCGAATAGAATTTTAGTTACACCGTTGCTCGTTGCGAGTGACAATTGTGGGAAACTTGCTAAATCTTGCGAGATGATTTTACGTAAAGATTGGATCCCACGGTTTTTACAATTGCGCTCACCCTGAAGTACTAAGCGGTCGCGTTTTACAATGCTGTAATCACTTAATACGGCTTCTAGCTCGTCAGGTAATGGCGCAAGCCCTTGGCTGTCGGTGGTCATTGCTGGGGATGCAGAAATATCACAAGACTCACTACCGCACTGTAAGCCCAGATCGTCTATCAACACGCCAAGCACCACTTTAAGTTTTTTCTTGTGCTCTAGAATCGCGTTGTTAGCAACATTTAACACCTTTACCATTGAATCTATTGAGAATTCGGTAGCGGAATAACGCGGATCAAAATGCCCACCTTCTAGATAAAAGGCGGAGACAGTCGGGTAGTGTTCAGCGACATCCATACGGATCATCTCTAGGAGTTTTTGCTCTACTTTTCCAACCATTTTTTCTTTTAATTTCATTTCGTTAGTCTCTATCTGTAGTTGTGTTAAAGGTGTTTAATACCTTTGAGTAACGGCCTAATTAGTTTGTTTACCGACAAGCATGTGCCAAAGCGGTAACGCACGAAGTAATTAATTTCCATGCCCTACTAACAAAGTGAGGTTAATAAAAAGTCAACTTCACCTTAAGGATGAATCTTCCAAGTTAAATAACTGTAAAGATTGCCACGGTGGTAAGGTCAATGTTTGTTTGCGTAAAAATTGAGTTTTTTAGAAGTTTTTTTGTGAAACTTTCATTTCAATTGTTTTAATCGAGTCAGCGCTAATTGGTGAAAAAGAAAACCAAAATCATGCTAAGTGACTTGTTTAATTAATAAACATCTTTTAGGCGGAATAAGAAGTAAGTAGGACTATGCGGATTTCTTCACCGAGTTGAGTCATTGCCGTTTGCACGGCATTTGCGTTAATCAAAATAAATGCGATTAGCTAAGCTAAAACATTGGGTTACATATCTATGTTGATTTAGTGAAAAGTGGTTTTTGTAGTTGCTGTAATGTCTCTGTAATCTGTTGTAACTCGGTGTAATAGATAAAATCACTACCCTTAAATATGCTTTTAAAGTAATAGCTTAAAGGAGCATATTAAAATGAATAAAGAACTAGATATTGCCATTGTGGGTGGCGGTGTATCGGGTGTATATAGTGCATGGCGTCTGCAACAAGAGCTTGGTGATACACATCGCATAGGCTTATTTGAATATAGCGATCGTATCGGTGGTCGTTTGTACAGTCGCACGCTTCCGGGGTTGCCCAACGTTGTGGCTGAGCTTGGTGGAATGCGCTTTATTCCTGAGGATCATGTGATGGTGAGTACGCTGGTGGATGAGCTAAAACTCCAAACCAAAGACTTCCCAATGGGCTCAAAGCTGCCGTTATACCCTTCAAATGCAGAAAGCTCCCCTGAAGCAGGTAGTGAAAACAACCTCTTTTACCTGCGAGGGCAATATTTTAGATATCGTGATTTCGCCGAGTGTCCAGATAAAATCCCATACCAGCTTGAAGAAACAGAGCGAGGCTATGGACCGGAAGATCTTCAAGTTAAAGTCATGAACCTCATCTGCCCGGGATTTGCCGACATGTCTCTTGCAGAGCAGATGAAAGTCAAAGTGTTTGGCAAGGAAATTTGGCGCTTTGGCTTTTGGAATTTGCTTGAGCATGTGTTGAGTAACGAAGCATACCTTTTTATGAAAGAAGCGGGGGGCTACGATGCTAATGTGGCGAATGCCAGTGCGGTTACTCAGTTGCCTGCCACTGAATATAGCGATGATACGGTATTTAAGACCCTAAAAGATGGTTTTCAGGCGTTACCGCTGAAGTTATGTGAAGAGTTTGCAGCGGCACCGGGCTGCCTTGACCGCTGTAAGCGCGTTAATATGTTGCATCGACTTGCAAAAATTGAGCTGCATGATTGTGGCGAGTATCGTTATGAACTCACCTTTCAACCAACACAATTGAATAGCAGTGGGAAAGTGGTTGATAAAGATGCTCCAGCGTACAGCGTTAAAGTGAAGCGGCTTATTTTGGCTATGCCAAGGCGCTCGCTTGAGCTGATTGAATCGCCGTTCTTTGATGACCCTTGGTTGAAAGAAAACATTCCGTCTGTACTTATCCAAAAAGCGATTAAGATGTTTATGGCATACGAGCAACCTTGGTGGCGCAGTTTAGGCCTTGTTGCTGGTCGCTCTGTCACTGACTTACCAATCCGTCAAACTTATTACATGGGCACGGAATGCGATCAAAAAGAATGCCTTGAATACGAGACCAATGAAAAAGGCGAACAGGTATGTAAAGTAGAGCACTCCTATGGTGAGCCCAATACCAACTCGCTGCTAATGGCTTCTTACAATGATATTGGCACTATTCCTTACTGGAAAGGTTTAGAAAAGGGTGAGCATTACCAAGGCTATATGCCAGCCTATGGTGCACAAGGTTATACCGAAAATGAGATAGTACCTAAAAACCAGTATCAAATTACCACCGGGATGGTTGAAGCGGCACATCGCCAAATTCAAGCGTTACATAATCAAAAAGCGCTCCCAATGCCATATTCTGCAATCTACCAAGAGTGGGGGGATGACCCCTATGGCGGTGGCTGGCATGAGTGGAAAGCCAATTATCGTCTCGATGAGATCATGTGCAGAATGCGGCACCCGGTTGCGAGTGAAGAAATCTATATTGTTGGCGAAGCATACTCCTATGAACAAGGCTGGGTAGAAGGAGCATTAAATACGGCTGAATCAACATTGGCTGAGTTCTTTGCTTTACCAACACCGAAGTGGTTATCCAAAGACAAAGCCCAGTATGAACAGTGGCTTGAGTCACACCACAATTACTTACCAGTAGATTGCCGTAAAGGTGGCTGCTCGTGTCAGCATTCAGCGCAACAGCCAAATGCCAGTTCGGACACGCTGGACGAAGTCACTGAATTCGCTTATCGAGGTATTAATCATGAGTACCGCTAATTTTACGGTTGCCGACCATTTACTGTGGCGGTTAAAGCAGTTGGGCCTAGATAAGGTATTTCAAGTGCCTGGTGACTATGTGCAAGAGTTTATGACCGCACTGGACAACTTTCCAGGTATTGACGCTGTAGGCGATGTAACCGAACTAGGGGCAGGCTACGCGGCGGATGGATATGCAAGATACCGAGGTATTGGCGCGGTGTCTGTGCAATACGGCGTTGGCACGTTCAGCGTATTAAACGCCATCGCCGGCGCTTATGTCGAGCGTAATCCTGTTGTCGTTATATCGGCAAGCCCATCGGCTGAAAACCGTGTAGATATTGAAGAAACAGGCGTGTTATTTCATCACTCTACCGGCGACTATAGCGCTGATAAAAAGGTGTTTGAAAATGTCACTGTCGCCAGTGAAATTCTTTCGGATCCTGCTTCTGCTCCTGAGATTATTGATAATGCGTTACGCCTTGCCATGAGTGAAAAACGGCCTATTTATCTAGAAGCATGGCAAAACGTGTGGGGCGCAGCTTGTGATAAACCAGATGGCCATTTAGTGATCCCAAGACCTGCATCTAATCCTACGATGATGGCAAATTTACTCGATAAAGTAATCAACCGACTCAAAGAAGCTGAGAAGCCATTGGTATTATTAGGCATAGAGATCACGAGGCTCGGCATACAAAGGGAAGTCGAGAACTTGCTCTGTAACCTCAATATTCCGTATACCACGACCACGCTAGCCAAATCAGTATTAAGTGAGGCGCAAGGGCTCGGGAAGGAGCTGTTTGTTGGCACCTATGCGGGTGAAGCGTCATGGCCTGAAACGTTTGACTTTGTTAGCAAACGAGATTGCATTTTAGCGTTGGGGGCAATATTCACTGATGACTACCTGACCATGTTAAAAACGCAAGACAACGAATTGATCCGCGTGAATATGGGCGAAGCAAGAATTGGTAACTGCGAACGTTTTGGTGGTATCGATTTAGCACAGTTTATTGATGATTTAACGGTGTATGTTGAGCATTACCCGATGCAGCATCATGCGCTTTGCTCGTTGCCGGAAAACCCCTACTTGAAAAGTCCCGTACGAGATTGCGATACCATCAGCTACGAAAACTTCTTTTGCACATACCAAAAGCAGTTAGCCCAATGCCAAAAGGTGCGTGACTTCAACCTTATTTTAGGTGAAAGCTCTTCGCTTTATATGGCGGCTCGTTTAACTGGTATTGAAGAAAGTCGCTTTATTAGTGACACGGCTTGGGGGTCGTTAGGTCATGAAACCGGTTGTTCACTCGGCACAGCCTTGGCTGACAATCGACGTAGTGTTGTGGTTGCCGGCGACGGTGGGTTTATGATGATGTGCCAAACACTGTCTACCATTAGCCATAACAAACTCAATACTGCAGTGTTTGTAATGAGTAACCAAGTGTATGCAATTGAGCAGTCGTTCGTTGATATCTGTGCGTTTACTCCTGCGGGCGCATTTGCACCATTTGATGATCTGCATCGTTGGGACTATAAATCATTAGCGAATGCGTATTCTGTTGAATATTTGCATGTAGAGACCGTCGCAGATCTAAATGGGGTTTTTGCTGCGCTTCATGAAAACTCATGTAAGCCGTACCTCATTAAAGTCAATATTGATAAAAAAGATCTCGCACCGGCGATACAAGATCTCGCCGAAGCCATTACGGGTAACAAAGTGGACGACTGTCCATGTGGAAATAGCACAGCGCAAGGAAACAACAATGCCTAAACAATCCAATAAACCAATCCCTGAATATCAGTTAGAAGAAGCACAAAAGCGTATCGACCGCTATTGGCGCGCGACACAAGGATTTATACTCGCGTTAGAAAGCAAGCATGGCTTTTCTGCAAAGCAGTTGCTTACTTTATTGCCAACGGGGGATACTTCGATGGAGCGCTTTAGAGAATATCAAGCTAAAGCGCTTATCTTTAACACACGATTTCAGTTTTCGCCCTCGGTAATTGTGATGTGTAATAACACTGATGATGTAATGCGCGCCTATCAAGAGGCGATAGCGTTTAACTTACCCATTCGGGTGCGCTCTGGCGGCCATGATCACGAAGGGGAGTGTAGTGGCACAGATGTGGTGCTACTGGATTTAAGCGGTTTAAAAGACTTCTCCATTGAGAAAGAAGGCGATGATTATATTGCCCATATTGGTTCGGGCTATCGCTTTTATCAATTAGTCCCAAAGCTTGCGGAATCTGGTTACAAGGATATTCCACCGTTAACCATTCCACATGGCACTTGCGCCACGGTTGGGTTAGCTGGGTATATTCAAGGCGGTGGTTGGGGCCCGTGGACGCGAGCAAAAGGGATGTGCTGTGAGTCACTCGTTGGTGCGACTGTTATTTTGCAAGATGGTTCGAGAGTTGAGGTATCTGAAACTGAAAATGAAGATCTCTTATGGGCACTACGCGGAGGCGGGGCGTTAAGTTATGGAATAGTGACAGAGTTTAGAGTCAAAGCTTTTGAGCTACCTGACGAAATCCACCGCTTTGAAATTAACTGGAATAATGAGGCGGTTGGCTCTACAGACTTAGCAACTTGGCAGCTGCTCAGCCAGTGGGAAGATGCGATTAACGATACGGGAAAGGATACCGAGAACTTAGTTGGTACTAACCTAAAAATCAACGCGATCCCAGATGTTAGCGAGTGTGAAAAGTCATCTGGCTACGAAAAAACGTTAAAGCACCCAAGCACCATGTATGGTTATTGGCAAGGCTCCGAAAAAGCGCTGATTCAGTTTGCTAAGCAGTATTTTCCCACTGCTAAAGTGCAGGTGACGGGCACGGATACCAAGCAGAATTATAGCGAAGCATTGATGTCTGACTGGTCGCGAAACTCTTTGGCTAATCTCAAAAAACTGGGGTTAAAAGGGACGCTTGCCGCAAGCCTTGATGGCGAACCATTTACACCAGACTTCGACGCCCCAGCGCCACACAAGATCACCTCGAAGCTAGTGCGTGAGTCTGGTCTTACCGAACAAGGCAAGTTGGCGCTATTGCGTTCACTCACATCGCCTTTACTGTTTGCACAAAATGCCCCACTTGGACTATTTAGTTATGTCACTCTAGGTGCCATTGCGGGTAAGTTTTATGCCAATGATACTTGTGATGATGCTAAGGAGCGTGTTGCCTTTCCTTATACTACTGCGCAGTACACCATTCAATACCAAACTTGGTGGAATACCGAGTTAAAATACGACGGCAGTTACGACAGCAAACGCCTTGGTCAAGCAAATCCAGTATACCGTTATGTAAACCGTGCACTTGATTGGATTGAAGTTAGCCGCGACACCATCATAGAAGGGGCATACGGCGCGTTTATCAGCTTTAAAGACGCATCCATCCCGACGCAAACCTACTTCCAAGAGAATTATGAAAAACTCATTGAAATCAAAGAGGAGTATTCGGGTTTCACAGTTAAATTAGACTGTGGTAAAGAGGTTTACGTCAACTTTAATCGCCTAAGAACCCGTAAGACAATTATTTAACAGTGTTAAATGTGAAGAGCAAAAAGCCAGTATCGGCTTTTTGCTTGGTTTCACCTTGAGGTAGGAGATGTTTTACACAGCGACTTTGTTGTTTTTATATTGAATTTTTGGGTGGTGAGATGAGGGGGATTTTTCATCAAAAATTCGTTAGAAAACATAAACTGCTCGGCGAGTGAATCGCCTCCTACAAGCATGACTTCACTACAGGGTAGGAGCTGTTTTACACAGCGATTTTGTCGCTTTTATCATGTGCTTTACGCTGCGGCCTTGAAAGCATTTTAAATATCTAACACCACCACTTCCATTTGGTCTTGCGTATCATAAGGCTGGATCTGCATTTTTATTTGGCTCTCAGAAAGCAACTCCAGCTGACCTTCTGCGGCTTTGTATTTGCTGTGAACGACCTTTACTGCATGAATACCAAATCCGATTTCTCGCTCTAAGCGTAAAACTAAACCATATGAGGTGGTGGCTCCGCGGTCGGTTCGGTAAAGCACATAGTTATCGTCATTGACATTCAGTCGATTAAGTTCGGCAAAGGAGTTGTCAACGCCGCTTTGTTTGATCTCGGAATAATCACCAGCGGCAAAGATGAATACGATGAAACTCGGCACTGCTGCTGCCAAAGCGACTAATAAGCCAGACATTTTGAGCAACTTGGTGCGTCGACATAACGACCACAACAACACTGAAGCGGGTAAGATGATGGCCAGTATCATAACGAAAAGGTAATTATGCTGAGGCGCTGCAAATCTTAACTCCCAAGGCAAATTACTCATATTAAGGATGACCAGTAATACAACAATGACCAACGCAATACTTGAAAATCGTTTCATAAATTAAACCTAAACTACAACCAAAGTAAGTGATACCAAAAATAAACCTCAGGTTATTTAAACAAGCTGAATTTCCCTGTAAATTCTTTAAGCTCCGCGCTATCGCCAAACATGCAAATGCCAAAGTACTCTAAGTCTTGCTCTGGTGTTTCAGCGGTGGCGCTTACTTGCTGTTCGGATGTGCCAACAATCATGGTATTTGTAAAGTCGGTAAAGGGGATGTTACGAGCCACAAGCTCTGCTCGCACTTTTCTGATTTTATTACTGTTATCTGCTTTAAGCACAATAAAAGGGTAGTGCGAAATCGAAGGGTGAATGCCGCCATCTTTGTCTTGATACGGTAAAAAGCAGAGCTCATCAGTATTACCAATTTGGTCAATGAGCCCAGCGGTCATATGGCCAAGCGCATTAAAAAGTCGACCAAGTTCAACTTTTTTATTGAGCACAGCAACAAATCGCTTCGAGTTTTCGTCCGGTAAAACGGAAAAATCAGTCATAGACTTCCTTGAATAAGAAAAGAGACGCTTAACCATATCATAATAACACTATCACCGCGCCTAGATTTCGATAATTGATTGTAATTCCTTAAAAATTTCCTAAGGAGATACAGTAAATTTTGTTAGGCCAATCAGTTGTCCTGAACTGGTGACAACGTGCACCTCCCACTTACCTGTTGAGTCGGCGGGAAAGTTGCTCTTATGGCTCCAAGCTCGATAGCCTTCCTCGCGTCCACCGCTAATATTTAAGGGGATTCGGTCAACCACTTGCTTGTTGTGTACCCACACGTGAAAGATCTTTTCGTTTAGTCCCCGTGGTGCTTTTACCGCGCTCCAACTATACAAGCCTTGTTCGTGAAGCGAATGGGTATCGAGGTGTTGGATACTGTTCATTGGCTTTCGTTGCTGCCTATCAACTTCATAAGCCAGCGTAATGTCGGTGAGTCGTAAGGCCGCCGGGGGAACCCAGCTACGTAACTGCCACAAACCGGCGCTAAGTGCACTTAGCAGCAGAGCCAATAAGGGAAAACGCCACCATCTTGCATGTGGCATGACATTACCAAGACTCGGTAGGGTAAGAATAATGGCGGTGACTAGCGCTATTTGTATACTTTGGTCGGTTGTCAGGTGAAGCAAAATAGGTAGCGTAACTGAAATCACAACAAACAAAGCAAAATTGTGGAATACCATAAACAGCACATTGTGCCGGGCTAGCTTTTTGTAATATATCGGGTCCACAACGGAGATAAACGCGCAGAGTGCAATTAAGCAGGTAAACGCGGCCTGTGGATGATTCCATGTTGTGGCAGCCAAGAAAAAAGGCAGTGCGAAGAATAGACTTTCCTGTTGCACCATTTGTAGGGCAAAGCGCATAAAGTTGGGTGACAACACAATACCAAAACGTTGCTCCACTTGGTCGCGAAGCCAGTTATCAATAATAAGCCACAGCCAACTGGTGAGTAAAAGCAGAGCGATGATCTGTGAAAACGACTCTTTACGTTCAACTAAAATAAAGCTCGCTATACCACTGCAAAAAGCCAACAGCGCCATTAGGCCGGGCCACTTCTGCATCATCAAAATAAATTTTGTTATTAGGTTTTTGAAATAACGCATTGAAATAAAAATTGCTTGCTGGTCTTTAAGATTCAAGCACTTCAACCATGAATGCAGTATGAGTTTAGTAATTAACACACATAACTTGCTAACATTGTTTTGGATGACGTTAAATGTGTTCTGATTTTTTCGCGAATGTCACTCGACTGGTTTTGGCTTAACTTAAAAGCGCCATGCATCGTATTGATTTTAATCTTGAAAAAGTTAATGGCGTTAAACAGCGATTGGCGTTGATTAGCAGGCACGCTATCAAGCTGCCAATCACTATTTGAAAACTGCTCAAAATGCGTTATTTGCGCTTGTATTGACGCGTATTTTTCATCGTCAGTAGCAATAAGTGCGAGCTCACCTTCAACGATCACATTTGCGTACAACCACGTGGGGAGCTTAATGGCAGGGATAACCGTGGGTGAGAGGTAATGATCTTCACAGTGGAAAACTGCTTGAATAACACCACCTGTGTGAAAAATCGGGTTGTCTTTTGTAGCGTGTCCGAGCAAATAAGCATGGTCATCACTTAATGTTAGCGGTACAAAAACCGTCTTTATCTTGCCTTCCTGGATCACCGTCAGCGTGGCCAGCGGGTGTTTTGTGATCACAGAGCTGAGTATGTTTGGGTTGCTTTCAATGTAGTAGTTTCTTGGGTAGCTCATAACTTTTCCTCCAACCTCGCTTTCACTTCAGGCCACATCTCGTCAGTGATGGCAAATCGTGCTGTATTACGGTAACTTCCGTCGGGCAGGCGTCTATCTTTTAACGACAAGCCTTCAAAATGGGCACCGAGTCGAGCGATGGCATTACGAGACTTATGATTACATTCATGCGTTTGAAATTGCACACGCACCAGTCCAATCGCTTCAAAGGCATATTTGAGCAACAGGTATTTGGCGTGGGTATTAACATGCGTGCGTTGAAATTCAGTACCAATAAAAGTATGGCCGATTTCGGCACTTAGGTTGAGTTTATCAAGTCTAAACAAGCGGCTATTACCAGCCAGTTTACCTGAGTCTTTATCTATGATTGCAACAACAAGTTGTTCGCTTTCGTCAAACTGCGCAGAGCCGTAAAACCATTGCTCTATGGTTTTTTGATCGCGACAATAATTATTAAATACCCATTTCCAGATCTCGGTTTTTTTGCCTCGAGCCAATAACTCAGGTAAATGCGCGGCTTCAAGCGGAGTGAGCTTAACGCGATTGGATTCTAGCGTTTGTTTTGAAAGCATCAATTTTCCATTCATTCTGTGTTTTTAATGCTTGCATATTGCGCTGATTTTGGTTGATATAAAACAACCAGATTTAATAATTTAATTAGACCAGACTTGATTTCTATTAGCCCAAAAACACAGTCTCAAGATGCTAAACATAAACGCTTAGCAGATGTTTTACGCAGTGCCATTACTGAAGGTAAGCTCACACCCGGTGACAAACTTCCTTCTGCCCGAAAGCTGGCTGAGTTACATGGTATGAATCGGCACACGGTGATGAATGCGCTACAAAACTTGGTAGCTGAAGGCTGGCTGGTGGTTAAAGAGCGCAGCGGCTATCGAGTCAATACTGAACTACCTATTTTCAGTAGCCAACAGATAGACACAAAAGTGCCTGCTACACCACAAATCGTACCGCAATTTGCTAAAATACTGACCCCAGTAAGCAGCACTAAGCGTACGGCCTACCGCTATAGTTTTGCAGGGGGCTTACCGGATCTTCATGCTTTTCCCTATGATGAGTTTAAGCGGTTTTTGGTAAAGGCGTGCCGCAAAACCAATGTCAGTCATTTTCACTATTCAGACATTGCGGGGTGCGAGTTACTGAAATCCCAAATTCAGGCGTATTTGCGCAGAGCGAGGGGACTGGTATGTGATGATTTACTGATTTGTAATGGCTCCCAAGAAGCGCTCTCATTGGTGGCAAATGCATTTATTAATCCAGGTGATGGTGTTGCCATCGAAATGCTTGGTTATCCGCCTGCGCGACATGCCTTTACCAATGCAGGCGCTGAAGTTTTTGCATTAGCACAAGATGCAGAAGGCATTAAAGTGGAGGCTTTGGCGCGCTGCCTTGAACAAAACAAGGTGAAGCTGTTGTATTTAACTCCTCTACATCAATACCCCACGACAGTGACTTTATCTGTACCGAGGCGCATGGCGATTTATCAGCTGTGCCAGCAGTATGGCGTGTTTATTATTGAAGACGATTACGACCATGAGTTTCATTATCTCTGCCCGCCGTTACAGCCAATGGCGGCAAGTGACCCAAGTGGTATTGTGATTTATATTTCTACCTTCTCAAAAATCATGTTTGCCGGTGCTCGTGTGGGTTATATGAGTGCGCGGGCCGATGTGCTCGCGCAATTGGTGGCACGTAAGCAGCTACTTAATCACAAAAATGATGCCCTTACCCAGTTGGCTGTGGCTTACTGGATGGAAGAGGGCGGGTTTGAGCGCCATTTACGCCGCATGACCAAAGCCTATCAAGTACGCCATCACGTGATGGGGCAGCACCTAAGCGAGCTTAAAGCCAAGTTAGATATTGACTTTGAAGTGCCACAAGGCGGAATGGCGTATTGGGTAAACAGCAAACGCGACGTCTCGAGATTATCTGAAAAAGCACTTGAAAAAGGGATTTACGTACAATGTGAGCCTGAATTTACTCTCGATAAGGCTAGTAGTTTAAGTCATATTCGCTTAGGCTTTGCGGCGCAAGAAATCGAGCAACAGCAAGCTGGGCTGAGTGAGTTATTTGCTTTGATCGCAGAGCTGGAGAAAAATCATGAATAAGCAACAAGCACTGGTCGAATTCGTTACATTCGGTCCACACAAAGCGCAGGCGTTAAATATATTATTGAGCGATAACAGTGCAGTATCGCTCGCTATCAGCAAGGCGATGTTAAGCGTGGTATTAGCAAAATATCTCAGCGGTGAAATTGACGAAGATGACCTCGAAAATTGGGCTGGGTTTGTTGAACTGCGTGACGAGATTGATTGCACCTTGATAGAAGATTACCTCTATGCGTTGAATAATCCAGAGCTGATGGGTGGAATTAACCTCGATTCCATCGGTAATATGTTGAAACTCATTAAAGGTTAAATACAAAAGGAAATACCATGAGATTGATAGCGGCTGCATTGTTTTTATTAAATTGCCAAATCGCGTTGGCGGGAGGAGATGTGTGTGAAAACCCTATCTCAACCATAGACATCAACGAGTGTGCAATGAGCGAGCTTAACGCGAGAACTGAAATACTTGAACGTTACTACCAAAAAAGCCTTGAGCATAATGCCTTTGATGAGCAACTGGTAGAAGCGATTAAAGCCTCGCAGTTGGCGTGGCAAAGCTATCTCGATGCCCACTGCGGCGCGGTATATACCCAATGGCGAGAAGGCACTATTCGTGGCGTGATGGCACTCGAATGTCGTAAGGAATTAGTAAAAACCAGAACTCATACACTTTGGGTTAACTTTTTAACTTATATGGATAGCACTCCACCAGTATTACCAGAACCAGAGTAAACGCGTGATTCTGGCAATAATTTTGCAATTGCCCCTTGGAGATATTATCCAGCTGTGGTTATGCGCCTATGCTGGTGTTTCATCTCTCAATAACATCACACCTAATACGATAAACCATAGGATTTGCCCCAACCCGAAGATAGCAGTGGTCACGTCAAAAAATGGGTTTGCTGAGAAAGAAGAAAGACCAGAAAACAATGTAAGGATTCCTGCAATACTGACCAACAACCCCCAATAATGCAACAGTGGACTAAAAACGTTATGTTTAATGCCAACATAGCTAACCGTTAGTACCCATATTGCACCGACCAACTCGATACCACCGCCAAGCGCATCTACCACTATCGAGATGGTGCGATTAACCGTTAGTGCAAGCGCTGGATCGATCTCATAAAATTTTGCAATTGCTGCAATGCTGGTTAAAAAAACCATGGTACTTGCAAGTACAATTGCGGCCCATATATAACCCACTATGCTAGCAAATTTCATCAGCTCAGGAGAGGCTTTACTCAAGCGCTGCTGCATGGCTTGTACCAACACGATAAGCGTGAAGCTGAAAATAATCCCAATGACAATATAGCCGAGGAAAAAGGTGTCGCGATTTTGGATGAAAAAATCTAGGTAAAGCGCTGGGGTATTATGTCCACTGGAGTCCAATACTCCAAAAAATAATACAAAGCCAAACAAATAAGTTGCCGCTTCTGTGAGTGCAGCGACTCCTCCCCATTTTTGTAATGACATGGCTACTCCAAAAACTTGATTATTATTGTTGTGCTCAGTTTAGCAACATATGGAGAGTCAGCGCCAAAACAGGGGGGATTATTTGTAACAATAGTTTATCGATGTGGGTGTTTTAGGAATAATATTGAATATGAACAATGCTATCCGCATTACTATTTCGCATCATAATCACAGTACAGGCTGCAGGTGGAGCCATTGAGATGCCAGACATGGGTTCTCATGCAATCTGGTGAAGGTAAACAGCATAGCGAAGCGTCGCTATGCTGTTGAAATGAGGTTTGCAGGTTATGCAGGTGTTCTGCGTCTAACAAAAGCCAACAGCGTGCTTAGCATCGCTAGTAAAAAGCCGAACGCACCACCGGAACTACCTTTATCTTCCTTATCGGTAGTCGTTGGATTAGAACTCGCTTTATACTGCGCTTTAACAACTAGTTCACTGGTGACGTTGTCAAAAGTCGTATCCCACCCAGTAAATGCGTAGCCATTTCGTTTTGGCTCTAGAGGCGGTGTTGCTGCTTGCCCATGAGAGATTTCCACGGCCTTGATGACTGTACCATTCCAATCTACGAACTTAACTTGATACATATTAATTTCAAATTGTGCAGTAATGATAAGGTCTTGCTCCACTTTGCTAAAATCTCCATTCCATCCAGAGAATGTGAAACCTTCTCTGGGCGGAACTTGAGGAGCATTCGCGGAAGTACTTTCTTCAATAGTTTGAGTAGCAAGCACGCCACCGTCCCAATTCTTAAACACGACATTAAACAGTTTTGGTTCGTAGCTTGTTACTTGAAACGCGGTTTTGTTGTCTGTGTAGTCTAATTCAGGGAATTCTGACGAGAAGCGGACGGTTGGCGTAAATACGCCTACTTCGCTGGGCGTTACATTAAACGAGACTTGAACTGATTTAATGTCAGCGCCATTGCTAAAACTACATATGTGACGGTTACTTAACGCTTCACAGCTAGTAGTATATTCGTTATCTACTGACTCGAAATCAAGCTTTAATGCGGCTTCAGAATCTAGGTAAAGATGAAATTGACTAGGTAAACTGGGTAGTGTGTTTTCAGTTATTTCTAACGTAACTGGGATGCTAGACCCCATTTTTACCTGCTTGGCTCCCGTTATATCCCGAACAGAAATTTTATTGATCTGTTCTTCATCAACAAAGATATAAGGCGTAGCGCCTAACGTTGTTAACTCTCGCGCTTTAGCACCTTGGCTATATATTCCCGCAGAGTCTATTTGAGTACTAGCGTCTAATTGCCAAACACCTTGACCTTGTTGCAAGTCATCGTTGCTGAAACTCAAACCTTTAGTACCAACAAACTCATTTTGACTATTGCCTTGTTGCCATTGCTCTATAGTGAAAAGCTTATCTTCCGCGTCAGAACCTTCTGGTGCTCTGAGAGCATAATAACCTTTGGCCATCCCCGATAGATCCGACGCTGTGACTGTTAACGTTATGTTTTGCTCACCATTCGCTGATGCCAGTTGATTAGATGAAAAAGCGATATGGTTGATTCTGGGTGGTACTAGATCTAGTTCCGTTTCATTTTTTACAGTGATGACAGAAGGTAAGCCTAGTGTATTAAAGTGTCCTCGGTTGTAAACTCCCATATTTCCGTTGCTGTCAGTGAGCATAGCTGTGGCAACAAACCACTCACCAGGTAGGTCTTTATCAGTAAAGGTGAAAGAATAATTCGAACGATAAATTCCTTCGACATCTGTTTCTTGCCAATCAGATGACTCAGCCTGTTTTATAGCAAGTGATTTATACTGGCTAGGTGGTGAAACCCTAATTACGCCTTTAGACATAGTCGACTGGTCGTAAGCTTCTACGGTTACGTTAATCGTCTTATCGCCTGTATTTACATCAACTTCAGTGCCTGAAATCACAATAGATTTGATCTCAGGATTAACTCCTTCAGAGACCTTATCATTTGAGACGACGATGTATGGGTTAAAGCCGGCGGCTTCAATTTCACTCTCGCGAAGCCAAAAACGAACCGCGTTATTTACGTCAGTTACGTGGCCTAAGGTTAAAAACCATTTACCATTGATGTCGGCATCAGTGAAAGTAAAACTGACTTTACTTTCATACACACCAGTCTCATCGGTTTTCTGCCAATTAGAAGCTACTGCTGATTTGTTGCCACCCCAACTAAAGCCTGTTGGTGGTGATAAATAAACACGTGCGGATTTTACACCGCTTTCATCGTAAAATCTCAAGGTAATATCTACGGTTTTGTCACCGTCGTTGACATTAACTGAGTTTGAGGTCAAGTGGATTGCTCTTAGCTCAGGTGGGGTTCGTTCAGTTTCATTTGTAGTTTGTTGGTGTTGCTGGCAATGGGTATTGAGCACTTCTAACATAGTCTCAGCGGGCAATAAATTGTCACTTACGCCACTGGCAGCATTTGCCATCAGTAATTCAATTTTTGTATCACAACCTATTTGTGGATCGGTGATGGTATCTAAACTGAGCGGTTGGCTTGCTTGTGCATTCATTGCAGCTAGCCCAGAGACTAGTGTTGCCAGTGTGGTTTTCGTGAAGAGATTAAAACTCATTGTTAGTCCTTTAAAGTTATAGTATGTGGCTCTATTTTTAGCGAAATACTCTGTTAGCACGGTTTAGTACTACAAAGTTGAGTAAATATCCTAAATTAGCATGTGGCTCTAAATCTTTAGAGAATTTTTTGTACTTGAATTGTGAACAAATGTGAAAGTCATTCTTCTCTACTCTGTTGCTTTAAGGTGCTTTTTAAGGTGATCAATAAAAAGTTGAGTTTTATAGGGGGTGTAGTTTGCCTTCGGATAATACGCCCACAATTGTTTTGTTTCTGATTTCACTTCAGGTAAAACAGGTGTGAGCAAACCTTGGTCAAGCTCTCTTTTCACATAGCTAGGAGAAATAAACACCAGCCCCAAACCTTGCACGGCCGCAGTCAGCATTGCGTCTAACTGATCAGAGACGAAGTTGTAATTGTCAAATTGGAAGGTGTCTCCATTTTCAAGAATAATCCCACCTAGCTTATGGTAGTAACTGCTTAACAACATTTTATGTTGGCGGAGATCATCCAGAGATTCGATAGGGTTATGCTGTTTGAGATAGTGAGGAGCACCAAAGATTTGCATTTGGTAGTCAATGAGCCGGCTGCCTTTGTGAGAGGCTGAGTCAAAAGCTTCATAGTAGCGTGTGATCACTAAATCGTGATTAAGATCTGGGTGTGCGCCAGGGGCGATGACATTAAGATGAATTTTTAGCTTGGGATATTTAGCTAAAAATGAGGCGATATTTGGCATCAAGATGGTGCTGCCTACCGCGAGAGTTGATGCGATTTTCAAGCTACCTGATGGCGTTTGATTCAGCGTTTGTCCGTGATCAGTTAAACATTCAAACTGCGCAAGCCATATTGAAGCTTTCGGCAAAAAGTGCTCCCCAGCCTCAGTGAGATTGACTTGGCGAGTGGTACGAATAAATAGGGTTAGGCCTAGTTGTTGTTCTAACCAGTCAATTCGTTTGCTCACTGCAGACGCTGAAACACCTTCTTCATCTGCGGCCCGGGTAAAACTGCCAAACTCTACAACTTTGCTAAAGCTCCGTACTCCGGTTAACCAATCCATTAATTTTTTCCTGATGGGAATAAGTGTTTTTATTATTACCTTGTTTTTTGGATATTAAAAGCTCGGTAAAATTACCCTCTATTAAGTTAAGAGGAGCTGACGTGTTTCAAGTGGTGTTTTTAGCTGTTTTGCTGATGTCTTGCTCTCAGATCGCAAGCCAAATCTACATCCCTGTTTTACCTACTATCACGGATTCCTTACAGCTTACGCCTAGTCAAGGACAAGCAGCAGTAATTAGCTATTTCACTACACTAGGAGCTGCGCAACTGCTGGTTGGGCCGCTACGAGATAAGTTTGGCGATAGGCCTTTATTTTTTAGTGGGCTGGGTATTTTACTGTTAGGTACGGTTTTTTGCTCAATAGCATCTAGCGCCGAGGTATTTTTTATCGGTCGAGTGTTGCAAGGCATTGGTGCTGCATCGCCGGTGTTAATTGGCAGAACGCTTCTTGCTGCAAGATTATCAGGTGCAGAACTTAAAAGCGCGATGGCGACACTGGCAATGTCGGTGAGTGTGACTGCTATTTGTAGTCCATTCTTGGCTGGGGTGTTATCTGGCTGGGTAGGGTGGCAGGGGATGTCATGGTTTGCATTCGCATACTATGTTTTGATTTTGGTGTATGGCTATAGAATTATGCAGCAGAGCAGTAAAACTACTTTGTCGTTACGGCCAAACGCGCTCTTTTATGAATATCAAAGTCTATTGCTAAATCGATCATTTATTTCCCTCGCGTCGCTCAAATGGTTACCTACTTTTTTGTATCTTACCATTCAGTTGTATCTGCCGTTTTTACTGGCAAGGCAGTTTGGCTTGGAATCCAAAGCAATAGGTCAGGCGATGATGATCCCCATGTTTGGCTTACTCATAGGGTCAATATTAACTAAGGTATTGCAACGTAAGCGCTCCTATTTAGATATTGTAATTTGGACTTGGCCTGCATTAGTTGTCAGCGTGTTATTGCTGCTATTTGCAAGTGGTAGTGCGCTTGCTGTTCTGCTCGCTTATGCTGCGATTATGTTTGTATTTGGCGCGTATTTTCCAAGTTATATGCATCTCATTGGGGTTTTACATCCAGAAAAGGCAGGAACAGCGAATGCGCTGGTAGGGGCGGTTGAGCTGCTATTTTTTTCTTGCGTGGCATGGGTAGTCAATAAGTGGTTACTGAGTGGTGTAGAGTCTCTTGCGGTACTCGTTTTTGGCTGTGCATTGTTACTGTTTTTAACCTGGCGGCATTTATGCACTGTTTTTATGCCGGTTTGTAAAGAGTAATAAAATGCAGGGCTGCTTGCTATTACGGGGCGTTTATTTATGAGACTGGTGATTATGTGTGGTCTGCGAGTGAGGAAAAATACCAATGCAGTTTGAAACCGAACGTTTGTCCATGAGACGTATGACAATGGACGACCTTGATGCAGTTTATAGCCATCGGAAAAATCCAAATACGTCAAAATATATTGGTGCGCCTGCCACGTTCGAGTCGGCAAAAGAGCGGCTAGTTCAAGCATGCCAGCCTTGGAAAGGAGAACAAGACGAGCGCTTGATCTTGGCTATAGTGAGCAAACAAAAAGGAAAACTGATTGGCGAGCTAGTTTTTAAATATGTCGACGAAGAGAAAAAGGTCGGTGAAATTGGATTTCGATTAGCGGAGGATGAAATTGGTTTTGGCTACGGCTATGAGGCTGCTGCGGCGCTGATAAAGGCGGCTTTTCAACAGTGTTCTGTCGATACCATTCAGGCAATGTGCGCTGTTGGCAATCAACAGTCGCAGCGGTTGATGCTGAAGCTAGGGATGAAACGCAAAAACCGTCTAAATGCCTTTTTGGATATAGGCGATGAAAAGCACGATATCTATATCTATCAATTAACGAGACCCCGCTATTTGACCTTGTAATAGGAACGAATTGCGGTTAATTTAAGCGCTACGAGTAGACCTGCGTAGGTACTGTTTTTATTTGAGGGATTAAAATGGAATTTAAACTTTTAGCGCATCACAAAGCATTCATCCCAATCATTGCCAAGTGGTATTTTGATGAGTGGGGAAGTATTGTTGAGGAAGCCTCTGTAGAGCGTTTTGAGCAAAAGCTTTTAGACTACCTTAGCGACTCTAGTATTCCTTGTGTAATCGTCGCGCTGGATGGCGACACAATCGCAGGAGTCGTGCAGCTTAAATTTCATGAAATGAGTATCTACACAGATAAAGAGCACTGGATTGGTGGCGTTTATGTGGATAAGCCCTATCGTGGAAATAAACTAGCGTCACGCTTAGTCAAAGAAGCAGAGCGATTAGCCTCAATATTTGGTGTTACCACGTTATATTTACAAACAGAGCATCCAGAAGGTGGACTCTATCGAAAACTCGGCTGGCAACCGCTCGAAAACGTCAATTACCGAGGCGTTGATGTCGTGGTGATGAGTAAAACAGTAGTTTAGTTAAACAAGCTAGATTGTACGCTCAGGTATAAGGCTTAATAAAATCCGATAGTCTCATATATGCCAAACTAGACCGTTTAACAGCAACTTATCGCCTTAAATCCAACTGCTATAACGGACGTTCATCCAACTTGTGTTCGGACAGAAACAATTTAGAGCCGAATGTCGGCTCTATGTTGTAAGTTCAATTAGTGGGTATAATGTTATCCTTTTAATTATTTAGGAAAGGCTAACAGGCATTTAAGTAATGGAACCAGATAGTCCTAAAACTATACCAAATATTAAAAATGTTACGCCACTCACTTTATTGAATCGGCCTCGGCCTTTTTCGCCTACTAGCAGCTTTACCTTTTCAGCAAGTGCTGCATAACCAAAATAAATTGTGAAATGAATCAATGCACTGATAATACACAGCATCACAACTTGTGGCATTAATGAAACGGTTGGATTAATAAATTGAGGTAGTAATGCCGATACAAAAATTAATGCTTTTGGATTCAAAGATGTAACCAAAAATGCTTGCTTAAAAATCAGCCATGGTTGATAGTGTAAAGAGGGCTGAGAGCTGTCAGTATCAAGCTGAGGCACTGACGAACTATATACCTTAATACCTAAATAGCATAAATAACCAGCACCAATTACTTTTATAAAAGTTAATAGTTCACTAAATGTTAGAATGACTGCTCCCAGACCTGTCGCACTCAGAATCAACAAGAGTTGAAATGCAGCGACATTGCCTAAAACGCCAAGCGCAGCTAGCTTCTTCCCATGGTTCAACCCATTATTAATAGAAAGTAACACAGAGGGTCCTGGCGACACCAAAAGTACCGTAATTATCACAGTATACGTAACGTATTGTTCTATATTCATTTTAATTCCTGACAATTACTTAGTTACTTGGTTTTCACTGCCGTAATCGCGAATAACATTGCCCACTCTTATTCTGAAGTGGCTAAAAAGCTCTTCCTTTCCTTTTTTCTGAGCGACTTGGTGTTCAAAATGCTCTTTCCACTGTTTTAGCGCTGTTTCGTTTTGCCAAAATGATAAGGATAAAAATTTATCCTGATTAGAAAGGCTTTGAAAACGCTCAACAGAGATAAAGCCATCAACCTCGTTGAGTGTACTTTTCAACGCCTGCGCTATTTCAAAATAGAGCGCTTTTCCCTGCTCTTTCGGAGTTACTTCAAAAATCACTGCGAGCATGTATTTTCTCCTTCAAGATCTCGCTTGTAAGTTGAGGGTACAACCTGCAAAAACGTACGTTTCTCATTAACAATAAACTTTTCCCTTTGGGCAAAGCGAAAGTTGCTTTTACCAAGTTCTGACAGGCGTAACTTGCTTCTATAGCGTTCATAATCAGCCAAAGAATCAAAACTGATTAAGCCGTAAGCTATATTATTTGAACCCTCATGAGGTAAAAAATACCCTAATAACTTTCCTCCACATACGGGAATGATTTTGCTCCAGTTTTCAGCGTATTGTTCAAACATATCCAATTTGAAGGGATCAAGCTGGTATTCAATAAAACAGGTAATTTTCAAAGTGGTTGTCTCCATTTTCGTTTTTTGGCAGTCTACTCGTCATTAAATTTTGATACTTCGATGGCGATCGAACTGTGAAGGAAAAAGAGTGGAACCTAATATTGCCTATATTGGAAATTTAATCGGAGATACAGCTCGTTCTAAAATGCTTACAGCCTTGATGAGTGGTAAAGCGCTAACGGCAACAGAGCTATCACTTGAAGCAGATATTACCCCTCAAACAGCGAGCAGCCATTTAATGAAATTAGTTGAAGGCGAGCTTTTAGTCGTCAGGAAGCAAGGTCGCCATAAGTATTTTCAGCTAAGAAATATCCAAGTCGCTGAACTTATTGAGCAAATGCTTAATATTAGCGTATCTGTATCAAGTCCAAAGATATCAACTGGGCCTAGAAACGAGAGATTGAGAAAATCCCGTATTTGCTATGACCACCTAGCAGGAGAGTTAGGCGTAAAGCTGTTCGATGCTTTGGTGGACAAAGGTTGGCTAATTGAAAACTCTACTGAGATTATATTGACGAAAACAGGGCAAAAGTTTTTTAGCAGCATAGGCGTTGATTTCAGCTCTTTTAAAAACCGAAGCAGACCAATATGTAAGGCATGTTTAGATTGGAGCGAAAGAAGAAGCCATCTGGCTGGCAGTTTAGGTAAGTGGGTACTAGACGATGCTATGAATCGCAACTGGGCAACACAAGATTTGGATTCAAGGGTAATTCAGTTTACTCCTCAAGGACTTAGTGCCTTTACGAAAAGGTATGGTATTTAAGTGTTAATACATATTGTTGATGTATGCCGTTCAATGTTAACTCCTCGCTTAAAGGCGGTCTTAATGCCAACTCGCTAAAAGTAATAAATAGAGCCAATGCGTTGCTCAGAGGCTCTTTTAAAGTTACTACGTTAACAAGCTTTAGGGCAGGAATGAGTTGGCTGAACGACCGCTAGGTATGTACAAATAGTGCAAATAGCAGACACCCACCATAACATAAATGCAAATTATGGTGGGTGATGAGATGGACGCTCCCAAATCGGCGTCAATGCGCCAAACTGATAGTTGCAAACACAGTTATTAGAAGAGTCCATCATGAATAACGTTAGCACGCTTTCAATTGATCTAGCAAAAAATGTATTCCAACTTTTATCGTTTGATAAGCAAGGTAATAAATGTTTTTCCAGAAGGTTAGATAGAGCAAAGCTCTTGCAAACATTGACCCAATTACCTGCTTGTAATGTTGTTATGGAATCATGCTCAACGTCTCATTATTGGGGGCGGTACTGCTTACAAGCTGGGCACCAAGTTCAGCTTATCCCTGCGCAACATGTTACCCCTTTTGTCCGTGGCAATAAAAACGATAAAAATGATTGTATGGCGATTTATGAAGCGAGCCTTCGACCTAACATTCGCTTTGTTCCTGTAAAAACAGAGCATCAACAAGCAATCCTAGCACTACATCGCTATCGGGAACGGCTCATACATAATCGAACCGCCTGCATCAACCAAACATGTGGTTTGTTACTTGAATTTGGCATCGTCATCAAGAAGAGCTTAAAGTCTTTTCGTGCAACCATTGCTGATCTGCTCAACCGTAATTTACATGGAGCTTTAAATCTACTCCTCAGAGACGTTTATGAAGAAATGCAAAAGTTAGACGCCAATATTAAAAATGTAGAGGCACAATTTAAGCAGTTTAATGAACAGAGCCAAGCTGCTCAAATTATCCAATCCATCCCCGGAATTGGGATTATCAACGCATCGGCATTGAGTGCCACAATAGATAAAGGGCAAGCATTTTCTAATAAAAAGGAGTTGGCTGTGTGGCTTGGGATCACACCACGTCAATATGCTTCGGGTGAAACCAATAAGATGGGAGGGATCACCAAACGAGGTGATCGTTATCTAAGAAAACAACTCATTCATGGTGCCCGTACAGTGGTCAATCATGCGCACAAAAAGCAGGATGATTTAAACAAATGGATCAACGCATTGGTAGAACGTCGCGGTAAAAATAAAGCGGTGGTGGCCACGGCCCACCGATTGGCTCGCTTAATGTGGATATTGCTACAAAGAAATGAACCTTATAAAGCCCAATATACACAAAGTGAGGCGCAATCATGACTCAAATTATGGCTATCAAGGAGTCCGGTCGTGACAAGGGCCTCGAGCCCGAGTGGGTGTTTATGAGCCCTTGATAGCCATATTCTCATTGCTGTAAACATAACGATGAACAAAAGGTCAAACCTACCTAGTTAAACCCGTTATAGGCAAGGCATTCAATGCCGCGTGGGTGTATTCTACTTTTTGGGTGGCTAGGTTCGAAACTCATTAGGGGCGCTGAAAGTCAGTTAAGCCCGAATATATGTCAGAGCAGCACCTTATTTAGGGTGACTCAAAGTGACTGTTTATCAATACATACAAATAGTAAATGAGAGATAAATAAAAGAAGCAACAAGGCTGTTAACACAACCTTGTTGGATGAGTATTACTTGACAGCAGCTGAGCGTCCATATATGTCAGTGTTAGCCTAGTATTATTCATCTTGCTTACATGAAAATGGGCCAACCACGTCGCTTTTGATGGCAAATTTGGTATCAATTTCCGGATGCCGTGTTTTTATCTCCTCAAGCGCTTGCTCGAAGTTCTCTTTAACCAGCACTCTCCAAGGATGCGATGAAAATAAAATATAGTTATCGTAGTCATTCACATGAAAGTGGATATCCCCGATATAGGTGAGGCTATTTTCTGCTATATCAAAAGTGCCAAGGCAGTTTAAGTCGGGATCAACTAATTTGGATCCTTGCATATATAACACTTGGTCAATTTCGTGCGTCCCCACTGGCAGTGGCAGAACAATCAACTTTTCCCGGGTGTCTTTTAGAACGAAGCTGTAGTTGTCTAGCATTTTTTGTGTATTTCGGGTAATGAATTGAGCATTACCAATATCGCCAGAGGTACTAAAACGGGCTAAAGCTAAGCCATGTCCTTCAGGCAAAGGCTTTTTAGCATCATATGCCAGTTGCGCGCAGCCAGACAGAAAAAGAGAACAAACAACAACCATAGTTTTAAACATATTTACTTCTCACTACATAAAGATGCGGCATTACAAGCACCTGTCAAATTCTAATCGCAAGCATTAAACCCAAAAAAAGCAAACATTACAACTACAAGAAATACACAAACAATCAAGACCTTAGAATGCAAATAGCAGACACCCGCCATAACATAAATACAAATTATGGTGGATGTCAGTGTTAGCCCGTACTTCAATAGTGCATTGATCGCGCGGGTATGTGGTAGTGATGAGCAAAGCTTTGCTTTAGCTGTATACTGTCCCAAACCAAACTTAGAGCAACTACAGGACTTTCCTTTCAATGGCAGACCAAGCTATTTCACTTTCTAAATATAATCAAGATTGGCCACGAATGTTCCAAGTGGAAAAGCTAAGGTTAGCGCCTTTGCTTTGCCCTTGGATTGAAGGTGGTATTGAGCATGTGGGTAGTACAGCGGTGGTTGGTATGGTTGCTAAGCCTGTGATAGATATTATGGTGGGTGTTAAGTCGCTAATAGCGTCAAAAGAAGCCATCCAAGTGCTCACTCAACACGGTTATTGTTATTACCCCTATAAAGCTGACGTAATGCACTGGTTTTGCAAACCAACGCCTGAGTTTAGAACCCATCACTTACACCTTGTTCCTTTCAACAGCCTACTTTGGCAAGAGCGTATTTCTTTTAGGGAAAAATTAAGAGCATCATCAGTTTTAAGAGCTGAGTATTGCGCGTTGAAGCAGGCGTTAGTACAAGAATACCAAGATGACCGTGAGCAATATACTCAACAAAAATGGCCGTTCATTAAACGGGTGTTGGGTTGTTAATTTAATGTTGATATTTTGGTTCTAAGCCCAATATAACGTAAAGCAGTAGTCAAGTACTAAATAATGGGGCTTGGCTCTGCTGTGATTTTTACGTTAGAGGAGTTGAAGAAAAGGAATGAAAGGAAAAAAGGTATTAATTGTTGGTGGGAGTACAGGTATTGGTCTCGCATTGGCAAAACGAGTAAGTGAAGATGGAGGTGAGGTATTAATAGCCTCGAGATCTGCATTTGACAAACAAGCTAGCATTAGAAGTCAGCCATATCTTGAAAGTTGTACTTGTTATTCGGTTGATATTACGGTTGAAAGTGAGATTAAAAACCTACTTGAGAAAATAGGAAAAATTGATCATCTTATTTTTACTGTTAAGTCTCCACTCATTGTTTCTCCATTTTTAGAACTCGACCTCAAAGAGGTTCGTCATGCTTTCGATACTAAGTTTTGGGGGCAGTATAGCTTTGCTAAATTGGCTCACCAATATATTAACGATGGCGGGAGTATTGTGTTTTCGTCGGGAACATTAGGTAAACGGCCTTACAATGGGTACTCAACATTAAGTACGATAAGCGGTGCAGTTGAGTCACTTGGGAAGGCTTTGGCAATTGAGCTTGCTCCTATTCGGGTCAATACCGTTTCACCAGGATTTAAAACATTGAAAGAGTTGGAGGAAAAAATTCCTCTAGGTCTTGGAAGTGATTCTCAAATTTCCAACGCATATTTGTTTTTGATGAATGACAGTTATATAACGGGCGCATCGATAGTGAGTGATGGTGGGGCTATGCTCGTTTAGGAGTGACCTACAATGCCAAGAAAAACCCAAGAGCCTTGGCTCTTGGGTTTTAGATCAAAGCAGCAATTAATTCGCTTTTGTCGCTTTATATTTGATAGTTACATTGTAGTAAGGGAATAGGCCACGTAGGCGGAAATTCCATTTACCTTCTGCAGGCTCGTCAAATACACAGCTTTCTTCACTCCCCCAAAGGTATGGACGACAGTCGTACTTGAAGAAGTTTGGCATTTTCTTATGGCGCACATATAGGTCTGCTTCGCCTTGACCTGTGATTGACACTTCTAGTTTATCAAAGCCTGCTGGTAGCTCAATTGAGCGATGTTGCCACCAGAACCAACCTGCAAGGCCTGTAAACTCGCCTTCAATAATCGTCGGCTCTTTAGCAAGGTTAAGGTCGATAACCACTGGGTCATGATCCGATGCGCGATAAGCGTGTGCTGCATAAAGACTTGCTTTGTGAGTATCTGATTTGTACTCAGTGTTGTAATCTAGCGCGACGGGTTCATCCGCATTGATATGCCAATCCGTCACTGACTTTACTTTTTCCATCATCGTGTTTGAAGCAAAGGCGTGATCTAGGCTACCGATACGCCCTTGATACACGTATGAATAATCTAAGCTATTGCCATGAAGCGTTTGCTTAATGTTAGCATAACCATTCTCGACATAGGTGTTGATTGGATCTTCCTGAGCGTACGCATTCATGTCACCTAGAATAATCACATCATTTTCTGCAACTCCTGTCGGATTTGTGCCAAGCCAAGTCGCTAGGGTATTAACCGCTGTGACTCGAGTTTGGTTCCAACAACCTTGACCATCATTTTGGTCTTGATCTAAGCCCTCAGCTTTTGAACAACTGCCTTTAGAGCGTAAGTGAGCCATTACCACAGTGAAGACTTCGTCGCCGTTTGCCTCTTTGAAAGTTTGTACGACAGGAGGGCGGTTACCGTAATCAAATGGTACTGTTTCGGTAAATGCTGGCGTGCCTACTTCAGCTACTTTGTTACTACGATAGATGATACCGGATGTGATTGCGTCCCCACCTACTTGATCAACATTTAGGTTTACAAATGCGTAAGTGTTAGCAGAATCTGCCGCATTTAAAGCGTTAACGAGATCGGCAATCGCACTAAACTCACCAAAGCCATCATTTTCTACTTCAAGTAGACCGATGATATCGGCATCGAGCGCCGAAATTGCAGCAACCGTTTTTGCTTTTTGGCGTTCAAACTCTTCTAGATTGTCAGCGCCTCGTGACGTTGGGAAACCTGCACCTTGACCGTCACCATTGAAGTAGTTTAATACGTTGAAGCTAGCAATACGTAAATCTCCACGCACTTCTACCTGAGGTGCTTCTGTACGTAGATTAGTATGAACAAAGTTTGGTGTTGATGTTGGGTGAATACGGTATTGGCTATAACCATATCCCATTACACCCTCAAGGCCCGTCACAGAATCGCCCAGTCGTAAGGTGTTATAGGCATCAAGTGTGGGTGATGGGTAAGGAATAACCTCAGGGTTTTGTACTGATGAACCATCATCAAGTAAAATTTCTTTGCGCTTGTTCTCTGCTTCTAACTGGTTTGCTGCATCTCCAGGAGTTGCTACTTGAGTGCTTTGATACAAACGTTCAGTACCTAGGCGTACTTCGCCGTAACGTGCAAGTCCGTATGTATCGTTAACGACCAACTCATTTGAAATCGAAACCAACATGCCCTCGTAGGCTTCAAGGCCATTCTCTGCAGGTAAAGTAACGGTAGTCGCTGAAGCCGTTGCAGAACCGCATAGCTCAATTGCGTCGACGTTAATAAGTTGAGTTTGACCATACTTCTCTTCAACTTTACCACGTAATTTAACCACATCTCCTGTGCTTACTGGAGTTGCGGTATATACGACAAAAATACCTTCGGAAGTATTATTATCAGCATCATAGTCAGTGCTTTCTTCTTGAAGGAAGAAGCCGCCAAGCCCTGCATCTGATTGTAGGCTTGCAGTGACAACAGCTTGAACTTCAACCGTTTCTCCAGCCAATGGACTTGCATCGCCTGCGCCCTGAATGGCACTTATCAAGGTATTATTTTCGCCACAAATAACTGGCTCTGGCTCAGGTACGTCACCGCCATTAATGTGGATACCTAGGTTGCTAAAATCGTCCTTCGCAAGTGCAAGCCATTGTCCAGTGCCAACAAATGCAGAAGTTGCATCGGTGCGGCCAGTTGTTATTGCAGGATCTCTGACAAGCGTTTTATCTTTTGTTCTAATATCGCCATCAATCCATTCACTACCTGGGTCGACACCAACCTGACCTAGGCTATCAACAACTGCACCATTGAGCGTAAGCGTAACGGCATCATCACCATTAAACCAGCTACTTGTGTTTGTTAACTGTGCTTTTGCAATGATCTCTGCTGCTGAGTCAGCATGAGCAATAACATAAGTTGATTTAGCCGCAAGTTCACCACTTAGTTCTATATTCGTGCGAGCTTCTGTTGCGCCATTAAAGAAAAAGTTGACTGAGTAACCAGTTAGATTGACAGCTGCATCACTACCATTGTAGAGCTCAATGGCTTTGTTATAACTGCTACCTTCAACATACTCAGAGATAATCACTTCTGCTTGTGCATTTAGGCAAGCTAATGCAATAGCTGAAGCTAGGATAGATTTTTTAATCATTTTTTATTTTCCCGTGTATTAGAATTATCCGAATTTTTATTCGGACGCAGTATTTTAAGCGCTATTGATGACAATTCAATTAAACTTCACGGTTTGTTTACATTGGTTTACACTAAATTGTGTGTTGAAGGACAAAAGTCGTTGAATTTTATGCCATATTTAAACGTTGCCAGTGAGCAAGTATGTGTATATTTCGTGATGCAACGGTTGCGCTATACTCAATTAGGGTCGGAGCAAACATTTATGGCAAAGTTGTCAGCCAACTTAGTTTGAAGGTAAAAGTGGGAGAGAGTGGACATGGCGATAAAAAGTTTAAGACAGTCATGCCTCCTGCTTATTGCCCTGTCGTGCACATCATCTGCAAATGATGCCATAGTGGGGGCGCATAATGTTTGGCCTCCCTATGTCATTGATGAAGATTCTGGTTTTACTGTAGATTTAGTTCGTGCGGCATTTAAGGCAGAGAATCAAGATTTTGAAATGCTTATTACGCCTTTCAGTCGTGCCATGCGAATGGTAGAGAAAGGGCAGGTCGATATTATCCCCGCATTATGGCGTTCGGACAGTCGCGATGAACGTTTTGTTTTTAGCAAAGCTTATTACAGTAACCGGCTTGTACTTATTTCACGTACAGAATCTGAGATTAACTTTGAGCACTTGGAAGATCTAAAGGGGTTGAGTGTATGCGCTATTCGGGGTTTTCGTTCTGAAATTGCGCTCGCGCAGATTTCGCAAATTCGTTTAGAAAAGCTCACAAATTTGACCTCTTGTTTATCACTCCTTAATAAGCAGCGAGTAGAAGCCGTAGTAAGCGATGAGCTTGCCTTTGCCTATTTACGGAGTCAACACACTGAATTTCATCATTTTAAAGTACATCAATCGACCATTGCACAATGGCCTCTTCATATCGGTATTAGCAAATCCCATCCAAAAGCAACGGAAGTTATTGAATTGTTCGATAAAGGCCTTTTACTACTACAGACTAATGGTATTTATAAAGCGACACTTAAAAAGTATCAATTAGATGAGTGAGTAACCGAGCATGCTCGGCTCTATCGCCACAGTGCTTTATCGCAAAAAGAAAGGGGTAATGAAGTGAAACTTCATTACCCCTTTCTAGTGTGGTTTTTAACCTGTTCAGGTCGCTAACGTGTTATAGCTTGCCACCGGCGAATTACTACAAATGCAAGGCTGAGCCAAATCAACCATACCGGCATACTACCACTATCACTCTTGTTCGTGACGGTATCAGTAGGTGCTTTGTTGACTGTAATATTCACACTACCTTGAACACTCGCTTCACCATCTGTGATTGTGTAGGTAACGGTTTCACTGCCAACAAACCCAGAATTTGACTGATAGGTTAAGCTGTAGTCAGCATTAACTGCGACACTACCGTGCTGTGCCGTTGCCTCAGTTACTTGCAGCGTATCGCCATCGCTATCACTGTCGTTTGCTAGAACATTAATGGTAATTGGCTTTCCAGAAACAACTGTTGCAACATCGGAAACCGTTATGGGAGCCGTATTGGCAACTACAGTAATTACTACGCTCGCTCCTGCGGTTCCTCCATTACCATCGGTTATGGCGTAACTCAGCGTATCTACTCCGACATACCCCGTGTTTGGTGTATAGTACAGAGTATTATCTGGATTAATTTGTACATCGCCAAAGCTTGCAGAAGCATTTGCTACGGTGAGCATATCTCCATCAGCATCAGTGTCATTCGCTAAAACATCGATAGTAATATTAGTGTTCCACTTCATACTAATTGTATCGTCTAGCGCTACAGGCATCTGATTATTAGATAGCAGTACACCGACACCACCTGGATCCACAATACTACCGTTTGCTTCACCATCGTCATCATTGATACCACCATCTTCTATCTGAAGTTGCACACACCAATGTCCTTCTGTCAGGCCCTCAGACCAGCTTTCATCTCCTGGAGGAGGACAAATGCCAGGCTCACCTTCCGCACTAAAGACGAGGTTATTTGCGTCTTCCACAAAGTTCACCCAAAGACCTGAGGACGCTTTAAACTTACGATATACAGCATCTCTTGGGATAGGTAGGCGCTGTGGCATCACTAGCTGATATACTTGACCTGCTTTCGGTAGCCCGTAAGCAATAAAGTCAAACAAGCCGCCAGTGATTTGTGCATCATCATCGTCACCTAGTTGTGAATTACCCTCGTCATCTGTCATCAGTAGGCCACCGGTTTCACCACTAGCAGTAAACTCGCCCTTACGTAAACAGACTCCAGGGTTACCTTCGACTAAGAAGCCGTCCTGCGTCACTACTTCCTGAGGCATAACGTTACACTCGGTGATAGCGTCTTGGAAATCAGGGATCCCGTCTCCATCATCATCGGCGTAACCCTCTTGACTATCAGGGATAAGATCGCCATCCGTATCTTCCGTATCAGATAACTGTTGCAATGACTGGGTCACTTGAATAAATACGCTCTCACTATCTTGCGCACTACTAGAGTCAGTTGCTGTATGCGTGATCTTGTATGTCCCCGCTTGCAGTTCTTGAGGGTTAAAGCTTAGTTGCAGTGTGTCCTCCGTATATTGATCGGAAGTCATACCTGTTACTTTCCATGCGTTCGTCACTGTGTCGCCAGCATTTGGATCGGCCACCGTTGCAACGACAGATACAATTCCTTCATCTTGGCTAACGGTTAGCCGGTTTTGGTCATTCTGAGTCACAACTAGTGAGACATCCGGCGCAATATTTTGCTCGCTCACTGTAATAGTGGTTTCCCGTTTTGCACCAAGGTTAATACCGTTATTTAAGCTGACCGTGATCGTCTCATCGCCCTCAAACTCACCATCTGCAACTGTTTGAATTGAAATGTTGGCTTTCGTGCCCGAGCTTATCGTCACCGAGCCGCTACTCAAGTCATGATCAACACCTGATATTGCACTACCTGTTACGGTATAATCGACAGTTACAGGATATTGCGGAGCAGGGCCATTTAGTAGCACTTGAATATCTACCTTACTGCCTTCAGCAATGGTTTTATCTTTACTCAACGACACTAGCGGATTCACTCTCAACAACTGTTGATCTGTTCCTAAGTTACCGTCTGCGTCTGTTGCTTGCCAGTAGACGTTATGCTCTCCTGGTGCAAATATGGTTTTACCTTCTGTAAGCGTAACGGGTAAAGGTTCACCGCTGCTATTAAGTGCTGTCGCAGTACCCAGGTTTACCTTGGTAAATAGCCCTGTCGCATTAATCTCTAGATCTGCTGGGGCGGTGACAACAGGAGGTTCACCATTGACTGCACCACTTATTTCTAATAGTGCATTTGCTTTAGCTCGACCACCATGACCATCACGAATGGCGTAGTTCAGAGTAACAGAGCCCGCGAAGTTACTTGGCGCAGTGTACTGCAGAGCATTGCCGACTACGCTGGCGTTGCCTAAACTTGCCTTGACACCTTCAATAACGAGGGTATCACCATCTACATCGGTATCATTCGCTAGCACATCAAGGGTGAATGTATTATTGGCTGAACCATCAAGCTGGAAGCTATCACTATTCGCAATAGGTAAATCATTTACAGGTGTGATAGTCAATGTAACGGTATAGTTATCACTTTGCAGCTCTCCATCGCTCACTGAATAGGTAAAACTATCGTCCCCATTGAAGTCAGCTTCTGGTTGATATACCCAGCCTGCACCGCTGTTGGTTAATGACCCATTTGCTGGCTGACTACCAATTGTCAGCGTTAAGGTATCATCTTCGGCATCTTGTAATGTCGGCAGAATAGTCAAAGAGGTATCTTCTTTTACAGTGAGCGAGAGGTTTTCACCTTCTGGTGCCGTATTCTCTGCAACCACTTCAAGGTTAAATGCTGGTAAACTCGCATTGTCAGTACCGTCACTAACGCTGATTTGAATACCGCTAGTCGTACCAATATCTGTCTCTGACGGAGTACCAGATAGCTCACCGGTTGATGCTGAGAATAGAGCCCAGCTTGGCTTATTAGTGATCGTAAAGCTTAATGTGTCCTCATCTTCATCCGTTGCAGCAGGTACAAAGCTATAGTTTTCCCCCACTGTGACTTTTACGCCAGGAGTACCACTTATCGTCGGTAAACGATTGATGTTGACTACGCTTAGCGTGAAGTTAAGGTTTGCGCTTTCATTACCATCACTAACACTGATTGTGATGTTGTATTGCTCACCACCATCATTAAAGGTAGGAGTACCTGTTAGCGTACCCGTTGTACTACTGAATGTAGCCCAATCAGGCGCGTTGGTAATGCTAAAGGAAAGGTTATCATTATCCTCATCGGAAGCACTAGGGGTGAAGCTATAAATTACTCCCTCATTCACAGTGGTTGCTGGCGTACCCGTAATGGTAGGTGCGCGATTTACATCTGTTACAGCGATTGAGAAGGTCAGATTTTGAGAGGCGCTACCGTCACTAACTGTAATGACTATGCCACTGTAAGTACCTGCCTGATTGAAGTTAGGAGTTCCAGTTAATGCTCCAGTAGTTGAACTAAATGATGCCCAGATCGGCTTATTGGCAATAGAGAAGCTTAGGTTGTCATTATCAGGGTCACTTGCGGTTGGTGTGAAATTATAAGTACCGCCTTCAAGCACTGAAGTGGATGGAGAGCCACTAATTGAGGGGGAACGGTTCACATTTACAACATTAATATTAAAGTTCAGCGTTTGTGTTGCGGTACCATCGCTGACTGTTACTACAATACCGTTGTAGTCGCCAGCATCAGTAAAGCTTGGCGTGCCGCTCAAGGCTCCTGTACTGGTACTGAAAGTGGCCCAACTTGGTTTATTGGTGATACTGAAAGTAAGCGTATCTCCATCAGGATCAGAGGCTGTTGGAGTAAAGCTATAACTGCTATTTTCATCAACACTAGTCGCAGGTGTCCCACTAATACTTGGTGTGCGGTTCACGTTGGCGACAGTAATATCAAAATTTAAGGTATCACTGGCTGTGCCATCACTCACTGTAATAACAATACCATTGTATGCACCTGCATCGGTATAACTAGGTGTTCCCGTTAAACTACCGGTTGAGGTGCTAAAGGTTGCCCAGCTTGGTTTATTGGTGATGCTAAATGTTAAGGTGTCGTTATCTTCGTCAGTTGCGGTAGGCGTAAAACTATATGCAACGTTTTCGTTGACGGTCGCCGCTGGAGTACCGCTGATAACCGGTGCTTTATTTAACTCAACAACAAAGCTAAATGTTTGATTGGTAATTGCGGTAACACCGTCTTCCAAGCCATCCTCTAGTGAAAAGACAAAACTGTCACTCGCATTTTGAGAGTCGTCGTGGGCATAAAATAAGTTGCCATTTTCAATATCAGCTTGTGTGAACGTACCATTGCTGCCGAGCGCTTCACCACTGTCTAAGCTGTCATTACTGTTGGCATCAACAAAGAGGTTTCCGTGACTTGGCAAGGTAGTTACTGTGTACGTTAAACCTGTACCACTGTCATCAACATCGCTTGCAGACAGAGCTGAACTCGTGATGTTTATTGTTGTACCACCATCTAAGGTTAAACCCGTGTTAGTTGCGACAACGGGCGCATCATTGACGTTTGTAACCGTAATGGTAAAGCATTGCTCGCTGGTTTCAGTACCGTCGGAAACAATTAAACAAATATAGTGATCGCCAACATCGTCATTGCTAGGCGTACCCGTCAACGTCGTCTCTGCCGGTGATATTTTTCGAATTCGATGGTTGCCGGTATCTGCAACATAAACGATGCCATTGCTGTCTACTGCAATACCAAAGGGTTGGCTGAAGCGTGCCACACTCGCTAAACCATCTGTACTTCCTGAGACTCCGGCACTTCCTGCAAAAGTGGTTACTACGCCTGCACTGGTTATCTTGCGAATAGTGTGGCCCGTTTGCTCGGATACATAAAGGTTATCGGCGCTGTCTAGTGCGATATCGTATGGCTTATTAAAGCTTGCTTGCGTTCCTGTACCATTAGCCGAACCCGCCGATCCCGTTCCTGCAAAAGTGGTTACAACGCTTGCCGAGGTGACTTTACGAATAGCGTGATTGTTGCGGTCCGCTATAAATAGGTCGTTGTTGCTACTACTACCGCCATTATAGGGGAAGTTGAATTTTGCCGATGTTCCTGTTGCATCAGTAAACCCAGAAGACCCTTTACTACCCGCAAACGTGGTTACGACGCCTGCAGGGGTTATTTTACGAACGATATGAGGGTTCGTTTCTACGACAAATAGATTTCCGTTGCTGTCAATCGTGATACCTGTTGGTGCAGCAAAAGTGGCTGCTGTGCCAGTTCCGTCCGTGCTGCCAGGAGAACCACTGCCTGCAAAGGTAGTTACTACTCCTGCCGGGGTGATCTTACGGATTTTATTGTTTGAAGAATCTGCAACATAAACATTGCCAGAAGCGTCAACCGTTACGGCTTTGGGAAAGTTAAATGAAGCAGCACTACCAGTGCCTTCATCAGAGCCTGCGGTTCCAGAACCTGCAAGTGTAGTGACAACTCCCTTAGGTGTAATTTTACGGATCACATGGTTACTGTAATCGGCAACATACACATTGTTGTTACTGTCGGTTGCAACGTCATAAGGAGATTTAAATGAGGCGGCAGTCCCAGTTCCATCGGCATAACCAGAGCTTTGACCTGCAAGTGTAGACACCGTTGCTTCTGTGCTTGTATTTAAGCTTAGCCAACTTGGAAGCGGGGTGCTAGCCGAGACAGAAACGGTGACATCATCTTTGTCAGGGTCGCTGGTGGCTATTGAATATTTGTACACTGAATCCTCAGTTGATGCAGTGACCGCTGTGGAAGTAAAGGTTGGCTTATCGTTGACTGCCGTGACGTTCACGGTGCTGGTTGCTGCATCACCATCAACGGTACCGTCATTCGGCGTAACCGTGAGCGTCATTGCCGCTGTGTTGTCGGTTTCCGTGGTGATATTTAGCTTAGTCGTCACATCGAGATAGGTATTAAGCGCAGCCGCTGACCCACTTAATGTCATACTTGCAGTGCCACTTCCCGCCACTGTGACGCTGCTCACTGTGCCATTACCATCGGTGCTTGCGATGGTGCCACTGTCCAGAGCCAAGGTAACCGTTAAGCTGTCATCTTCGTTATCAGCTAAGACGACCGCTGATAGATCAACCGTAGTTGCGACATCTTCTGTCACAGTAAAGCTTGCTGGTAAGTTACTAATTGTAGGTGCGGTATTGGAAATATTGGCATCTAAATAGGCTGATTCATGCCATGCGACACAAATTAAATTCAGTGCGTTGTTACAGGGCACACTACCTATTAAGGTATACCAACTGCCATTTTGGTTGGCAACACCTTTGACAGTATTAGAAGGTGAGGTTCCGCCCGAACAGTTATTCGCAGCGTTAAAAGTGCCTCCCGAATCGGAGAAACTCCAAAAATACTTAACGTTGCCCGAATTTTCTAGCATGTCGGACGCATTACTATTAAGGGCGCTAAGTGTGCCGTTGACAAAGTCATCCCAATTGGCGTCAGCAAGCTTAGTGCCTCCGCTATTAAAAACATTAACACTAGGTAGGCTGTAATTAGTGTCAAGGCTGGCGATGTCATCGGATGCAGAGAATGAAATTACAGCATGTGCTCTAACCGGTCCATTACTTACTGCTGTTGAAGCAGAACTATCAATAATATTGTTTAGTCGGTTATGCTTGCGTAGAAATTTACTTTTGCATAGGGCATCTGCTGTGGTTCTTGCTTCTGCGGCAGTTGCTCCAAAGTAGCCATTGCCCAGCTCGCTGGTCTGATCTGCGTAATCAAATACAATGAGTTTATCAGAGGCTGGGAGCTCAGTGCCGTTACTAACGTAGTAGGCTTCGAACACTTCAGGTCTTATCGAGTTACTCGCAGGCAATAACGCAACGACGCCGTTGTAGCTGGCAAGGTCACCTCCAGAGAGCGTAACATGGTAAATTGAGCTGTTACCTGAGTCGACGGTGACTTGTGTGATTGATGCGGTTGTTTTACTGCCTGTATCAATAGTTGTGTCGTTATTGGTGTCTTTTTCATCGCCCAGAATCGTAAAGTCACTGGCGGTTGGCGCAACGGTATGTGCGTTAACAAAGGTGACTTTAAAGACTAATTCATCTGCATTGGTAGTTTCGTCAGTTGGTGTGAGCCTTTCGACTTTTTGCCAATTTTCGAGTGCAAATGCGGATGAGGTTAAGGCGAAAAATATACTGCCAGCTATGCAGCTGTTAGAGACAATCTTACGAACACGGCTTAAAAGTGAGCGCTGTGTAATCATAATGACCCCTGAGTGGTTCAGTTACTAGGTTGATAACATTAATAGAACTGCTTCGGATGACATCTCTGTGGGTTTTTTATACAAAGATGTCATTTGAGTGTAGTTGATGTTTTGAAGCTTGGAATGACTCTTCTAAAAATTCGTAACCTAAAACAGAAACTTAGGAAAAATTCTTGTTTTATTTATAACAACAGCTTTATGTCTATCAAAATAAAAAATAAGAAAAAAATATTATCTAATGTTGGTTTTTTGTATTTCAAAGCATGTGTTTATGTAATTGTTTAATGGTTATTGATTTGTTAATTGCAATTTTCATGTTCTCGCATATGGCGAGCAAGGATTCAGTTGCTAGAGGAGTTCATTCATTGCTGAAGCTGAAATACTACTCGGTGTTTATGCTATTTCTTAGTAAGGCTACTTGTTAGTAAAACTAATGCATACGTATTCAGTAGATTGTTTAGCTAGGAATTCTATATTGTTAATCTTGTGTGAATAAGAGGCGCAATAATGAAAAATATAAAACTAAATCAAATTGCAGCGGGTGTGTTGTTAACATCCAGTTGCGTTACACCTGCACATGCAGCTGAAGGCGACCCAACAACATTCGTTCATTTATTCGAGTGGTCTTGGGCAGATGTTGCGACGGAGTGTGAAACATTTTTGGGGCCAAAAGGCTACGCGGCTGTGCAAGTATCGCCACCCAATGAGCATATCACAGGTGATCAATGGTGGACTCGTTATCAGCCAGTCAGTTATGAGATAGCGAGTCGTAGTGGTAGTCGAGCCGAATTTGCCGATATGGTCGCAAGGTGTAAATCTGCCGGAGTAGACATCTATGTTGATGCCGTTATAAACCACATGGCCCATGGCAGCGGCATCGGAGTTGCGGGTAACGCTTTTGGCAACAAACAATATCCTATCTATAGTCCACAAGATTTTCATAACACCTGTGCAATAAACCCTGAAGACTACGGTAATAATGCATGGCGAGTACAGCACTGCGAACTCGTAGGGCTTCATGATTTAGACACCGATGCGAGCTACGTACAAAATACCCTAGCGGGCTTTTTGAACGATTTACAGTCTCTGGGCGTGGCAGGGTTTAGGTTAGATGCAAGCAAGCACATGCCTGCAAGTGATATTGGCGATGTGTTAGCCAAGTTAAATCAACCAGCGGTCGTTTTCCAAGAGGTGATTGATCAAGGAAGTGAGGCGGTTTCTGCTTCTGAATATCATCAAAATGGCTTAGTCACCGAGTTTAAATACAGCATTAAACTGAGTGAGACATTTGAGCAAGGCAAGTTGGCTTGGTTAAAAAGCTTTGGCGAAGCTTGGGGTATGATGCCAAGTTATAAAGCCGTGGTATTTACAGATAATCATGACAACCAACGCGGGCACGGTGGTGCAGGCTCTATCGTTACCTTTCATGATGGTAAACTGTATGATTTAGCAAATGTATTTATGCTGGCATATCCTTATGGTTATCCTAAAGTGATGTCGAGTTACGAGTTTAATGGCGACACCGATGCTGGTGGCCCTTCAGTGCCTGTTCATCAAAACGCTAACCTCAACTGTACTAGTCAACTATGGCAGTGTGAGCATCGTCGCCCAATGATTGCAGGTGCGATGCAGTTTAGAAATCATACTAATGGCAATTGGACGGTGGCAAATTGGTGGGACAATGGTAATAACCAAATTGCATTTTCCCGAGGTGATTTAGGCTTTGTTGCCATTAACCGAGAATCTTCTAGTATGGTTCAAAGCCTGCAAACGGGGCTTGCAGCGGGAACCTATTGTGATGTGCTAAGTGGAGGTATCGGCCAAGGAAACTGCGCGGGTAGAAGCATCGAAGTTGATACCAATGGTTACGCACAAATTAATTTAGCTGCTATGGATGCCTTAGCCATTCATCATCAAAGTAAACTGGCAACACCACCAGAGATTGGTGATTGGCAACGCACATTAGTCTTTATTAAAGCAGAAACGCAATCTGGTCAGGATATGTTCGTCCGAGGTGGCCTTGATCATGCCGCAGCATTGCAGCGCGGGATTGATTGTAGCGCTGACCCTACGCTTTGCTCTTTACCTGTCAAACATTTGAACATGCGAAACATGACAACTGCGTCTTGGAAAGTGGCTGATACCAGATTGGATTGGCTAGCGGCTGAAGCTGGGCAGTCTAGTGACGCCCAAGGGAGTCCGCTGGATTGGACAACCAATATTTGGCCTGCTAGCTGGGGCGCGGAAAAGCGTTACGATAGCGATGGTTTTGGCGTCATGTCACTCAATCAATGGGGAGCACATTACTGGTTGCTGGAAGTAGAAATGGACTGTAGCAAAACATTCAACGGTTGGTTTGAAGTAAAAGCATTCGTGAAAAATGGTCAAGGCTGGGAAGGGGATATTAACCAACAAGACACGCCATACACGAGCAATAATCACTTTGCTCAATGCGGAAAATTGAACGTGTTTGAGTTTGGCACAAACTCAGCCTCTATCTCTTCATTATAATAAAGATGGACTAGGGCTAACCTAGTCCAGATTTACATTCCTCTGTTCTGTAAAGATTACATCCAATCAATACACTAATCTTTAATGTTTATATATTTCATAAGGTTATATGATGGTATTGATTCTGCATAAGTATCCGCATCTACCTCTACACCAGCAACGTATTGAAGGAGAGAATGATGACGGAGTCAGACAATATTTCAGTCGCGATCTTAGCCACTGACGGGTTCGAACAAAGTGAGCTGATTAAACCTAAGCAGGCGCTTGAAAGCGCTGGATTTAATGTTGATATCATTTCATTAAAAAAGGGAGATATTACCGCTTGGGATGAAGACAATTGGGGTGAGAAAGTCGCCGTTGATTTAACCTTGGATGAAGCCATACCCAGTAAATATGCGGGGCTCGTTTTACCAGGCGGGTTATTCAACCCAGACAGACTAAGGCAGGAAAAATCTGCGGTTAAATTTATTCAGGCCTTTTCACAGTTTGGAAATAAGCGTCCAATTGCGGCGATATGCCACGGCCCTTGGCTGTTAATCGAAGCCCAGTTGGTAGAGGGAAAAACGCTTACCTCTTTCCCAAGTATCAAAACCGATCTTAAAAATGCAGGCGCAGACTGGATTGACCTTAAAGTTGCGGTAGACGACAACTTGATCACAAGTCGCAATCCAAATGATCTTGATGCTTTTAATGAAGCAATTATTGAGGCTCTGCAACAAGATACTATCAATTAATCGAAAGAGTGGGTTTGTGCCGTTTCAAGCAGACGCTAATTGATATAAATAAGGAGAAGATAATGTCAGACATAAAGAAAACTTTTTGGGAAGCGCTAGACAGCAGCCCCAATGTGATGATTGGTTTGAGTGATGACAATAATCACCATGAGCCAATGCGAGCACAGTTGGATAAAGACGCCAACGGCGAGTTTTGGTTTTTTACCAGCAAAACAAATCGTATTGCTAAGTGTGGCAAAGCAACCGCACAATTTTCCAGTAAAGGGCATAATGTATTCGCTTGTATTCGCGGACACTTAATCGAAGAAACAAGACAAGACGTACTTGATGCCCATTGGTCAAGGCAGGCAGAGAGTTGGTTTGAAAAGGGTAAAGATGACCCAGAGCTTATCATGCTCCGTTTTGAACTGGACGATGCTGAAATTTGGCATGTTAGCCCTGACTTGAGCGGCTTATTAAAACTAGCCGTGGGCAAAAATGTGGAACCGGAAGAAATGGGTGAGCGAGAAACCATCCGCTTTAGGTAGCTATATCACCCAATGTAAAGAAACAACTAGGGCGCAAAGACGGTACTTGTTTTTGCGCCTTAATTGCTTCCATTCTCTCAAAAATGTTCCCAAACGTATTGTTAGTAGTTTAAATATTTAGGACTTAGGGGAATTCTCTGGACAACGGCTAACACTGTGATAACAATGAATGTATTGATTTAAAAGTAAGCTGTTTTAGCGAATTCAGGAGTTTACATGGCCACCGAGGGTACCTTTGATAATTGGCAACACGCCTTATCTGCCAGTTACGAGCAATTAATCAATCAACTTGTGACTCATACGCCGCAACTATTGGGCGCGGCACTCATGCTGTTTGTCGGTTGGATAGTGGCCTGGCTATTGAGCAAGCTGACTATTTCGTTATTTAAGCTTTGCAATCGTGCATTGGCGGGTTTAAGTCAACGAGTGCAAACCGAACAAACGCTTCAGCTAAATCTAAAACACGCTCGATTAATAGGGAAAACCGTGTTTTGGGTCACGATGATGTTTTTTATCGCAGCGGCCACATCCAGCCTTGGCTTAAACTTCTTCAGTGATTGGATCTCCTCGCTACTCAGTTACTTACCAAATCTACTCGCTGGGATATTTATTATTGTTGGTGGTTATCTGCTTGGCAATTTGGCCAGTGCCATGGCAAGAGCCGGAGCGCAGTCCGTTGGGTTTGCGCGAGTTGAAGTCGCGGGTAACATAGCCAAGCTCGCGATTCTATTTACCGCAACGGTAATAGGTATTGAGCAATTAGGGATCAATATTCAATTTGTGACCAATATGGTGGTGGTGCTGACAGGCGTATTGTGTGCAGGAGTTGCGTTGGCCTTTGGTCTTGGGAGTAGAGAGCTAATCGCAAATACCGTCGCGGCAAAACAAGCGCTGCGTCACTGTCGGATTAACGATCAAATTGAAATTGCAGGCGTTTCAGGTACGCTCACCGAAATCACAGCAACGATGCTAGTGATTGAAACCCAAAAAGGGAGAACCCTAATACCGGCAAGGCAATTTTTAAAAGAATCGGCACATATTACCGCGACACACAGCCATTCAAGTAAGCAGTAGGGAGGCTCTATGTCAGCGTTAAACCTCAAAATTGCGCAACACTTTTTACAAGAAGAGCCAGCTGGCGCCGCGCGCTTACTTTCTTTGCAAACGCCAGATGTCGCTGCCAAGTTACTAAAAACGTTATCAAATGAAGTTGCTTTAAACGTGCTTAAAGTCATGCAGCCCCGCAGTGCAGCGGAAATTCTGATAACGCAAACGGATGTGGATATTGCTAGGTGGCTTGGCAAAATGAAGTTGGCTGATATTGCAGCTATCTTTAGGCATTTACAGGATGAAGAACTTGCCCGTTTTCTTAACCTCATCTCAGTAAGACGACAAACACTCTGTAAGATGTTGATTAGCTACCCTGATTATACTGTGGGTGCATGGGTTGAAACGGACGTATTAATTCTTGAAGAAACAATGACAGTTGAGGAGTCACTGCTGCGCTTAAAAAAACGTGACTATATCGGGTTTACGCTAGTTTATGTGGTAAATCAGCATCGCCATGTGGTGGGTCAGCTATCACTAACTCATTTGCTTCGCAAAGCGCCGCAACAGAAAATTGCAGATTTAATGGATACTCACGTTGTTTCTCTAAGTGGTTATACCGAGTTGCATAGTGCATTGAAATCGCCCGTTTGGGCGCAACAAGATCAGGTTGCGGTTGCTAATCGAAGTGGTGATTTTATTGGGGTATTGCCACATCACAGGGTGAGAAGTGCACTGGGTCGAATGGATGAAACAAAAGACAAGCCAAGCGAATCTTTAGATTTGTTAGATGCCTACACCAGTTCGTTTGCCAGTATGTTAGATACATTGGTGCCAGTTAAGGTCAAGGGGAAATAAGCGATGAGCGTAGCAAAAGATACATTAGAGTCAGCGGTAGAGCAGCTCAGTGATGAGTTTTTAAATAAGTTTCCGCTCAAAAGTGCGCAGCTCCTTGGCACTTTACCTCCAGACGAAGCCGCTGAATTATTACAACAGCAGGCACAACATATCATTTATCGTTTATGGAAATATTTGCCGCCGGGAGCCGCTGAACAAATTTTCCAGCAATTCCCTGTGGAATATCAAGCACAATTTATCGCGAGCCTAGATAGCCATATTGCGGTCGGGCTTTTGAACAAGCAGTCGCAGGAAGCGCAGCAGGTGCTACTCGCTAAATTAAAGGAGCAGCATTCAACCATAGCGAATGAACTTAGCGAGTTGCTGGTTTTTCCTGAAAATACCGCTGCGAGAATGATGAACAAAAAGGTGCAAGCGTTTTACTCAGATACAACACTACGTGAAGTGCTCGCGCAACTGAAACGATTAGACGGTAAAGTGCCAGACGTCATCTACGTATTAAATGAGCAGCAGGATTTAGTGGGCGAGACTACACTCAATGTTTTAGTGGGAAGCTCCTCAAGTAAAACGCTAACGCAGGTTGCGACGCCGATCCGAGTCACGCTAAATGTGATGGATCATAAAGATCAGGTCGTGGAAGCGTTTGAAGGGCACAAAGTGCGAGCAATTCCAGTACTTGATGCGCAGCAACAGCTAGTTGGGCAGATCCGATTTTTTGATGCCTATCAGTCAACCAAAGAAGATTTAGCGAGTGATATGCAGACCATGGTAGGTGCAAGTAAAGACGAAAAAGCCCTATCAAGTAGTTGGTTTGCAGTAAAGAAACGGCTTCCGTGGTTACAAATTAACTTGTTAACCGCATTTGCAGCCGCTGCCGTAGTGGGGGCATTTGAGGGATTGATTGCTCAAGTTACCGCTTTAGCTATTTTGCTGCCAGTAGCAGCTGGGCAGTCGGGTAACGCAGGGGCTCAAGCTTTGGCTGTAACGATGCGAGGCTTAACACTACGAGAAATTTCAACGCGACACTGGTATCAGGTGATGCTAAAAGAAATGATGGTTGGGCTGTTAAATGGCATAGCAATAGCGGTTACTTGTGGCATTGGCGTATATTTGTGGAGTCAATCACTCGGCCTTGCACTTGTTATTGCGCTGGCGATGATATCGTCTCTTGTCATTGCGGGAAGCTCAGGCGCCATTGTACCAATAGCATTGAAAAAATTTGGACTTGACCCTGCGCAATCTTCATCAATTGTACTTACGACAATTACAGATATAGCGGGTTTTATGTCATTTTTGGGGATTGCGTTGTTACTGTCAGATATGTTGCCGAAAGGCTAAGTGAGGAGTGGGGGAGTTCGTAGAGCTAGTGCAGGCACTAGCTCTGAGCAATACGTATTAGTTAACTACTACGTTGCTTGCTTGAGGACCTTTCTGGCCTTCTTCAACTGTGAAAGACACTGATTGGCCTTCAGTTAAAGTTTTGAAACCGTCAGAAACGATAGCACGGAAATGTACGAATACATCTTTACCGCCGTTTTCTTGAGTGATGAAACCAAAACCTTTCTCTTCGTTGAACCACTTAACTGTGCCGTTTACTGTGTTAGACATAATTGAAACCTTTTTCAAAAAATTAAATATGTGGTGAAAATCACCGATAAAGCGATAGATAAAACTTAGCTAGTAACGCATTGGTATATCTATAAACGACTTTTTAAAAAAAAGAGTATCAAGAAAAAACAGTGCAGCAGTAGTAAGTGCTCTAAGTATCTAAAGCCTGCATATAGTATAGCGTTCTGACGGCGCTGTCCAATGAAGTTTGCAACTTTTTGTTTAAAAAGTGAGCGTAAATGAATTTTGAGCGGATTTATTGGTGTAACTTTGATTGGAATGGACGAATTTGAAAGATGTGTTTTCTAGTCTTGTGTGTTTAAAAGCTACTGTTGTATAAGGCTTCACTTAGCGGTATTTGAGTGAATACCTATTTGCTCGGAAGCGCTAAGATATAACGCTTCCAAACTTTTAACTACTTGTATCTATTGATCTCGACTCGGATCACCCCATCTTCGGGCGTTGAATTAAAATAGAAGGGGTGATCTTGCCAGCGTTCATCACTCCCAAATATTTCACCAACAGCCGCTGCGGTTTCGATTGGTTCGTCTTTATTGATATATATATCCACTCTACAGGCCGTTTCACGGCAATCAATATTAGTTACGCGCAGCTTGTTTAGGATTTCGTTTTCCATGAAAAAATAATGAATTTGATCGGAAAATTCGAATGCCCAGGTTTCGTCTACAGATTGCTCGTTAAACCCTTTATCTTTTGAAGGCGTGATTGTTCTTTCGTCACTTTCTTTAGGTGTTTTAATTTCAGTATATTGGTTAGTGCTATTCTCATCTGCAAACTTACCAGTAGGCTTTGGCTTGCTGATAGCTACTTCTTCGAGGTGTGGCTTTACATTGTCGGAAGCCTCAATGTTGCTGGAGAGAGCAGCGAAACGCTCCTCCAAATTATCTCGCTCAAGCTCTAAGTCTGAGATTACCGTATTCAGATAGATAGAGTAAGCAGCTAATAAAATAGTCCCTATTGCTGTAAGGTATCGCATAGTAAATCCTTGTTTATTTTGTAATTATTGTATTTTTAATAGTTTTTTATATCATTCAGTCATGGTAAACGGAACTGAGCTAATAGTGTTTTAGTTTCTAAACTATCAAATTGCCCACCAATATGCAGTATGTGTTGGCTAGATTTGTTAAAGATAAAAAGCTCATCAAAACTACGAGTGTTGTTGGTCAGCGATACGGCCAGCCAGTCTCCAGTGTTAAATATGGCAATGTCGTTAGGTGATAGAAGCTCATGGACTTGATAGGCAATATTGTAATCAATGGCTGGCTTATCTTTGTTTTTCAATGCGATAAAATAAGGCGCAAGATCAAGTTCATACTTGCTATGTAGACCACCGGTAATATTCTCAGCCGTTTGTAACTGAAAAATGAGTTCGCCATGCTCCGTTGTAACGGTGAGTGAGGGGTTTGGGCTTAACGCTGGCAATAGATGATAACTAGATACCTAACAACAAAAGCCATTACGGCTTTTGTTGTTGATCTGTTTTATGTATTACCTCATCGCTATCATCTTCATCATCGTCTTCCTGTTCTGGCCGTTGATTTTCTACAAAAATGGTGGCGAGTAAGATAGTTACAACACAAGAAAGTAGAATACTTTTTGCGTAGGGGTAACTTTTGTAAACCCAATTCCAGCTCCAGAAGGGCTTAGCCGTTGCCTCTGAGACGCCAAAGATATAATCCATATTTCTCAGTAAGTGCTCACCTAAAACAAGTAAATCCACCACGATAAAAGCTAAGTAGACACCATATAAAAGGATATCTGCATGAGTGGTGTAAATGTATTGCCATTTCTTTGGTTGAAAACGTTTAACAAATTGAAGCGAAAATCGAACTCGGTATTTAAGAATGTAAAAAACGATAAGATCTAGAATGAGAGCTGATAGATATATTAGGCTATTTACCTGATATGGTTGTTCGCCTGTTTCCAGAGTCGCGGAAAAAGTCGAGAATGTGTAATATTCAATAAGGAGAGTTGTCGAAATTAGTGCAACCAAATGCTTCATGTTTTCTTGATACTTAATGAGCAATGTCACAAGCAGCAAAACTCCAATGATTGCAAAGTGAATATGGTCGACAAACTTAATGTGAACGTATGATAGAAGAATTGAAAATACGACCAAAAAAAGTAAAAAATAGTTTGAGATATTCATCATTAAACCTGTGTTGTGAGAGCTGTTGGCGTAGTGCGATACGAGTTATACATTTCAACATTTTCCCCCTCTGCTCTAGGATCTTTTACTTGCGCGCCAGTACTCCCACCTACAATTTTTACCAGTTGTGTGGCATTTAAAGTATGTTGAGTCAATGCTGGAGCTGTTTTGCTGCGGATTAGTTCCCCGTTTTTGTCGACTCCGCGTGGATCATCATTGTGATGCCCACCAGAGCCACCACTAACCTTATGCAGCTCTTGTGCACTAAGATTTAACGTTGCCGTATTGTTAATCTGTTTACCTCGTGGATCTTTATAATGGTCTAAACCCGAACCACCCACTATTCGGTACAGTTGTGACTCCGCCATAGTATTACCGTTGCGATGGCACTGAGTTGCTACAGCGCTTTGTTTGTTTCGACTAGCGCCATTTACTAAGCGCACGCGAGTGCCTTGTTTTATTTTACTCACAAGCTGTTTTATCGTGATAAAGCAAAAGGTTAGTATGCCTGCTGTCACATTTTTGAATAGCTGCATGTTGATTTCCCTTCAGGATTATTTTCGGTGTTTTGGTTAGCACTACTCTATCGCGAAACGTCAAAAATGAGAATAACTTGTTGCTTATTTTGTAAACAAGTGAAACTAAAGATGTTGTATTAAAAGGTGGATGTTAACACACTAATCTTCCTGACCTTTTTGGTTTTTGCGCTTTTTTGCAGGAGAAGGGCTTTCTCGCCAGAGCTTTACATCTTGCATCTTTGTGCGTAGGTCCATAAAGTAGTCTGTAATTGGATTAACATCCATACCACAGTATGTACTCCATTCTAAAAAGTACTCGAATGAAAATTTCCGAATACCTTTTTCATACTCTTCATAGGTTTGTCGCCGGATCCCTACTAAGTCAGCCATCTGCTGGGTGGTTTTATCAGCCGACATGCGCAGTCTTCGAAGATCATCACCTGTACACTTAAATCGGGTTCTGCCCACTCACTTAATCCTTTTTCACTCGGGCTCGCGGATATGCGAAAGTTAAATTTTAACGCCGTTACTGTTTCTATTTTGTAAAATTTGGATTGTAACCGCATGTACCAAATTTGCAAGCTTGTTTTGTTTTTATGTTGCTAAAATGATTTTATTAAAGTGTAACTTATTGAATTGTGGTGTTTATTTAAATTTTTGTTGTGAATTTTTTTGTTCGACAGAATTTTCAGGCGAAGTTTTTGATAAGCTCAGCTTTATAGAATATCGGTTGGTGACAAAGGATTATTATATGGATTACTTACGTCAGTATAACGATCTTAATATTTATTATGAGGCGTTAAAAAAAGCAAGTAAGCAAGGCTCAGATGTGCCAGAGTCCACGGCTAAATGGTTAGCGTTAGTGGAGACCACACTATTTGAGCTACAAGAGCTTGCCTATATGGAGAAAGCATATATGCAAAAGTCTAAAACAATGAGTAATTTAGTCGACCTTGTTTATGCCAGTGCACCAACGATGGAGTAGTGTTTTTAAGCCAAGTATTTTCGGTGGAGGGGATGTGCATTACTGGCATCCCCTTTTTTTAAACATTACTGGCATCCCCTTTTTTTAAAATAGGTTAGCAGTTTATTTTACTGGGGGCGATTTCAAACTGCGATAAAATAACGTGGTAACGCGCTCTTCTGGTAGCCAATTAGCATAATTAAGATTAAGTATTTGTAGCGGACGCGCGGCTACAACTTCTTCCAAGCTTGTATTATTTTTCATTGCATCTAGCATAATCGTTTTCGCTTTTTGTAATAGTGCCAGATAATCTTGTAAATTTTGTTTATCTGTTACAGGGCCATGGCCTGGTATGACGGTGGTCTTGTCGCCTATTTTCTCTATCACATCTTGTACTGCTGCAATGACTCCGTCTAAGGAGCCGCCGCTGTCGACATCGACAAAAGGTAAGCTGCCTAAATTAAAATAGATATCGCCCATATGTACGGCATTTGCTCGGTCAAAAAAGATCACTGCATCGCCATCGGTATGGGCGTGATGATAATGCCACAAGTGAGCATGCTCTTGGTTAAAGTGGAGCTTCATATCACTGCCAAATGTCAAGGTTGGCAAGTAGTCAGAACCGTCACCATGTTTTTGTTCTAACCGCTTGTATACATTGTGATGCGCGATAACATGGCTGCCCGCTTGTGCGAAATTTTCGTTGCCTCCTGTATGGTCGCCATGATGATGGGTATTAATAACAAACTCAGGTGCATTGGGTTGGATTGTTTTGATTTTTGCTTTAATTTGTTCACTGAGTTTAGCGAACTGATCATCGACGATATAAACGCCATCTGAGCCCGAACTTATGGCAATATTACCGCCTTGCCCAAATAGCACATGAAGGCCTCTTGCAACCTCTTGCAACTTAAACTCAACGTCATCAGCTTGTGCGTTTGAAATGTTTATCAATCCAAGCGCGATCGCAGTGAATGAATTTCTTACTAATTTAATCATGATCCATCCTTTTTGTTCTATTTTTTGTTTATTTCTATAAAGCAGTGGCTTAAGGTGTTTTATCATGCGTGCAGATTCATTCGTCTGCCGCTGCTGCGTTGTCTATTACCTGCCTCAATGCAGCATCCATCTTTAGGATAAAATCTTGTTTAAATGGATATTTTTCTTCAAACCCTTTCAAGTACCCAATGTGGGCAGTGCGACGCATTACTATTTTATCTTCAACAATATTACTGGTGTTTAAACTTGGTGTTATCTGCGACATTTTATTAATACCAAGTAAAGTGGAAAGCCGATCATTGACGTAACAATCAACGCGCCCACGTGCGAGCTTTTCGATATTTGAACGTGTGCTTTTGTTTTCCCAAAGTTGAATAAGTCCTTGTTTTTGCGCTTCCATTAGGCTTTCATCTAAGATGATATAACCGGCATTAATGCCAATATTAAGTACTCTTTCTGGTTTTACATGAGGCAAGTGCTTTAAGGTGATCCCTTGATTGCAAAAGGCAACCACCACCTCTTCTTGAAGGGGAATGGAATACGGCCAGATATAGGGGCGTTTTTTGATATGAATATAAGGTGGCATTAATGCCATTGCTTCGCCGGATGCCATTGAGGAAACGCCTCGCTTCCATGGTACCGCTTGCAAGTTAACTTGATATTCATGACTCAGCAAACGCGCTGCTTGCTTTACAATATCGACATAGATGCCATAAAGCTCGCCGTTAATTTGATAACTATAAGGCGGATAAGCATCGTCGACCAAAATGGTTACCTTGATAGGTGCTGAGTATTCAGGTTTATGGGGAACGGCGTTAGATAAGAGCGGCAGAAAAATACAGCAGCAAATAAAAACCAAGCGAAATAAATTCATTTTTCACTTATGTACGTAGTAGTCATTTTTTAAATATAGCCAACAAATAGCGAGTTTGTTAGGTGAGGGTACTAAACTTGTGTTATGGAGAGCTTAGGCTATAAATTCACAGTATTTACGTATTTGATATGCTTCACCAATGCTTAGATTGAAGCACTTAGGTATTGACACTGCTAAAGTATATTTAGATCGATGTGTACTAAAGAAAGTTAGTTGAATAGTTTGGCAAGAGGTAGTCAAAGGAGGCCGAAGCCTCCTTGTATGATACGACCGATGGCTACAGTTTATTTTCAGCGAGTGCGATAAAGAAACTATAACTTAATGCGACATCGTGGATACGCTTAAAGCGACCAGACGCACCACCGTGGCCGGCTTCCATATCAGTTTTTAGAAGCAGTAGATTATCATCTGTTTTGTATTCGCGTAGCTTAGCGACCCATTTCGCAGGCTCGAAGTATTGCACCTGAGAATCATGCAAACCCGTGGTTACAAGCAGGTTTGGATATGCTTGGGCTTTAACTTGATCGTAAGGTGAGTAAGACAGCATGTAGTCAAAATACGTCTTCTCATTTGGGTTGCCCCATTCGTCGTACTCATTTGTGGTCAGCGGTAGCGTTTCGTCCAGCATGGTATTGATCACGTCAACAAATGGTACAGCTGCGTGTACACCATCATATAGTTCCGGCGCTTGGTTAATGACTGCACCCATTAATAGGCCACCTGCGCTGCCACCTCTGGCATAAATACGTGAAGCATCACCATATTTTTGCTCAACGAGTGCTTTTGTGACATCAACAAAGTCGTTAAAGGTGTTCTTTTTATTTAATTTTTTGCCGTTATCGTACCAAGGACGGCCAAGCGTTTCTGAACCACGAATATGCGCAATAGCATAGACAAAACCACGATCTAAAAGGCTTAAACGGCTTATAGAGAAAGTTGGCTCAACATTAGAACCGTATGAACCATAACCGTATTGTAGTAGCGGGTTAGAACCATCTTGCTTAAACTTATCTTTACGATAAACAATTGAAACTGGTACTTTTATGCCGTCACGTGCGGTGACAAAAATACGTTCAGATTGGTAGTTTTCAGGTGCAAAGTCACCCAATACTTTGTCTTGCTTTAATAGTGTTTTGTCTAAACTAGCAAGGTCGACATCATACACAGAAGCCGGGGTCGTCATACTCTGATAACCAATTCTTACTGCGCCTGCGTCTAAATTTGCATTACCAGTTAAATACACTGCGTAAGCCGGGTCGTTAAAGGTTAAACGCTTGCTTTCGTTATTATCTAAATTTAATACGGTGATTTGGCTAAGGCCATTTTCACGCGTTTCGTAAACAAGGTGCTGATTAAATAGCTCAAAGCTATCTAGTTTTGCATCGGCATTGTGCGGTACAACGGTTTGCCATTTTGAAATATCACTTGCATCACTGGCTTTAACGCGCATCAGCTTAAAGTTTACGGCATCTTTATTGGTGTGGATGTAATACCAGTCGCCAAGTTTAGCAATGCTATATTCATGACCACTTTCTCTTGGAATAAAGCGCTCAGGAGTTGCTTTTGCATTATCTGCATCTAGTAAAGAAACACCTGATGCCTCGGTGCTGGAATGGTGAATGTATATTTTGCTCTTGTCTTTACTCTTTGAGATATAGGTGTAATAGCTGTTATCTTTTTCTTCGTAAATCAGTTCATCTGTGCTTTGCGCTGTGCCTAGAGTATGACGGAATACTTGATAACCGAGCAAAGTAACCGGATCTTTTTTGATGTAATAGATGGTCTTGTTATCGTTCGCCCAAACGATAGGGCCTGACGCACCTTCGATTGTATCGTCCAGTAACTTACCTGTTGTTAAATCTTTGATTCGGATAGTATAAATTCGACGACTTACTGTATCTTCAGCAAAAGCTAATAGATTTTCGTTGGTTGAAACGGAAATACCACCGACACCGTAGTAGTTTTGACCTTCAGCGCGGATATTCGCATCAAAGATAGCTTCCGCATTTTTACCATCTTTGTGTTCACTGCGGTAATAAGTGAAGTATTCTTTGTCACCCTCAGTGGCACTAAAATAATAATAACTGCCGTTTAGTACCGGCACGCTGCGGTCATCTTTAACCACTTTGTTCTTTATTTCTTCAAATAAGGTTTGTTGTAGTTGCTCTGTGTTTACGAGCTTGCTGTCGGTATAGGCATTTTCTTTGGTTAAGTGTGACAGCACCTTTTCATTGCTTCTAGTATCGTCACGTAGCCAGTGATAATTATCGACAAGTTCTTGACCGTGAATGGTCGTCTTGTGTGGGATCTTTTCTGCAACTGGCGCCACAACGGCTGCGGACTGTTCTGCTTTAACGTCAGATGTTGCGTTTTGAGATGGCGCTTCTTGACAACCAAGTACAGCAACCAAAGATGCTGCTACTAATGTAAATTTAAATTTCTTCATTTTTATTCTTCTGTAATAAATCAATCCATCCATCGAGTCTATCTAGTTCTTATTATAAGGACAACTAATTGAGACGATATTTTATAACAATTGTAGAGACTGGGTTTAGCCATTCGAAACGTAAGCGACTTAATTAATATCAAAGCGGCCAACCAAACGCTCTAAGTCTTTGGCTAAGCTAACTAATTGGTCAGCACCTGCGTTTAATGCTGCCGTTTCTTCTCCGACTTGTCGTACGGAAACATCCACCGAGTCAATCAAACGTCTAGTGTGGCCTGCATTTTCTCCTTGTAATGAGGCTTGTGACGCTATATTTGAAACCGAAGTTTTAATTCTTGACACTGCCTGAGCGATATCAGTAAACGCTTGCTGAGCGCTTTGTGATTGTTTGATAGCCGTCTCAGACTCGCCTACGCTCGACGTCATTTGGGCCGATACCGTCCTCGTTTGTGCGATGAGGTTGGTTAACACTTGCTCTATTTCCTGTGTGGCATCATGTGAGCGCTGCGCAAGCGTTCTTACCTCATCAGCAACCACTGCAAAGCCCCGACCTTGTTCACCTGCACGGGCTGCCTCAATCGCTGCATTTAATGCCAAAAGATTAGTTTGCTCTGCGATAGAACGGATCACCCCTAAAATATTAGTGATATCTTGGCTTTCACTTTCGAGTTGGTTCATGGCGCTGGCGGACTCAGCCAACGAATGATTAAGCCTCGCAACCTGCGATACGGTACTTTCTATTGTGCTGTTACCACGCTGAGCGTGATCGTCCGCAGTGACGACATCCTCCAAAGTATGACTGCAGCTTTCACTAATTTCGGTGGCAAGCTGCTCCACGGTTTCGGTAGTCGTAGTCGCGCTGGCGGAGTCTTCAGCCTGCGTATGGCATTGATTACGGATATCGTTGATACTTTTTTGTGATCCTAACGCGGCATCATTCAATGTCGAGGCATTGCTTTGAATATCTTTTACGAGCGAATTAATTGAGTCCAAAAATTTATTAAACCACGCGGCCAGTTCCCCAATTTCATCGTGGGTGACGACTTTTAAACGTTTAGAAAGATTGCCTTCACCTTGTGCTATCTCTTTTAAGCCTTCAGACACCATTTCAATAGGTTCAACTATCTTATTGGCAAGCGTTATTGCAATGATAATAAACAGAATTACCATGATGAACGCGATAATAGTGATACTAATCGTCATATCGTAAGCTGAAGCCAAGATTTCATCTTCATCAATCACCGCGATAAATTGCCAGCCAAGAGTGTCGGAGCGATAAATCTTAGCGTCATAGGTTTTGTTATCAGTTTCAATGGTAAGGTAGGGTTCGTTTGTGGCATTTCGTATAGCCTCGTAGAGTGGGCTAGTGAGATCTTTAATGTGTTTAAAGTTGTTATTTTTATTTTTAGGATCGGCAAGTACAGTGCCGTCGGCATCAAGGAGGATTAAATACCCAGACTCCCCAAGACGAATATTGCTAACAATATCGGTCAGTGTAGCGAGTGTTACATCTAATGATTGCACGCCAATCACTTTGCCATCATGCTTTATACCTGTGGCAACCGAGACCATGGCTTGCCCCGTTACCCCTTGATAAGGCTCGGTAAGGATAACTTTGCTTGGATCTTTTGAAGCATTTTGATACCAAGGGCGTTTTCTTGGATCGTAATCGCCAAGGGGCTCTGCAGGATACTGAATAAAACCACCGGATCCAGTGCCAAGATACACAAACAGTAATTCTTCATGGGTTTGCCCAAATGCGCGGTAAAGCTCAAAAATATTGGCTTCTGTTTGACCGTTTTGTAGCGGGGTCATGGGCTTCTCTGCACCAAAATAAGTAGTGGTATCTTGGCTTACTTGCTGCACGGCCTTAGACTCGGCGAGGAAGCGCGCATTTTTCTTCATCTGCTCAAAAAACAGTACAAAAGACTGTTCGGCTTGCCGTATCTCATTGCCGGATGCATCAAGAAATTTATCGAGAGAGTCACTTTTGGTCTGAGAAATGCTGACCACAGAAATCGCTAAAATAGGAATGATCACAGTGAGAACAAAGCTAATAATGAGCTTTTTGCGCATTTTCATACAGACAACCCTTAAATATCCGAGTGTTTTTATTATGCTCCTAGGAGGAGCGCATATTCTCAGGGCAAAATCTGAGCCACGGGTGTGGCTCGTTCAAATCCGTATTATAAACACTTTGCAGTTGTAAATTTGACCAATCAACGCGCTTCAGAAATTAAAACTAATTTTACCCCTCTAATAGGTTTAGCATTGGATCTCATGTTTTTTAAGTAATTTGTAAAAATCAGAGCGATTACGTTGCGCAAGTTTTGCAGCTTCCGATACATTCCCTTCGCAAAGCGCCAGTACTTTTTGGATGTAGTCATACTCAAATTGGCGTTTTGCTTCATTTAATCCCGTAAACGCATTCTGCTCTTTATCCTTAGGCAGGGCTTTTTGTACGATATCTTCAGTGATCATTTTACCCGGAGTAATAGCAACACAGTGCTCTACGATATTATGGAGCTGACGGATGTTACCCGGCCAATGATAATTCAACAAATGCGTAATACTTTGTTGGTTAAATTGCTTTTCGCCATCGCTAAGTGCACTTAGGAAGCGTGATGCAAGTAGTGGAATATCTTCCAATCGCTCTCTTAGACTTGGTATTTCAACAGATACCACGTTTAAGCGATAGTATAAATCTTCACGAAATTGCTTTTCCGCAACGGCGCTTTGAATGTTCTTGTGGCTTGCAGAGACAAAACGAACATTGACCTTATGCTCGGTTTGGCCGCCCACAGGACGAACGGTTCGTTCTTGTAAAACACGCAGTAGCTTAACTTGCAAATCAAGCGGCATATCACCAATTTCGTCGAGGAATAGGGTGCCACCATCTGCTGCTTGTACTAAGCCTTCTTTGTCGCTCACCGCGCCGGTAAACGCGCCTTTTTTATGGCCGAATAGTTCAGACTCCAACAGGTGAGCGGGCATTGCGCCACAGTTAATTGCAATAAATGGGCCTTGCGCTTGGTTACTGGCCAAATGGATTGCTTTTGCTGTCACTTCTTTACCGGTACCGCTCTCGCCTTGGATAAGAATGTTTGCGTTGCTGCTGGCAAGCGCCTGAATTTGCTGTACCAATTGACGCATTGCGGCACTTTGGAATAACAATCCATGGAAGTTATTTGGATCTGAGGTTTGTGCGGTTCTTACTTTTCCTGCAAGCGCCTCATTGATGACATCGAGCATTTGCTGAGAGTCAATGGGTTTGGTTAAAAAGCTCACAAAGCCTTGCTGCATGGCGTCAACAGCGTCAGGAATCGAGCCGTGAGCGGTCATCATGACAACGGGCATGCCGGTATAATACTTCTTTATTTGCTCATTAAGTTCAAAGCCATTCATGTGCGCCATTTTCAAGTCGGTGATGACCAAGTCGATAGGCATTTGCTTGAGGATATTTAACGCTTGCGTACCGCGATGAGCTACTTCAACGTCGTAGCCGTGGCTTTCTAAACGCATCGCCAGTAGCTCGGTTAAAGATGTATCGTCATCCACTAAAAGTAACTTTGCGCCCTGTTGTGTTTGACTCATAGTGAATCCTCCTCAAGTGATGGGTTTTCAGAAAGATCGGTTTCTAAACGTTGTTTTTCTATGTCGGCAAGCTTTTGTTTCAGCTCGGCAAGCTGCTTTTGGGTTTGTAACAATTGCTCTTGGTGCTGTTGCGCCTTATTGTCAGAGTAATAATTACTGATTTTTTGCTCACGAAGGCTTTGGGTATGCCAAGCTAACGACTCAAACCAAATGTTGTAATCTTCTGGCCAGTAATCTTGTAGTTTTACTTCTTCAATGGCTTTAAGTTGCTTGGTTGTTGAGTCTGTACCGCAATAGGTGTGAATAAAGCCTTGTAAGTGCAGCGCACCTTTATAGTAATCGTTAAATGTCACGTTATGTTTTTTAGCGCACTGGCTGACTAAGGCTTTGATCACCTCAGCTAAAGGCACAAACTTAGCGCTGGTTTCTGTTTTTACAGGACCAATAAACTGCTTTGTCTGCTCGACCTTTTGCTCTGTTGTGGCACAACCACTGAGCAAAAATAGCGTGATACTTAATGCGATGTATTTCATTTTGGATCCCTTTTTGGAAAGGCGACTTGAATACTGGCGCCAGATTCTACTGATAGCCATTTCACATCGCCTTTTAATTGCTTCACACATTCAGAGACAATGGCTAAACCTAAGCCACTACCATTATTATTTTTATTTTTCTCACCACGAACAAACGGTTGGAATAATGAATCGGCCTCATTGACGTCGATGCCATCACCATCGTCACGGACTATCAGCAATACATCACCATTTCGCTCTTCAATTGAAATAGTGACATTGCTTTTAGCATGATCGATGGCATTGCTCACTAACTGAGTTAACACTAATTTGCACGGAAGATAAGGCACTTTTAGCTCATCATGATTTTGCCAGTTCACTATCACATCAGTCTTTCCTAGCTTATCGCTAAGATGCTTAGAGACTTCCTCTTGGATAAGATTCATTTCGGCGTCGTGATGTAGGCTATCGGGGTGACTGGCTGCACTATAGCTGAGCAAATCATCGATCAATGAGCCAAGCTTTGCAACAGAGTTTTCCATAATGATGAGAATACGTTGTTGTTTTGGATTAACATCTCCTAGCAATCCACTATTTAATAAGCTGCTTCCTTCGTTTAGCGATGCTAAAGGGGTTTTAAGCTCATGAGTAACATGGCGCAAGAAGGTTTCTTTTTGTTGTTGAATACGCTTAAGTTCGAGCCTTAACCAATTTAGCCTGTCACCCAATTGCTGCAATTCATGACTGCCAGAGAGTTCAACCGACTTATCAAAATTACCTTTACCTACCTCAGATACCGCAGATTCTACCTGATTAAGTTGCTGACAAATCCGGTTGATCAAAAAGATGCTGATCACGATAAGGGTGGGTAGCAAGATAACGAGACCAAACATAAACCATGTTTGCAGCTGCACGAAATGGGATTCTTGATCTGATAAGCGCTTATTAAGTGTTTGTTGAAAGCTTTCCTCGAATTGATTAAGCACCTTAACCAATTGTTGGAACTCTTCAGCTTTTGAAGTGGCATTGATTTCATCTGGCGCGAATTGTCGCCATTTAGCAACAAACAGCGAGTCGGGTAGATTTATTTTTAATAATTGAATGCGTTTTTTGGTATTTTGCCACTTCTGCTCGATGCTTTCTTGCAGTGTTTCACTTTGCAGCAGCTGATTATTTTGCAGTGCTTTTTCAAGCGCACTGATATCTGCTTTCACAAAATTGTATTCAAGAATAAGTTTTTGATTTTTATTATAAATATCCTGTGTTTTTTGTTGGTTTTTGGACAGTGCCTGGGCGTACCACAAAGTCAATGTGAGTATTGGAAGCACACCAATAAACATGGCAATAAGTGCCTGTTTTTGTAATGACTGAGAAAAAATTTTTTTCACGATGCTAAATCCTTAAAAAGGGTGCACAAATTTCAATCAAATGGTGTTGCGAGATTTGCAAAATTTTCTACCCAAAAATTTACCTGTTGCAAAGCTGCGACAATCTAACTTTAAGAAAAATAAAGACTTTTTATTTTTCGCTTTTTTAACTGTTGCCATTTAGCAACAGCCAGCCTTAATCCAACCTTAATCTTTTTAAGTGATTTAACTTAACTCATTGATAAATGGTATTTTTTCAATGTTGGCATCAAAGTTGGAATAGTTATCTCGAAAGCGAAAAACGAAACGCAAAAACAAATGCAAAATCAGTTTTAGCTTTAACAGCAAAATGTTTAACACAGAATTTAGTTTTTAATCTTACGAGGAAAGCACGATGAAAAATTTAGCAATCGCAGTATCAGCAGCAGTAATGACTTTGGCATCAGTAGGTGCACACGCAAACACGGATTTCGACAAATTAGACATGAATGGTGACGGTTACATCTCTATTGAAGAAGCAAAAGCAGATGAAGGCCTGCTTGCTCAATTCAACGAGCTAGACGCTGACCAAGACGGTCAACTAAGCCAAGCAGAATTTGATAACTACGAAGGTTAATTCGCCCAGTTATCACATCACTTTAATCGTTTAGGAGAAGATCATGAAAAATTTACTAGCAGCACTTTCAATTACAGGTATGACATTAGTTTCAGCATCGGCAATGGCGATGGATGACTTCGAAAAGTACGACACAGATGGCAGCGGCACGATCAGCATGAGTGAGGCGCAGGTTAACCCTAAGTTAGCTGAGCAATTCAAGACACTTGATGTTGACGGTAATGGCGAGCTAAGCGAGTCAGAGTACGAGCACTTTGAAGGCTAATTTGAAAGTTTGGTATCGGTGAGTCTTCGGACTCTCCGCCAAGACTAAATTTTAAGGAGAATATGATGAAAAATCTACTAGTAGCAGTTTCCCTAGCGGGTCTATCAATGGCCTCAGTTAATGCGATAGCTGGTGACGACTTTGCCAAATACGATGCCGATGGTAGTGGCACAATCAGCATGAGCGAAGCGAAAGTAAATCCCAATCTTGTTGAGCAATTTACTCAGCTAGACGGTAACGCTGACGGCGAGTTAAGTGAATCAGAATTCGCAAATTTTGAAGGCTAATCAATAGCCCTCCAATTTTATAAAACGAACAGTATTTAAATTTTTGAGGAATAAATGATGAAAAACATACTAATTGCACTTTCAATCACAGGTTTATCTTTTGCTTCTGTTAATGCAATGGCGGGTGAAGACTTCGCAGCGCTAGATACAGATCAAAGCGGCACAATCAGCATGAGTGAAGCACAAGCGCATACAGCACTTGCAGAGCAATTTAAAGCGCTAGACGCTGATGCAAATGGCGAGCTAAGCGAAACAGAATTCGCAAACTTTAAAGGCTAAACAGTAGCCCTCCAATTTTATAAAACGAACAGTATTTAAATTTTTGAGGAATAAATGATGAAAAACGTACTAATTGCACTTTCAATCACAGGTTTATCTTTCGCTTCTGTTAATGCAATGGCGGGTGAAGACTTCGCAGCGCTAGATACAGATCAAAGCGGCACAATCAGCATGAGTGAAGCACAAGCGCATACTGCACTTGCAGAGCAATTTAAAGAACTAGACGTTGATGCAAACGGCGAGCTAAGCGAAACAGAATTCGCAAACTTTAAAGGCTAAACAGTAGCCCTCCAATTTTATAAAACGAACAGTATTTAAATTTTTGAGGAATAAATGATGAAAAACGTACTAATTGCACTTTCAATCACAGGTTTATCTTTCGCTTCTGTTAATGCAATGGCGGGTGAAGACTTCGCTGCGCTAGATACAGATCAAAGCGGCACAATCAGCATGAGTGAAGCACAAGCGCATACTGCACTTGCAGAGCAATTTAAAGCGCTAGACGTTGATGCAAACGGCGAGCTAAGCGAAACAGAATTTGCAAACTTTAAAGGCTAATTAGAGCTGGAGAAGCAGATTTACCTGCGCAAGGGAGTGACAGAGGAAAAGGAACTGATGTCAGGGAGCAGGGAATAGAGTTCAAAGATTATGATTATTGTTGAGTTATTTGGCATCATTACTGATTTGTTCAACTAAGCGCCTTTTTTCGGGCAAGTTTAAACAAACTGGTATAAAGGAATACTTACAGCGAGGCATCGCTATCAGAATCTTTGAGCTCCAAATTGAGAGTTTGGATGTCATTAGGGAAGTAAAGTGAAGGATCATAGTCGGTAAGAGTAAGGCGGTTATTCGCACCGCACCCAAAGCTTGGCTTAATAGCCAAGCTTTTTTTGTTTTTTGTTTTTTGTTTTTCGTTATTTTTTTATGCTCAGCGAGCCGCAAACGCCCATTAAGACGGCGAGTATTAATATAGAGTGAAACTTGATTGAATAGATAAACATTAAGTCACGCTTAGATATTCTTTTTCCCCTAATCGAAAGTCTGATAAACCTGCTTTAGCCATGTAAAAGTTAGCTTCTAGCTTTATTTAACGTTACAGTCGATCTAAACAACGACTCCAATTCAGTTGTACTAGCATCATAAGCGTAACTTTATTACGCAAAGAAGAGTAACATTGGCTAGACGAGGAAGCGGTTTAAGAACTGCAATAAAGGTTGTTAAAGCAATCGACTGAGCTAGTAATCAAGCTGCTCGTGAAGCTCAACGTAGAGAGAAAGCTAGGCGACACTCCTCTTCCGGTTGCTGTCAGTATAAATGGTGCTCTACATAAAAATCACACCTCAATCTACCCAGCAAGTCGCTTTTACTTATCGAAACTCCATGCCAATTAAAGTGCTACCTTTAAAAATCTAGCACTGCGAAGTAGGAGATGCTTTACGCAGCGATCTTTGTGTTTTTATGTTTGATGGTTAGTCCTAAGTCGCCAATTAGGTGGTATAGATATATACGCTGCTAACTCAAAACGTATTCAGCGCTATAAAATGGGTAAACTAGCAACTCAAAACAAAAAAGTCGCCCGAGGGCGACTTGGAAACGTGACATCATGTAAAAACAGGGAGAAGAGACCTCAATCGATTATTTATTTTCGATGAGATTGCCTTTGCCAATTTCAATCTTTCTCGGCTTGAGTGCTTCTGGAATTTCGCGCTCAAGGTCGATGACTAACAGGCCGTTTTCAAGTCCTGCGCCAATCACTTTGACGTGATCGCCAAGTTGAAATTTACGCTCAAAGTTACGCTCTGCGATACCTTGATGGATAAATTTACGCTCAGCTTTGTCTTCTTTGTTTTGCTTTTCGCCTTTCACTGTCAGGGTATTGTTTTCTGACTCAAGGCTAAGCTCTTGCTCGGTAAACCCGGCAACAGCCATGGTAATTTGGTATTTGTCTTCACCGGTGGCTTCGATGTTATATGGCGGAAAGCTTGGTTGCTTTTCGTTGCGTGATGCTGCATCCATTAACTGTGCTAAATGGTCAAAACCGATGAATGAACGATAAAGTGGAGATAGGTCTACTGTACGCATAATTTGTATCCTCATAAAGCGATAATTAAGCTATTTATTGCTCGTATTAAAGCCAATAAATAGCATATAAAACATTTACTTAGTTTGGGTTGGGACCCTGTCGGCGTCCTCACAATACTATCTATGGACGAGGCAAATATTTTTCAAGAAACTTTTTTAAAAAAGTTTTTATTTACCTGAATTTTATAAGATTCTTTTTCAAGAAAATTGTCTTTGCAGGTAAAGAAGCACCATCTGATGCCTCTTTTTTATTGCGTCATTTAGGACTTAAGTTTTGCTGTCTCAACATAGAGACTTGATCAAACCCTATTCCCCAGTCGTCAGTTTCAACTTCTTCTATAACGACAAAAGTAACATGTGGCGCTTTATCAAGGACATCCACCATAAGCTGAGTTGCACCTTTTATTAAGGCTTGCTTCTGAGCAGGTGTAACGCCTTCCTTCGTGATTTTAATATTGATGATTGGCATTGGTTATCTCCTACAGATCATCATACATTTTGTTGACGATACGCCATTGTCCATCTTCTTTAAGTAAACCAATAAAGTCGATATAGTGATGTTCAAACAGTGGGCAATACAGCTTGACCATTGCTTGATGGTTTACAACATCCACCGACAAAATACGGTAATTAAAAGCAGCGCTTTGGCTTTCGGGCGTTTGTCGAGATGAAACCAAATCTAGCCACTGTGATTTGGTGCGCCTCATTCCAGGAGCTTTGAGCACCGCGTCAACGTGGAAAACTGCATCCAACTTTTTAATATCTCCTTGGTGTAGCCCTTCAAAATATTGTTGAATAACCGCAGTTACTTTGTCTAAATCCTGTAGTTTGAAAATAGGCTTAGTCATATTAAGCTCATGCGTCTGTACTGTGTGCTTGTTCAGCTGCTATCGAGGCGATAAAGCTGGGCCTTGCCTCAACTGCAGCTAACATTTTGCTGACTTTTTCTGGAATGATAATGTCGACTGGAAAATAGGTGCCCCAACGCGCATATACAGCCAGCATGATATCCGCAGTGGAAACCTGATCGCCGCCTAAAAATGATTGCTGCGCTAACTTTTTCTCGACTAACACCCATAATTCGTTGATGGCAACCGCTGCCGCTTCTAAAAATGGCTGGCGTGCATGCTCATCAGCGATTGCGCCTGTGGCAAAAAACAGACGATTGTAAGCCGGGTGCATAGTAGCATTGGCAAACAGAATGTTTTCTATCGCTTGTTGCTTTTGAAGAACATCAGCTTGAGGAAGAAGGTTATTTTCGTGTTTATTGAGTAGATAAAGTAGGATTGCAGCGCCTTCTACTAAGCAGTTTTCGCCATCGTTAAGAACCGGGATTTTACCTGTTGGGTTAATGGCTAAAAAGTTATCAACACCGCGTTTGTCAACCAGTTCGAAGGGTTGTTTTAATTCTCTTAATATGACTTGCGTTGCTAGCGCACAAGCACCTGGTAAGTAATATAACGTATACATAATGGTTTTCCTCATTTGCTTCTTGGCTAAAAGACAAGCTCAGTGTATAAACTAGATGTTGTTTGATATATAGCTACAATGAGAACCAAGAGTTCACATAGTGGAAACAATAATCAAGGAAAGTATGAATAAGCTACGAGCGATAGAAATGTTTGTAAAACTGGCTGAGGTACGCAGTTTTACTCGTGTTGCAGAGCAATATAATACATCCAAATCCATGATCAGTAAGGAGATCAGCCGACTAGAAGCTGAGCTTGGTGCGCGGCTTATACATCGCACCACGCGCAATTTGCAGCTCACGCATGTGGGAGAAGGCTATTTACAACGTGCTAAGGATATTCTCAATAAGTTAGAGGATGCAGACACCTTCATACAAGAGTCGCAGCAAGCACCAAAAGGTAAGCTAAAGGTGAATGTGCCAATGGTGCTTGGGATCACTGACTTGGCAGCAATGTTCGCCGATTTTATGCAAGCGTATCCCGATGTCGACCTTGAAATACATTTAGGAGATGAGGATATCGACTTAGTAGAACAGGGATTCGATTTAGGTTTTCGGGCTTCCAGTCGCCCGTTTGACTCAAGTTATATAGGAAAAGAAATTACTCAATTTAGTTATCATGTATGCGCCTCACCACAATATTTAGCGAGTCACCCTGCAATCGAATCAGCACAAGATTTAATTCATCATAATTGTTTTGAATACAGCTATTCAAAACGCAAGAACTTATGGCCATTAGACGAAGGTGTGCGAATAAAAGGCTCCCTTAAAGTGAACAATGTCCTTTTTATGTTGCAGGCAATTAAAAGCCATTTGGGAATAGGGGTTTTACCTGAATTTGCCTGTAGAGAAGCACTTGAAAAGGGTGAGATAGTCAGTATTTTGCAGCACGCTGACAAGCCAACGCTAGCCTTATATGCACTGTATCCCGCACGCCAATTTGTGCCAGCCGCGGTACTTCAATGTATCGAGTTTTTACAGGCTTGGTTTAAGCGTGACGGGCACTGATTGTTAAGCAAATAAGGTGGTTTACATTTCTTCATTACTTTGCCACATTAACTACTGGTTTAGATGATGGAACAATCAATGAAATGTGATAAACAAAATGCCAATCGAAAAATAGGTCTGGGGCTGGCTATCGGCGCAGGAATTGGCACAGCCGTGGGCGTTGCATCTGGGCAAATCATGTACACCTTACCTATCGGCATTGCGATGGGAATATTGATTGGACGTAAGTATTTTTAATCTAATGAGCTACTCGCTACGTATCTTTGCTTTTAATTAGGGGAAGGTTAAGCAAGTGCAATTTAGTGACTCAGAAATTTCCAGGATCATTGAAATGGCGTGGGAGGATAGGACGCCATTTGAAGCTATTGAGCGACAGTTTGAGCTTAGTGAACCTGAAGTGATAAAATTGATGCGTTGTAGCCTAAAACCCAGCAGTTTTAGGCTATGGCGGCAACGAGTAAATGGCCGTAACACTAAGCATATTAAACTTAGAAGCAAAGCGGTCAATCGCGGATATTGCAAAACCCAATACAAACAAAGGTAACGCGTTATCTAAACCTTTGGGTATTAGTCTTTGCTTTATTGAAGGTCGCTTGCAAGTAAGCCGAATAGTGCAGAGTCTGAGACTTCACCAGCAATTTCCCAGCGAGCACGTAAGTGACCTTCTTTAGTAAATCCAAGTTTTGTTAGCACTTTGGCTGAGCCGATATTAGCGGGATCAATTTCAGCTTCAATACGCCTCAACTGTAGTGTTGAAAAAGCATAGTTAATGAGTGCAGAGCCCGCTTCTTGAATGACACCTTGCCCCCAGTGAGATTTGGCAATACCAAAGCCAATTTCGGCGCGACGTGACTCTTTATCCCAGCTAAAAAGTAAACATTTACCAATTAATGTTTCATCACTTTTCGAAACAATGGCCAGTGTGATCGCTTGTTGCGTAGTCAAATCTTCATGTGATTGCTTGATAAATTGCGTTGCATCGTCAAGGCATTCCCAAGGTGGCGTGTTCCAATAGCGCATGACGTCTGCGTCTGAGAATATGGCAAATAGCGCTTCGGCGTCTTGTGAGGTTAGGGATCTAAGTGTGAATCGCTCGGTGTCGAGTTGGATTGTAGTTAATAGCAATATCTTTTTCCCTGATAAAAAAGGGCGCCAATTAGCGCCCTTAAACATTAAGCTGGCTTACTTATTTATTCGCGCCTTTAACGGCTTTTAGCTTCGCCGCGTGGTCAATTTCATAATCTGGCATGTCTTTTTTGCCTTCGACTAGGTAGTTGTCCATCCAGCGCATCAAGCGCAAGCTGTAATCGTATTGAGCCGCAGCTTTGCGGTTACCGTGGCCTTCGCCTGGATAGTAAACTAGACGTACGTCTTTACCTTGCACTTTCATATAGCGATATAGCTCCATAGACTGTGCTGGGTGTACTCGCGGGTCATCTTTACCATGCATAATGAGTAATGGCGTCTTTGATTGACCAGCCCAGTAAATCGGACTGCGCTCTAGGTACCACTGCCACTTATCCCAAGGGTAAGAGCGAGCGTGCACTAAGTACATTTCGTTTGAGATATCGGTAGTACCAAACTTAGATAGTTGGTTCGTTACCCCAACAAACATCACGCTTGCTGCAAAGTGTTCGGTTAGTTTTGTAGCACCCCAAGCTGAGGCATAACCGCCGTAAGAGCCACCAGTAATACCAACACGCTTAGTGTCTACTAAACCGGTATTGACTAGGTATTCTTTCATATCTACTAAGTCGTCAAACTCTTTACCTGCGTAGTCACCTTGGCCAAGTTTTGAGTAATCAACGCCTTTACCTGTCGAACCACGGTAGTTTGGATAGAATACCGCATAGCCGCGTGCTGCGCCCATTTGACCCGGATCTGAATAGCTCGTGAGCCAGCCATTCTTATCGTGGCTTTCAGGGCCACCGTGCACCGACATGATCAGTGGATAACGTGTACCTTCTTGGTAATCAAGTGGATAAATTAATACGCCACCAATTTCAACGCCATCGCGGGCTTTGAAGTTAATAGCCTCTTGTTTTGCAAACCGTTTGTTGTCTAACCACGGGTTTGAGTTTGATAGACGAGTTGCCTTGCTTGAGCGGATCACAAACACTTCATTTGGGTGCTTAGCGGTATTTGCACGTAGGGCAATGGTTTTGTCTGAGTCAGAGATAGATAGATTCGATGCGATAAACTTACCTTCTTTGATAAGTTTCTTGTATTTGTTTGAGCCAACTTTAATTTGGCCAACAAAACTCTCAGCGCCGACGTTTGCGACAAAAGTCAGCTGGTTTTTGCGGTTTGACCACTCAAAATCACCGATGTGACCCATAAAGTTTGGGATCCACTCTTCTACTTTGCCGCTTTGTGCATCAGCAAGGTATAAACGACCAGTTGCCGGGTCATGCTTGTCTTCAGCGCCTAAAATCGCGATGTATTTACCATCGTGAGAAAACTCTGCGGTACCAAGCTTACCTTCTGTTTTGAACGAAGTGGTAATTTGTTGTGTTTTTGCATCAAGTACATGCCATTGTGATTTCATGTACTTGTCATCAATAAGCGCTGTTGGCTGGGTTTTTACCAGTAATTTAGAGGCATCGTCAGCCCAGTTTATTTCACTAACATAACCTTCGATGTTTAGTGCCGCTGGGGTCAATGGTTTTTCTGACGCTGCAAGATCAATGATATGAAGCTGTTTGTTTTTTAAACCCAGTTCATACACTTCAGCCATAAAACCAAGCTTTTTCAGCTCTTTTTCTGACTTATCGGCAGCTGGCATTGCAAGGATTGCAACCTGTTTGCCATCAGGGCTTAGACTATAGGCCGAGATCCCAGTTCCTTTTAGTGAAAGCACTTTCTGTGCTTCCCCACCGTTTACCGCGATGCGATAAAGGGCGCGTTGCTTGTCTTCTTTTTTCTTGGTTAGGAAATAAATGAACTGACCGTCGGCCGACCAAGAGATGCTTGAGATGCTCACTTTACCGGTGATAAATGGGCGCTCTACACCTTCGTCGTCAACCACATAAAGTTCACTGTAATTAGAACCATTTTGGTCAACGTAAAGCTCGCGCGGTACCGAGCGAGTAAAAGCAACGAGTTCGCCGTCAGGACTCACCGACGTTGAGCTTACCGATTGGATCTTTGGGATGTCTTCAATAGTGATAGTATCGCTTGCGAGGCTTGCAGCACTGGTGAAGCCCATTGCTAAAGCCAAAGCAGACTTAAGTAGTTTCATTATTTATCCTAAATTTTCATTCACTTGTTGTAACTTCAAGATGAAGTTTTTAGGCATTCTACTTGTCACCAGAATAAAAACCAATGTTTGCGATTAATTGTCGGTTAAGTCTGATAAAGCAAAACCGTTATCTTTTATAGGCCAAAATTCAGCGCGCCTGAATAATCAGCCTGAAACGGCATTAGATGATTAAGTGCATACGAAATGTTGCCTTTGTCATCCATGATGTAGATAGAAGCACCACAGTGTTTGCAAAAACCATGCTCCTGGATGGTTTGAGCTTTCGAATGCGGCACCACAAATCGTTCGAGAGATTTACAAGGATTTTCGATCAGACCGTGAGCCTGAATAAACTGCACACCAGTGCATATTTCGTTGGCTGTTGTCGTGGTGAAAATACGATAGTGGATCTGGCCGCAGTGGCACGACGTGGTGATCATGTTGATGTCCTTTGTTTTCTTTTGAGTTAAGTTTACTTTTTATTTTTAGTTAATATATATTCATTTGGTGTAAAGACTTTTTCCTAAGAGGAAATAATGAGAAAGGAATACGATAAACTTCACTTACTTAAAATATTATGTTGTGTCGCTGAGCAACACTCCTTCAGTCGAGCTGCAGAGCAGCTCGGTACCACGACTTCAGCGGTGAGTAAATCGATAGCGCAGCTAGAGTCGTCTTATGGACAAGTACTTTTAAATAGAACAACCCGTAAACTCGCCTTGTCTGATGCCGGTAAGTTGGTTTATGAAAAAGGGAAAAAGATCCTTCGCGCGCTACGCGATTTGGAAGAGGAAGTTGAACAAGTTGGTGTGCATCAATCCGGGCATCTAAAAATAACCTTTCCAAATACGATAGGGCGTATGCTACTGAGCCAAATTTGTATCGATTTTCAAAAGCGCTATCCGCAAATAAAGTTAGAGCTGATGTTTACCGCAGCAAATCAGGATTTAATCGAAGATGAGATTGATGTGGCGTTTAGGCTCTCAGCTGCGCTCAAAGACAGTCAATTTTATGTCTTGAAATTAATCAATATAAACTCAACTTTTGTTGCCACGCCCAGCTATTTAGCGGCTCACGGGAAGCCTGAGCAATTAGATGAACTGAGTAGGCACAATATGTTGTTATCTAAACTTAACCATGTTGAAGATAGTTGGCATGACGGAACTCGAAGTTATGCTTTGCAAGGTAATTTGATAGCGAACAGTCGCTTTCACATTCGAGAGGCGGTGTTGGCAGGGTTGGGGATTGCCATGCTACCGTCTTATTTCTGCCAACGGGATATTGATTCGGGCGCTTTGGTTGAGCTGTTTCCCGAGCAAAATAGGCCCCAAGTTACTTTGCATGCCATATATAAAGTGAAACGAGAGCACTCTGCAAAGCTAGATTTATTCTTAGGGTTTGTACAGGCGCAATTATCATGCAAATCAGAATTGGTACCTTAGCCCCGCGTAGTAGCGCCGACCATTCACATATACCCCTGTTGGTGCGTACTCATTGCGATCATAGGTATAGATTTGTTCGTCGGTTAAATTAATAAACTCAAATTGTGCATCAAGGTTATCACTTAATTTCACCGTGAGGCTGCCGTCTAACTGACCGTAGTTATCCATCATGGTCTCGCCTACACCGGTGGCAAACTGGGTTCGATAATTATAGCTAAGCCGTGCGCTAAATTGGTGGTTCTCGTAGTAAGCGGTGAGGTTAGCGCTGTGTTTTGAGGTGCCTGGCACTTTGTTCTGTAAGCCAACGTCAGCGTTGTCACGTTCTCCATCAACATAGGTGTAATTGGCGATTAACCCAAATCCGTACGCAAGTGTCTGCTGGTAGCTTAGTTCAACGCCACGGATACTGCCGCCAGCGCCATTACTGGGCCTATCGATAGACATCAAAATACCTTCATGACGCTCAAGCTTTCGCTCAAACTCAATAAAAGACTCCACATCTTTGTTAAATAAGGCGATTGAGGCGAGTCCTGCATCGTCAAAGTACCACTCAAGGCTGGCATCAAACTGCGCCGCTCTATATGGATCTAGGCTGGCGTTACCACCTTGTCCTTGAGCTTGGGTCACGTTGTAATTGGTTGAGGGCATAAGGTGGTGAAATTGCGCTCGTGACATGACGCGCGCAACGGAAAAACGGCCAACCAGACTTTCGCTTAAATCAAACTTGATATTGGCGCTGGGTAGAATATCGATGTAATCCCGAGATTCTTCATGCCAAACATAGCTGTCGGGTGCTTCGATGGGGGAGGCGACACGTTTAAATGCGGCAGAGTCTTGAAAGGTTTTGACCACCCGTACCCCAATGTTGGCTGCATAGGATTCACCAGCGAGTTGCATTTGACCGTAAGCGGCGGCGGTTTTTTCTGTAATATGAAATCGACTGGCTTTTTCTATCTCTTGTTCAAAATTGAGCGTATCGAAGTCTTTGGCGAGCAGTGTAATATCGGCATAACTGTAGTTTTTTAAGGTGTTTGCACTACCTACGCCGCGCAAATAATCATCCACAAAAGTGCCCGGATAGGCGGCCAGTGTAGTGCCAAGCTCGCCGGCTAGACCATCAAGCCCTCCATCTTTTGAGCGATAGCGCAAAAAGTCCCGTTGATGGTCCTTGAGTTTAATGCCAAACTTAATCGCGTCGACCTGTTTAAAGTCGATATCGTACGCAAAATCGGCTTGCGCGAAGTATGATTTATCTTTGCCATCTTGGCTGTCATTTCGAGCTTCGGTGATAAACCAACTCGCCGCATCTAACGGAGAAGCCCCATAACTTGCGATGATGTTTTTTCGCATTGACGTATCAACATGAAAACGGGTGTTAGCAGAAAACTGTGACGTGACGTCTTCTTTGGTGCCACCTGAGCCGTGGCTTAGACCCACTTGAAACTGGCTTGACCAATAAATGCCATCATAGACCAAGTCTAGATGAGCACTTTTAGTGCTGATCAGCGAGTCTCGCCAAATGGCTTCCATGCTGGTATTGAACGGCGCAGCTGTGGGTAAATAGTGGGCGCTCACCAAAGTACCATCTTGTACATGTAAATCGGTTACCCCGCCGCCTAGGTCAATAGACTTTGCACTTTGCCAGAGAAAGTTTTGATTGTTGTTGTCTGCGTTTAGATGAGAATAAAGTAAGTGGCTATTTAACCTAAGCCGTGGGGAAAGCTGGAATGCGGCATTGACTGTATAAGCTTGCAACTCTCTTTGCTGCTGAAAAATCGCGGAACCCCCACCTCCTGGAAACCATAACGTCTGGCTTTTGTCTTGTGGGGTCTGCTGGGTGGCATACCAAGTATCATCATCACCTTGGTATAATGTTCTATCGTGCCACCCCCACGATTCTAGGCCGTCGCGTCTGAGGCTGCGATCTCGTCGTGTTGCGGTAAAAAGCACAGCATAGTCGCCACTTTCGCTATGGTAGTTATAAATTGCAGATAATTGTGGGTCGAGTTTATCGCTCAAGTCACTGTATTGGAACTGGGCTGTAATAACGCCATAGCCTGAAGGCGTAAGCAGAGGGTCGCGGGTTTTTATATTGATTGCACCACCTAATGAACCTTCATCCTGCATAGCTTGTGGTGTTTTGAATACCTCGAGGCTAGAGACGATTTCACTGGGTAATAAGGTAAAATTAAAGCCTCGGCTTGGCTGACTTGAGATCCACCAATCAGCGGAGGCGAGATATTGACCATTCAAATAAGTTCTATTTTGCTCAGGGGTTGTGCCTCGCACGCCGATCCGCTCACCTTCACCTTGTGCTCGAGAGAGTGAGATACCGGTGATCCGTTGTAGCGCCTCTGCGACGTTTTTATCTGGAAACTTACCTATGTCTTCAGCACTGATCGTATCTGAAACTTGTTGATTGTGACGTTTATTACTGAGAGACTTGACAACGCTGTCATGGAAGGCACGGATTTCGATGCGTTCTATGGTATTTTCAGCTGTCTGATTTTGCTCAACGGCATAACTTGCAGCTGTGATAAAGAATGCGCTACAAGAAACTGTTCGGATGAGAAATTCTGACATTGTGCTCAACTTATAATACGAGTAAGTTACCTTTAGTTGATACTCATAATACGCTTTTATTACGAGCCTAACCATAGTTTTACAAATTTTTAGTAGTTGATGGTTGAAAACCTAGAAAAACGTTTTTTAATCAATGAGATACTTGTCGACCTGAGCAATTTATCTGTGTGTGTTGACGGTTCTTGGAGAAGCATCGAAGCGAAGCATGCGGCATTATTGCGTCTATTGATTGCTAACAAGGGAGAGGTTGTTACCAGAGATGCCATCTTAGATATCGTATGGCCCGGTACTATCGTCAGTGATAATTCTGTTAGTCAACTGGTGGTACAACTACGTAAGCTGCTTGGTGATAGTTCAAACGAGCCAAAAATAATTAAAACGGTACCGCGCCTAGGTTATCAATGTATTGCACAAATCAAAAAAGCCCCGACGCTACTTGAGCAAGTAGAGGAGCTGTCTCGTGGGCGTGGTGCGCAATTTGCGCTGCTCGGGTTTTTTATGGGTCTTGTGGTATCTTTGCTTGGCGTTTTTATTACCAAGCAGTGGCAAAGTGACTTGCAACAGCAGCCCGTCACAGCAACTCGGATCACGTCCTCACCGGGTGCTGAAGTCTTTGTGCGCTTTTCTCCAAATGGTAACTATTTAGCCTACAGTTATTTAGCTGAGGGAGCCGATCAATTTGATTTGGCGGTCTATGATCTTGAGACTAAAACAACCCATACGATAAAAAGCAGCGGTTATAGTGAAGAGTCAGCAAGTTGGTCTTTAGATGGTAACTGGCTGATTTATTCGCGCTCGGATCCGGTTTCCTGTGAAGTACGGGCGTTACACGTTAAAGGTCCAATAGAAATGTGGCGACTAGCGCGCGATAGCGTGCTTGGCAGCTGTAATAGTGCACAAGACTCAGCGCCTTGGCTAGAATATCGAGCGGGCCATTTTATCACTAAGTCTTGGGATAAAGCTGGGACCTATTTGCAGTCTGTAGCGGTCACTTTTGCGGATAATCAACCTAAAGTGCTCAACACCACGGCGTTGCCTATTCGCGATGTAACACATTATCAAGTTAACCAACAAACGCTGTTGTATCAGGTAAAAGAGCAGGGCGTTTATCGGCTTAATCTGGGGCAACTTGGGGACCTTGAAAGCCAAACCACCACACTCTCCAAGCAGTCTTTTTCGGCATTGAGTCATGGTTATGAGGACGATACGGTTATTATCGCCAAACAAAACTTGAGTGTACTTAAAGGTCGTGAGCAACAGTTATTATACTCCGGATTTGGTGCGATATCTGAGATTGATGTCAATGCGAACTTGCGTGCTTCGGCGCACACTGAGGGCGTGGCTGAAATTAACTTTTATCAGCTTGCTGTAGACGTACAAAGCGAAGCACAGCAAAAGCAGTTGACGTCGCCCGCTCGAATGGACCTACTTGCCGCATTGTCTGATGATGGCGCACATTTTGTGTATGCCTCGGTGACAACCAAAAATAATGATGCGCCACAATTTGAGCTGTGGCATAAACATGCTTTTCGGCCAACGTCGAGTTTGCTTGGTACGATGCCGCTGGGAGAAGTGCCTATTTTGCTATTGCTGTCGCCTAATAACGAATATCTCGCCGTATTATCAAAGTCGCACAAAGTGTATTTAATAAGCTCTTTTACTAAAGAGGTGAAAAAAGTAGTTGATAACTTTGCCGAAATTGCCGACTTGCATTGGTCACAGGATGGTAGAAACCTGTATTATCGAGCGAAGCTCTCGGCGGAAGCAAAATGGCAGGCATGGCAATTTACCGTATCTCAAGGGCGCAGTGAGCAACAGCCTCTGGTAACGCACTCACCTGATTTACCTCTTACTCAAAAGAACCCTAGCTTTGTGGGGTATAAAGAACAAGTTAGGGAATACCTAATTACTGCGCTCACTGAGACATTTGATGTAGAGCAGTTACGTGGGTCTTTATCTCTTTATCAGCCTGCAGTATATCGAGATGGGGTTTACTTTGTACTGAAAAGAGGCCACCAATTGGTGCTTTATCGTTATTTAAGTAGTGAAAACAAGGTCGAAGAAATTCAACCAATTGGGTTGCACCTTTACGCGGGGTTTACCGAGTTACAGGTATTATCAAGCTTTGATGGCAGTCAGGTAGTATTCAATCGGATCAACAACTATGAAAGTGACATAGTATTACTGGAGTACGGTGACCGATGAAGACATCAATGTTACGAAGCCCAGGTTGGGTACAGTTAGTTAGCTAGCTTTTGCTGGAATAAGCGTATTGCTTTACTACTCCAATTGCGCTGTGATGCCGACTTCAATGCTTGTGAGGCAAGCTTCTTGGCCTCTGCCTGATTATCTGTAAGCTTGGCAGATAGTAGCAGCAGTTCAGGGTGTTCGGGATCGATGGTGAGACCATGACGCAGCCAAGCCTTTGCCTGAGTTTTGTCGTTGAGACGAGTTAAATAAGTGTTTGCTAATAGAAGTGTGGAGCGCAAATGGCCGTTGTTCGAAGCTTCGGTAAGTACTTGTAGCGCACGTTGAGTATCTTGCAGCTCTGTGTTTGTAAGTAGTGATCGTGCTAAGCGATATTTTGCGATATCCATGGTTTGTGCTGCGTGTTCAAGCCAAAGTACACTAAGTCGATGCTCTCCCACATTGATAAGTTGAGTTGCTAAACGATATTGTGCCAAGTCCAAGCCATTTTTGGCTGCAGCTAAATATAATTCATTTTCTGGTTCTTCAGCGCGCCAGTGATAGCGCAGCAGCTGATACGCGTTGTAATCTTTCATACTCAACCAGTTAGCAATATAGTATTGTACTTGCGCCACACCACGTTCTGCAGCGTCGATATTCTGCTTTAGCTGTTTTTCGTAGGCCTTCTTTTGAATGGCTAAGGTTTCGCGATATTGCTCGCCTTTATATGTCGCAAAATGGTAAATCAGCGTGTGTGCTTGCTTTGGTCCACTATATCGCCACTTCTCTACAGCATTTAACAGGCTAGCGGTGAATATATGCTTGGGGTAGCTATCTACGACCTCAATATTGGTTGCCTTACCGCTTTGGTCGATATCAAACTCTAACCAAACCCAGCCCTCAACCCCTTGTCGTACGGCCTCATCAGGATAGTCAGGTAATACATCGTGAGTTTTACTCGGCGTAGAAACGATATTGGGTTGTTTGAGCCGAGCAAGTGTTGAATCAAGTAAGTAGGTGTCTGCCAAACGATTTTTTTGAAGTGTTACGAAATCTTTTAGGCCACTTTGGTCGTCGGACTGCTGCAAAACGAGTTGCGCAGTTTGAAAGGCTTCAGCAATACCGAACTCTTTAGCCAATGAAAACCAAGCAAAGGCATTTGCGGCACTTTGTTCGGTTCCTTGACCGTACAAATACATCACCCCAAGATTATACATGGCGTCTGCATTACCTAACTGAGCTAGGCGATTGAATTCAGAAAATGCAAGAGTGAATTCTTCATTCTGATAGGCGAGGGTAGCATCATAAAGATCGGCTTTTGTCTGCCAACTTATACTCAGAAAAAATGAAAAAATAAGCCCAGAAATGAGATTGTTGCGCATTTTATTGATTACTCATCCTCGGACTGCTCTTTGGGGTTGCTGTGGCCATTTTTAATAGGCTATATAACCACAATATAAGGGAAATTTAAATAATAAAAGCTGATAGCAAACGCTACCAGCTTTTTGGAACTCCGGGCAGGGAGTTTACTAAGTCGAACCTGTGTTAGCTTGGAAGCGACTTAATTCGAGTCATGAAACTATTTCTTTACGACTAATAAGACCAGATTTAGCGGTAAAAGTTTCATTCGCTATTCGGTGTTAGAAGTTAAATCTAACCCCCGCGCTAAAACGCCTTCCATCGGCATAGACACCCGTTAGTGCTTGCTCAACTCCCTTTTCCTGATAGCTAAATGTATGTTCATCCGTCAAGTTGATGGCCTCAAGAATAAATGCCACATTCTCATTGTAGTTATAGGTAAGGTTGGCATCTACTTGACCATAATCGTCAATGTATCCTGGCCAGTCGCGACCTGTATCATACCCTGTTCTGAAGTTGTATGAGATACGGGCACTAATGAATTCGTTTTCATAATAAGAACTCAAGTTAACAGTATGCTCAGAGTTGCCTGGGATGGTAATGTCGTTACCTTCATCATCTTTGGCTTCACCATCTACATAGGTATAGTTAGCTGCAACGCCAAAACCTTCGTATAGCTCTTGTTGATAACCCACTTCTAGGCCTTGAATGCGGCCTGCTTTCCCATTAACAGGGCGGCTGATCAGCACTTCTTTACCTTCGTGAGTTTCAAGTGCTGGTTGGCTCTCGATAAACGACTGAATATCTTTGTAGAAAAATACCGCAGAAAAAAGACCTGCATCGCTAAAGTACCACTCGATTCCGGTATCAAACTGCGTCGCTCTATATGGGTCGATGTCAGGATTACCGCCAGTGCCGGTTTGTGTTTCTAGGTTGTATGAGGTTGATGCTGTCATATCGGCGTAATCTGGGCGAGACATAACTCGTGCCGCAGAAAAACGCATTAATAAATCGTCATCTAAGTCAATTGCCAAGTTAATGCTCGGAAGAATGTCGAAGTAGTCCTTTTCTTCCGTTGTCCATACCTCTGCACCGGACTCACCTGCAAACGCGGATGAGGTTTGTTTGGTATTTACAAGCCTTACGCCTAAATTACCGCGTAGACCATCTGCATCCAGATTCGCTTTAATGTAGCCTGCGGTAATTTTTTCATTGATATCGAAAGTACTGGCCTTCAATACTCGGTAATTCCAACCCAGCGCATCACCTTCTTGGCGTATTTTATCTGAATCAGTGATTGCATAGCTGCGCGTTGTGCCTGCTGAGCCTATGCCTGAAAGGTAATCAGAAGGCATGGCTTTAGAGTAATCAGCTAGACTCCAGTTTAAGTCGGTACGATTATCCGTAGTGTGTTTGGTATTAAAACGACTGTGATCACGATATTTAAAGCCTACTTTGATCTGGTTAAAGATAGCGACATCAATTGGGCGTTTAAAATCGGCTTGAAAGTAAGTTTCATCATCTTTCGCATCATTGCTGTCATAGCGTAAAAAGCCTAAATTCCATTTATCACCATCGTTTGGATCGGCAGCATAACTGGTCTTTACGTCTTCCTCTTGTGACGCATCAAAGCTGTGAACATAGTTGCCTTCCCAACCAACGGAGCGATCCGCTTGTGAACCACCCGAACCTTCTGTGTAACCTAAGTGAAATGAAGATTCCCAAAGTTGCCCTTGATGTTCAACTTTTAAGTCGTACGATTTGGTTTTGAGCTCAGAGTTACGTACTTTGGTCTCATCCAGAATGTTATTACCATCTGGTGATAAGCCAAGCGTCCCGCCGACGGCCATCTTTCCAACTACGGGGTGGTCGATAACGGTAATGTCAGTATATTGTGAGCCGCCGTAACCGGGTAACCACAGGAAGTTTTGGTTTTCATTGTCGGCTTCAAGTGTAGAGTCTAACGCATTGAATATAATGTCCATATTTTCATTTGGACGATATTGCAAGGCGAGGTTTATACCCGTGCGCACGCGCTGCTGTGAGAACATTGCTGAGCCGCCACCGCCAGGGCTGTAGACATTGTCGACGACGGTACCGTCTTCAAGTGTGATATCACGATAGGTCCAAGACCACGCTTCAATACCATCACGACGTAAGTTGCGCTCTTGGCGCACGACAGAAATTAAGGCGCCAAAAGATTCATCATCGGTCTTAAAGTTGTACATAGCGGAAAGTTGCGGGTCGGTTTCACCTGACACTTCGCTGTGCTGTGCGATAATTGAACCTGCAATTTTATTTGCTTCTAAATCAAGCGGCTTACGTGTTCTAACAATCACGGTTCCACCAATAGAGCCTTCGTCAATATCGGCTTCTGGTGATTTGTAAACTTCAAGCCCAGAAATGATTTCAGAGGGTAACATTGTGTAGTTAAATCCACGGCTCGCCGCTGAGTTAGTCCACCAGTCCGCTGAGCCAACGGCTTGACCATTTAATAAGGTCCGGTTTTGGCTTTCACCTGTGCCTCGAATGCTAACGCGTTCACCTTCACCAAAACTACGCGTGATTGAAACTCCGGTAATTCGTTGTAGCGATTCGGCAACGTTTTGATCTGGAAATTTGCCAATGTCCTCGGCGGTTACTGCATCAACAATGGCGTCAGAGTATCTTTTTGTATTGAGTGATTGAACAACGCTGCCACGGATCCCTCTGACTTGAATAACTTCAACTTCACCATTTTTAGCTGCTTCTTGATTGTTGTTTTCTTCAGCGAGAGCTAGACCCGGTGCAAAAAGTACCGAGCCGAGCAAAGATTGGCTGATTAATACAGCCAGTTTTTTCTTGTTATTGCGAAACATAAATTCCCCTTGAGTACATATACCAATTAGCCTTAATACTTGCTCAGTTTGAAGGAGTAAATCTGACGCTAACTGCGTTAAAAATTTCTTATTTAGAGCAACTAAATAGCAAAATTTTTGCCTTGTTATCGACAAGGTTTTCTCGCCTCAAAATAGACCACTTAATTAAGATAATTGGTATTACTTGTGATTGACCACGAGAAAGATTAAACACCAGCGGGGTTTGTTAAATCTTGAATTGAAATGAATAGTTATGAATTTAGTGGTTTTTTGCTTTGATTTTTCTTATTTTATTGAAATATATGGTTATAAAATAATTTTTGCTGGATTTTTTGCTGTTTAAGTTAAGTTTACTAGAGTGATTTCGCTTTGTTTTTTGTTAACATTCATAACTACAAAGAACTGGAAAGTCGCCTTTCCAGTTCTTTTTGCGCGTTATAAGCTCTTTTTAGGTGGCAGTACAACGTTTGAGAAGATAAGGCCAGCGATAAGAGACATAAATATTAAAAAGGTTTGTTGGCCAATATGGTCCGCATGAACAAAGCTTTGGCCTTCAATTAAAGAATTAAGTCCAATATAGGTTTTAGAACCAGGGACCAACACAATCAAACCTTGCATTGCAACAATGGACGCAGGGGCATTTACCACACGGTTAAAGATATTACTAAAGACACCCACTGCAAATGCACCTACAAAAGTACCAAGTGCATAATCAAAGTAAACCGCAGAGCTGATACTGGCTGCGTAGGCGATAAAGCCTGATGCGAGTGACCAACTTGCATGGCGTAACTTTGTTCTAAAGATAATAACTAGGCTGCTACAAAGTAATAGCACTGCAAGCCAAGCCGTCCAACGTGGTAATGGTGATGGTTGTATAAAATCAACTTGTCCAAAAAACGCAAACCCTAAACTGATCCCCAAAAATGCACCGAAGTAGAGCTTAAAGAGCAACATAATAGAGTCCATGACTCTAGCGGTGCCTGACACTAGATGACGAGCCGATAATTCCGCAAACCCAAGCGCCAGCGCCAAGCCAGGTATAAACACGATAATGGCCGAAAGTACCACCAAACGGATGTTGACCTGCGGGTCAATGTACACAGACACAGCGCAGGCAGCAACCGCTGATACGATGGCGACCAAAGGCTCGAGCATATGTGTTACGCGTTTGGAAATACTTGCCCAAAGCACGAATATGTAGACCACAAGCGATATTAGCGCCGACCACCAAACGTCATTCCAGCTAGTTCCCATCAGCATCGCAAATGCGCCACTTGAGGTTGCAAATGCAAGACCCGTCATTAACTTATTATAAGGGGGCTTAGCGTGCAAAATGGCTTCAAGGCATTGTTCAGCTTCTTGGATTGAAAGCTCACCAGATAACACGCGTGTTGCGACGTCATCCGTATCTGCCAATGAACCTAAATCATGATCGCCGGGATCAACTCGCGCCACATGGGTATATTCTTCTTCATGACCTTCGGTCCAAATTACAAAAGTGACAGATGTCGGAGACATGACAAAGGAAGACTTTAGCCCTAGGTGAGTGGCTATTTCCATTAAATGTGCTTCGAGTCGATAGGCAGGGGTACCGTATTTGTGAAGCATTTTGCCTAACTTCACAATAAAGCGGCGTTTCTCTGTAAAGGTTGCGTTATTCAACGAAAGAGAACCTTAAATATGTAATGCCAATTCTACTGAATGAAGCGAATTGGCGAAAATGTTAAAAAAGTATGGTGTTTGAAATTAAAAAAATCAAACTGAGCTCATCATGGGTACGCGCTGCTAGTAAGGTACATATCATTGCTTTTACTAGATTTTAGTTATGTTTTTGCACACGAATTTGATATTCGCAACAGACTATTTGCATAGGTAAATTTGGCGGCCAAGATTGCTGCGAATTCTATCCAGATTCTCAGTAATGTCTATAGTTTTGGCCGCAAATATTTGCATTTTTTATAAACAGGTATCAGCGCTACATTTATTGCTAAGCGCTAAGAGTTACGATGATTCTCTGATCTGCAATGACACATCCACTAGGGTTCTAACGGCAGGTTGCGATTTGTTTAAAATTTCGGATAACGTATGGCATGTCCGCTTACCGATGTCGTCGGCATCAATTCTAACGCTCGTTAATGCGGGTTTCATCAGCTGGGAGTCTTGCAAGTCATCAAAACCGACAACTTTGATGTCTTCACCAGGTACCAGTCCATGTTCGCGCATGGCTTCAATTGCACCGTATGCAATGACGTCACTAAAGCAAACGATAGCTTTTATCTCTTTGTGGTCAGCGATGAGGGTGTTAAACGCTTCTCGGCCCCCTTGGCGATTGGTTGGAGCAGCGATCGCAGGTTGCGCTTCATTTAATCCATTGAGCTTTAGAGCGCTTTGGAAACCAGACAGTCGCTCATGGTAATCTGAAATTTCGGGAGTACCACCCAGAAAAGCAATGTCTTTTATGCCTTGCTCAATGAGGTGAGTCGTTGCTAGGTGAGTCCCTTTTTTATTGTCAGGTAGAATACAGGGGGCTTTCGCGAAGGCCACTTCACGCATAATGGTAATAACTGGAAATCCAGAGTCAGCCAATTGGTCCAGCCACTCTCGTGGAGTACTTGGTGCAGGCACCATAACAAAAGCACAAACGTTGTATTCTTTAAGTGTGTTAACCACTTGGCGTTGGCGATTAAAGTCTTCGCCTGTATTTACCAGCATAGGCACCATACCTAATGCGTAAATATGCTTTTCTAATCCGACAGCAAGCTGAGCAGAGTACGGGTTAGTTAAGTCGTTGATAACAACCGCAACAAGATTAGACTTTTTACTACGTAGCGCTGCTGCGTCGCGATTATAAACATACCCCAGCTTTTCGATGGCTTTTAGTACTTTCTCTTTGCTTTTATCGCTGACTTTATCGCTATGCGTTAGGACAAGGGATACTGTTGATTTAGAAACTTGTGCCTCTTCGGCAACATCAAAAATGGTAACCTTAGCGAGTTTTTTATCGTTGTTCATGCTAATTCGTATCAATTATGGCTGGTTAAGTGACTAAGTGTACATCAAGTTTTCATCGCATTAAATCGCAAATCTCTGCACATTTCCCGATAATCGTTATATGATCACCTGCTAAACGCCGAAGATAGGTAAATACAGTGAAATTATTAAAACAAATCACATTTATCATATTAATGACTACCGTATCATATACGGTATGTGCACAAGAGCAAGGCTACATGACACCTTCTCCAGAGCTGGCAAAGCTTGTTGATGCACCATTGATCCCAACCTCTAAATTGAGTGCAAATGGTAATTGGTTGGCATTGTTACAGCGCAATAGGGTACTCACGCTCGAAGAGCTTAGACAGCCAGAACAAGCGCTTGCGGGGATAAAGTTCAATCCGCAAACCTTTATGCGGACCTCCAGCCGCCAATATAGCTCTATTGAGTTTAAACATGTCGCAACCGGTGCCTTAATTAAGGTGACAGGTCTACCTAAAGGCAAGATCAAGTCTCCAAGCTGGAGTGCAGATAGCCGCTATCTTGCGTTTATTCTTGAACAAGAAAATAGTGCTACGCTTTGGGCTTACGATATTGAGCAGCGCAATCTTAAACAGCTTACTCAATCAACATTAAATGGCGTGGTGACTTCAACGCCATATCAGTGGTTGCCAGACAGTACTGCAATTATCGCGAATATTGCTATTAATCATGGCAAACAGCCAAGCGCAAAAGATAAATCCAGCCTAACGCCAATAATACAAACCACATCTGGCAAAAAAGCATCAACACGCACTTATCAGAATTTATTGTCTAGTCCCTATGATATTCAGCTATTTAAGTTTTATTCTGAGGGGCAGTTAATTAAGCTAAATCTGAATGCCAGCGCGCAGCAAATTGGTAATCCAACGTATCTTAAACATTTCTCTGTTTCGCCAGACTCTACCAATCTAGTGGTTGGTATGATGGCAGATCCCTTCTCATTCCAAGTGCCTTACAGCCGTTTTCCAGCGGTATGGCAAGTGTGGGGAATGCGTGGCTATCCATTATTTGAAGTTGCAAGACAACCGCTAGCCGACGCACTGCCTGCGGGCTTTGATAGCGTGAGAGAAGGGCCTCGAAAGATCCAATGGCGTGACGACCATGGCGCGACACTGATATGGGCCGAAGCGCAAGATGGTGGGGATATGAGTGTGGAGGTTGACTATCATGACCACCTTTATACGATTAGTTCGCCATTCAAAAAGGAACCTGAACTTTTCGCAAAAGTAGAGCGTCGTTTTTCAAGTATTGAATGGGCTGATAACAATGTTGCGATTTTGAATGAATGGCGCTTTGCCGATCGCAGTATTCGTTCTTCTGTATTTTCTCCGCGTAATCCAGAGCAAAATCGCATGGTGTTTTCAGAGCGCAGTTATAATGATGCATACAAAGATCCTGGCAACTTTGTATATGAAAATAGTGATTTAGGTTCAAGAGTATTGAAGTTAGTTGGAGGCAGGTATTTGTTTTTAACGGGCAACGGTGCATCTGAGAAAGGCAACATTCCTTTTTTAGATCGTTTTGACGTAAAAACCAATACTTCAACTCGTATTTGGCAGTCGAGCGAACCTTATTACGAAAGAGTGCGTGCAATGTTAGATGACGAAGGTATGCGCTTTATTACCGTGCGTGAGTCACGCCAAGAACAACCCAACTTTTTTGTCCGTGACTTACAGTTTGATACTTTGGAGCAGCTAACTAAGTTTGCGCACCCTTATCCTGCATTTAAAGGTGTTGTAAAAGAGCAAATCAAGTACAAACGTGATGATGGCGTTGAGCTATCCGGTAATCTTTATCTTCCTACAGATTATGACCCATCAAAAGGCCGTATACCTGTGTTGATGTGGGCTTATCCGCTCGAGTTTAAAGATAAAGCCGTTGCTTCGCAGGTGCGTGAATCGCCTTATCAATTCCCATATATTGGCTATTGGGGGCCAATGCCGTATTTAGCAAAAGGTATTGCTGTTTTTGATGATCCGACGATGCCGATTGTCGGGGCTGGCGACACACAACCAAATGATACATTTAGGCAGCAATTGGTTGCGAGTGCGAAAGCTGCTGTTGATACCTTAGTAGAAAAAGGTATAGCAGATCCTAAGCGCATTGCGATTGCAGGGCATTCTTATGGAGCATTTATGGTGGCTAACTTACTCGCCCATAGTGACTTGTTTGCCACTGGCATTGCACGAAGCGGAGCTTATAATCGCACCTTGACGCCATTTGGTTTCCAAGGTGAGCCGCGTAACTTCTGGGAAGCGCAAAACGTCTATGCCAGCATGTCGCCTTTCTTCCACGCGGAAAAAATCAATGAACCTATGTTGATGATCCATGGAGAGGAAGATCCAAACTCAGGTACTTTTCCTATGCAGTCTAAACGTATGTTTGCTGCAATGAATGGTTTAGGTGCCAATGCAAGGCTGGTGATGTTGCCAGAAGAAGGCCATGGGTATAAAGCACGAGAAAGTATTTTACATGTACTTTGGGAGCAAGAGCAGTGGCTCGACAAGTATCTGTTTTCTGAGAAGGAAGACGCTGTTCTTGAAGGCGCATCAACAGATGAAATGATCTCGGTCGCAACGGAAGCGACAGTTAACTAACAATAATCGATACAATAGAGGGAGTAGTAGATCTTCTCCCTCTATTTACCCTATTTCAGTTATACGAAAATTAAGCTACCTACTCTTTACTAGACACCGAACTGCCGACGGAAGCGGTAATTACCATAAAAATAGCAAGCCATTGCCAAACAGTCAGTAACTCTCCAAGAATTAAAAAGCCAGCCAACGCCGCAACCGCAGGTTCAACGCTCATTAAAATACTAAACCCTTGTGCGGGCATTTTTCGAAGCGCTACCATTTCTAGGCTATAAGGCAGGGCGCTGGATAACAAACCAATTGCGATACCCAATGGAATAAGTGACCAATTAAGGAGGGCTACACCTTGAGACATCACGCCAAACGGTACGATAGTAAGCGCGGCAACCGTCATGCCGATTGCCACAGTCACCCCGCCGGAGCTTTCGTTGCCTGAGCGCTTACCATAGAGAATATATCCTGCCCAACAAGCGCCAGCAACCAAGGCTAAAGCAACACCTACTGGGTCTAAACCATTGACATCGCCAAGATCTGGTAACAACAGCAAAATTCCTAAAATAGCAAATGCAACCCACAAATAATCACGTTTCCGTTTAGATGAAAATAGCGCTACGGCGAGTGGCCCGGTAAACTCTAAGGCCACACCAATGCCAATAGGGATACGTTCAATGGCATAGTAAAAGGTGATATTCATGCCGCCCAAACATAGGCCATAGACGATGAGTGGTCGCCAGTTTGTCGGTAAATGACGCCAAGGCTTGAACACCAAGCACAAAATAAGAGCTGAAAATCCTAGGCGATATGCTGTGGTGCCCTCAGGCCCAACAAATGGAAATAACTGCTTGGCAATAGAGGCTCCAGATTGGATGGTGACCATAGCGCAAAGCAGGCATAAAATCGCAATGACAAAGTCGCGGCTAAGTAGTGACATTGAGACCCCAACAAGATAAATAACAAGCTTAAAAGATGGCGATATAAGGCTAGTCTAATCGTGTCTAAATAATGGCTCAATTACTTTTGTATATTTTATGCCTTTATTGGTTTTTGAAATGGTTATTTGTTGATTTATTTACTTTTAATTTTCAGTATTTTCTTTTTGTTATCGTTCCAATTGTGCTTACGTATTCAGGTAGTTAAGCCAAGCACTTTCATGTTTTTGCATATTTTTATGCTTTTTCGAGTCTAAGTGCGCGAGCTTATCGCTGTCATTGATAAAAGGGCCTGCTCTACAAATGGTACAGTAATTATCACCCAAGTAGTCAGGCACTTTGAGTTTTTCTTTTATGGCGTGAGCTGGGTTAACAGACCAGTAATAGCTAATACCACTGGTGTCTTTTACGTGCTTATCACGGTCGACATTGCGAATTTGATATTCTGGGAACTGTGAAATCTCAAATCGAGATTGGCCGAGGTAATATTGTTCAAGTCCGTTGACAAGGCTGCCTTCTAGATCCCACTCAATATAGGGCTTTACGTCCTTTGAGGTAATGATCCCGAGTTGAGCGCCATTTGGGTCAAGTGCATAAGCCGCCGCGTTTATTAAGAATTCTCGCAGCAATTTCCGATTGAGGCTGTTAACGCTCAAAGTCTGGTTTTGGAAGCTTTCAAGCGAGTCAAACGCAGGAATGAGAGGAAACTGAAAAATTACCGCATCAAAGGCATGCGACGGCACTTTTTGCCAACAATGTGCCTCAGTGACATCAAATTGAGTCACTACATCAATCCCTAGAGTATGTAGTTTATCAAATGCATTATCTTGATATTTATGCTTAAGTTCACCTTCACTGTCGTAAACACTGGCAGTAAGATGGGCTGGAGCAAAGTACTTTGCTAATGAATATGAGAAGCTTAAATCGCCGTCACCAACGGTAAGAATACGCCAGTTTTTATCGAGTATCATGGAACTGTCTAAATCAGTAAAACGAGGAGTTTATCAAACTAGGCAGTTATCTTGTAGCAATTGGCTCTTTTATTAGTTTAAAACCAACTAGACAAAATACACCCGCCAAAAACCAAATGCTCCCAGCCAAAATTGCAAAACTGGTGGTTTTTTCAGGGAAAACTATAGCTAGCGGCAGTGTAATTGCTCCCCTTACTAAACATAACGTTGAAATAGTAAAGATGGCAGGGCTAAGCATAGGTAATGGTTTGATCCACTTGAGGGCCGAAAGTGCGTAGGCGGCAGTGGTTAGAAATAATGCGGAGATAAAAACGGTTGCAGTAGGCGCATACCAAGTGCCTGCGATGGCGGAGTCGATAATATCTGCTGGAGCAAGTTGCGCGCGATAGCAACTAGCACCCAAATAAATACATGAAAGATGTGCAACTGCAGTAAAGATAGCAATACCCGCAAATGTTGAAAGGAAAATACAGCCTATTATCCTTTTAGTCTGGTATTGCATTGATTTCCTTTATTTATATCGGAACGGTGTAGGACCATTATTTGTCTATTATAAGCGTTTATAACTCAGCATACCTAAATGAAGAGTTCTCTTTAAGAAGTAGTTTACACGTAAAAAAATACAGAGGAATAAGTGCCCAAAATGTATACGAATAGGAAAACTCGCTGCCAAAAGCCGTCATTACACACCCAACTAAAGGCATTGCAATGCCCAGAAAGTAATAAGCTCTGCTTTTATAAAGCCAACCAAATGGAATGAAGTGAGAGCCAAAAAGAATGGCGAAGGCAAAAGGGAACCAATTTGGGACTAATTGAAATACTAAGATTAATACTGGCCAATATAAAAATTGGGCGCATGCTAACACCGTCCCTAAGTTTGATAACGGGGGGTGTTTAGCAAATGGATTGACTTTGAACATTTTTGAGATTAGGAAGGCTATTGGGAATGTACTTCCGGTTGCAAAAATCACCATGACCAAAGCTTGTCTTTGCGGCATAAAATGAATGGCTAAAGTACAAAAGCAAATTACCATTAAACCTGCAAATGGGAATCCTATCCCTTTTTTAGTTAGGTTTATTAATTCATCTCGGTTGTCCATAATATCTCCCTGAGTCAGCCTTTTGCTCTCTCTAGCCATTGGGTATTAACCTTATCGTACCTCTGAAATTCGCTTTCGGTTGCTATGTGTCTGTAAAGAACTTGCTTATCAATGCCCTAGTTGATCGAGTAAGTCCATTACTTCAACGCTGGCATGTTCCATTTGGTTAAGCTGTTTTACTGCGCCTTGAGAATCGCCTGCTTTAAACTTTTTCATTGCTTCTACACCAGCTCTATGGACTTCTTTATGCGGAGCTTCTAGGCGTTTAAACGCGTTGTGACCGCCAAACTTTTGGGCGCCATCGCCACTAAACCACTTGCCTAAGCGGCACATCGTATGATCGGCAAAGTCGCTGATATTTTTATGGCTATTGCCAATAATAACGTTGTATACGTCTCCTTTCCAAACGACATGATCGAGCTTTACTGTCTGGATAAAAGTTTGAGTGGTAGAAACCAAAATGGTGTCTTTCATTGAATCACAACAACTTACAATCCCTTCGTATTCATCGTTTAAGTGTCCAATACTGTCAGATAGCGTGATATTAGACGCTTGAATTTCTTCTACAGCACTCACGGTTGTGTGAGTTGTATCGATGATTTTTTTGACTAAATCGGAGACTTCGTTAGCGGATTCATTGGTATTGGTTGCCAGTGCGCGTACCTCATCGGCGACAACCGAAAAGCCACGGCCAGCTTCACCCGCTCGGGCTGCTTCAATAGCAGCATTAAGCGCTAGCAGATTCGTTTGATCTGAAATTTTTGAAATCGTCGTAACAAAGGTATTAATGCTATCTGCCATCTGCGATAGGCCAGAAATATTGGTGGTCATTCTGTCCATATTACCGCCGAGCTGCTCCATTCCCGTGAGTATTTTACGCAATGCGGTTTCAGATTTAGAAAAGGCGGAGTTTACTTGCTCAATTGAATGGCTTTCTTCTTCAATACTCATAAAGCTCGCAAGAACGGTTTCGCGGATCCCTTGCACTTGGCTTAACCCAGTCAATGCACACTGCAGTAGTTGATTGTCAGTATTATCATTGAGCGCAGCTTGTGAGCTTACAACTTCTTGTTTTAACAACTCATTTTCAGCAACTAATTGCGCATTCGCATGTTTTAAACTGGCAATCTCTTGTTGCGCGGCTAATAAGGCTTGTTGGGTTTCATTGTTTGTAAATAGTTTTGCAAACACGTTATTTTCCCTTGTAACTTGATATTAACGCAAGCTTAGCAATCATTGGAAAATAGTGCTACTTCTTTAGCTTTTAAAAAAGCTATAAATTTAGAGAAGTTAGCGTAGAATTGTAATTGGATTTTGGTGCGCTGAGCGTCATTGAAATTTAACCAATAAAACAGTGCTAAGTGTTATCCTCGAGCACTAGAACTGAGTGATTTACCGCGCTTATCGCCATACATATGCTCATCGGCTTCGTGGATGATGAGATCAGCTTGTTTAGCTGGGTCAACTTTGACCATTCCAATACTGACGTTAATTTTGTAATCGTGTAATCCCTTTAATAATGCCGCTCTTACTTCGTCTGTATCCGGAAGCACTGCATTAATATAGGCAATAAATTCGTCTCCCCCGATACGAAAGCTGTAATCTAAGCCAAAGTAATCTTTCATATTCTGCGTAAACTTAATCAAAACCTCGTCGCCAATATGATGGCCATAGTTGTCATTCACTTGCTTAAAATTATCTAAATCGAGGTAGAGTAGCCATTGATCATCAAAGCGATGTGTTTGCAAGCCTTCAAAACATGCGCGACGACTACCCACGCCTGTCATCGCATCATGGTCAGCTTCATACCGCATCCGCTCCTCTAACAATCTTCTTCTCTCTACTTCTTTTTTTAGCTCTGTAATGCTGGCTCTTTTATTGGTGATCATGCAGTAAAAACCAAAGCTGATGAGTGAAAAACCGATATTTTTCAAAGAAGTGTCAAAGTTAAGTAAGGGAATGGAAAAACCGTCGGTGAAATTATCAATAATATCAAGGAGTAGGCCCGCACAATACACAAGTAGGGCAATGCGTAAGAACGAATTTGCGATTTCTCTGGTGATCAAATTGAATAAAGTGAAAGAAATGCCGAACCAGAACAACTCTTCGTAGCTCTCGTATTCGTAGTGACCAATATAGTACATGTAGCCACCAAAAAAGATGATGGCTATCCATATTACTAAGGGAGGTAACGCGCGTTTGATCAAATTACTTTGGCTTCTGGTGCTTCAGTTATCTTTAGTTATAGTTAATTGAACTTCAGAAGCAAGCCACTTATGTGTTTAATTCAAGAGCTTGAGCAATCATAAATAGATGACTAACAAAAACGAGAGAAGTTAGTACTGTTCGCATTTTTTGATAGTCTTTATGATAGTCACCCCAGCGAGCCGAATTGCGTTCTATAAAATATACGAGCCAATATGCGATAGCGAGATAGAGAAGCAACCATTGTGGTGCTGCAATACTAAGTAAGGGGTAAGGGATCACGACAATCACGGCCAGTATCGCTTGTTTGTAGGTTTGCTCACCTGCACGCCATAAACTTCCGGCCATAAAAGCAAGAATCCCCAGACTGTAAAACTGAAAAGCATGAAGCACGTCACTCGATGCACCAGCCATTAGCGTCCACGCGATACAAGCCAAAAAGGGAATAAAGCCAAAGTAACCAAGTTGAATATGATTGAAGTACGGGTGCATAGTCACGCTCTGCTGTAGTTAATTGCTGGGATCATACCGTAATTATCTTATTTTTATACTCTTATGCTGAATTAGTTGATCACCTATAAGAGAGCTATCAGTTTTTCCGATTACAGCGATTCAAACAATCCATTTTATTTAATCAGCATTTCCCCTTATCTTTGTACTCAAGCCAAGGCGAACAGTAATCGCCAACATTATTTAAACTAAACAACAGTGAGGAAAGCGATGAGCACTTCATTAATCAATACTAAAATTCAACCATTCAACGCAACTGCATACCATGGTGGCGACTTCGTAGAAGTTTCTGAGCAAGACCTACTAGGTAAATGGTCAATCGTATTCTTTTACCCTGCGGATTTCACATTTGTATGTCCAACGGAGCTTGGTGACTTAGCTGACTACTACGCACAGCTACAAGAAATGGGTGTAGAAGTTTACTCTGTATCGACAGACACGCACTTCACGCATAAAGCATGGCACGATGCGTCAGACACTATTAAGAAAATCCAATTCCCAATGATTGGTGACCCGACAGGCCGTATTACTCGTAACTTTGGTGTAATGATCGAGGAAGAAGGTCTTGCACTTCGTGGTACTTTTGTTATCAACCCAGAGGGTGAAATCAAAGTTATCGAAACGCATGACCTAGGTATTGGTCGCAGTGCTAAAGAGCTAGTACGTAAAGTACAAGCTGCTCAATACATCGCATCTCACGATGGTGAAGTATGTCCAGCTTCTTGGCAGCCAGGTGAAGAAACACTAGCACCTTCACTAGACCTAGTTGGCAAAATCTAATTTGTCTGGGGAGTGCGGCATGCACTCCCATCTCAACCATCTAGATGAATCAAATTCATCGTTTTTGCGAATTTTTACTGTAGTTTCTGCAGAGGGTTACCTTATATGTTAGACAACCAAATTAAAACTCAACTACAAAGCCATTTTAGCTCTCTACAACGTCCGATTGAACTCGTCATTACCGTTGATGACAGTAAAAAATCGCAAGAGCTAAAAGGGTTAGCACAAGACTTAGCGTCATTGAGCGACAAAATTACTTTATCTGAATCAATTGAAGGTGAACGTATCCCACAAATGGTGGTGCGTGGTGTTGAAACAAAGAGCGAAATTACGTTTGCTGGTGTTCCTATGGGACATGAGTTTACCAGTTTGGTACTTGCATTATTGCATTCAGGCGGTCATGCAACTAAAGCATCGGCAGACGATCTCGAACTGATCACAAATATAGATAACGCATTGAACTTTGAGGTTTACATCTCACTGAGTTGCCAAACTTGTCCGCAAGTAGTGCAGGCTTTGAATCTCATGGCGGCTGTTAACCCAAATATTACCACCACCATGATTGATGGTGCTTTGTTCCAAGAAGAAGTGGAGTCACGCAACATCATGGCCGTGCCAACCGTGTACTTAAATGGTGAGCAATTTAGCCAAGGCGCAGTGAGCTTAAGCGATATTTTATTAAAACTTGATAGTAAAGCTGGTGAAAAACAAGCAGCCTTACTTAACGAGAAAGACGTGTTTGATGTGCTCGTTGTAGGTGGCGGCCCTGCTGGTGCTTCAGCTGCAATCTATGCTGCTCGTAAAGGGTTAAATACAGGGGTAGTTGCGGAGCGTTTTGGCGGCCAAGTTGCCGATACTTTGGGTATTGAGAACTTTATTTCAGTGCAAAAAACTGAAGGTCCTAAGCTGGTTGCACAGTTAGAAGAGCATGTTAACCAGTATGGCGTTGATGTGATGAAGAACCAGCGTGCAGCGGCAATTAACAAAGGCGAAACCATTGATATCACGCTTGAAAGCGGTGCGGTATTAAGGGCCAAATCTTTAGTATTGGCTACAGGTGCACGATGGAGAAGCATGAATGTACCCGGCGAAACCGAGTACAAGGGTAGAGGCGTAGCATATTGTCCACATTGCGATGGTCCGTTATTTAAGGGGAAACCTGTCGCGGTTATTGGTGGCGGTAACTCGGGTATTGAAGCAGCTATCGACTTGGCAAATATTGTTGAACACGTCACGGTATTAGAATTTGCCGATACGCTTAGAGCTGACGAAGTGCTGATCAAAAAGGCGAAAAGCCTTGCCAACATCACCATTATTAAAAACGCACAAACCACAGAAGTAGTTGGAGATGGTAGTAAAGTAACGGGTCTTAATTACATAGACAGGGTCAGCGGTGACGCTCATTCGTTGGCACTGGCTGGCATTTTTGTACAAATTGGACTTGTACCAAATACTGAATGGTTAAAGTCGAGTGAAGTTGCACTTAGCCGCTTTGGTGAAATCGAAATTGACAGCAAAGGTGCGACAAGTCTAGCTGGTGTTTACGCCGCAGGCGATGCAACCACCACACCGTTTAAGCAAATTATTATTGCGATGGGTGGAGGAGCGACAGCAAGCTTAGGCGCTTTTGATTATCTAATTCGGTTAGGGCAAGACGACGAGCAAGCTGCTTAATTACTCGCATTACTGGAAAGAATCATTGCAACAATACACCCATGCAATGCTCCCAAGCCACACTCTAGCAGTGTGGCTTTTTTTGCTTTGATTTCGAAGATTCATCGCTGCGTAAAGCAGCTCCTACTCTAACGTGTAGAATGCACTGTGGGAGGAGGCTTATCCGCCGAGCAGTTACTAGCTTAGCTAATAGGATTTTGGCTGAATAAGAAACACAAGATCGCTGCGTAAAGCAGCTCCTACTCTAACGTATAGAATGCGCTGTGGGAGACGATTTACCCGGCGAGAGGTTACTAGCCTAGCTGAGTGGATTATCTTCCGGTGAAGAAACACAAGATCGTTGCGTAAAACAGTTCCTTCAGTCCTACTCGCTACCAACGCGTTGTAATGGCGCTGCCGATATAAACTGCTCAAAATGTTCACACCAAATAATAGCGCTCTGAAACTGGGTCAGATCGACTTGGCGATATTTACGCTGCACGAACTGCGAAAATTGGTTTATGTTAGCAATTTCCACCACGGTGTGTTTTTGTGCTTTAAAGTCGGCTTCTGTCTCAATAAATGTTTTGGCGAGGTAAAGCCGATAATCAGGCCCTGGGGCTATCTCCCCCACAAATGCAATATGATTATCCGTAAAATAAATTTCACCAGTGGCGTAGTGTAATGCGTCTGAATCTTTAAGCTCCTTCTTGAATTGGCCTTTGTATGTTGCGGCTTTACTGATCGCCAGTATTTCTGTGTGGCTAGCCGCCGGAGGTTGCGTCATTATCGGTAAAGTGTACACACCCATAATAAACCCTGTGATAAACACCACAATGAGCAACAGTAACGTAAATAGCGTTCGCAAAATCATTTCCAAGTAAGCAGTAAAGTCTAAGTATAGCCAAATTATAAGGCTATAGTACAAAACGTGACTGAGTAAAAAGGATTGTTTTTAATATTTTTGATAAGAACAAAGTGTTTTTATTAAATGTAATTTAGTACCCAATGTAGATAAAACTTTACACAGAGTAGCGCCTTCTGATTGTTAATTATTAGAGAATAAAGTATTTCAATTGTTTTGATTATTGTAATAGTCAAAGTAAACAGGTGTTTAGGCCAGAGTTATGGCGTAAAGGCGTTTTCTAATCTGGTTATAAAGTACTGAATGTAATTAATAATCTCAGCTATTGTTATTGATTTGTGCTTGAGTAAAATGCCTCGAATTCGAGTTGATTCTTACAATAAAATTAACTTGGATACGTTTCTATTACAAAAAATGAAAGCGAGCATGCCATGGACGTGCAAGAACTTATCAGTTGTTAAAAAATGACAGCGTTGTTTTTACTGTCGAAACACAGTAGCGCGACCAAGATAAGTTGTGTTTATCAACGTGCGAAACCTAGGTGCACAGAACAAGGTTGAATTTCGTGTGGCAAGCATCGATAGACTCTCGCTCATTCTAATCTTAATCGAAGTGGCGGCGGCTACTTCTCTAAAACGAGTAGAAGAAAATGAAAAACTCAATGTTAACAGTCAGTATTGGCATGGCACTTGGCATGGCAGCATCGAACGCATTTGCACATGGTTATATGGATAGTCCAAAGGCAAGACAAGCAATTTGTGAAGAACAGGGGGGATTTTGGTGGCCAAAAGATGGAAGCAATATCCCGAACGCGGCATGTCGAGCAGCTTACCTAGCGTCTGAACATGTGCAGTTTGTTCAAAAGCATGAGTTTGCAGCGAATGTTCCCGATTATTTTAATTTGCAAGCTGTACAGGCTGCTGTTCCTGACGGACAACTTTGTGCGGGTGGCGATAGAAATAAAGCGGGCATGAATATCGCGTCGAGTGAGTGGCAAAGGACCGCGATAACGCCAAATGCTCAAAACCAAATTAAAGTGAGATTTCGTGCAACAACGCCTCACAACCCTAGCTTTTGGCAGTTTTATCTCACCAAACCGGAGGCGGATATTCAGTCAACGCCCCTAGCGTGGCAAGATTTAGAGCTAGTGCAAGAGTATGGCAATGTTGACTTCTTCGTTGCGCCAGATGGTAAACGCTATTATGAAATGCAGGTCGCGGTGCCGAGTAAATTTAGCGGAGATGCTATCTTGTATACGCGTTGGCAGCGTGATGATGTTGTAGGTGAAGGCTTTTACAATTGTAGCGACGTCACTATAGTGCGTGATACTACACCGACTGAGCCGGTAAGTTGGACGCCTGCTGGATTTTTAATTAAACCTGGCCAACAAGCCAATGTAGGCGATACGGTATGGCTACGTGTGTTTGATGGTGATGGCCAAGAATTGGTACAAGAAAAACTGTCGATAACACAAAGCAATATCAATCATTGGACTGCGCAATTTGCTAGCACACTAAATAATAATCATGCGAATACGCTGCAAATTGGCGTACAACAAAGTGACGGCAATATTGTATTTGATGCTGCGCAACTCGCTGCTAATCAGCTGTTTGTAAGTTTTCCCCAGTACACTTTTAACCTTTCAATTCTAGCTAAGCCACAAAACCGCGCCCCTGTGGTTCATACCCCCGCCGATATCACGCTAAAAGAAGGCTCAAGCTCATCACTTCATGTTCATGCGTTTGATGATGACAAAGATCCACTCACCTTTGCATGGCAGATCCCTGTGCCACTGAGTTATAGCGGTAGCGGTGCAACTATCACGTTGGCTGCGCCTGAGGTTCAGCAAAATACCGACTATCAGGGGCAAGTCACCGTTTCTGATGGCACGTTTGAAAAAACCGTTAGCTTTACCATCACAGTGACTAACCAAACCGCACCACCAAGTGGTGACACATGGCGTGCCGATCAAGTTTATACCGCTGGCGATACCACAGTGTATCAGGGCAAAAACTATCGTGCTAAATGGTGGGTAAAAGGCCAAAAGCCCGATCAAAGTGATGCGTGGGAGCTGGTAGATAAGTCTGATGGCAGTAACTCATGGAGTGCTAATAAGGCATATACCGGCGGCGACAGAGTGAGTTATCAAGGCGTTGAATATCAAGCGCGCTGGTGGACCAAAGGTCAACAACCAGACAAGCACTCAGTGTGGAAAAAGTTATAACAAACCGAGGAAGTATCAATAATGTTTAAATTACTCTCATCATCTCTTGCTGTCGCGGCAGCAATAACGTCAAGCGCCGTACAAGCTGCGCCGTCAACACCGAGCATCACTTGGAAGCCACAAAGCTATTCATTTGTTGATGTGAATATCTATGGCCGCGGTTCATACAAACAGTTAATTCAGGCTAAAGAAGTGGTTGATATTGAGATTGAATGGAACGCTTGGTCTGGCAAGGGCGGCGACCACTACAAGGTGTTTTTCGATGATAACTTGGTTAATGAAGGGGCGCTTGCCGCAGGCACTAAATCGGGCGTGATCCGCTTCCCTTACACGCGCTCAGGCCGTCATCAGTTAACTATCCAGCTTTGTGACGCGACAGGATGTGCCACATCAGCGGCAAAGCCGATTGTAATCGCGGATACCGATGGTGGGCATTTAGCGCCACTGAAACTCAATGTAAACCCCAATAACAAGCAGTTTAATACCGATCCAAACAAGGTGGTTGGTGCTTACTTTGTGGAGTGGGGTATTTATGGTCGTCAATTCGATGTGACCCAAATCCCAGCAGATAACCTGACACATTTACTGTATGGTTTTATTCCAATTTGTGGGCCGAATGAGTCTCTCGGTGAAATAGAAAATGGTAATAGCCTACGCGCGCTGAAGTTAGCCTGTGGTGGCTCTAATGATTATGAAGTGGTGATCCACGACCCATGGGCAGCGGTACAGAAGGCGCTACCGGGAGTTGATAGCAAAGATCCTATCCGTGGTACCTATGCGCAATTAATGGCATTGAAACAGCGTAACCCAGACTTGAAAATCTTACCGTCAGTGGGTGGCTGGACGCTATCTGATCCTTTCTTTGATTTTGATAGCAAAGCCAACCGCGACACCTTTGTCAATTCAATGCGTGAATTCCTCACTACTTGGAAGTTCTATGACGGTATTGACATTGACTGGGAGTTCCCTGGTGGAGATGGTGCGAATCCAAACCTTGGCTCAGCCAACGATGGTGAAGTGTATATCACCTTAATGAAAGAACTTCGCGCCATGCTAGATGAGCTTGAAGCGCAAACAGGCCGAGAATACGAATTGACCTCAGCAATTGGTACGGGTTGGGACAAAATCGAAGACGTAGATTACCAACGTGCTGCTGAGTACATGGATTATATCTTTGCCATGACGTATGACTTCCATGGTGGTTGGAACAATGTCACGGGTCACCAAACTGGGATCTATTGTGGTTCGCATTTAAGCAATGAAGCCTGTAATGGCAGTGGTGTCGATGAAAATGGCAAGCCACGTAAAGGCCCTGCTTATACGATGGATAATGCTATCCAGCTGTTACTGGCTCAAGGCGTACCTAGTGAAAAGCTAGTTGTTGGCGCGGCCATGTATGGTCGTGGCTGGGAAGGGGTGTATCCACAAAACGCAGCCGTTGCAGGCAACCCAATGACTGCCCCTGCGAATGGCAAGTTGAAAGGGACAACCGCACAGGGTGTCTGGGAAGCTGGCGTTATTGATTATAAAGGCTTGAAAAAGTACATGATTGGTGACAACGAGCAAGGCGTGAATGGATTTGAAGTGGGTTACGATGAACAAGCACAGGCCGCGTACGTTTGGAATAAGAGTAAAGGCACATTGGTAACCTACGATAGCCCACGCTCAGTTCGTGCCAAAGGCCAATATATTCTTCAGCATAACCTTGGCGGTATATTTGCGTGGGAAATTGATGCAGACAACGGTGACATTCTCAATGCGATGCATGAAGGTTTAGCGGGAGATATGCCTCCGCCGCCTGTTAATAAAGCGCCAACGGTGACACTTGCGAGCAAAGTAAACGTAGTGGCAGGGGGATCAGTGCAAGTGGAGGCAACAGCCACTGACCCTGAAGGTAAAGCGCTTTCTTATACTTGGTCAGGTGATGCGGCGTTAACGTTAACGCCAGAGCAAAACCGCGTTACCATTGCGACGCCTAGCGTAACGCAAGACGCTGTGTACACGGTAACGCTTGCAGTAACGGACGGCAAACATATGGTCAATCGTCAGCTCAAAGTAAATGTGAAAGCTACGGTTGCCGAGAATAAAGCCCCAGAAGTTACAGGTATTAACGATGTGGTACTTGACGAAGGTCAGCAGGTAACGCTACGCGTGACTGCTAGTGATCCTGAAGGTAAGCCGCTTAGTTATACTTGGAATGTTCCCGGCCATACTGTGGTTGGCAATGGTGCTAGTGTAACACTTACCGCATCTCAGGTAGAAAAGACGCAACACAGTACAGGTAAAGTGACGGTGAGCGATGGCGTAAATGAAGTAACACGCATATTTAACATCACAGTGAACGATACCACCTCGACGGACCCAGTTGAGCCACCGACTGAGCCGGGTAAAACTACGTGGGATGTAAATGCCGTCTACGTTGGTGGTGATGTGGTTTGGTACCAAGGGGTGCAATACAAAGCTAGTTGGTGGACGCGCGGAGCCTTGCCAAGTAAAGGCGGTGTGTGGCAAGAAATCATTCCTGATGACGGTACAGTTCGAGCGTGGCGTAGCGACTTAGTATACACAGGTGGCGATAAAGTCACTTTCTCGGGCGAGACATATCAGGCGCGCTGGTGGACGCGCGGTCAGCAACCAGACACTAACTCTGTGTGGCGTAAGCTTTAATGTAAAGCACCTCTAACAAAGCACTGGCAGATATCGCTGCCAGTGAGATCAAGTTTTCAATGAGTTACATCATCTAACACTGAGCAAAATGTTACATCAGCTGTTGTGGTTTGATTTCAATATTAGCACTATCAGAGCTTACCCATACTTCGCCATCTTGAATGGTAATAGTGAGCTTGATACTACGATCTGCTAACTGAGCTAAAGCCTGAGTCGCGCTATAGTCCAAGCTGAAAATGCTCAGATTCTTAAAGTCGTATAATTTAGGCTGGTGTTTTTGCCACCAAATCGCCTGATTATTTTCGCCATAAGTATAGAGGACCACTTGCTTTGATTTATTACACGCTTTCTTAAGGCGCTTTTCGTCAGGCAGTCCTAGTTCAATCCAAAGCTCAATCTCTTCGCTGTAATTCTTAACCCATAGTTCAGGTTCATCATCAGCGCATAAGCCTTTAGTAAACTCAAGTCCCTCACACGCATTCAGTGCATAGGCAAGTAAACGGATCATTAACCGTTGTTCGTTTTCAGAAGGGTGTTGAGCTAGCGTTAAATTAAAGTCTTGGTAAACATGTCTGTCCATATCACTGAGTGATAGTTGGGCTTTAATGATGGTGGATTTGAGCGCCATAAATTTGCTTAAAAAATTTTTGCGCTAGTATAGCGGGTTGAAATAACAATTTACAGAAGGCTATTGTGGAAATGAAACACAGCCTCGCAATGAGACTGTGCTTATTTGAATTGCTTAACGCCCTAGCAGCTAATTGCAGTTATTTGAGATATCCAAATATTGGGCAAAGACTCTTTTAGTTTGCTTACTTGAGCACAGTCGATATTTGGGTTTCCATATATACTTAAATACTTCAGATTGGTCAAATTGAATAGCGGCGACAGATCTGAAATGTTGGTATAGTTCAACTTTAAGCGGGTAAGTTCGGTGTAATCTTTAAGTGAACCATAGTTTGTCAGCTTGGTATTATCCAAGTCCAAATAAGTTAAGGTAGTAGGCAAGCCAAAAAGCGCGAAGTCATATACGGTTTGGCTATTTGTATTTAACTCAAAGGAGGTCAATGATTGAGGCAGTGTAGCTTTAGCCGTTAGTTCACCCGTGAGGCTATAGATATCTAGACTCTGTAAGGTGTGGAGCTGAGCTAAGCTAGGATCACGTAACAACGAACTGTCAACTGAGCCACTTAGTGTTAAAGCCTTAATTGCTTCAAACTGTGTAATCCCATTTAATGATTCAATTGCTGAGCCATCGCAAGAGAGTGAGGTATTACGGACAGCATCTTGATACCTCTGATCTACAATACACTGTTTAAGTGCCGCATCTGTAATTAAGCTCAAATCGACCGGCTTCATAATACAGTTAGAGTTAGAAAGATTTGTTGTGACACCATCGAGAGATTTTAATAGCTCCTGATCATTACAATAAATGGCACTACTTTTTATTTCAAGTCTTTCCAGAGTGTTTAAACTGGCAAGCATGTCAGCTCTAAAAAACTCGGAAAAGTTGCCTAATGTTAATGACTTAAGTTTAGTTAATGATGCTACCTCTGAGATATCAGTCGCCTGAGAATAGTCAATAAAGAGAGTTTCTAAGTTTTCAAATTGAGATACATGGGTGATATCTTCTAGTTCTGTAAAGCCGCCGAGCTTTAACGATTTTAGGCTCGTGTTTATACCTAAAGAGTCAAGAGTTGTGATTTTTGTTTCATTACTATAATGGTATTCTTTTAATAACTCAGCTGATTCGAGCGCAGGAAAGTTAGCCAAGTTGACCATGTTTGAATATCGGTTACTTTTTACGTTTAATGTCTTTAAGTTCGGTAACGTTGCCTCATTTGAAGCCTCAAATAAACTAACTTCTAGGTTAAGTGTTTCTAATGCTTGCATTTTACTTAACGTATCTAGTGCAAAGTTTGAGTAATCGCTGTAGACGGTGAGGTTGCGCATATTTTCAAGCTCAGATAATGCGCTAAAATCCGCGCTACTATCCAATTCATGAATGTACAATTCGGTTAGGCTTGGTGTGAAACTTAGCCAGCCTAGATCATTAACGTTACGTAACTGATCGAGCTTCAATGATGTTAACTTCTGCATCGCTTGTAAAAAGCTAAGAGAAGAAAGGTTTAACCTCTCCAAAGACAAGGATTGAAGTTCCGTAAAAGTTGATAGCTCGCCGGCGTTATCAACGCTTAAATTGTTCAATGACAAAGATGTCAGCTTCGTATTACCACTGATGTCCGCGATATCAAACTCAGCATCACTATAATAACGACTAAGGCCTAGTTTTTCCAACTCACTAAACTTTTCTAAGAATGAGAAATCTTCAATCTGCGTTCTGTTGAGTACGAGTGTTGTCAGATTTGTTTTAGTTTCTATTGCCGTTGAGTCAGCGGCTTCAATATTATCAAGTGTTAATGCTGTGAGGTTAGGTATAGAGTTTAAAAATGACAGTGAGTCCAGATCGTATATATATGTCAAAGATAAACTTTGCAAGTTACTAAAGCGTTTTAGAGTATTTTTATCATCAATGTTTAGAGTACGTAAAGCCAAACGAGTGAGCTTATCACTTGGAAGTTGACTAAGCTTTATAGTTTCATATTGGTTACTTTCGTTGTCTATTTCAAGCGTATGAAGCTGTGCAAAGCCTGATAAATCTAACAAAGAAAAATCTAGGCGCTTACTATAATTATTACTTTCTTGGGCTTCAACAATAGACAACGACTCAAGTGTATTGAGCTTACTAATTTGTTCTAAATGTGCATCATTATTTGAGCTGTTCTGGACTGCGGCAAACGCGTTATCGAGCTTTAACGCGGTGAGCGTAGAAATTTGAGCTAATTCTTCGAGATTATCCAATTCTGCGTTTTTAATAGATACCGTAGATAAACCACTAATACCAGAGAGCCCTGCTAATGTTGCAATTGGGTAGTCTTTACAGTCAACAACTGAAATACCTACGTCTTGATGTGTATCTGATAAACATTGCGCTAGCGCTGCGTCTGAAATCGTTAAGCTTGAAAGTGGAGCGTAAGCATTTAGGTTGACAGTTAATTCTTGTGAGCTTGCGCTTCCTTTATCGTCTGTCGCAGTTAACTTAAAAGTTAACGTGGTCGCTTCATTGATGTCAGGTGCACGAAATTCGAGCGTTTCGTTATTATCGTTGATCAGCTCGACAGTTGTTCCTGCCGTTTGCTCCCACAGCAAAGTTTCAATCGCACCATCTTCATCTGTTAAGGTGGCAACGGCTGTGATTGAGTCTCTTTCCATTGCTGTAATTGGTGCCATGCTTGCAATTACAGGGGCTTTGTTAGTAGGTGTGATTGGTTTGTCACTTCCAGTATCATTGCTGTCGCTGCCACTTCCACCGCCACATGCGACTAAAGTTGATGCAAGCAATGAAGTTACGATTCCTTTGTATATAGCGCTTTTGATCATCTTGATATCTTGTTTTATTGAATAGTCAGAAAGCGCAGAAGTGTACTTTATTTAGATACTAGTTTCCAATAATTACACATGGTTTCTAGCAATGGTATAGCTCTGTGCTCTAGATATGGACTTTAAAAACGAAAAATCAATAGACTAAAAGGAAGCAGTACATTTTGCTAGAGCCATTATAACTCATTGATAATTAAAACGAGAAGCGAGGCTATATAGCCTCATTGGTTGGAGAACAAAATAATAAGGACGAGTGAATAACGGAATAAGCGTGTTGTTTAATCAACGTTTGCGATTGCCGATTCAATGCGGTTCTCGCATAGAGTCGTGCCAGGCAGAGTCGCACAGTATTCGCCAGCTTGCTCGAGCCCAATGCGCTGAGAATTGCGAGCTGTAATACGAGCTGTAAGCTGTTCGATTTCAAGCGGGTCTTCAGACACAGCTTTAAATGCACTCAACCTTTCTATTTCGTCATACACTAAATCTTGATAACTTCTGAGTCTGGCGGACAGTGCAATATAGCGGTTAGGTATTGCTGTTTGACCAGCATAGGCGAGATCATAATGGCCAGAATCCTCATAGCTTTCGACTTCGTACTTTAAAACGTTTAAATGTTCGTCTTTAAGGTCGTCGACATAATCACCACCGTCTAGTAAGTAGCTAAATAGATTGTCGGCATATGTAATACAGGGAGTTAGGTTATCTGTTTTGCAGTGCATGGTGCCATTTTTACTGAGTCTAGCGAGTTCCGGCGTCATACCTCCATCGGTATTCACCTGAATCGTATAGACGGCATCTTTGGTTGCCTCTTGAAATACTTTGGTTTTAGTAAAAGTTTTACTGAAAAATAGAAACTTCACTTTGATTTTGGTCTGAAACCATTCGTATTTTGTGCGATCTTTAAAATGGAGCTTTGCGGTAATATAGATACGAGAACCAAGTTTGATATTGTGAATAAAGCTATCACCACAGCGGTTTCTTACCTGAGTTGGATCTGTACTGAGCAGCTCGACAAAAGCGGGTTTGGTGGTTCGATTTTCAAAGTTATAACTTCCTTTTTCATAGGTTAACTCGACCGCTGAGGCAGCTGAATTTCTATTTTTGGTTACTTTCCTGCGCATGGAAAACTTGGCTGAGCCACCAAAAATAACTAAGTTGATACCAGCCTTTACACTACCTGTAATAGTATTGATCATGGTGTCGGAGTCAAAATCGCCACGATAAGCCAAGTCGCCCATGCTACCACCTTGAAATTGCCACTGACCATCGAGGCACGATTCAAGCGGTATGCCTAATTCCTGTTCAAATCCCTGTCCGAGTTGTTCATGCTCAGTATTTAAAGAGTAATAGGTATGTGCATTTGTATAGAAGCTTAACAGGCCACAGAGCACTATTAATATGGTTCTTAAGTGCATACATAAATTCCTGTAGATGGTTTACTGTGGAAAAGACGTGGAAGTAATAATTCAATATTCTACTGTTTATTACTTGCCACGCCTCAATTGGACTAATTGAGTCTTAGTGTTTTTACGACACACTAATTTTCAAAAGCGGTTCCATAAGTTGGCAGGGCTGATTTACATGGTAGCCAAACCATCACGCCCGCAGCAGGGTCATTTGCATCAACAAAAGAAGGCGCCCAGCCCAACTGTCTAAACCCAAGTGATACATGATTTTCTTCAACCCCAAAGTTTGCTGTTGCTTCTCGGGCATTTTCACATTTGAAGTATTGCGTCATGTTATCAGCTGGTATATTCAGATCGGCAAGCGTGTAGTTTTGTATGCAGCCGACGCCACTACCACTACAGGTATTTAGGTAATCGTTCCACGCATCTGTACAAGCTGTACCATAAGGATTATCGCGACAAACTCGAGCATATTGCTCATAAATCCATGCATTGTTGTAAGCCGCTTCTTGTACACCTTCTGCTTTTTGACGTTGTACATCCGTCATCCAACTAGCGTATTGCGCAAGTACACCACGCGCACGGTGTTCATGATTAACCGACTTTTTGAATTGATCTTCAAGCCATAAAGTACGGTAAGTGGTTTCAAAGCGAATATCTTTATTACCTGAATCTAAACGACGTACATCTTGTGAGCTGATCTCGTAAGGCGTAGCCTTGTAACGCACTACGTTGTAATCAGATAATGCATTAAACTGATTACCAAAATCGTTCTTCGCATAGTTCACTGCTTGCTCAAATAAAGTAAAGCAAGGCTCGTAGTTATCGAGCGAACAAGTGATAATATTGTTAGGGATTATGCTGAGAAGCTGTTTAGGATCACCGCCTTTTTGTAAGGCTCTGACGGTAATGCGCACACTTTTCTTAAGGTCTTCGTCGATATAATTAAGCTTACCATCGACGCTAATACCAATATTACCAGCACCGTAACTTACCCCTAAGTAACCACCAATCTCACTTTTGTGCTGCTCACTTAAGTATTCAATTTTCATGTTAATGAGTAGCTGTGCACCGTATTCAATCTCACTGATAAATCCATCGCCAGCCATGCTCATTAGCTTACTTTGGTACTCATTTGCTAGCGTATTACCTGACGGAGTCAAGGTGTAACCAATGTTGGCATCCGCTGGCATAAGTACACGTTTTTTCGGTGTTAATGATGCTTGGAAAGTATAAGTATTAGAAAATTCAGTCGAGGACATCTCTTTGGCTAAGTGACCGCCAGCTTTCACACGAATGACTGGAAAGCCAACATCAACATCAACATTACCATTGAGTTGACGGAGCACTTCGTCATAGCTGCCATTGTTTACTAGTTCAAATTGCACACGGGTATTACCGAGAGTTTCAACAGTTTCCCCTGCGACAGTTTGAACATTCAAAAAGCGCTTTTGGTCACTGTTATAAGCCGTACCTAGTACAATGTGATCGTTCATCAATCCAGGGATTTCGCTCTGAAAAGTATTTACATTCTGTGCTTTTTGCATTAATTCCGCTTCTTTCACAAAATTGGAATCTGCGAATGCGAAAGATGTAGTGCCGGCAATAAGTGCCGCGATAGTCTGTTTGTATAAGTTCATGTTGCCACCTATTACTTCACGTAAAGGAGGTAATCTTCTACCTCTCCGGAGTCTACTTCTTTACATGCGTCATTGCTGCCACCCAAGTAATCCATAGTGACGCGCATTTTCGTCATGCCCTTTTTGGCGCCCGTTGGCGGTGTAATTTCTACCTGAACTGCTTGCTCAGAAACACCAGCAAATAAGGTTTCTTTTGTATCGTTAAAATCACCATCTTGGTTCCAGTCAATAAACACATGCCAAGTCTCTGGATATGTTTCTGCACTACTAAATCCTGGAGTTAACGTTAACTGGTAGCTTTTATCTGCATATATTTTCGCGGTATCGCCGACATAGTTACTGTAAAAGGTGTTGCTACTGGTATTTTCAATATTTGAAAATTTAACCGATTTGATAAACTCATAAGCACGTTCACGAGACTTCGTGGTGCAATAATTCGGTATTGCAGGTGTGATCATTACAGCACTGATCCGGTAATCAGACGGGATTTGCAAACAAGATGTCGTTGGCGATTTCCCCGCAAACCAATTCTTTGGATTCGCATTGTCTTCATCTCCAAAGGTAAGGTATTTCGCATCAGTCCTGAGGGTACTATTCTTGTATAGCATTACTTTTTTAAGATTTGCTATTTTCTCATCATTTGGAATGGGAGTAGTGGGATCAAAGATATTATCAGAGACTTCAACCAATAGTCCTGGGTAGCACTTTTCCAACCATTGAAAGCGTCCTAGCGCTTGTTGTGGCGTAAGTACATCTCGAGATTCAAATAAAGTCGTATTTGCCTGCGCTGATGGTGTAATTGTGGCAGCAAAGGAGGCAATTAATGTGCTGGTTAGCATGACTTTTAACATAGTCTTATTCCTTATAATTCTAGCCATTTACGGTCATACTGATGAACGCGGCCACGAGTCTGTAACTCTCTATCGCGGCAGTAATTACCAATTGGATTACGCTTACAGTAGTCAACGGCGTCCGCCAGAATAAATGAGTTAAAGAGTGCATTATCGCGAATAGTTTCTAATGCAGTTCGATGTGAGTTATTCAACTCACTGGCATAGTAATTGAGTAGGTTATCGGCACGACGATTGTCGAGAATTGCTTGCACCCAATCATCGCTCATGTTTTTGAGCGCCAATTTAGTTAGGATGCTTTTGGCAGGATAGACATCATCAGGTACTAACGGGGATAGACTTGGCCCTGAGTCAGTATAACTTTGTGTCAAGACTCGACCGACATTGTATTTATCTAAGGTATCAAACTGAGTTACGTAGTTAGTTTTGATGTAATCGATACTGTTTTTAAATACATCAAAGCATGGTGTTGGGTTTTCCATCGTACAGTTGACGAGTTGATTAGGGATCACCTTCAAAAGTTCAGTCGGATCACCACCAAGTTGTAGCGCAGAAACGGTAATTTTGATGTTACGCTTCACATCTTCGTCTACTTTTTGCAGTTTACCACTGACACTGACTTTACCCGCCCAGTCTACACCAAGCTGACCACCCCATTTGACTTTGTCTTCGTCATTTTTATATTGAAACTTGAGATTGATCATAACTTGAGAGCCGTACTCAATCGCAGATATAAACTCATTACCAATATTATTGAATTTATCTCCAGGGTTAGCATTGACCAAATCAAGCGCAGCTTGTGTAGGTTTAAACCCGGTTTGAGGATCCGCAACTAACAGCCGTTTTTTTGGTTTTAAGGAGAGAAATAGGGTGTAAGTGCCGGTGTAGTTATCTGCGGCGTTTTGTTTTGCGTAGCTTGCGCCAACCCCAACTTTTATGACAGGAACATCAAGTGCAGCGCCTAAGTTACCATCTAGCATGCTAGATAGTTGGCTATAGCTCATATCTACACCGACTACAAAATCCATTTCGGTATTACCATAGGTTTCATCAACTCGACCAAGTACACTTTGCAGTGCATAAAAGCCTTCTTTTTCGCTATGGTAAGCAGTACCGAGTGTCACTGAGTCTAAATCAGAATTATTTGCTTGGGTAGTGAACTCTGGATTAGCAACTTGACCCGCAGTAGCTGAAAAACTGCAGGCAAAAAGTCCCACTACCCCCATGGCACGTGCCAATGGAGAATATATAAATTTCATGTTGAATTCCTTACTGAGAAGTATGGCCCCTCAATAGGAGAGGCCAGATGCAGCGATTAGTTCAGGCTGTTGATGTAGTCTGTTTTCCACTTTTCAGGAAGACGTTGAAGAATCTCTTCTTCTGACATGCGTAAGTCCTGATCTTTGTAGTTGAACTCATCTTGTGTAGCAAGATCGCCTACCGCCATACCATTGGCAAACATGGCAAAATTACGAGACTCAGCTAGTTTAGAATCTGCTGTTGGAGCAAGTTTTAGGTTATAAATCTTGTCGCGATACTTCTCTTTGGTCACGCTAGTAACCAGCACTGACCCATCCTCAGTTAAGATACGGTCACCAACTTTTAGTTCTTTCGCCCAAATAATTCCTTTATTTGACGTTGAAATTGGGTGAGTTTCAGTAGTTAAGATATCAGAGCCATCGGCGCCTTTTACGCGATACATCTTGATAGCTTCAATCCCAACCGACACATCAATAACTTGCATTGGTTCTTTAACTTGGGTATTCGAAGCAAGTGCACCTAATACCAAATCGCCTTTCGCAATGTCTTCAATAGCAAGTTGTTTTCCATCGGCCATGGTGATCATTGTGCCCGTTGCTAGACAGCTGTACCCTAGCTTCATCATAGGCAATACTTCACTATAGAAGTTACCAAAACGTGTTGATGTTTCTGAGGTTAGTGAAACTTGGAATGCAACGGCGCCACCACGTCCTTTCTTAAAGTACGGATAACCTTTCACAGCAAAGGTCATATACCAGTTTGCTTCAGCGATATTAGAGAACAGTTTAGCATTACCAAAACGTCCTTCTGAACGTGGAATATTCCAGCGAATAATCGACTCTTGGTTTACTGTATCAACTTCAAACTCCAAGTAATCTGAAAATTGCTTAACGGCGTTTTCGAGTCCTTTGTAGCTTTGCTTTGTCGCGCCGCCATAGATACCTTCTTGTAGATAGATATTCGTTGGTTCATCTATACCGTTTGGTAAATCGCCCACAGTTGGATAGATTTCAGTGATCTCGTGAGGAACGCGTAATTCGCCATTGAATGGAATATTTACATCGGTAATTTCATTCGGTTCACGGTATTGATCTGCTGCGTAGTCACAGTCAGTGTGACTACGGTTTAAACAGATCTTAATAACAGCGTCGTTGTTCTTATCGATAGGCGCAGTCGCATTGTATTTCGGACGTGTATCCAATGATGAGCTGATCCCTACGCTAAGTGCAGAAGCCTCACCTTTTGCAACTGGTGAAGTAGAGCCATACAGCGCTTCAAAGTGTTCCCATGAGAATGGGTATTCAGTGTACTTCATCGTCGTGCTGATAGTGCCATCTTCTTGCTCAAGTTCAACGTATGAACTGGCGTAAATGGTATCTAGGTCGGGAAAGTTTGCTTTCAATGACTTTAGTGAAATAGTCGAAGTTGCAAGCGTGTCTTTACCATCTAATACATTAAATGTAGAACCTAAAGGCGCAAGCTGATTGCCGTTTGCATCTTCTAGTAATAAGTCGATGTAGGTCGCTTTTGTGCCGCCAAAACGAGAGCTTTTCGCACGTACAATCAGGTATGGTTCATTAGTATCTGATGAAATGGCTAGGTTCATATCTAAGAAGAAATGCGCTTCTTTAATGATATCCACATCCGTTTCGCTAACAGGTGGTACTGCGGACGTTGTGATGTTCATTTTTGCTGATAAGTGCTGTCCTTTTGCTACGTCTAGTGTTTTGTGTAGCTGTGGGAATTCACTCTCAATACGATTTGCCTTCATTAATCGAGACTTTGCTAATTGATAGTGCTGCGGGTTGGACATATCGAGTTTACGGATCCCGAATTGATCCGGTTGAGTTACCGCGGTGCCTTGTATCGCTGCTGGTTCAGACTTTTGCTTCGATGCAGAGGTGGCTTGTTGATCAACACTGTTGCTAGCAGCTACTGCGTTACTGACTGCTAACGCGATTGCAAGCGGCATGAGCACCTTTTTGTTTAGTTTTTTCATGTTATTTTCCTTAATTCTTATAGATTTCTACAAGGTAGTCTTCAATTTCTCCGCTCCCCGAGGTTGCGGCACTGCTATAGTCAGAGCAAGGATCGATACTGTTTACTCTGCTAAATCCGTAATACTGCAAAATTCTCATACGAGTCGTCGTGACAGGTTGTGACAACTTATTACTTGGAATGCTAAATTCACCTTCAACATAACCTTTGCCGTAGTCTTGGTTAGTTTGGTCGAAGTCCATTACTAAAAGTTCTGATTTGTTGTTTCTCCAGTCACCATCACCAAATTGACCATCATTGTTTAAATCAATCCAAATATGATAATTTTCAGCGAATGTTTCTGTGCCAGCATAGCCAGCTTCAATACGATAGGTATTATTCTGTGTGGCATAGAGTTTGATTGGATTGTTAGGATTAACAACACCAGACTGCTGCGCATTGCTAAACGGACCATCTTGATTGAAAGTCACACTGCTGATGTGTTCATAATCAGTGATACCTACAGCTGTGCAGTATTCAACGGGCTGAGTGGCCTTTAGTTCTAACACCATATTCTTGGTACCAGTGACTCGTTCTCCTCGATCATGCCACCAAGGTTTGTCATAACTGATAGTCAAGCTTGCGGTATAGGTTCCAGCTGCTTGATAGGTATGAACTGTATCTTGGCCGAAACTATCATTCTGATTGTGCGTTGATCCGTCTCCGAAATCCCATACTAAAGTGACATTAGGATTCCAAGCGGCATTGTCAGGTTTTGCGGTGGTGTTATTAAAGCTGACCTTAAACGTACCGTCTGCTTGCTCGGCTACCGTGTAGCTCACTTCAGGAATAAAGCTTGTCTCGCCAATTTTTACCGTTTCACTGGCCGATTGTGTACCATCAACATGGTTAACTGTGAGTGTAATAGTGTATTCACCATCAGCTTGGTAGGTGTGCTGAGTGTCTCTTACCGAGGACGTGGCACCATCACCAAATTGCCACTGTATGGTGCTACCTTGAGGGATAACACTTTGGTTTGTGTCTACATAAACAGTGCTACCGGATTTACGAGGTGTGAATCTTGCGGTGATAGTTGTGTTAAACTGAACCTGTTTGTTCCAATTTCCTATGACTTTGTTGAATCTGTCATATGCTTTTAGCTCGACCGTATAGCTTCCAGCTTGCGCATATTGATGAGTAGGTGATTTTTTACTACTGGTTGAGCCATCTCCAAATTCCCATTTCCAACGTTTAACACGTGCATCAACCGTGTTGTTATCAAAACTCATTTGATTAACACCTTGGTTGGCGGTGATTCTCAAATCAACAGGGTCATTGTTTTCAGTGAGTTTAACTGTGTAGTCTTCGACTTCGCCCCAGGACATATCTCCGCATGCAGACTTCACTAAACCAAATGACACCATAGTACGAAGGCGATAGCTTTGATTTAACTCACCACTCAATGAGATGTCGCCAGCCAATTGCGTCTTACTGCTTCCAAAGAGTACAAGTTCCTCAGTCTTATGGAATAAGCCATCGTTGTCTTTATCTAACCAGACATAAAAATTCTTTGTTTTGTCTTGAGTATCTGGGTGTGGCGCTGCGGTCAGCGTTACATTGAGTGCTTTACCGTCTTTTACTTCGACGACATCATATGAGTAATCACTGTAATTGCTTGAGGTGGAATCATTTTTGTAACTATTTAACGAAACTGATGATAGGTAATATTTACTGTGATTGATGCCTTGTGCCGGACAATAGTCATCAAATACTTCAATGGGTAGTACAAATGTATCGGACTGGCCAGAAGGTGCGATGGCAGTCAGCTCAACGTTGTATTTGCCTGCGGTAGTGAAATTATGTTTGGGCTCAAAGGCGCTGTTTTGTGCACTTCCATCACCAAAGTTCCACTGCCATTGCCAGCCTTCGCTATTACTTGCCGAGACTTGCTGGCCATCACTACGGGTTAAGTTTTTAAAGTCAAAAGCTAAGAATTGGCGATCAAAACCAAGTTCGCTCTCAAGTCCACGGTCTACCTTTAAACTTATACCGACTTGTGCAAATGCCTTACGTACGTGGTTTTGTAATTCAGTGGCTTGCCAGTTACTACCATCTTGCTTTGTAACCCCATCTTGAGTCAGCTGATCAGTCACTGTGTGGGTTTGTCGCATTACACAATCTGCACCAGTAAGATAAGTACTATTGCTGGTCCAGCAATTTTTATTTGCGTTAGCAAATAGAATGAAGGAATATTTTGTATTCCAAGGAGAGGGGTCACTATCTAAGTCAGCAGTAGTAAGATAGTAAAAAGCTTTGTTAAACACCCCTGCGCCATGGTGGGAAGTGACTGAGTCGTCATAGTCATCAACATGATCGATTGAGTTTCCATCTAGCGTCGGAGTTTCAAAATAACGTAGAGCATCATCTAGGCGGAATGTTTCGTGATTGCTTTTCCAGTCATTCGATCCAGAGTAAAAAAATTCAGCTGCCTCACCAGCCATATCGGAAAACGCTTCGTTGATAGCACGAGCCTGACCTGTCAACATTGACTTTGGTGTACTTGAGCCATACTCCTCAGTAAAACCATGGGCGATTTCATGAGCGACAACATCTAAGGAAACCATAGGGTAAAAGAGGTAGTCCCCATCACCAAAATAGACCTCGCCGTTTTCATAAAATGCCTGATCCATATTCAGACCATAATGGACATTCTGAATTATCTTTTTATTATAGTAGGGCTTATGTCCCAGATATGCTTCGAACATTAAACTCGTTGTTTGTCCGTGATGATGGGCATCATTCAAAGCAGAGCGAGCTCCGTGATATTCTTTATAATCATTACGAGTTGAATCTGAGCAGTTATAGCTATAAGGCGTATTAACTTGCGCTGTGCCGTGATTGTAGTTTCTGGTCTCAACGTTCTTTGCATCAAATAAGCAGCTAGTTTGCTGAGCATCGGTTTCCATTGCGACGACAAAGGTCTTTGGTGGGTAGGAAACATAATCAGCTTGTTGGTAATCTGGACGTGCAATCTTGTCATTGCCAGATGGACCGCTTCCACCTTCATACACAACCCGCTGCAATACATCGGATTGGTTGATAAGCTCGTTTGTTGTTAAATCGACAAAGGAGATGATCCTTTGAGGCTTAAAAGGAGCAGAGTTAAAATCGGTGAAAAAGGTAAGTTTAGCTGCATGTCGAGCTTTACCGCGATCATCTATATAAATAACTTCTTCTGTTGATTTACGTCGAAAAACTCTAGGGCGTTCACTGGCAAATTGCGAGATGATTGAATCTAATGCTGCGTTAAGTTGGTCATCAGACGCTGGAGTTAGTGCAGGTAAATCTTTAGCAACGTCTACAATGAGATCGCCATAAACTTGCTCAACTACGCCATTTTCGTCCGTAAGCACAACAAGGTCGTGATTCCAGATAGGTATATTTTGGTATTTTTGAGTTATGGTATGGCTTTGCCTAGTTTGATCTACTTGGCTTTGATGAAATGTAAGTGTGTGACCTGTGTATTGCGCAGCAAATGTTTTAAGCGCGAGTAGATAGTTTTGATTAGAATCATCACCAAATGTGGATTGTTTTTGTTGTAAAGTAGACGCAATTTTCTGCGTGTCATTGAATAAAGAGACGCGTTCAGCGCCGTGACAATACATACTTATCGCAGATGCTAAAACGCACAGAGACTTTAACCCTTGCATGTTAACTCCATAATTATTTTGAAGATTCCTTCCCACTAAAACGCAACTACTCAGTACATGAGATAAAAGAGCGAATGAGTGCGGCTGATTATTAGTGCTATTACTTTGAGCACAAACTCTAAGGTAATAAAGAATTTCAAATAAATAAATAACAAAAAATAAACAAAATTATAACTTTATGTTTTCGCAGGGAATTTAGGGAGCGATTTTGTTTTTTGTTATTTTTATCTAACTAATTATTATTATTGAATAAATCTAAATTCTTTGGGGCCTGAGAAAAACGTAAGAAAAGCTCACACGCTAGAGGAAGTAATCATCATTTTGTAATTTAAAGTAAATTTAAATGCTGGTGGGGTTACTGGGTGTTTCTTTATTGGGAATTTTTGCGCACTATTGATGAAATAAAAAGGATAAGAAGTGTTGTTTTAGGTTGCTTGATTAAAGAGGAAATTGCTCTGGTAAAAAGTACCTAGTGACTTTGCAAAAGCTAGGTACTTTTTGTGATTTTTTATTGGACGGTTACATTGATGTAGTTAGTTACAAAGGGCACTATTTCTATGGTTCCGGTCGCATAGACTTTTTTACCCACATCTTCACCTTTTATCTTTATATAGTATTGGCCGGCTGGAATAACAATGTCAGCGTAATGGCGTGTGCCAAAGTGAATAGTATCGCCTTTGACCAACCAGCCCTCTGGTGAAACTTCGTATAGATAGCCTTCGCACCTTATTTTGCCAATTCGCGGATGTTTGCATTCATTAAACTTAAGTCTAGTTTTACCACTTGGGTTTTTTGCCGTTTTTACAAACGCCAATGAGCCATAGTCTCGAGCCGTTTTCGTTGCTTGATGAGGCCATATGTCTTCTTTTTCGACTGAGTAATCGTTACTAGAGCCACTACCGGTTGCTGAAACAACGGTACCTGAACTGCCAAAAATACCATTAATAGCACCGTCTACACCGTCATTCACGACACGGTTGATATCATTACTTTTACAAGCAGTGAGTGAGGCGAGAGAAAGCGCGATAAGCGTTACTTTTTTCATTATTTGTCCTTGAAGTTCCATTCTCAGCAGCATTTTAACTGTGTTAGCTATTTTTCAAAGCTTAATTAAATATTTAATGATTTATTAAGCAGTAAAACAACACAAGTCATACGAGCATTCTTTGCTCAAATAATGCTTCCTGTTATTTTTGAGTTAAATCGGATAAAAGTTTACCTTGTGGCGAAAAAAAGTCCAATAAAAAGCGTGCTAGTTAACCTGAATTCGGGATAAGAAGTAAGTTAAACCACTAAAACCACTAAGTTCAAAAGCGTAATATCACTCTAGCCAGAAGTTATTTCTTAATACAAGGCAAATTTGTGCGTCAATAGCTGGCCTATTGCAAGCAAATTTAACGCAGTAGTAAGGGATAACGTCTGCTAGAGAACAAGTTGTTATCCCGAGTTCTGGTTAGTTAATGACTTTGGTCACTGAGCTGTATGCGAAAAAGTATTTTAACCTGAGGTTTGGATAAGGAATGTTCCAACTCATTGTTGCTAAAGCACAACTTAGCTTTTTCCTTGTCTAGCCAGAGAGTTTTAGGGAAAACAAGGCGAATTTACGCACCAATAGCTGGCTATTGGAAGTGAATTCAACGCAGTTAGCGCTAAAACTGGCTGCTAGAAAGGCATTAGTTATCCGCAGCTCAGGTTATTTTAGTCTCAAAATAAAGGATGGCGTTAGTGCCTTCCTAATTGGTTAATCACTTTGTAAGGCTTCGATCGGGTCTAGCTTTGAAGCCTTGATTGCAGGATATACACCAAATGTTAAGCCAACTAAGGCACAAATACTAAAAGAAAGAATAATAGCACTCAGAGACCAAGAAACCGCCCAGTTTGAATAAAATGCAATTATCTCTGAAAGTAAAATACCAAACACCACGCCTAATAGCCCTCCGAGTATCGAGATGGTAAAACTCTCTGTAATAAACTGAACTTGAATATTTTTCCGAGTCGCACCGATTGCGCGTAATAAGCCAATTTCTTTGGTTCGTTCAAGTACGGTTGCGAGCATGATATTCATAATACCAATACCACCAACAAGGAGTGATATACCCGCAACGCAAGACATCACCATATTAAAAATAGCCTGTGTTTGTTTTTGCTGAGCAAGCAAAGCTGCGGGAATGGTTAGCCTATAGTCATCAATATCGCTATGGCGATTGGTTAATATGTTGGTGATAGCTTGAGATGCCAAAATTGGACTCTGAGATTTGTCGATAGCGAGTTTTAGTTCGGTAACCTCTGGTTCAAGTAATCCTTTATTAAAGCGATGAATGGCGGTCGTTAGCGGAACAAAAATACGGCTTTGTTCACCACCTAGGGCAACGCCTTGAAACTCCTTTTTGTTCAGGTGCGGTGCTTGCAAAATGCCAACAACCTCAAGCCATAAATGGTTAATTTTTACTTGTTGACCAACAGCACTCCCGAGGGGAAACAGAGTTTTTGCGGTATTTGCGCCGAGTAATGCAACCTGCCTATATTCCTTACTATCTTCAGTATTTAGCAGGCGACCCGTCGCGAGTTCATAATGTGCAAGGCTAAAATAGTTTGCTGTGACGCCCGCGGCTTCTCCTTCAAAGCTGCCGAATTCGCTAAATATTTGGTAGGTATCCACCAGTCGCTCAGCCGAAAAGTCACTAACAAAGGGCAGGGCGTCGACAATCACTTGGCCGTCTAATAGATTAAGACCTTGCGAGTGTTTTCGTTGTTCTTTTAGGTCATTCTCTTCAATGTCTTTAGCGCTGACAATAACATTATTGATCCCCATAGAATCGATCATTTTAAGCGCTTCTCGTTCAGCACCTTCACCGATGTTTAACATAGCAATAACGGCACCCACACCAAAAATCATGCCGAGCAAGGTCAATAGGGTTCTGAGCTTATGCTGCTTTAATTGCACAATAGCGTCGGTAAATAAATCCAAATATTTCATTACAGTTCCTTATTCGCGACGAGTGCAATTTGTTGTTTGGGAGATAACCCTGCCAATACTTCAGTATGGCTTAGGTTGCTTTGGCCTAATTCCACTTTTACGCGTTTAAACTGGCTGCCGTCTTTAACTTGAACAAAAAATGCGTTGTTATCATTGATCACGCTATGTTTAGGCACGAGTAACGCTTGTTTATTTTCTTGGACAAATACCGTAGCGAGTACTTTATTGCCCGGCTTGATGTGGGCTGGAGTCTCATCAAGGCTCGCAATGATCTCATAGTATTTTTGTGGATCTCCACGACGAATAGATTGTGGGTAAGGTGATACTTTTGTGATTTTACCATCAAAGCGCTCATCGCTATTGGAGAGCAGGGTAAACGCAACCTTTTGGCCAATCGCAAGGCCAAGCGCTTCTTTTTCATGAACGAAAAGCTTAGCTTGCAGGGATGAAATATCTGGTAACCCCCCGATCTTTTGCCCAGGCCATAGTGCTTGACCTGATTTGGGCTTCTCTCCACGCCAATCGGCACTGAGGGTAAGTAAGCCATCATGTGGCGCGATGACCTCAAGACCTTCTAAGTTTGCGTTGTACATCGCAATTTTGCTTTCATGCTGCTTTGACTGCAATTTTAACAGTTCCATTTCTCCAAGAGCTGAAGATGAAAACTGCTCTGTCTGCCAGCCAAAATAAGCCTCTTTTGCATTGAGATACTCAACATTTTGCATTTGATCTAAAATGTCGAGCTTTGAGCGGATCCGTTCATCGTCAACTGAAAAGGTTTCGGCAAAGTGTTTCTCTTCACTAACGATAACCTTGTCGCTATCCAAATGGGACTTTCTCGTGGTTAAATCACTATCGGTGACCGTAATATCTTGCGCGACTTTGCCTTTGTCGAACTCACTAAAGCGTTTTCGTCTTTCTAATTGGCTGCCATCGAATCGTGCGATAACATCGCCTTTTTTCACCTGAGTGTACTCTGGCATGATCCATGCGAGCGTCTGAGCCCCTCTTGCTGAGGTTGGGGCGGATATGACGGTTTCACTTGCGGCTTCCAATTCGCCTTCTGCATCCACAGTAATCGAAAATGGCTTCGACTCTACGGTATATAGTAGTTGCGCTGGCTGCTCAGGTGCTTCTTGGCAGCCAAGTAACCATAGTGGGACAATGACTGCGAGTAATGTTTTTTTCATAGCTTTACCTCCGCGCCTTGACTAATACCAGAAGAAATCACGGCAAGCGTCGGTGTGGTATAAGAGACAGTGACCTCTTTCTCTCCGCTATTTGTGCTTACATGTACTTTACCCGCGCTTTGTTTTAACGCGTTTAATGGCACGGTCAAGGCGTTATCGAGTTGTGCTGTCACTATCTCTATACGAGCACTCAAGCCTGGCCGCAGCTTTTCGGGATCGACTTTGTCCAGCTCTATAATAGCATCAACAATGCGGCTTTTATCTTGATACGACTTTTCCCTAAAGGCCTTTCCTATTTCAATGAGTGTCCCACCGATAACATAGCCGTCGGCACTGTCTATGGTAACTTTTACTGCTTGCCCCAATTTTATCCGTCCAAAATCGGCTTCTTTAATTTGTGCTTTTACCTGCATTTGTTCAATAACCGATAGCTCAACAACTGGTTGACCAAACTGTATGGACTCACCCACACTGGGTTTTTCTCCTTCCCTGTTTGCGCGATATGCAACTAACCCATCCATTGGCGCTTTTACTTGTAAACGCTCTATGTCACGTTTTAGTTCTTTTACTTCAGCATCCATTCGTGCAACCTTGCTTCTTGCCATTTGGATACTCAGTTCTTTGTTGTTTAGATGAAAAGCGAGTTTGCCGCGGGCAAGTTCTAAATCATTGGTTGCAATGGTGAAATCGATTTGCGCCTTTTTTCGGTCGTTGTCTGAGCGTGAGTTATCTATGATCTCTGCGCGGCGTTTTGCCTTATCGAAGTTCATTTGCGCTTCAGCGAGTGCGAGTTTGTATTCTTCTTCTTGCTTCTCGACTTGAGCTTGTTTATTTTCTAGCTCTTTTTGCGCTTGACTTAGCTTCGAATTATATTCCATCAAGCGATCTCTAACGGTTTGATCGTCAAAAGAAACAACGGTTTGGCCTTTTTGAACCGTGGTATTCTCTGGCATTAACTGCTTTATCTTGTACTGCCACATACGCTTGATTGAAGGAGGGGCTATCAACGCTCGGCTTTTTGATTCTAATTCACCATTTGCTTCTACAGTGATAGTGATTGGCTGTGCCTTAACGATATGTATATCGCTGGGGGCCTGACTGCAGCCAAGTAAATAGAGTGGAATAATTATTGCCAGCAAATTAACTTTCATTTTTCTCTCCTGGCAAAGTTATGCTTCCGCTCATGCCTGGCAGCAGTGGCAAATCGGTGTTGAATGTGAATTTAGCCCGAAAATACATGCCTTGGCCCCAGTCTTGGCGCTTTTCAGGTTGTGTTGATAGCTCAGTGAGCGTACCTAGCGTTGGTGATGAGCGAAAGGCGTCAAATTTTAAATCGGCGGTTTGACCTTCCTTAATACCAAGAGCATCTACTTCATGGATCCAGGCTTCTAAATACAGACCTGCTGTAGAAGGTATTTCTGCTACTTTCCAACCTGTTTGTACAGTTGCGCCAGCAAACAACTTGTTGCCGTGCCAAGGATTGTCCGCATACAAAATGGGCCCGCTATTATTGGCCGTTAGACTCATTTTTTCCAGTTGTTCTTGGTTGTGCGTAAGGCTCGCTTCTAACCGCCTTATCTCTAGCTGCTGTTTCCGAGTATTTGCCTTTGCTTCAGTTTCTGCCTTGCTTAAGCTGATTTCGGCTTTATGATTTTCGATAATCGCTTTTTCTAACGTCAGCTGGTGTTGCTCGTAGTCGTAGGTGCTGATATTGGCTTTTGGCACGCTAGCATCTATCTTGGCTCTTTCGACGAGCAAAATGGTTTTTTTCAACTGAAACTGAGCTTCGAGTATCTTTTGGGCGCCGTCTTGCTCAATTCGTTTGTACTCATCTTTTGCAGCATCAAGCGCCACTTTATCTTGGTCGATTGAGGTCGCGATAGAGCCAGAATCGTAGACGACAACAATATCCCCCTCGTTGGCAACTTCCCCTTCGGGCAGCATCCACTGAATTTGCGTTTTCCAAGAGTCGCTCATCGGTGCGTGAAAGACCTGAGTTTCACCTGCTTTAATAAGGCCTGAGACGATGATTGGTTTGGCAAAAGCCGGCAAAGAGGTGAGCAGGGCGATGCTTATAATGTAGTTGTGCATTGGCTATCCTCGACTTTTTCGCCATCTTTCATTTTGATGATACGCTCGGCATATGCTGCAATATCGTCCTCGTGTGTTACCATCACAATGGTATGGCCTTGCTGGTGTAGCTGGCATAGTAACTCCATGATTTCATGTGAGGTTTTACTATCTAAGTTACCAGTTGGTTCATCGGCAAAAATGACTTTTGGCTCATTAATGAGTGCCCGTGCAATGGCAACACGTTGGCGTTGTCCGCCAGACATTTCGAAGGGTTTATGATGTGCTCTGCTATCAAGACCTACTTTTTTTAGCATGGCAAGTCCACGACTTTTTGCCTCTGATGGGGAAGTCTCGGTGTACCTTAGCGGTAAGATGACATTTTCCAGTGCGGTTAGGCGAGTAAGTAGATGGAATGTTTGAAAGATAAAGCCAATTTTTTGATTTCTAATTTGTGATAAGGCTTCATCTTCCACGGCCTGAATTTCTTGATTAGCAAGATAGTAAGAGCCGGAGGTCGGAGAGTCCAAGCAGCCAAGTATATTCATTAAAGTAGACTTCCCAGAGCCAGAAGACCCCATCACTGCGACAAATTCACCTTCCATTACTTCTAGAGAAACTGATTTTAGTGCATGCACTTGTGTCTCTCCGCTTCCGTATACTCGGCTTAAGTTTTCGACCCGAATCATTGTAGGTTATAATCCCTTGTTTTTTATTATATTTTATTCATGGTTCAGAGGTGTTTAACCTTGTACCTAAATTTGAGTGTAACTGTTGTGCAGGATAGAGTAAACCGAGAAGGTACTAGACGAAAAGAGAATAAGGTAAAAAGTTGTTTCTGAACACAGAGAGTTGTTGAAAATGCCTAACAACATTTGCTGCTAGGCACTTTGTTCGCAAGGCTATACCAATTGGCTTAATTTGGCTCTACCCAAAACGCTCCAACCTCTTTTTTAACCACTTTGACTTGTGTTCCTGCAGTAATAGGTTGTTTACTTTTTAGTTGCCATGCAATACCAGAATAAGTATGAAAAATACGACTATCTGGATTTAAGTCCTTTTCTAGCGTAAAGCTAAGCTCAGCAAAATCACTCGTTACTTCTTTGTCGTCAGTGACATCTTGCATACGTCTTAGTGGTTTCCATAAAAACACCGCCAGTAATGTCGTGACTAGCGCATTAAACCAAAGTGCAGTTAGCCAAGTTTGGTCAAGCATACCTGCGTACATTAGGCCGCCGCTTATCACCAACGATAGACCTAAAAAGAACAATACAAAGGTCGCAAAACCAAGCACAGCAACCTCAACAATTAGGCAAGCAATTCCTAGTACTACTAAGGTTTGTGCTAAGTGCTCAAGTAAAAAGGCCATAGGCGTTACCCTTGCTTTTTATTCAATGTGTTAATAATAGACATGCCTTGTGCGACAAGCGAGCTTGCATCAGTGCCACTTTCTGGCAGCAATACCACAGAAGATTCTTTGGCTATTGCTTCTTTTGCTGCAATGGCTTTTGTTGCCAAGTCAAGCTGTATGGCCTTTTGACCTTCTTCGGTATTTGCGGCTTCACCGACTTTACGCAGGGCTTCAGCTTGTGCGTCTGCAACGGCAATGATCGCCTTTGCTTCACCTTCGGCGCTTAAGATCTGCTCTGCTTTTTCGGCTTCAGCTGCAAGTACTTGTGCTTGCTTCTTACCTTCTGCGACATTGATTGCAGCTTGACGGTCACCCTCAGATTCTAATATTTGAGCACGTTTCACACGCTCAGCCTTCATTTGTGCTTCCATTGCTTCCATTACAGAGTTTGGTGGCACAATATCTTTAATCTCGTAGCGCAGTACTTGAATGCCCCACGGATCAGAAGCTGAGTTGATGGCGGCGACGATGTTGGTGTTAAGCAAATCTCGTTCTTCAAAGGTTTTATCCAACTCCATTTTGCCCAATTCACTACGCATGGTGGTTTGCGCAAGCTGAGTTACCGCGAAGATATAATCGTCAACACCGTAAGTCGCTTTATACGGATCTAAAACCCTAAAATAGAGTACACCATCGACAATCAATGAAATATTGTCTTTGGTTATGGCTGATTGAGACGGTACATCAACTGCTTGCTCTTTTAAGCTTCTATCGGCGGCTACACGATCGATAAATGGCAGAATAAAGTTAAGGCCGGCTTCTTTAGTGGATTGATACTTGCCGAAACGTTCAATAATCCACGCACGGTTCTGCGGGACAAATTTGATACTACCTTTTAGTACCACGATAACGAAAATCAATAAAAACGCTTGAATGGTAAAAAGGTAATCAAAAATAAGTGTGACTGGATCCATGTTAGCTCTCCTACTACATAAGAATTGTTCGCATCAAATGCATGTTCCCAATATAGATGAACCATTAGTGAATTACTATAAATAAATTCACTCAGAGGTATAGCGATGGCAATCATCCTCAAACGATAGCCATCGTTACTTACTCTATTAAAGTAGTTCTACTTTTATTTCTATCCATGCGGTAGCGCTATTTTCTGCTCCGCCCTTTGATGTCGGGGTGATTTTGAATCCTCCCCAGTGATCGGTATATGAATTTCCGATTGTTAGCTCCGAATCGGTTTGGTCGTCACCCCACCAGCCTGGTGTTTTTGACCCTGGGGTCATATCTAAGAGGTAAGAGGTCGTTTTCCAAAAGCGTGGGTCTTGCTCATTTTCGAAGTAGCCCTCTAAATTGATGAGTATGCCGTTTTTGGTATTTGGATATCGCGCATTTGTAGTTCTGTACTCTAACCAATACGTATATAAGCCGTTACCCGATTTTAGCTTTAATCCGATATATCCTTGATCATTGCGCCCGTGGTCAAATGCATAAATGCGATATGTTCCCGATGAGGTAATGAGTGGGACTTCTGATCCGCTTACCCAACCGAAATACTTTTTGTACAGTAAGTTATATTCTTCTAAAGAATGAGCGCCCATTCCCATCATGCTATATACGTTACCATAGTTTAAGCTTTCCTTTGCATAATCATGATCGCCAATTACTCTACCAGGGCCAGCTTCTAGCGCTTTAGCATGACGTAGCCCTAGTGCATGTCCTAACTCATGTGCCACCACGCCTGATTTGTGGTGATATAAACTGATTGAAGGAGGAGCAGCGCTGGAATTGAAGTTACCAACTTGAGGGGCAACCATCATTACCACATTACCAGTTCCAGGGTTTTCGGGGTCAACGCCGTTGGCTTTAACATGCTTCTTCCATTCAGCTGTCCAACCGTGAAAGTCATTGTCAAAGTCACTTTTGGGTCGAGCAATATTAATTATTGGCACCGATGTATCATATGTGAGGTTAAATTTACCGTAAGATTGGTCCGTGTAATATGCTGCAGCATCAGCTAAATCACGCTGCATTGAATTCCAGTTAAGTTGCGCATCGCTAAATTGAAATCTAAAAACCTTGATGTTGGCATAATTTAAAGGATAACCATCATTATTTCCAGGTGGTGGAGTAGAACCTAAGTTACGGCATGAGGTTGCACCTAAATCAACGACTAATGAGGCCCCTTGACTGGCCCCATCTAACGTAATGTAAGTCCAATATTGGTTTAAGTTCTTAAGCACGATACATTCGCTATTACCGTTTCTTTTTGAATTTGGATCGCTACCGTCCAGTTTTGGCCACCCCCCATTTTTTGAATATAAATTAAGATTTCCTGAGCCATGTCCAGTGGTAATTGCCAAACTATTTGCACCTGGAATACTTAAGTAAGTTCGAGCACCACTCGGAAGGCAAATAGGTTGCTTATTTTCAATTTCTCTTCCAGTAAATGGGGCTGAGGATTTACAGGTGTCAGTGAGTTGAGCTGCACTTGCCGGACCTGCCGTTAATAGTAATAGAAGCGCATAACAGCGCGCTCTTCTCAAATATATCTTTTTCACAGTTGTATCCTTATTAAATAAGCTTGCTAATTTACAAGCCTATTTAACATAGGATTAAAGTATACAATATTCAATATAATATTCTTGTGAATTTGCTAAAGGTATGGATTTTACAATCGTAAAATCCTCAACTAAATTTAGAGAGGGAGGTATTAGGTTCAGGAATCCTTTTGTTTACCAGGTAATTGAATGATGTATATGAATTTTCTGGGGTACCTATTTGTCGTTTTTTGCTTAGCAGTCACTGCTAATGTTGATGCAACAACGATTCAGATATTTTTGGATGATGAAGAAGACCTCGCTATTTTGACGCAAAAAGCTAAACCTGAAAATATTGCTGGCGCAACCAACAAAATACTATTTGAACAGTTAAACCTCTCAAACATTGAGTTTCTCGGCGCAAGTTATAAACGGACGTTACGCTCAATGCTAAAGCAAGATAAATCAGCTATTTGCACTCTTAACAAAGTAAAAACTACTTATCGCGAAAAAAACTTTCTATTCAGCTTGCCAGTAAATTTTTATATCAGTAGACGTCTATATCAACATGCTGATTCACCTCCGCTATCTAAAGAAGTGCTTGATGAAGAAGGTAATGTAGTCTCTCTTATGCAACTTTTTAACGTATACAGAAATAAGCTGATAGTAACTGCTGACGATCTGTCATATGGGCCTTTTTTAGATAAGCAATTAGCACAGGTGGATAGCGCTAATAAAGTGGTGAGAGGTGGAAGTAATCATTATGAAACTGTACATCGGATGTTCGAATTGAAACGTGTGGATTTTTTGCTTGGTTACCCTGTTGAAGTGATGCGATATGCCAAGAGCAACCAAGATAAATATGAGTCCTATCTAATCGCGGATTCACCTCGGTTTATTTTAGGTCATGTGATGTGTAATAAGACTCAAGTAAGCAGGCTGGTGTTAGAGAGAGTAAATCAGGTACTACTCAGTAATTATGGTACCAAAGAGTTTTTATTGGCCCATATAAATTATTTACCCGTTCAGGAGCATCGATCTATTCAGGAAGTTATAGAGCGCTACATAGATCAACTCGGCTCAAACTAATCCACTAAGCATGCTCCTGATCCTGTGTCGGGCGGTACAGCTATCACCACCCCCCAAATCTTGGCCAAAACTCGATGTCATCATGACTTAACACATGATAGCCCGAGTGCTGAGCAGCTGTTGCACATGCATGATTTGGTAAAATACGTAGTAGGTCACCATGTTTCACGTCTGGTAAGGTGAAGCCGGGTTCACATTCAATAACGCCATGTTCTTGATTTGCTGAGGTTACTTTGAGCCCAGGCAGCAAATTACCCGCTTGGTCACAGACGAGGCCATAGCCGCAATCAAACGCTTGACTCGCGGTACCCCTGTCTCTTGAAAGCGCCATCCAACCTGCATCTATAAAGAGTTTATTTTCACTACGCTTGATACCAGTGACACGTGTTAGCACGCTTAGTGCAATATCTTCGATATCACATATGCCGATACCAGCCATAACAAGGTCGAAGAATGTGTAGACCCCAGCTCGCACTTCAGTGATCCCATCTAGGTTTTGCGTTGACAGCGCTGTTGGTGTAGAGCCAATACTCAGCACTGTTGTGGCAATTTGGGCTTCTTCTAACATCGAGGCGGCAGCCACAACCGCTGAGCGCTCTTTCTCTGCAAACTGTATTAGCTGCTCTAGGGTGTTACAGGCGTATGAGCCGCCTGCATGTGTAAGCAAGCCCTGATATAAACCACCGCTTTCCAGTATGGTTGCGATTGTCACGATCTCTTTGTTTTTAGGACTAAGTCCTGCCCGATGTCCGTCACAGTCGATTTCTATCAGACAACTAATTTTACAGCCATTTTCCGCGCAAAATTGAGAGACAAACATAGCTTGTTCCATGCTGTCTAGTAGTATGGTTAAATTGACACCTTGATTGATAAGGACAAGAACGCGTTGTAACTTATCCTCTGTTATCCCCACCGCATAAGTGATATTGGTGTAACCTTCCGCTGCAAACGTTTCTGCTTCTTTTAGGGTGGAAACCGTACATCCCGCTTGCTTGTCGGCCAAAATATAGTTTGCGGCTGCAGTAGATTTTACCGTTTTCAAATGTGGGCGAAGAGCCACATTAAAAGCATCAAGATGCTTTTCCATGCGCGAAAGGTTATGTAAAAAAGCAATTTTATCAACAACTAAACATGGTGTTTGTAAAGATCCTAATGATGTAAACATAGCTCAATCATACTCCTATAAGTTCTATTGCCTGTCGATTGCTTGGGGACCAGACGCGTTCACAAGCGTGTGTTTTGTTTAGCCAGATAAAGTCCGTGTGTTCATCTTCAGCAAGTACCACGCTGATCCCTGACGGTACTTGGACACTAAAAACATGCTCAGTGTTCATGGTAACACCCGGCTCATAGCGATGGCGCCACTGTGGTCTTATCGTGTATTGATTCGTTTTATTATGCGAGTGGATGGTGATCCCAAGCGCCGCGGCGTCAATGCTGGTTTCTTCTTTTAACTCTCTATAAGCGGTAGCCATTGGAGTTTCACCGGGATCAACTCCCCCAGTTACCGATTGCCAAAAGTGTTTGTCGTCTGCCCTTTGTAATAGCAAAAACTCATTATGCTCGTTGTATATTACGACTAACACCGAAATGGGTTTACGTAGTGCCGACATGGTTTACATCAAATCAGGAACATGTACTTTGAGTTTAACTAGTTGAATCGCACTCGGCAATTGGTCCAAAGCGAATTTTGGACAAAAAAAAGCAGGCCATACTGGCCTGCATAAAAACTCCAATAGCAACAAGCTGTGCCAAGGAAATCCCAATAATGCCAACATCCTAGTCGGCAAGCTCTACTTCTCGGGAGTTCAATTGTGACTTTAGGCACGCCTAGTTACGCAGGTAAAAAGGTGCAGCCCCAAAGGAACGAGACCAATGCTAATGTAATGTTTAGTACTTGTAAACTATAAATTGAAAAAAATAGTTTAAATGGGCTTTTTTTGCTCACTTTGAAATGTAAAAGCTTCTAAAATGATGAAATTGTAATCGTTGTAACTATTTGTTATTTATCTAATTGATAAATTTTGTACCTTTAATGGGCTGGTGGTTGTTGCAATTTTGTATCCTTTCTGTATGTTAACGAGTTGTACAACATGTAACCTAGGAAAGGAAAAATGAAATTAACATCAGCAATTATCGCAACGTCATTATTGGCAACCAGTGTCGCAGTAAACGCGGCTATACCTTATAAAAATGAACAGTACCAATTTACCCAACCAAGTGGTGAGGTGATCACACTTATCCTTAATGGTAATACGTACTTTGCTCAGCAGCGTACACTTGACGGCGAGCTTGTAGTGTATGACGCCTCGCTTAAAGGCATGGCTTACGCTCAGGTTTCGGCCGATGGTGAGCGACTTATATCAACAGGTAAGTTAGTTACTGAACAAGAAAAACTGGGAATAAAAAGTCGCTCAGTTTCAACTGAGCGGCAAGGATTATCATCTGCTGCTATTGCAAAAAAAGTAAAAGCGGCACAACAAGTAATGTTAGGTCAAAACCAAACACCTGTCGACTTGGTACATACGCATCAGTTTGAACGCAATAACAATGAAACGGCGTTGAATGCTGAGATCAGTGGTCAAGTAAAAGGGTTAACCATCATCATTGATTTCCCTGATGAGCGCGGCACTATCACAAAAGCGCAAGTTGAGCGTTTTTTAAATGACCAAAATTACAATGAATTTGGTAACGCGCAGTCAGTAAGAGGGTATTTTTCGTCGGTCTCTGGAGGCAAGCTCGATTATACCAATACGGTAACGGCTTATTACACCGCAAAGAAAAACAAAGCGTATTACGCGGATAGCGCATTAAGCTCAACAGTACGCTCGCAAGAACTCATAAAAGAAGCGCTAAATTGGCTTGAATTTCAACAGGGATTTGATTTTAGTTCGCTGACTACAAATGGTAGCGGGCAGATCCGTGGGTTAAATATTTTTTATGCTGGCAACTCTGATAGTGCATGGTCTAAAGGCTTATGGCCACATATGGCAAGGCTCAGTCCACGTTTTTGTGCTGATGGCGTGTGTACCGATCGCTATCAAATCACTGATATGGGGAATAGCCTTGCAATTGGCACCTTTGTCCATGAATCTGGTCACTTGATCACAAATTGGCCCGATCTTTATGATTATGATGGCAGCTCAGAGGGCTCTGTCGCAAGTTTTGGTGTTATGGGGTTTGGCGCGATTGGCGCTTCCAACCGTTTTAAGCCGACGCCACCTGTTGCACACTTTAGAGCCATAGCTGGTTGGGATACGGTAACTGAACTTAACCCAGCCGTAAATGCCAATGCCCCAACAGGAAGGCTCAGCCATATTTCAGGCGCTAATAGCTCATATAAATGGACCAACCCAAGTAACGCGAATGAAGCTTTTTACATTGAGGCTATTCATCAATCGGGACAAAACTCAGAGCAACTCGATTCAGGTTTGGCTATTTGGCACGTTGATTCCGCGGGCAATAACTCGAATGAATGGTATCCGTATATCCAAATGGAGCATGGTGATGCCAAGCGAGATCCTGAAAATGGCCGAAACCGTGGGGATAATGGCGATTTATTTGATGTGGCCGGAGAGTTTAGTGCCACACTGCCGAATGCGTTGAGTAGCAAAGGGACGAATGCGCTATGGTGGAATGGAAGCGACTCGGGCTTGTCCATCAGCAATATTTCTGATCCCGCTGCAGAGATCCAATTTACCGTAAGCGGTAGTACAACCCCACCACCAGCGGGAGATGTTTACACTGGATACTTAACGGACAAGCAACAAGCCATACAACCTGACGGCAGTTGGTTTCAGTACAGCGGTGGCACAATCGCACTTACGTTAGAGGGACCGGCGAACGCAGACTTCGATTTGAAACTCGAAGCTTGGCAAGGTGGTGCATGGCAACAAGTTGCCATTTCGGAGACGCCGACCTCACAAGAGTCAATTAACTATACGGCAAATTCAGGTTACTACCGCATCTTGGTTTATTCATACAGCGGTGCGGGTGATTACCGTCTGACGGTACAGAAGTAGTTAACCAAAGCGCTGCACTGGTTAGTCAATACAATTGATATAATGCCAAGTCGCGTTGCTTGTGTGGTAAGCGCGCGGCTTGTTTTTACTTTGGTGGATACTCTAGTGCACCAAATTCCACTTTCTTATCTATAATTCATACTTTATTACCAAAATTATGATAATAATGCGGTCATGCATATTGTTTGTTATGGAATAGCTTATGAATTTTTTTCGAAAGCCAAATCAAGAAGTTGAAAATTTGACCGCTGAACTCAAGCGTGCTCGGGCATTACTTTCTGCGATTGATGAAGCGGTCGCAAAGATTGAATTTACACCCGATGGTCAAATAGCAGCAGTCAACCAACATTTTCTTGCTGTCGTGGGTTACACTGAGACTGAAGTGATAGGGCGGCACCATCGTATTTTTTGCCATAAAGACTATGTAAGTTCTTCGGAATATCGCAGTTTTTGGGCAAGCCTTCAACATGGCCAGGCTCAGTATGGTAATTTTGAACGCTTTACCAAAAAAGGTGATGTAGTTTGGCTTGATGCTACCTATTTCCCAGTTGAAGAGAATGGCAAAGTCACCCGTATTGTTAAAATTGCGAATGACATCACAGCAGAAAAACTCACCATCAAAGCACAAGAAGCGATAGCTAAAGCGCTAAACAAATCCATGGCAACCATAGAGTTTACACCCGAGGGCGTTATTTTAGATGCGAATCCAAATTTCACGGCAACAGTGGGTTATAAACTCAGTGAGATTAAAGGTCAGCATCATCGAATGTTCTGTGACGACAGCTTTTATAAAGAGCAGCCAAATTTTTGGCAAGAGCTAGCAAAAGGACAGCATAAAAGTGGTCGCTTTCATCGCTTAGGTAAACATGGCGAAGATATTTGGATTGAAGCAACGTACAACCCTATTTTTGATGAACACGGCAAAGTCATTAAAGTGATAAAGTTTGCGACGAATATCACGGCGCGGGTGCAAAAAGCGCATCGAGTCGCACAAGCTGCCGAAGTTGCGCAGGTGACATCTGAGCAAACCGAGCAAATAGCGGCCCGTGCGAGTTTGCTGCTGCAAGAGTCTGTCAGTACCTCTGGACTTATTTCTAATCAAGTGCGAAGTGCAATGGCCGCAATAGCACAGCTTAATGAACAGTCAAAAGGGATTTCGGCAATTGTGTCCACCATCAGCGCGATTGCGGAGCAAACCAATTTGTTAGCTCTCAATGCAGCGATAGAAGCCGCCAGAGCGGGCGAGCAGGGAAGAGGATTTGCGGTGGTAGCCGATGAAGTAAGAAGTTTAGCAGCACGTACTTCGCAGTCGACCAACGAAATCAATGATGTAGTAAATCAGAATGAAGTGTTAACTAAAGAAGCCACGGCACTGATGAATACGGTGTCCGAAAGTACTGAGCTTGGTCTTGCACAAATCGATGAAGTGAACAAAGTGATGAATGAAATAAAGCAAGGTGCAGAAAACCTCACAAATACGGTTAAAGGATTGTCAGAATAACCTAAAGATCGCCGCGTAAAGCGGCTCCCACCAAGGGTTTAAGTATGTTGTAGGAGCGGATTCACCCCGCGCTCTTTTCCCAAATGATCGCCGCGTAAAGCACCTCCCACCAAGGGCTCGAATATGTTGTGGGAGCGGGTTCACCCCGCGCTCTTTTCCCAAATGATCGCCGCGTAAAGCACCTCCCACCAAGGGCTCGAATATGTTGTGGGAACGGGTTCACCCCGCACTCTTTTCCTCAATGATCGCCGCGTAAAGCACCTCCCACTAAGGGCTCGAATATGTTGTGGGAACGGGTTCACCCCGCACTCTTTTCCCCAATGATCGCCGCGTAAAGCACCTCCCACCAAGGGCTCGAATATGTTGTGGGAGCGGGTTCACCCCGCGATCTTTTCATCAAGATCGGCGCATAGAGCGCCTTCCACAGCGACAGAATGTGAATGGTTTATTTTTCAGCGATTTGCCATACCGCAACTGAGCCGGAAATTTCATTACCGATCACCAATAAAGCTTCGCCAGTTGCACTTTTGTCGGCAGGAATAAATGCCATGCCCTCAGGGGCTAAGTCGCCACTGATTTCGGCATCGTCAACTAATCCGCGGTTGTAAAAATAATCTTCAAACTTAACATCGTAAGGGTTGGTGATATCGTAAACCATGATACTACCCATACGCTCTAAGCCAACGAATGCAAAGGTGCGTTCACCAATTTGACCAAGCGCTAGTGCTTCCGGCTCTGGGCCTTTTGCATCAGATCGCGTATCGCCTTCATTGGTGTCTTCATCATTGTTAAATTGTGCACCATGCACGGAGGCTGTGATCCGCTCGATTTGATCGCCAGAGTCGAACACCACAAGGCCGTTGCTATCCCAAATGGTGAATGAACGTGCACCATAGGTGTACAGCGCTTCATATTGGCCGTCATTATTTTCATCGCCTTTCACCGTTGTGACTTTAAGGCGACCAATGTCGTCATCGTCATTATTGAGATAAGCAAAGTTGCTTGCTAAGGTAAGATCTTCGGCACGGCTCTCATCAATGTACGCTAAACAACCATCGTCTTTATCGTAATCTAGGCCACCTTTCGCGGTACAGTCGGCTTCATCAGCAGCATCAAAAAAGTATTCTCTACCATCACCTTCATTGGCAGAGACAATAAAGTTCGCGCCTTTCCATGTGTAGCTAGAGATAGTGTCTGGCTGATACATGCCATAAAGACCGGGGTACTTTTTAAAATTGATCTTTTTATCTTTATCCGAGGCATCCATGGTGTAATTTGACCAGTCTTTGAATCCCAAACCGACTAAATTAAGGCTATTGTCACTTAGATCTACGATAGCGAGTGCGTTGTTTTCTTGAATTGAAACATAGGCGAAGCGGTTGTCTTTAGAGATGGTGACATATTCCGGTTCTAAATCCATCGCAACTGTCGTATTAATAAGTTTGCCATTGATAGTGCGACCAGTTGGATTGGCGAAGACAATGCCTTGTGCTTCTAGCTCAGCTTGCTTTGTGTTAAATGCGCTAAAGTCTAATTGTGTTGCTGTATTTGCAACTACGCCGTTTGTAATGTTGATAATGCTGATGCTACCTTCAGGATCAACGCTGTAGTCACCTGCGGGTTCCCCTTCATTTGCGACCACGACCTTGTTGCCATCATGAGTAAAGGTAACCATATCAGGTAGTGCACCTGCCGTTACATTTTTAACAAAGGCCGGAGTTGCGCCTGAGATATCATAAAAAGCGATTTGTCCTGAGTCACCCGTAGTCTTGGCAGCCATTGCAACTGCCAATAGTTGGTTGTTTTCGTCAACTGCAATACTGTTTGCGTCGCCGGGTGTATTGTCGTTTAAGTTGATTGTCATGGCTGATGTTAAATTTGTAGCGGTAATAACACCTTCATTATTTTTGACCAGAGCGGCCGTATCAAAGCTGGTTGCTGGAATAACTTCAACCACAGCGGCACTGCCTGAACTATTAATGGCATATATCCATTTTTTGGATGCTTGGTAAGCGACAATTTCAGCGGCGCCTTCAGGGCTTTCTGCATTAAGCACTGCGCGTCCCACAAGACTTATTTCAAGCATGCTATTGGCGTTAGTGCCATCGGTTCCGTCTTGTCCGTTTGCCCCATCTTGGCCGTCGGAGCCATTTGAACCATTTTGTCCATCGTTACCATCTTGTCCGGCAACGCCTTGTTGCCCTTGCGAGCCTGTGGCGCCATCGTCACCATCAAGTGAACAGCCAGTGAGAAGAGAAAGCAAAGAGAGCGCGATAAGTGAGTGCTTAAACATAAAATATCCTGATTATTATTGTTAAAGCAGCTACTTAATCACAAAAATATGACTCTTATATGGCAATGAGGTTTCACAATTATTGTGAGAAATTCATTGATATCACTGAGCTGGAAGTAATGCCATTCAAGCGTTTGTACCATCGGCATCAAAGGATGATCAGGCAAAAGTTGGTATTGCGGTTGGTGCAATTAGGTACAGGCAAAAAATATACAATAATTTTGCAAATTTGATGAACTTTTATTCAATCCTGTTCGTAAGGGTTAGCTATGGGTGACAAAAGTCATTCTTTTTAACCGAGTCTACAGGATGAGTATAATGAAAAAGCTTATAGTAAGTGCCAGCTTCATGCTTCTTATGGCATGCAGCGATAATGACGATAACGATACTGTTACACCTCCGCCACCGCCGCCAGCCCAAGAGTTTTCAGCGACTAAGACCTTTGAATTGATGTTATCAGGAAAGCAAGAAGTGCCGATGAATACGTCAATGCAAACCGCTTCCGCAACAGTTGAGCTTGATGAAAATCTGATGCAACTCAGAGCAACACTCGACTACAGCAACGTCGAAGGTTTTAGTGCTGCACATATTCACGATGGTGATTTGGGGGCGAATGGCGATGTGGCATTCGCCTTTGAAGCATCAGATGACAATAAAGTGAGTATTCCGATCACAGATCTGTCTGAGGATCTAATTGAGGATATGTTGGATGGTGATTGGTATATTAATCTACACACCGAAGCCTTTCCAAACGGCGAGTTACGCGCTCAGATTGTGCCTGACACGGTAAGCGTGATCACGTTTAAATTAGATGGCTCACAACAGGTGCCAATGAATGAAAGTAGTGCCATGGGGTATGGTTATGCGTCATACGACAGCACCGATGGCGAGCTTTACCTTCGCGCGGTGACTATGGGCGTTGATGATGCCACAGCTGCACATATTCACACGGGCCGCATTGGTATGAACGGCGATGTACTTGTGGTGTTAGAGCAGGACGACGAAGTAATGACAGACTGGGTAACGCCAGATGACACGATGATCGACGAAGCGACGTTGAATGTTTTGCTCTCGGGTGGACACTACGTCAATGTTCATACGCCAGAGATGCCAAACGGTGAGATCCGCGGCCAAATCCTGACGGACAATTACACAGTTGCGACATTTGACTTATCCGGCAAACAGGAAGTTCCAGCAGTAGCAACAATGGCGTCAGGGGATGGCTACGCATTGGTTAACATGAACGATTATGAAGTTGAACTTCGTGTAGTGACAATGGGTGTTGAGGATGCAACGGCGGCACATATTCATACCGGCCGGATCGGCATGAATGGTGATGTTTTAGTGGGCCTTGAGCAAAGCACCGATGATATGAATGTATGGATGACGCCAGACAACACTATGATAAATGCTGAGATTTTTGCGGTGCTCGCATCGGGTGGTCACTATGTTAATGTCCATACTCCTAGCAATCCCAGTGGTGAGCTACGTGGCCAAATTCTTACCAGCAATTATGCGCTCGCTACATTTGCGCTATCAGGACAGCAAGAGGTTCCTGCGGTATCGACCATGGCGTCAGGGGACGGCTACGCACTGGTTAACACAAACGATTATGAAGTTGAACTTCGTGTAGTGACAATGGGTGTTGAAGATGCAACGGCGGCACATATTCATACCGGCCGGATCGGCATGAATGGTGATGTTTTAGTGGGCCTTGAGCAAAGCACCGATGATATGAATGTATGGATGACGCCAGACAACACTATGATCAATGCTGAGATTTTTGCGGTGCTCGCATCAGGTGGTCACTATGTTAATGTCCATACCCCTAGCAATCCCAGTGGTGAGCTACGTGGCCAAATTCTTACCAGCAATTATGCGCTCGCTACATTTGCGCTATCAGGACAGCAAGAGGTTCCTGCGGTATCGACCATGGCGTCAGGGGACGGCTACGCACTGGTTAACACAAACGATTATGAAGTTGAACTTCGTGTAGTGACAATGGGTGTTGAGGATGCAACGGCGGCACATATTCATACCGGCCGGATCGGCATGAATGGTGATGTTTTAGTTGGCCTTGAGCAAAGCACCGATGATATGAATGTATGGATGACGCCAGACAACACCATGATCAATGCCGAGATTTTTGCAGTGCTCGCATCGGGTGGTCACTATGTTAATGTGCATACACCAGCAAATGCGAGTGGTGAGCTACGTGGCCAGATCCTCACTGACAACTACACTTTGGTAGCGTTTCCATTGAGTGGCGAGCAAGAAGTCCCAGTCGTTACAACCACAGCCACAGGTAGTGGATATGCTTTGGTAAATCGAAACGGCTTCGACCTTGAATTACAAGTCCTCACCTCAGGTGTTGCCGATGCAACGGCTGCGCATATACATACTGGTATTGCTGGTGAAAACGGCCCTGTTTTACTAACGTTAATGCAAGATAGTAGTGATGCCAATCGCTGGATGGCTCCGGCCAATGCAGCATTGACAGCGGAAATATTTGCGATTCTGGCTGGCGGTGGTCACTACGTGAATGTGCATACACCAGCAAATCCAAGTGGTGAGTTAAGAGGCCAAATAGTTAATTAACCTGAGGTTTGGATAAGGAATGTTCCAACTCATTGTTTCTAAAGAACAGCTTAGTTTTTTCCTTCTCTAGCCAGAGAGTTTTAGGGAAAACAAGGCGAATTTACGCACCAATAGCTGGCTATTGGAAGTGAATTCAACGCAGTTAGCGCTAAAACTGGCTGCTAGAAAGGCATTAATTATCCGCAGCTCAGGTTAATTAATGGCTTAGATAATTATCTCGCATCTAAGAGTCTGTTAACTGCAGGCTCTTTTTCTTTATATTCAAATTACACAACCATTATCCAGTCAAGGGAGTTATATTTAGTTAAAAATATGTAACTAAAAAATCATGATTTGTTCCCGTAATCGTAATACAAAGCGTCTAGCGTAAGCCTTCTTTAAAATAATAATGGTATTACAATGAATAAGATAAGCGTTTGTTCTGCGATCGTAGCTGCATTATTACTGAGTGCATGTGATGATGATTCTGTGGAGGTTGTGCAGGTTGAAAAGCCGGTGATCACAACGGAGACTGAAATAAAAGTCGTTGAAGTTCCGGTAATTGTGGAAGTGCCAGCAGGTAGCGCAAGTGCCATGCAAGTGGGCACACGGCCTGATTTCTTGATTCAAGATATGGAAGACAGTGCACTCAAAACTAAGCTTGAGCAGTGTGCTAACGGACCTTTTTATAAAACAGACTTTTCAATTGGGCACCGTGGTGCGCCAATGCAGTTTCCTGAACACACCAAAGAATCTTATATTGCGGCAGCTAAAATGGGTGCTGGGATTTTAGAGTGTGACGTTGCTTTTACCAAAGACAAAGAGCTGGTTTGTCGCCATTCACAATGTGATTTACACACTACAACAAATATTTTAGCAACGGATTTAGGCCAAAAATGTACAACACCATTTGTACCAGGCGATCCTGAAAATGGAATTGCAGCCCAAGCTATGTGTTGTACCAGCGACATTACTTTGGCTGAGTTTAAGACATTAAAAGGTAAAATGGATGCCGCGAACTCAATGGCTACAACTGTAGCGGAATATATGGATGGCACGGCAAATTGGCGCACCGATTTATATTCGAGCCGTGGCACTTTAATGACCCATGCCCAGAGTATTGAGTTATTTAAAAGTTTAGGCGTGAAAATGACGCCAGAGCTGAAGACTCCGTCTGTCGCCATGCCTTTTGACGGTTTTACACAAGAAGCCTACGCACAAAAAATGATTGACGAATATAAAGCCGCAAATGTAGATCCAAAAAATGTCTGGGCGCAGTCATTTAATCGTGACGATGTCGTCTATTGGATAAAAGAAAATCCAGAGTTTGGTGCACAGGCAGTGTATTTGGACGACAGATACGAAGCGCAAGCAGTAGACAATGAAACCATGGTATCAGCAGAGCAAATCGTGCATAACCCAGAGCTACTTTCACCAACGATGGAAGAGCTTGCAGCGGATGGTGTTAACATTATCGCACCGCCACTTTGGATGTTATTAACCGAAGAAGGGGGGAAAATCGTTCCCTCACCATATGCCAAAGCTGCAAAAGCAGCAGGGCTTGGGATCATCACTTGGACACTAGAGCGCTCTGGTCACTTAGCCAGCGGTGGTGGTTGGTATTATCAAAGCATCAACGGCAGTCTGTCAGGTGAGGCGATGATAGATAACGATGGTGATACCTTTAAAGTACTAGATGTATTGGCCAAAGAGGTTGGCGTAATCGGCGTATTCTCTGATTGGCCAGCAACGACCACTTACTACGCAAGCTGCATGGGCATGCCTGCCAGTATTTAATATTATGTAAAAAAGGAGGGGAGCACTTCCTCCTTTAATCTATTTTTTGATAAATTATGGAAAGGTTGGTAAAAAGTCAAAAAGATACTGATAAGTAGGCGCTAGAGATTTGGTATTGGTTGTAACGCTATCAAGAGCGGTATTAAATGCTTCTAGTTGGTGTAAAACGAGCTTTTGTTGGGCGAGTAATTGTGTTTCTAGCGCCTTTAGTCTTAACTGAGATGCTAATATGTCTTGTTCATCAGTATAGCTGTTGAGATTGTCTAATTCTTCTGTGTACGCATTTTGAATTTTGTTCAAGTAATCAACGTATTTCTCGTTGATAGCTTCAATCCATTTCTTGCTTGCAGCTGTCTTTTCGTCTTTGAGCGTTAAAAGTAAAGCTTTCAGATGTGGTCGTTCTTCAGCTTTAGCATAAAATGCTTGGACTAAATTGCTTCCTAAAGTGGCGAGTTTTGTGTCAAATTGTAGCGCCAATGTCTTTTCTGGTTGAGTCGATTTGGATTCGGAAAAGCTTTGGAACTTAAACTGCTCAGGTGTTTTTCCCTGTAAAATCTCTTCTACATGGCGACTTTTATAGAGCGACTTAGTCATTAAATCTAAGCTAGGATTCTCTACTCTCTCGATGGCTGATTCAGCAGCTTCCAAACCCGTTAAAATATTGCAAGCACCATGATAGTGTATGGCATCAGCGATAGCTGCTTGCAGCGTATATTGTGTTGTATTTTCACTTCGCCTAGCGTTCAACTTTGTTCGTAACTCATTTCGTCTAGCTGTTATCCCCTTAGTGATCACTTGAGCTGCCTGACTTGCCAGATAAGCTTGGTTAAACTCAGCCCTAACACCACTCGTTATTCCTGCTAGGCCAGAAAGAATGCGGTTGCCTACTTGGTTCGTAAAAAGCGCCCCAGCACCGCCTAACACTGTTGTTAAGGTACCTAGCATAAAATTATTGCGTGACTCAGTGCGTTTTAAGTACATCCTATAGACATTACATCTTTGTTCAGATGCCGCGATGATCCGATCTTGTAGTTCATTTCTTATTTGTTGCTGAGTGTGTTGGTCATTTTTACTGTATAGGTCAAAAGCGTAGTCTAGTCGAGCCCTAGCTAGAATACAGGGTTTGCTCCCGGGGTCACTGTTTTGCTCACAATGCAAATTTTTATCAGTTAATATGGGTTTATAGTTGACAGCTTTCTCTACTTTTCTACCTCTTTGATGTTCCGCCGTCTCTACAGTGTATCCATAGAGATAAAATCCATTATCATGTTCCCATTTTTGTAATTTTTTGTCGTCCGCGATTTGTCTAGCTAAATCGATCGTAACAAACTCCGCATGCGGAAAAAGTTGGGAAGCTCCAGCCATATTGATGCGGCTATCTCCAATATACGAATATTCGGGTTGCCACTACAACCAACAAGCAGTACAGAGAGCGCAACAATGGTATATTTCATAGCATATTCCTTATAATTATCATTTGATATACGATCCTTAGACTGCAGGATTAAAGAGGTAAGCTTAATTTGTGCTTTTGTAACTATAGTGAATTAAATGTAATTTTAAAGTTTTGAATGAGTGTTGGTTGCCTTTAAAGGATGCCGTGTTTTGCTGAGCACTTTCTCAGCTTTGATCTGTTCCCAATTTCAAACTAGAAGAATCTCACCCTCTGCACTAGTCTTTATTGTGAACGCTTTAATAAAGGCTAGAATCATGAAGTTAAACTCTATCCGTATCCTCATGACCACTATATTCGGTGGCATTATTGTTTTTGTCGTCATCGTTACCTTATTGGTTGTTAACATGTACAACGCCTTGCTTGATTTTGAGCAAATGGCGGACAACCGATATAAAGCTTATCAACTGGCCGACGAATTAAGACAAAGCTCCGACGATTTAACGCGATTGGGCAGAACTTATGCGGTAACTGGGAACGATAAATACGAAAAGATGTATATGGATGTATTAGCGATCCGTAATGGTGAAAAGCCAAGGCCTGAAGGCTACCATAAAATTTATTGGGATTTGGTGCTTAACTATGGTGAGAAACCAAAACCAGACGGTCAGCGAGAAGTATTACTCGATGCCATGAAAGCGGCGGGCTTTAGCCAAAAAGAGCTCAACTACTTAAGTGAGGCACAAGCCAATTCCGATGGCCTTGTTGCATTAGAAGTTGAAGCCATGAACGCCGTAAAAGGTAAGTTTAAAGATAGTGCCGGTAATTACACCATTCAAGGCGAGCCCAATTTGAACGAAGCGGTTAAGCTTACCCACAGTGATGATTATCATCGCTATAAAGCCAACATCATGAAGCCAGTTGAATCGTTTTTTACTGAACTTGAAAGCCGCACCAAACAAAATGTTGTGCAAGCTCACAGTGCTGTAGAGTCTTATGTTTTGTGGGCTATGATGATGTTAGTGATAACCGTATGCTTCAGTTTATTTGGCGTGTACTTAGTTCGTCGTCGTATCGTGAAACCGATAGAGTTACTTGGTAGGACTTTTGAAGAGATAGGCAGTTCAAACGATCTTAGAAAAACGGTAGACGAAAGCGGTGCAACTGAGATTAAAGCGGTGGCCAATATCGTAAATCGTATGCTCAGTAGCTTTAAAAATACAGTAACGAACATCGGCTCAGCGGGTGGCGCGATGTCGCAATCTTCCAAAGAAGTGGCGCACTTTATTCGCAGTAACAAAGAGATAAGCGAAGAACAAAACGCCCGTCTTGAAACCATTGCTACGGCTGCGGAAGAAATGACCGCGACACTCAATGAGGTCACGTCCAGTACCGTGAGTACCGCAGATTATGCGAATCAGGTTGAACTTGAAGCACAGCGGGGGATGGAAGTGATGTCGCAAACCAGCCAGCAATTTAGTGAGTTGTCAGTGCGCTTTGACGAAACTGCTAATATTATCTCTGAGTTGACTGAGCAAAGTGACCAAGTGTCAAATGTAGTGAGCGTTATCCAGGCTATTGCGGAGCAAACTAACCTGCTTGCATTAAATGCTGCTATCGAAGCGGCAAGGGCGGGAGAGCAAGGCCGCGGTTTTGCTGTTGTTGCAGATGAAGTAAGAACCCTTGCACAAAGAACCCAAAAATCCACAGAAGAAATTCGTGATATCATCAACCAGCTGCAAACCAAAGCGGGGAGTGCGAATACCGCTATTCAGCAAAGTCAGCACCAAGTGCAAGCGACGGAAGAGCAGGTGATGGTATCTTCCGAAGTGCTCGACAGCATCTTTGAAGCTGTAAGCAAAATCAAAGATTTGACTCAGGGGGTTGCTACCGCCTCACAGGAGCAGTTATCGGTAACCGAAGACATTAATACCAATATCAATGGCCTGAGTGATATTTCTAAAGAAGCGATTAAGCGGATGAATGAGTTTATGGCCATTGTTGAGCAGTTAGAGCAAACCAGCCACCGTCTCAACGATAATGCGAGGGAGTTTACTGTTTAGCACGTAGGAAGCACTTTACACGGTGGTCTCTTCTTTACTGATCGCCGCCTACAGCGCCTCCCACTAAGGGGTTAAGTATTTTGTATGAACGGATTCACCCCGCGATCTTGTCTTTACTGATCGCCGCCTAAAGCGCCTCCCACTAAGGGGTTAAGTATTTTGTATGAACGGTTTCACCCCGCGATCTTGTCTCTAATGAACACGCATAAAGCATTTCCCACTAAGGGTTTAAATATGTGATAGGGGCCTTTTTATGCGGCGCTCTCTTCATGAGCAAGACTAAGAAAAATCAATAAACCTACAACGTCCCTTAAATGTGATCTAAATCAAAAATGCAAATGAGATTAATTATCAATATTTTTGACTTTTGTTCAGTTTCCATTTAGAGTACTCGCCAAAATTTACTTTAATGCAATAAATTTTGGGATATTAACAATGACAAACACGCCTTTTAAACGTGGTGTACTCTCTGCTTTGGTACTTTCTGCCCTTAGTCCTGTTGCTTTTGCAGATTCAGTAAAAGCGCAGCCAGATATGGAACGCATCGTGGTAACTGCAACCGGCTTTGAGCAAAAAATACCAGAAGCACCAGCGAGTATTTCAGTGATCACGGCTGAGGATATTCAAGCTCAGTCCTATACGACTTTGCTTGATGCCGTGAAGTACCAAGAAGGCGTGGACATTGGCACAACTCGAGATAAAACCGGCCAAGGCAGCGTGAGTATGCGCGGTTTAACAGGTGAATATACGCTACTACTTATTGATGGTAAGCGTCAAAACAACCACGGTGATATCTACCCAAATAACTTTGGTGGTAACGCGTTTAACCATATTCCACCTAAAAGTGCCATTGAGCGAATTGAAGTCATTAGGGGACCTGCCTCTACACTTTACGGCGCAGATGCGATGGGCGGCGTAATCAACATTATTACTAAAAAGTCAGTAGATGAATGGACTGGCAGCATCGATTTTGGCCGAAGCCTACAAACAAACGACCAGTTTGGTGATGACATTACCACAGATTTCAGTATCTATGGGCCTCTGGTTAAAGGTTTACTCAACTTTTCTGCTCGCGGTAGTATTTATGAGCGTCAAGCATCAAACCCTGAGTTTGCACCTGCAACCGATCCAAATGGTGAGTTGCATCATCGTGAACTCGGTTTTGGTAGTGGTGGTAGAACGGTTGACAACACCAATACACAACTTGGTGCGACGTTTGTGTTCACACCAAACGACAACCACACTGTTACTTTTGACTACGATATCTCAAATCAAGAGTACGACAATACACCAAACTACGACGTTGAGTCGGGCAAAATTACCTATCCGCTTGGCACCAAAGACAACATCGAATCAATCTGGCAAGACCGTCGCGGGGTGGTAAATCCACGTGCAGGTTATGCAGCGGATCAAGAATTTGACAGAAGCTGGTGGTCACTAACGCATCAAGGTACTTTTGGTGATATTGAAACCTTTGTGTCATTGGCGTTTGTTGATACCGATAACAATGGCCGTACTATGCCGCTTTCTGTTGCAGAGCGTAAACTACTACAAGCCATGTACGATGGCAGTGGTAAATATGCCGATATGGAAGAAGCAGAACGTAAAGCGCTTGCTGAAAGCACATTCTTACCACGTCCAAAGCGTACACTGAACAGTAACCAATATACGTTAGACGCGCGAGTGGATATTCCAGTTGACAACTTACTTGGCGACCACGTGTTTGTTGTGGGCGGTCAGTGGGTTGATGGTGAATTACAAGATGGCGTATTTGGCATGGAGTCTGGCGTTGCTCAAGGCGTTCAGGAACACCAAATGTACTCGCTATTTGTAGAAGATAACTGGAGCCTGAGCGATCCTCTAACAGTTACAGTGGGTGTCCGTCATGATAACCACGATGTATTCGGTAGCCAACTTTCTCCGCGTCTATACGGTGTGTATGAGCTGTCTGACGATTGGACAGTAAAAGGCGGGATCAGCACCGGTTATAAAACGCCACAAACGACTGACCTATACAATGGTATTACCGGCTTTGGTGGTCAAGGTACGTCGCCGTTTGCTGGTAACCCAGATCTTGAACCAGAAACTAGTGTAAACAACGAAGTAGCATTGTATTGGACGCACCCAACAGAGAACCACAATTTTAATATCACTTACTTCTCAACAGAGTTTGACGATAAAATCGCCCGTGGTGACACCATCAAGAGCTGCTCTGCAACCAATGGTGTAAAACCATGCGTGAATTTGGGCGTATACGACGAGCTTGGTTACGATACTTACAGCCAAAAAATCAATATCGACAAAGTTGAGATCCAAGGTATTGAGCTTGCAGGTCGTTACCAGTTCACAGATGCAGTTTCACTTTACGCGAACTACACTTGGACTGACAGCGAGCAGAAGAGCGGCCCTCAAGAAGGTCAACCACTAACCAATACCGCTGAGCACATGGCAAATGCCACAGTAAACTGGCAAGTAACAGACGAGTTTTCACTGACGCTAAATGCTGAAATGCGCTCTGATCGTTACCGTGGCTGGGACAATAACCTAGACAAAGCCATGTACTACAAAAACTACAACCTACTGCACTTAGGTGCTAAATACACCTTTAACGATAATGTCACTGTGTTTGCGCGTATCAATAACTTATTGGATGAAGACTTTACGTCTTATAGCACAGATTACAGCGACTTAAACGGCGATGGTAAATACGAATACCTAAGCGGCCGTGGTGTGGTAAGCGAAGTGGTATTTAGTGATGACTACAATGTAAAAGACAAAGCCCGCAATATTTGGTTTGGTGTCAACGTGACGTTTTAATACCCATGTAAAGCATTAAAAAGTCAAAGGAGGCGCAATTTGCACCTCCTTTTACACTCTAAGTGCTATGACAAGCATACCTACCGTATATTCACCTTTATCTTTACTCGATGTACGATTTATTTGGTGTCTTAGCTTGTATAGGAGTGATGCACGCAGTGCGTAGGGATAACTTTCCTTGACTTTGCTTAGAAGTTGCTCAAGTGCAAACCGATTATTGTATTCAGTAGTCTCTTCGGGGGTCATCAAATTTAAAGATACAATCGCTGTTTTTTCTAGTCGAAGAGCCGTTTCCTTTGCTAATTTTTTTACGTTAATGCTATTAAGTTGTTCCTTCGCGGAGTTGAGTTTGCTCTCAATCTTTTTAATCACATTCGAAGCTGGGCCATGCAACTTTACTCGAGCTCCTTTTAACTCACATAACTCAATGTATTTTTTATTTATAAGTGCTAAATCCAGTCGTCCAAATCCGTTTGCTCTAGGCACTTGTACTTCCGCGCTTGGTGTATAAGAGACTTGTTTATCTTTGTAAGCTTCAAATGCAGCATGATAAAAAACGGGTGTGAGAGTAATTTCTTTACCTGAGGATGGGAGCATAAAGCAGGGGATATTGTGATTGTCTATATAGGTTTCATTGATGGTTTGTAGAGCATTGAGAATAATGGGGCGTAAATGAGTAAGTTCAGAGTAGTTTGGTGCAGTAATTTTGATCTCTGAACTGGGGTCATTAGGTGTTGTTATCGTTTGCATCGGAATTATCCTTTCCTGATTTTTGTAACTTTTGTTGTAAATACATAACGGTAAATTGTTTTTGTTAATATTGAAAGCTTTACTAATAAAATTTAGAGAGCAATAAGTGCGAATTTATAGGCTAGCTGACGTGGTTCCAAGGGCGGTCAACGCACGATACGTATCATAAGCAAACTGGTCGGTCATACCGCTAATAAAATCTTGAATGAGACGGCAGCGATAATAAAACTCAAAAATCGGCTCGTCTTGCTCTGCGTCACTAAGCTTCGCCAAGGTCTCGCGGTATACCGCAACATACTTTTTGGAAATCCGATTAATCAATCGCGACTCTATCGCAAAGTCATGGTCGCCATTTAATGCTGCGTTAAATTCATCAGCGTCTAAGTCAAGCACTCGCTGATATTCGTTCAATATGCTGCTGGTGATCTTATAACCTTGAAGCTCCAACTGCTCGACTTCTTTATTCGAAAATACCTTGTTGGCCGCCACCGTTTTCAATGACTTTACAATGGCATGAAGATGGCTATTATCTTCCAGTAACGAAGCGTTAAAACTCCCTTCGTAGATCGCATCAATATTATCGATAAAACGCGTTTTGGCATGTTCAGCAAGCGGGTGTAGCAACCCCACGCGGAGCCAAATAAAAAATTCATTATCAAAATTCGCCATATGCTTGCTGGCTTTGTCATTGGCATAGTGCAGCTTTTTACTCATAAGCTCTAACAGCTTGTCATCGGTGATCCCAAATCCTGCGGCGATATTTTGATATTCCTCTATTAAACAGCCCGTTAACTCATCTACGCTAATAATGCCTTTTTCTACAGCGTCTTCCATATCAGCAAGGCAATAAGCAATATCGTCAGCCGCTTCCATGATATAAGTCACCGGGTGGCGATTACCCACTTGGATCTGCAATTTGTCGCACAGTTCACTGACAAAACCACTTTCACTAAAATAGTATCCTGCTTTCTTTTGCAGATAAGATTTATCAATGGCTACGGTTGATTTAGGTGTGGTTGCGCAGCGGGTATATTTCATCACAGTGGCACACTGTGAATAGGTAAGATTAAGGCGAGAAAGCGTATGAATAACGCGAATAGCTTGGGCGTTACCCTCAAAACTACAAATATCGAGCAGTAACTCCATTTCTTGATTCAGCACCGCCAGATCAGACGCTTTGCTCTCCTTTGAGCCATACCTAAGCGCCGCCCGAGCACTTTTTGCAAACTGTTGATGCTGGCTCAAATAGCGCTTAAACCAATCATTGATAGCGGCCTCGCCAAAGTGACCAAACGCAGGGTTACCAATATCGTGCATCAAACAGGCCATTTCTGACAGGGTGACCAAACACTCAGACAAATCCACCTGCTGGCCGTTTTTATCTTCATATTGCAGTAAATCTTGCCTACCTTGTTGCACTAGTGCATCAACAATTTTTTTAGCAATGTAACGGCCGTTTTGCTGCACCTCCAGCGAGTGCGTTAAACGCGAACGCACCGCTGCATTACGCTCAAGCGGAAACACTTGAGTTTTTTGTTGCAGCCGCCTAAGCGCAGCACTGTTGATAATACGCCCGCGGTCACTTTCAAGACTACTTGCCTCACTGCCACCGGTATTATAAGAACGCTCGTTTGTTATTTTATTTTTAAAGTGCATGCGACTTTCCTGTTGAAACCCAAGCTACATTCCCAATGTAGGTGAATGTGGAAAAGTTGTAAACCGAATCGGCACCTCGCATAGCCAGCCTACAAGCAAACCTTCATATAAGGTAAGGTAGCGCAGGATCTCTACACCGAAGTAACAACAGGCAAAACACCGACTAAGCCAGTAAAGTAATAAAAAGAGACTGTAATGCTTTGTAACAGGCTAGCTTATCTATAGTTGTTATTTCTACGGGCTTGGTTTAACCCTAGTTTTAATGGTCTGGCAAAAGATATCTACACTTTGTTGGTAACCACTACAGCTTTTTGAACAAGTCTTATGCACTTTTTGATACACACTCTCCTAGAGACTTAGTTGCTAAGTTAAATAGAGATAACCAAGTAGTACAGCTGCCACATTTTCCTAATTTAAAAATTGCCTGCGGCCACTTTAAAACTGGTGAAAGTAGCGAAATGTCCTTCATGCCAGCTCCACCGGGATGTGGAAAAGTTGACCTTGAAAAACACTTCTTAGCTCATGCTCGTGGTCACTCTATGAACGGTGGTAAATACCACGATCGCCTTAGAACGATACCTATTAGTGGCAAGAAATCCAGAGTATGAAGTAATGAGAGCCAATGAGGAGTTTGTGACGTTTGCGTGATTGAGAGAGGTGTAGGGACTCTCTGAGAACTAGCGCAGCGTAGATATGAGCTGTCAGCGTCAAAGAGGAGCTGGTTAACAGCCAGAGAGGCTTCTCTATCAACATAACGGGTGATAGGTTATAGGTTGAACTCTATGTAGATGGATTGTAAATTGATTTATTGATAAAAGCTTTGATTGTATTTCACAACTTTAGTAACTAGGACACGCAAACAAATGGATGGCTCAGCGTCACAACAACGCAACACAGTAAAAAAAGCTGCTTTATTTTCATTTAATAAGTTTGTTGCTTTTACTGTTTTTATAACCAGTATCGTTATTGGTGCTTATGCAACTGATCTTGTTGAGATAGTGAAGGCCTACGTGCTTTATTCTGGTAGTAGCTTGATTCGCTTTATACCAATTTTGGTGCTTAGTGTGGTGATGCTAAGTTATTTGTATTATCAATTTGAGCGAGCTGGACTAAGCACTTTTAGGAGATTCATAAAGTCAATTTCAACTGTGTTTGTATGCGCAACATTTTTTTCAGCAGGGATGTTTCTAAAAGATCCTTGGATATCACTTTCCATGTTCAACGATGAGTACGATGGCCCCGTCAAAACTTTTCAACACTACGCGGGGTTTGAAGTAAAGAAGGATAAATGTGAAAAGCGCGGTAAAAATCTTACTTGCTCCTTTTACGCTATTAATCTGCTTCCTCGTGATAATGCTTTTAGGATTAGAAATAAAAGTTATGCGATTGACCACAAAGATAGTCAAGCTAGATTACTTGCATACTATGTAGGTGAAAAGCGATATGGTAGTTATAACTCTGATTACTTTACTGTGCCTGTAGGAAGTAAGCGAATGTTTAAAATGGAGTTTGAGCTCTCATCGGATGAAAAAATGGTATTTGCTCCGTACTTGTCAGTAGTACTGGATGCAGAACATCATGAAGAAAAGCATCTCAACTTTAGATCTATGGATGTTGTGGACTATGTTCATTAGTCTGTGGTTTTGCAAAGGTGAATTATGAACCAAACCCTTAAATTTTTACTGTCTATCATAATCGTCGTCGTGACTTTTGTCGTGTCAGCAACCTTAGCTGGGATGTTGGCGGAGTATGTGGGCTGGTGGAAGAAGCCAGTGATTGGTGGTGTAGCAGCGGCTTGTGTGGTGTTGTCGGGTTATATAAGTGCGCCGGTGTATAAGCTGTATTCTGCGGCGGTATGGCTGTTGATTGGTGCAGTTGCAGCTTGGGTGATGTCGAGTGTGTTTATGTATGCTGAGGATGCCGACACCTCAGTGCCTTTGTATGTGACCTACGCAAGTGGTGTGTTTGCTTTGGCGCTTTGCTGGGTTTGGGAGCGTCGAAAGGTTGTGTGAGGGATTGGTTCTCTGGAATAGGATGCAAGAGATCGCCGCGTAAAGCGGCTCCCACCAGCGGGTCTAGTGTGGTGGGAGCGGATTTATTCCGCGATATTTTCTGTAAAGCTCGCCGCGTAAAGCGGCTCCTACGTGAAGTGGTTTTTACCAGTGGGATCTAGTATGGTGGGAGCGGATTTATTCCGCGATGTTTTGTGTAGAGATCCCCGAATAAAGCGGCTCCTACCTACTTATTCAATTGTTAAAGGAATATTCAATATGACTCCAAGTGCGTTACGCAAAGCAGTTAATGCCTTTTCTCAAGATACTCAGCATCAACCGGATTATTATTTTGTTGAAGGCTATGTGATAGGCAAAGTTGCCATTAATGATATTGCTGAAATACACGAGTGGTTGCCTGAGCTCTTTGGTGATTACACGGCTATTTACCGTGCTCAGTTAGAGGCCTTAATGGATTTGCATGAGCAGTGCGTTTCAAGCTTGGATGGAAAAACTTATAAGTTGCCAAAAGAGTGTGCGCTCTCTAAGCAAGACTTTGCTGCATCATTAGCAAAGGGGGCTCCGTTACCGAGCTTTTGTCTTGGTCTGCTTAAGGCGTTGGATAAAGTATCTTTTGAGAACTTGTCACTAGAGCAGAAAGGTGCGGTAAGTGAATTACAACAACAGCTCACCGGATTTACAAGCTTAGATGCAGCAAAGGCGGCATTTTCAAACGCTGAGCCTACGATGCCTTTTGAGCGAGAGGCTCATGACGTAAAGCGTTATTTGGCTGGCGCGATTATGGAGTTAGGGGATACTTTAATTTGGGATCCTGAGTTAGACAACGAGCTCGGAGCATTTGAATTTGAAGAAGATTTTGATGAAGAACAAGAAGAAATAAGAAACTCACTGATTGAGAACTTACTCAAATTGACTCACATTGATTCAATCCCTTTACTTGACCAGTTTATCCTTAATAAAGAACAAGACTTTATTACGCCTGATTATATTGAGGAAAATCAAGGCAATTTTTGGCTTATCCACGAAACCAGACCTTATATGTTTATTCGTTACCATAAAGCATGGATTTACTTTTGGGCAGACAGAGTACAAGAGGCGGTTGATGAGCTAGACGTGCTGCTGCGACTTAATCCAAACGATAATCAAGCCTGTCGATACCTGTATGTGAACGGTTTAGTCATCTTAAAACAGTGGGATAAACTACAAGCTTGCCTTGATGAATATGAAGAAGAGAGTATTTTTATGCTATCTGCAGAGGCGCTGATGCATTTTGCGCAGGGTGGCGAGAGCAAAGCTTTGAATGAGCTAAAAGCGACAATCAAAGGGTACAATAAGCACTTTATCAAGATGCTTACAGGTCAAGAAAAGACTAAGCAAAAAGAGATATATGGCTACACATTGGGTTCAAAAGAAGAAGTCTTAAGTTATATAGATTGTGGTGGCAAAAAAGCCTGGTTAAGCGTTGAAGGAAGCCTCTTTTGGCTGCGTAAAAAATCATAGCGGACTTTGGATAAATTAAGCAAGTTGAGATGCAAAGCTAAGAGCTGTTCACCGGTGAAGTTGACCTTCACCGGGGTTATCGACAAGATTTTCTCGCCTCAAAATAGTTCACTTAATTAAGCGAATTAGTATTAGAAGTCATATCGGATAGAGGCTGCAAAGCTTCGTCCCGCACTTTCAAGTCCATCTAAGCTTTCTGTTATACCGTGGCCTGCAAGATTGCCGTGTTGGTAGTAAGTTTTATCAAATAGATTACGAATAGCTAAATTTACGGCAGTATTATCACCCAATTTAACTTGTGCTAACCAGTCAATCGTGCCGTATCCAGGAGTTTGGTATTTACCTGTGTTCACTTTGGTCATTTTTTTAGCAAAATTAAGGATAAGATCTGAACTCACCATATCATTTTGATACTTGAAGCCTAGGTTCCCTGACAGCGGATTAATGGAACTGATATATTCATCTGTCTCATCATTTTTACCATCTTGATATGTTGCGCTAAATGAAACAGACAATGTATCGGTAGCATAGTAAGTGGTGGAGAACTCAGCTCCTTTGATCGTAACTGAATCAATGTTCTGGTATTGGAATTTGTCATGGTTATAGGCAAAGTTTCCTTCATCATCCAATATGGTTTCACGGCTTATAAGTTCTGTGGACAAGAAGTTATCAAACTTATTGTGGAACAGTGCAGTTGAAATAGTGAAGTCACCAATATGGCCACGTAATCCAAGTTCTAAGGTGTCACTTTCTTCTGGACTTAAGTCCTCTGCTGGTAAGATTTCATATAAATATTCTGCAGAAGCCTGATTGTAGTGTTCAATATAGGCTAGATCATAAGGCGGTACTTTGAACCCTTGGCCGTACTGAGCAAAAACAGAAAGCATGTTGTTTAGATAATACAAACCACCTAAATTAAACGATAAATGTTGATCGTCTATTTTCGCAAATTCTGTACCATCGGTCTTTAAGGTACCGCTTGGGTCCATGCTGTAATAATCGAAACGTAGGCCTGGCGTAACTATAAGTTTGTCATCTAGTAGCTTTATTTCGTCATTGATGAATAGGCCAGCGCGAAGTGTATCATTTTTCGGGAATTTATTGGTAATGTCATCTTTGATGACTTCGCCTTCCACTTCTCGGTATTCACGTACTGTGCGTAGGCTCTCAGTGGTTTCTATATCAACACCGTAACCAAGAGTATGTTGCTTATCGAGTGCTTTACTCGCGTGAGAAATAAAACCATACGTAGTTTGCTCATAAGTACCGGTTTTCCACATGTCGCGTTTTTCGATAACACCAAACATAGGCGCGTTAATATCGAGTAAAGCATACTCTTGATCGTCTTGAACACTGTTTGTGTAATACAAATTAAACTGTGCTGTGTCCCAAACGCTATTGCCCGTATCGTTGTGATAACTCAGGCGGAACGAATCTGTGTGCTTTTCGGTCTCTGTACTTTCCGTCGCGATGTTGTAGCCATATTTAGCTAGACCACGGAAATATGCCAATAGACCATCGGCAAGGTCGCCACTTACATCTTGGCGCCACAGATCAGCAGAAACATTGACATAATCTTTGTCGTTGAAGTTGTATTTTAATTTGTAAAGTAAGCTTTGAGAGTCTATATCAAAGGGAGCGCGGGTGTTGTGCTTATTTTGTTCCTCTTTACCATCTCTGGCTGTTAGGCTCAGTAAGTGGTCAAAATTGCCATGCTGGCCTGCTAGCGTTGCACTTAGATTAGTTTGTTCACTGAGGTCGCTATAGCCTATCCTTACACGTGCGCCAAGATGCTCATTGTCGTTAAGATAATCACTGGCATCTTTGGTGGTAAATACCACAATACCCCCCAACGCATCGGAACCATAGAGAGATGAGCTGGCTCCTTTCGCAACTTCAACTTGTTTTATCGTATCAGTATCAATAAAACCTCGGCCCACTATATCGTTGAGTCCATCCGCGCCATAGCCTTCATTCATGCGCATACCGTCTTTTATGATCAATACTCTATCGCCGCCCATTGCTCGAACCTGAATATTTTGTGCACCACCTATACGCCCCGTAATCTTTATACTTGGATCATACTGAAAAAGCTGATTTACATCGGTGATTACTTGTTCTTCGATGTCTTGGCTAGACATTACGGAGATACTAGCTGCTACGTCTTTAAGTGGCTTCTCACTACGAGATCCACTAACAACGATAACTTCTAAATCATCTGCGGAAACCGCGTTATCGGCTAACGCAACCGTTGATCCAGAAGCAATAATTGAGGCGATAAGTAGTCGCAAATAGTGTGTTTTTGCAAAGCGCATGATGAGATTCCTATGAATATTTTATTGCTGAGCTGCTACTAAAATTTGCGAAGATCATACCTCTATTATTAAAAAGATCAATCTAAATAATAATAATTTCCATTTGTGTTGTTGTAAGTTATTACATTTTCAAGTACATTGTCGCGATAATTTATAGAGGGGAATTATTGTGAATATACAAGCAATAGAAATGCTAATGGCCAATGTATCTGAGCTGCTAATGACGCCAGTTATTATTGTAATATCAGTACTTTTTGTTTACGCATTTTTTGCACTTGGACGCTTTGTATCCGAATTTTTAATTCGTAGGAAAAGTCGTTTGTCATACCAACGTGGAATAGATAATAAGTCGTTACAAAGCCACAACGGCTTTCATGTTCATAACTATTTTATTGCGAATCCAAGCGCATCTGAAGATGAGTTAGAGGTGTTTGCATTAAAGCAGCTCGAAACGCTTCGAATTGTTACGCGGGTTGCTCCAATGCTAGGTCTTATCGCGACAATGATCCCAATGGGGCCGGCGTTAAAGGCGCTCGCAGACGGTAACATTCAGGGGATCAGCGAAAACTTAATTATTGCGTTTGCTGCGGTAATATGGGGACTTGTTATTTCTACACTTACTTTTTGGCCCGCTTCGGTTAAGAAACGTTGGTGTGCTCAGGAGTTGATCAACATTCGAAAACTGAGAGGGGAATAATTTCCATGCGCTTTTTAGATGAAGACGAAGAATTAAACCCTATTGTGAGTGCCGTAAATTTGGTTGATGTTTTTTTGGTGATTATCGCGGCGTTACTGATTTCTATTGCGCAAAATCCACTCAGTCCATTTACATCAGAAAATGTCACTGTGGTAAAAAACGCCGGTGAACCCAACATGGAAGTGATCGTGAAAGAAGGCAAGGAAATTAAGCAATATAAATCTAATGGAGAAATAGGCTCTGGAGAAGGCATGAGAGCCGGGGTCGCATATAAAATGGCAGACGGTAGTTTTGTCTATATTCCAGAGAATGAAAAGAAAACTGAAAACAATGCGAAGGAGACAAACAGATGACCCGACTATTCGCGCTGCTCATTTTAGCTTTGTCTTCTTTCCAAAGTTTTGCACAGCAACAGCCTGAAGTGTTGATTATGATGTCAGGACATGCTTCTAAATCAAAAGGAGAGTTATTGCTCTCGCTGGCCGAAGATCAGCCTTTTAAACTGACTAACTTTAGCACTCGTGGCAAATCAGAAGATGAGATCCGAGCCGCTTGGCAAAGTGCTAAGTTGATTTTACTGGATGGTATTAATCCTATGCTGTCACAGTATATGTTTGCAGATTACACATCATATTTGACAGATTATCCAGAGGTTCCTGTGATCTCTTTAGGGGATCTTGAAAACATGAAAATGAATCAAGGGTTATCCCCGTCGCAGCATACAACATTGGGCGCATACTACAATAATGCAGGTAGCCAAAACTACCGTAACATGATGTTGTACATATCGACTAAGGTATTTGGGTTATCGAGTGAAGCGCCAGAGCCGGTAAAGGTAGTGCCAAATGTAGGTCTATATCATCCTGATTTTAAATCTAGCGTTACAGCTAATCAAAGCGAATTCTTTAACTGGTTGGATGTTGAAGACAATCAGCCGGTTATCGCGATTGCTATTCACCGCTCTGTAATTGACTACGAGCAACAGCAAGTCGTGGATACCTTAATCCATGGATTACAAAAGAAAGGAGCAAAGGCGCTCGCCTTTTTCTTTGAAGGTAATGACGAGTCATTGACTTACCCTGAGCTATTAACGGATGAGAATGGGGCGAGAGTTGATTTGCTCATTAATTACCGCTCACTTCACTACGTAGAAAAGCGTCGTGCTGAGTTTGCTCAAATTGGGGTGCCAGTTATTCATGCAATGAATTACACCGAAGGTGATGAAGCTGCTTTTAACCAAGATCATGCTGGCATTTCTCCTTCGTTAACGCCATTTTTCTTAGTAATGCCTGAGGATACAGGGAGTGTAGATCCGAGCATCATCGCTGCGAATGATAAAGGTGTGAAGGTGGTAATGCAGGCGCAGCTTGATGCGCTGGTTGAGCGGGCATTTAATCACGCGAATTTAGCGCATATTAAAAATCGTGAGAAAAAAATCGCTACATTTATCTGGAATTACCCTCCCGGAGAAAAAAATATAGGTGCTGCATTTTTAGATGTTCCAAGCTCAATTGTGAATATTGCCGATGCAATGAAAGCCAAGGGTTACGATGTGAAGCAAGCTCATCCAGAGCAAATTATTGAGCAAGCTGGCAAACTTTTACGTCCTTATTATCGTGGAGAAGATGCTGAAGCACTGGTTGATGTTGGTCTTGCTGATTATATGCCTTTATCCACTTATCAGCGTTGGTTTGACTCTTTGCCACAACACGTTACAGCGCCAATTGTGGAAAAATTTGGCAAGCCAAGCGAAAGTACCATGGTGCGTGAACACAATGGTGAACCTATGTTTGTTATTCCACGGATGGACTTAGGCAACATGATAATTTTGCCTCAAGGGGTTCGCGGCAGTAACGCAAAAGAGCATTCAGCAGCCTATCACAGCACAAAGTCTGTTATTAACCATGGTTATTTGGCAATGTATTTGTATGCTAGAGAGACGTTTGGTGCGGACGCGGTAATTCACTTAGGCACGCACGGCTCACAAGAGTGGTTAAGTGGTAAAGAGCGCGGATTATCTGTATATGACGCGCCGAATTTGGCAATTGGGAACATTCCGGTGTTCTATCCATATATTATTGATAATGTTGGTGAAGCGATGCAAGCTAAGCGTCGAGGCCGAGCGACTATGATAAGTCATCTTACTCCAGGGTTTGCCAAAGCAGGGCTTTATACGGATGTTGCTGAACTTAGTGAGCTTATTACAAATTATCTGATGCTTGCTGAAGGCTTGACGCGTGAGAATACACGGGCAGAAATCATTACCCTCGCAACTAAGTTGAATATGCTGAAAGACTTAGGACTTGACGAAAAGGCTTTATCTCAAGCGTTCGATGCACATATTAGTAAGTTGCAAGATCATCTTAATACCTTAGCGCAGATGAGCCAACCTTTAGGGATCCATATTTTTGGCGAACTACCGGAAGAGGCACATCTATACAGCACAATCTTACAAATGCTTGGGGACGACTTTACTCACCTTGCGGGTGAGTATGAACGTGAGCATGGTTTAGCTTTCGCAAAAGAGCAACAAATTGATGAACGTAACGTTGTAAAGCTTGAAGCGCTTGAGGGTTTTCAGTTATTGCAGAGCGTGTTGGGTGGGCAACAACAACTAGAGTTACCTGACACCCTTAAAGGACCAATTGACTTAGCAAAGACCTATTGGGATAACTTCCATCAAATCGCTGAACTAGAGGGCTTACTGAATGGACTATCTGGACAATACATACCTGTAAGTCACGGTGGTGATCCTATTCGCAATCCTGCAGCTGTGCCCACAGGTCGGAATCTGCTTGGTTTTAATCCCGCAAAAGTACCATCAAAAGAAGCCTATGAAGCGGGAGTTAACATGCTAGAGCAAACTGTTGCTGATTATCAGGCAAAACATGGGCGATATCCTCAAAAGCTCGCATTTTCTCTTTGGTCCCTAGAGACTATGCGCCATCAAGGGGCGTTAGAGGCACAAATTTTACACGCGATGGGTATAAAGCCTAAATGGAACCCGCAGGGTAATATTGTTGGTACGGAAGTGATCCCATATTCTGAATTGGGGCGTCCGAGAATTGATGTGGTGATATCGGCAACAGGTCTTTATCGCGACGCATTTCCTAACGTAATGCTGTGGTTGGCCGAAGCCATTGATAAAGTGGCGAAGATGAAAGAAGAAAACAACTTTGTTTATCGCCACGCTAGCAATTTAAAACAGCAGCTTATAGAGGAAGGAAAATCTGAGGATGATGCTGATTACCTTTCATCGGTACGGATCTTTTCGAATGAAACAGGTGCTTACGGTACTGGCTTGGCGGGAATGAGCCTTGCTTCAGATACGTGGGATGATGACAGTAAGCTTGCGAATCTTTACTTAGACCGGATGGGGTTCGGTTATGGCAAAGATGAATCTCGCTGGAGTGAGAATCTTTCAGAAACAGGACTCTATGCCAAGGTGTTATCGGGTACAGATGGCGTTGTATTTTCTCGTTCGACTAATCTATATGCTTTGATGACTAATGATGATCCATTTCAATATTTTGGTGGAATTGGTTTAGCTGTTCGCAGTCTGGACGGTAAAACTCCAAAGATGTATGTAGCGAACTTACGTCGAAAAGGACATGAGAAAACCCAAACATTAGAACAGTTTGTGAGCAATGAAATGCGCAGTCGGTATTTCCATCCTCGCTGGATACAGGCAATGCAAGACGCGGGGTATGCTGGGGCAACGGCAATACTTGATCGAATGAACAACATGTGGGGTTGGGAAGTGATGACTCCCGAAGCGGTCAGGGACGATCAATGGCAAGAGTTCTTTGACGTGTATGTTGATGATAAGTATGACATGAAGATGCGAGAGTTCTTTGAGCAGCATAATGCCGAAGCATTAGCACAGATCCTTGAGCGTATGCTTGAAGCGGTTAGAAAAGGGTATTGGAAAGCCTCTCCTGAGACATTGAAAAAGATGCTAGATACTTACACCGAAATTGCAAATCAACATGATGTAGTGACCGATAATAAAAAGTTCACTGAGTATGTTGAACAACAAAATGCGGGGTTTGGTTTAGTACCCTTGATGCCTGGGCAAGCTGTGCCTAACGTTGATATGACAGCAAGTAAAGCCAATATGGAGCAAGTGACTGGTCAAAAGTTAGAACAAGTCGCTCAAGGCAAAGAAGTTGAAACTGATTATACCTTGTGGTGGCTACTGGCAGGAATTTTCTTTGCGGGTATGCTGCAGCCCTTGGTTCGACCTATGTTGACTTCTAAAACATACACTTGATAGCGCTACAAATAAGGCAATATTTGTAAACACCAGTAGAAACACAGCAAGTCGAGATAGGCTTGTTGTGTTCTCACTGTACTTTACCTATTTGCAATAAACTTACCTGTTTTGATTGGCCTTGTGGGCTAATAAATGTGAGTTATTTTCGAATGTAAAAAACTGTAAAAACAAAATATATTTTAAATTCCATTAAAAACAATATGTTGTAAATGCTATTCCTCGCTCTTACATTCTATTCCGAAAGTTTATTACTAGAGCTATAAAAATTAGTTATATTTTATAGTTGATAAAATAATAAAAATCATTATCATTCGCAATCTCGTTATTTTGGGTATAAGTAAAAATGATTCGCTTTATTGTTCCTTTTGTTTCTTCAGTAATTATCTTCCCCGGTTATGCAGCCAACGCGGACTCTAAATCCATTGAAGTGATAGAAATTGTTGCAAACAAAGCTGAAAAATCTTTGTTAGAGCTTTCCGGTAGTGCGGCTGTACTAAGTGATGATGATATTGAGCAGCTTGTAGCAACACAGTTGAGCGATTTGTTTAAAACGGAGCCAGGTGTGGCGATCACAGGTTATAGCGGTCGTCCTCAAAATATTACCATTCGCGGTATGTCAGGTAATCGCGTACTGGTGTTGCAAAATGGTAGTAGAGCTGCGGATGGTTATGGCGCAAGTGACATCAACGATCTGGTTGGGCGATTTAATTTTGATTTGGAAGACGTCAAATCTATTGAAGTGGCAAAGGGACCAGCCTCAACATTTTTTGGGGCTGGTGCACTAGCTGGTGTGGTTAAAGTGAATACCAAACAAGCAAGTGATTATCTAAGAAGTGAAGATAACTATTTAGCAATTAAGAGCTTGTACAACGGTACCAACTCGGAAGTTAAAAACACACTCACTGGTGCAACTGGATTTTTTGGGTTACCTGTTTTACTAAAAGTCAGTGACTGGCGTGCTGAAGAGCAGCAAAACTTTCCCGAGTCACGCGCTCCGCTAGACGTTAAAGGTCAAAGCGCAAAATTTAGTAGTCAGTACGAATCAGGTTTGGGCCTTTTTACATATGATTTTAGCTGGTTGACACAGCAGACAGAAAACAAAATCAAACCGGAAACCGTGCCCCAACATGACGGTGCGTGGCTGGTTGAGTCTCAAAAACAACGTGAACTCCAACAAACTCATAGCCACAGCGTTAAATGGCAATCTGTGAATTCATCTCTCATCTTTGATGATGCGCTTGGACAAATGTTCTGGCGCAAAACACAGCACGAAAACGATACTGAGCAACTAATCAGCCGTCAATTTTTTGAGGTTCAGACTCGATATAGGCAGCTGCTTTCGGAAGACCGTTTTTCTCAGACCAGTTTTGGTGGCGTATTAGATTTTGCTAAGTCTTTTGGCAATCATGAACTGATGTATGGCATTAGTGCAGAACAGGTTGAGCATGAGCGTCCTAAAATCGATACCGTGATTGAGAATGGTACGCGGAAAGTGACGATTGACGCACCGTTTAATGCAGCTAAAACAGTGATACTTGGTGCTTATGTTGGTGACGATTGGCAGATTAATAGTAATTTTAGGGCGTTAATTGGTTTGCGTTACGACCATAATGCATTATCTGCTGAAGGTGACGAAGGCACGAGCTCAAATGAAGTCACAGCTAGCGCACAAATCAGATATGAAAATAGTTATGGTTTTAATGCTTACGGAGCATATGCACAGGGCTACCGAGCTGCACCATACGATAAAGTATATGGCAATATTCCTCATTTATTTGCCTTTCCTCCGTTTGAAATTGTTGCCAATACTCAGTTGAGAGCAGAAACCAGTGATAGCTTGGAACTAGGGTTTTCGCAAACAATTGATAAATTGCATTTTGCCAGCAGTATTTATTACACCCGCTACGACGATTTTATCGATTGGGTGAACATCCGTTTAAGATTAAACGATGGAGTAATGGAGCGCCAGTTTGTCAATATCGATGAAGCGTATACGTTCGGTGCAGAAGCAGAGGTAACTTATCAATTAGAGTCACTAATGTTTGGCGCAAATATTGGCTGGATGAACGGAAAGAATAAAGACAAGCAAGAATACCTAAGAAATCTTATTCCGCTCGAATATACATTTTATGCCAATTATGAGTTCAGTGACTTTGTAATCAACCTGCAATGGTATGGACAAAGCCAGATGACTGACTTACCTACGTGCCAAGACCCATTTTTAAATGTAGAAATACCTTGTCAGTCAACAGGAAGTTGGCACAGCCTAGACTTATCCGTAAGTTACACACTATCAAAAAATTGGAAATTCAATACCGCGATAAACAATATGCTAGATAAGCATTATACCCGATATCAAGATGTTGCTGGTCAATCCAATTCCGACTTCGACTATTCACAACCAGGTAGAAACTTTAGAGCATCTATCCAGTATAAATTTTAAAGGGTGACCGTCTTGAAAAAACCATTATTACTATTGCTACTGTGGCACCTAGGTGCGACCGCGGCAGAGCTTCAGTTTGTTACTGGTCGTGCTATTAATTCACAACAAGCTGAACAGTTACTTGAAACCAAGTTAGCAAGAAAATATCAATTTTCTTACCGTCGTAAAGGTCAGTTTGGTAATTATTATAGCTTTATGCCTACTTATGACGCTTTGCCAATATTTAATATCGTGGATAGTGTTGCAACGGATCAACAAGGACTAGCATTTCGATTGTATGTTTCTCGTTTTTCGACGTTAAACGTGGATGAAGGCACGGTTTCTGTTGCTCCGTCTATTGAGCAGGTTGGTGCATTAATTGATAAACAAGTTGACCATTTTTCGATAGAAGAAATTAAGCGAGGGTGGTGGCTTGAGCAGCAAGGTTTAAGATTTGTTTGGAACGTATTAGTAAGTGAAACCTTGCAAGGTGAAGTCGTTACTCAGCATTATTTTATTGATGCTGATGCCACTAAAATCCTTGGTCAACGCGGCGCTATTCCTGCCTACCAAAGTGAAGTTGAGCCTGAATATTCAGGTCGAATCAAGCAGTCATGGTTATTTGATCCAGACCCAAAAACTAGCTTAATGAGTGAAGACATTGAGCAACAGTTTACACCGCAGACTGAATTTGCGGATGCAGCATTTAGACTTGTTGAGCTTAAAGATTTAACGCTAATTGGCAACCAGTTAGCACTGACGGGGCCTTATGCTCGAGTAACTGACTTTGCAGAACCACATGAAGTTGTGGAAATGTTACCTGTAGCTGGTGTAGCAAAAAATCATCATAGCTCTGCCAGCTTTTTACAACAAATGGCCTATTTTCACGTCGATTCTGCTCAGCGTCATTTGCAGGAATTGGGTTTTACTGGCGATAAGTTGATCCACTATGCGCCGATCACCATAGATGCACAAGGTTCTTATAATGACCAGTCGGCATATTCATTTCACCAAAAACGGATTTTATTAGGAGTTGGGGGGCATGCTGACGCGCAGGATGCTGATGTAATATGGCATGAATATGGACACAGTGTTACTAACTTCATCAATCCCTATGACGACGGTGCGGATAGCGGTGCAATTGGGGAAGGGTATGCCGATTTTCTCGCCGCAAGTCATAGTTACCGAGATCCGCAAGGCTACGAGTTTGAGCCGGATGTTATGTTTAACTGGGATGCTCGTTTTGGACAACGTAGACCAAGAACGTTAAATGATAGTAAAGCTAGGTATAATCCAAATTATCACTACCCAGCCCATATTCATGTTGCAGGTTCCCTAGGTGATCAGCTTTGGTCCACACCATTATTTCAATCCTTCAAAGAAGCTGAAGCGCATTATGGTGTGAAAGGCATGAATGACATGGAGAAGATTGTTATTGAAGCTATGTTTGGCCTAGGGGCGGGGATCACTATGCCCAATTTAGCGCTGTCTACACTCGACATGGCAAAGCGCCTGTACCCCAATGAACACTATGCCGACATTTTACAACGGCATTTTAGTCATCATAACTTGTTGCCAAAATTATTGGTAATTGAACAAGCCAAGGTCATTGATACTCTCACCTCAGATCCCTCTGTGGTCGTGAATATCAAAAATATCAGCCCTTACTCGCTTAAAGATATCCAGTTCGCGTCAACTGAGGACTCAACAATAAAAATCGCAACTCAACAGGTTGGCGATATTAAGGCTGGAGATTCGATAACACACACTTTTTCCATCACCTTCGATGATGCGTTTGAATTGAGTTGTGGGATGAGTGCTTTTGTTCCGGTATTGGAGAAGTATTCGACAGGGATCCCAGTATTGAATCAAAGCCTACAGCAACTAGAAGTTACCTTAGGCCAGCCAAATCTATTTGTTGTAAAAGGTGAGGGAGGCATACTTAAAGACGCAACCGGAGAACCTAGTGGAGTTGTGCACAGTAAGGGGATCACCAACTTTTACCTTGATGTAGAGCAGCAATCTCTGCAGGTTAGCGATGACCTTAAATTTGAATTACAGCTTGAACACAATGACTTGAGCCAAGTAAGTATAAAGTTAATTAGCCCTGCGGGTGTTGCCGTAGTCATTTGGGATCAAAGCTACTACCCACATTCAAAATTTGAATTTAGTCTGCCTTCTGATGTTGCAAACGTAGATTTCTCGCCACTTGAAGGCCAGTCATTCAACGGCCAGTGGCAGCTTCAGGTTGTAGACCACAAGCCTGATTTCTCCGAACTAATTAATACGCCTACGCTTAAAGCTTGGCAGCTTTCACAAGTTACCGATTATCACTGTCATTCTGCATCCGACGATAAAGAACATACAGATGACCAAGATAATCATCTAGAAAAAATAAATGACAACACGAGTGGCAGCCTGTATTGGCTAAATATTGGTTTAATTTTAATTGGGCTTAGGCGACTCAAAATACACACTAGGAGTAAACATGACATTTAAATTGAAACCGCTTGCGCTTGCGCTTTCGGTTGTAGGTCTCAGTGCCTGCGGTGGGGGGAGTGGTGACACTAAAACAAATACTGAAAATGAGACAACGGTAGACCCAATTAGTTATTCGGTTTCGATCAGCGTTGATAACGCAGTAACCGGTACTTTATGCGCAGATAGCAACGAAAACTTAGTGTGTGACAGTGTCGAGGTGCAAACTTCAATTACAGATGGAACCGCAACATTAACAAGTGAAGATGTTGCAATTCTTAACCAGAGCTACATTGTGACAGAAGGCAATGTGATGATACTCAGTGCGCCAGCCGCAGTTGCGAATGACGCTAGTATCGTAATGACACCTGCAACGACTCTGGTTTACGCGAATATGATACAAGGCATAAGTAGAGAGCGAGCAATTGAGGCTGTTGTTTCTACACTTAACGATGGCTTATCACTGTCTTTGTCAGCGGATACTTTATTGACAGCGCAAAGCGCAGACTTAGCAAACTTCAATACTGAATTTGTAAAATTGTGGCAGGCTGCGCAACAGCAAAGTGAAAATAAGGGGGCTATTCTTGCGGGCTTTGCGATTCAACTTGCAGATATTATTACCGCGATAAAAAACAATAGTCATTTTAATCAGCTAGATAGTTTTGTTGCGAATGCATTAAACTGGTCCGTAGGGTTCCCTATGACTGACACTGGGGTCACTGCATTCGCTAACCTAGATGGCTTTTACAATACCGCTTCTGTTGCGGACTTTCCAGGTCAAGACGCAGATTATGGCCTTGATCTTACACAAAATAATGATGCGGATGGTGCTGCGGGTTTCAGTTATGTAAAACTCAGTAGTACAGGTGAAATGCTTGCAGCTGATGCTGAACAATGGAGCTGTGTAAAAGACTTACAAACAGGGCTAATTTGGGAAGTAAAAGATGCAAACGCAGGTATTCGCCACAAAGACACGTTGTTTGCATTTAAACCTAGCGACCGCGAATCGATTTTTCCTGCTGAAGTGGCTGAAGCCAGTTGTGATAATGCAGAAGGTGTATGCACAGTATCGCAATATGAAAGTTACATAAACAATCTAAACAACGGTGTCGGGTTGTGTGGATACTCTGGCTGGAAGTTACCTAAATTCAACGAGTTGTATAGCTTAGTGCACTTTGCGAGCACAGATAAGAATGACGGCGATGTTTTACTTGGAGTAGACGTTAATTACTTCCCAGAAACACATGCCGGAGACATATGGACAGCAACGCCATCGATAGAATGGCACACTTCTATGTACTATGCCCCCCACATGTGGGCGCTTGGGTTTAACGGTGGTTATATTGGTGCAACGACTTCTTATGAATACTGTGATAGTGCACAAGAATGTGAATATCCAAGTGTATTACCTGTGAGGCTTGTAACTTTAGGAGCAGAAAAATGAGATATTTATTAGTCACTTTGTCTTTATCAATGTGCTTTACTGTACAGGCTATTGAGCAAGCGTGTTCACAAACTATCGAGCGCTCTTCACCTAGCGTAGGTTTTATCGATAATAAAGATGGTACAGTAACTGATAGAGCAACACAGCTTACTTGGATGCGCTGTAGTATTGGGCAAACTTTTAATGCACAAACTTCAAGTTGTGATGGAATGCCAACCGCTATGTACTGGCAAGATGCCCTTAAAACAGCAGAAAAGATCCGGACTTCTCCAGGTCATGCAATTTATCAATACGCGGGTATTAAGAATTGGCGTTTGCCTAATATCAAGGAGCTTAACTCAATCCGTGAAGTTGCCTGTGTTAACCCTGCGGTAAACCAAACGGTTTTTCCTAATATTTTTGCTATCGCTGAAGCAGAAGGCGGGTATGCATACGTTTGGTCAGCTACGCCTTTAGCGTCTGAAGCTGGGGTAATGTATATGGACTTAAATGGTGGAAGTTTAGCGTCTACCTTTGGCTTGGAAGACTATGAGAGACAAATTTTACTCGTAGCCGACAAAGTGACAGAGTAGGCTTCAGTACTTGTCGTTCGGTGTTGTTTGGTTTTTGTTCTTGGAATGTCCTAGTCTCGGTGCTTGACTTGCTGCGAGTAGGCTAGATGCAAAGGTTGAGCAGCAAAGAGCGACAAGGTGAACTCTTTATTTTCAATATGTTACCGTCATGCTGATATAGATTAACGAGGCGCAACAACTAAGTAAACTGGTGCAAAAAGCTTGAAAGAGCAACAGAGCTCAATATGATAAGCCAATGCGTCAAGAGTACTTATACCTAGGTTGAATAAGACTATTGATGCATTGGTATCAAGCTTAGTGTAGGTTAATACCAATTGAATTAATTCTCTAATCAATTTGAAGGGTGAAATAGCATATTAGCTTCGTTAAAAATTTCTCATTTAGAACAACTAAATAGCAAAATTTTTGCCTTGCTACTAAAGCTATTTCCCCGCTTCAAGATAGATCATTTACTTAATACAACTGGTATAAATCGTTTTAAAACGGTTCAATCATCCACTTTGCGGATAACTGGTCCGGTTCGCCATGGCGATTTAACTCAGGTTGGTTTTGCGCTTGGTTAAACCAAATATATTGCTGCCAAAATTGATTTTTGATATTCCAAACACCACCTTGATAAATCAATGCGTAGAGTGCTTGCTTAGGAGAGTCTACGAGTTTGAGATAGCCGGCGCTTTTGCTGCTGTAACTTAAAAACAGTGAAGGGGCCTGAGTGGCTCTAAAATAGTGCTGACCCTCAGCATTGGTTACCTGAATTAAATCGAGAGGCTCAGTTGGACTAAAGGTAATTCGGGTGTCATTGTTCAGGGGTTGTGCTGCTAAATACTGATTATTTACGGGCGACTTTATCGTGATTTGTGTGCCCGTGTCTGCACTTAACTGCGGATATGTCCAGCCGCTTGGTGGCGTTTGCCAGGTTAGAGATTTCCAGCGCCAGTTGTAGGGAATATCTAAGTGTGGGTCGTTAAGATCTTCAAAACCAGGTTCGGCTTCGATATTAAAAAGACATTGGTTTCGCTCTGCATCTAGCTGTGCAACACGCTCTGTTTGGCTAGTTGTGCCTACATTTAGCTCCGTCATACAGGCTTCAAGTGACTTCCCTTTTCCTGACTCATTAGGGGCCAGTACATAAGTATGGTCACGTTTACTTTCGTCCTCATACCAAGCCAGCATTGCGGCCTCGTCAAACGACAACCAGTTTTGTACTAGTCGCTGTGCTTCTTGCTCGGCTACGCTACGTCTTTGTGCTTTTGGTATTGCCATTGTGCGAATAAACGCAGCCCAGAGATCTTTACTGGCCTCCAGCGCGACAATTGCAACCGGTTTCATGCTACTAATACGATAAGACTGCCAACCAGATTCTAAGCGTGTATTCGCTCGCCAAATTACATCGCCACTGGCGAAGTTGAGCACATCTTTGGTGTCGTGCGAATGCTGCTCGGCACCTTCAGAACAAAGGTAAGCTTTTACTTGCCAAACCTTTTCGTAGTTATCTTGTGGGAGCCTTACCGTATGTTCTGGACTAAATGAGTCTTGAAATAGGTGAACGGCACGGCCAAACAAAAAGTAATTATGATCTACTTCCGCGAGAGCTGCGTGACCACCACCATCCCACACTTTGAGGCGCTTCTCCTCAGCCATGGCCGCATCAATAAAATGTTGAACAAAACGTTTTTGCGCGCGATAAGCTGCATCTACACCACCTTGGCCTGCAATATCATCATAGCGGCGCATAAAGTGATCTAGCTGAATGTCAGCCGGTTCTTGCGATACTGCGCTAAAACAGTTTGGGCCGGTAGGATCGGTACTGGCGTTGGTGACGTTAAATCCAGCAATATCAACCCAACGCTCACCGACAATGGCGGAATTCACACTGTCGTATCTTGGTTCATAGAGTGGGTTATTGTTTAACTGGGACTGAAGTCGAGTAATTTCATCTTGTGCGGTATGTAGCGCGATGTTTTTTGCCAGACCATAGCGCCAAGCGTGTCTGGGGTCGTTGGGATCTGGTTCGATAATATGTTCGGCATCCAGCACCTCTAGTGCTGCGGTGCGGGTTAACCATTCATGTCCCATGGGCATGATCCCTTGTCCACCAAATTGGGTGAATGCTTGAACTGTGCTGCTTAATGCAAGTCCTAGTGAAATTGTAAGAGGCTTTATTTTCATATCTACTCCTTGAAAACCAAAAGCAAAAATAGAGTTTTTACTCAATGTAGGGGCAAAGATTATAGTTTGTGAAATAAATGTTTCAATTGATTTTTGTTTGTAACTAATAGGTTTTTTATCACCTGATTTGTTTGGTGAGTGTTTGCCTCTTACATGGCTTAAAAAAGATAAAAGTAATTTTTATTTAATATCAGATTGTTACAGTTTATTTTGTTCGTGTTTTATGTTCTGTAATGACGTGAAATATGCACATTTTCTTGCTGGTGCTACAGTTACTCTACTTAGCTGGGAATCAATTTAAGCGAAAGTTAGCGCACACTTGAGTATCTTTTGTTAACAAGTGTGTTGTTTTGTGCCGTGGTTACTATATCTAAAGGATATAAATATGAACTATTCACTTCACCCCTCTGTCGGTGTCGCAAGACTCGGTAATAGCGATGGTCAGTTTTATTTAGCACCAGACAAAATAGGTGGTTTACCGTTTGAATCCGATGAATGGGGCAATAAGATAGACAGCCCTGTCAGTCAGTTTAAAGATGCAGAAGGCCGGATCCGCAGACAGGGCCAACCCTTTAAAATCATTGACGAAAATAACAATGAGCTTACGTTATCGAGCGATAACGTTAAATCCATTAGTTGGACTGTACACGTCGCTAATAAAAAGGCGGCATGGTATGAGTTTAATGAATTACAAGGCAACTTACTCTATGGTCAAGATAATAGTTATAGCAATCGCAACACGCCTTGGCGTAATGCGGATGCAACGGATCGCCGAAGCTTAATTATTGACCCAGGTCCAAGAACGATATCTGGCGCAAATGCAAAGGCTGAATTTGACGCCGCCAGTGCGCCTGCAGGATATCCGGTTAGTTTCCCTCCCAAACCGTGCCAAGGCACTGAAATAAAGTCTCTCGGAGACATTTTAACCGATAACGAAGGCCGCTTAGTGGTACTTGGCGGTAAAGGGAATGCGGGTGGTAACCAGCCTCTTGAATCTTACGGTGGTGCGGACACATGGCATGATGATATTGCGGATGGAACTGTGTATTGCACGGTTACGTTTGACGATGGTAAAACCTTGCAACTCTCTGCTTGGGTAATTGTTGGCTCTCCGGATTTTGCACCGGAAATCGTTAATATCTCCAACCTCAGTGATACTATGTTTGACGTTGCGGTGCGCGAACAAAACTTATGTCCTGAGCTATACAGCGATGGTGAGTATCAGTCTTCTTATCAGGCAAATTATTACCAAGATATTGAGCCGATTATCCAGCGTATTAGCCGTTATCAGTGGGTATCAAATGTCCAATCTATGTCGGCATTTGTTTCCAATATTTTTGATTTTAAAGACAACTCTGAAGATAATAAAGCCAATCGTCAGGCTTACTTTAAGTACTTTAGACAGCCAGTTGACCCAGCCACAGTGCAGCAAACTCCGCCAAACGAGCAAACCAATCAGCAACTATTCGAGTATGGTATTGAGGGTAATTTACCACTGATGCCAATGAACTCTGGTAGTAACTCTGTGAGCAACGCTGAAGACAATATTGTCGATAAGTTTCTGACGTTAACGCAGACTCAATACTTCTTACTGAGTCAGTGGGCCGCTGGTAACTTTTCAAGTGCTAAACCTTCAGCGCCACAGAGCGCAGTCGATGAGTTTGGCGTATTTTATGCGGATCAAGGTAGCGTGGGTAATTGCGTTGGCTTACCTATGTGTCCAGGGATTGAGGTAACGTGGAGTTTACAAAATCCAGCAGTGTACGCGGCGCCTTATATCATCAAAGATCAAAGCATGGGTAATGGCTTTCCGAGCGGTTTGGATGCTGAGCGTGATGAGTGCGAAGGCGGTGGATGTCAGCCTGGAGATTTAACCAAGCGCATGGCATGCCCGTGGCAAGCAGACTTTTTCAACTGTACTATTCAAAATGTGAACTTTACCGAGCCAACGGTGAATAAAGTGAACGTTGGCACGGAAGACGATCCGCAAATGGTGCCAGCTGCCCCAACTTACTATAGTTACTGGTGGCCACCACAAAGCCCTTGGGATGTATTGACGAATCAATTTGATGATCAATCACTTACCCATCTGCCTGCAGGCCAGCAAGTCAACTATGCACGTGGTATCAATAGTTTTGTGCAAATGGTTGAGCATTGGTCGGCACTTGGTTTTATCCGCAATCAAAATAGTGATGAACCGAATTTCCCCTACTTTACGGAAATCGAACGTAATCACCAACTGTTTGCGTATAAGGATGTGCCTGTCTCTGATATTACTGGGAATTGCCAAGACGACGGAACCGATATTCCGGTGTTTTATATTCCTGATGACCTTAAAGATCACTTGTCGTGCGGGTGCTCTAAGGCCAAAGCAATATTAAAAGGACTTGAAGAAAAAATGGCTAAGCCAATTACGCAAAAACGAGCTGCGAAAAAAGTGCCTCGCAGCGGTACTCGAACAAGACGGTAATGGATATGAATGGTACTCACGAATGTGATGTGCTAGTAATTGGTGCTGGCCCTGCTGGGGCTAGCACCGCATTAAACTTGCTCAATCACACAGACCTATCAGTCATTTTAATCGAGCAGTCTGATTTACAAAAATTAAGAATTGGCGAAAGTGTATCTGCAAGTGTGTTTTCGGTATTGGACTATTTGCAGATAGATAGAGCGGATTTCGGTCCGCACTGTTTTACTCCAACTCAAGGTAATAGTGCATTTTGGGGAAGTGAGAAATCTGCTAATCGTCACGCGATTTTTGCACCAGACAGAGCAACCTATCAAATTAATCGCGAGATATTTGATCTAACCTTGCTCGAAAGCACAATCCAGCGCGGTGGAACGGTGTTCCCGCGCACTAAAAGCAAAGCAATTACTCAGTTACAAGACGGTCGTTACTCAGTGGTGGTGAGTCATCCTGACTATGGTCAGTTCACCATTGTTTGCAAGTATCTAGTTGATGCGTCAGGGCGTAATTCGTCTATTGGCAAATCTCTAGGAGCGGCTGTTCAGCAATATGACAGACTTACTGGGGTTGGTGCCTTCTTTAAAGTAAAGCGGGGGGCGCTTGAGCAACTTCAACTAATTGAAAGTGATGAATGTGGCTGGTGGTACAGTGCGGCGCTTTCTAACGATATGTTAGTTGTAACGTATTTTAGTGATTTTGAATTGCTCTCAAAGCAGCGCTTAAATCGTTTGGCACAGTGGCAAGCGCACTTAGGTAGCAGTAAATATATGTCAAGGCGTGTTGAGGGGGCAAAGATGGTCGACGAAAACCTATGGGTCCGACCTGCCGGGAGCCATTTTAACAGTTTTGCTCATCTCAAAAATTATCTACCAGTGGGGGATGCGGCTTGTGCGTTTGACCCTATTTCCTCTATGGGATTAGGGTTTGCCATGACATCGGGATGCCAAGCGGCAGCCATTATCGGCAATACCAAAACATCTCAAGCGTTTATGCACAGTAGCAAGATGTATCAACAAGACTTAGCGCGTCAGTTTGATCAGTACTTAGCGCTAAAGCAGCAGTTTTATAATAAGGAAAAACGTTGGTGTGATGCGCCTTTTTGGTTCAAGCGGCAGCAACTTATTAATCAGGTTGCTTAACTGAAACTAACCGAAGAATAACAACTGCTTGCGCATAAGTTGTTATTCTGATTTCGGGTTAGCTCATATTAAAGCAAGCTTAAAATGTGTTTGGCGTTTTGTCGGGCAAGACAGCCCTTGACGGGATCGGTTGAAAACGTTTTAGCCGATATCTCCATAGGCTTCCCTTCATGAAGTACATCACCGCTATAGACCTTAACTCGACAGGTCGTTTTGTTTTGCTCTTCGGAATAAACAAGCTCCACTTTTTCGGCCTTCATGATTAAGTTTTTGTAGGGGTATCCCGCATCAGTAAATACTTTTTCAGTTTGTACCTGCTCGGATGTTGATGCGAGTGCTGCTAGAGGAAATGCAAGAATAATTGCGTATTTCATGATAAAGACTCCTTCCGTCTCTGATTTCACTGCTAAGTATTGTGTGCATTCATAAAACTGACAAACTAGAAATTCTGACCTATAGTTAAGTTTTAATTAAGTAAGATGGCGAATGAAATCACCTCCACTCAAAGGACTTTGGTATTTTAAAACGGCGGCGGAATTAGGCAGTTTTAAGCAGGCGGCGGAAGCCTTATTTGTGACTCAAGCCGCTGTGAGTCAACAGATAAGAACCCTTGAGCAACAGCTTGGTTGTATGTTATTTGAACGACAAACAAGAAAGGTATTGCTAACTCAGCAAGGACAAGACTTGTTGCCTTACTTACACAAGGCCTTTGGGCAAATGGAAATGGGCTTGTCGACGTTAAAATCAGATCCTAACCCAAACACCATTAACCTGTCGGTTTTGCCTTCATTTGCTACTTGTTGGCTGTTGCCAAGGTTGGCGAGCTTCAACAAAGCATTACCAGACTACCAGCTACGTATTGATCCAACCGAGCAACTCGCCGATTTTAACCACGACGATATTGATATTGGGATCCGCTTTGGATTTGGTAACTATCCGGGACTGAAAAGCGAGCTCATCGCGGAGGATGAGTTAGTCCTTGCCTACCGTCCTGGATTAATTGACCCAAATAAACCGTTGCGAGAACAGCTATCTAAACTCAATTTTATCTATGATGAAGGCCGGGATAATGAGCATGCGTGGCTTGAACTAAACAAACAACTGGATTTGAGTGGTCATACATTCAGTAATCTCAAAATTGATAATGCGGCGTTGGTACAGCAAGCAACGGTGGCAGGGCAGGGGTTTTCTTTGTTACGTCGACGTTTAGTGAATCAATCTTTAGAGCTAGGCCAATTAGAAATCTATCCCGACTTTGCATGGTTATGTGAATATCGGTATTACTTGGTCGCACCAGAGCGCCATTTTGAGTGGCCTAAATTAAAGGCGTTTCGAGATTGGATTGTGGCTGAGCTTAGCGCATGTTGAAATAGCGATTTTATATGTTCTTGGTTAACTTTAGCTTGGCCCATAAGGCGGCGAGTTGAGTACTGCAAAAAATAAAGCGGATAGGATAAACAGGCCAAGCCACTGTTATATACGCACCAGTGGCTAGGCTGAGTGATAAGCAGCTATTTTAGGTCAAATCGGTCTGCATTCATTACTTTGGTCCATACCTCAACAAAGTCGCGGACAAACTTCTCTTTGCTATCATCTTGTGCGTACACTTCAGCGTAAGCGCGCAAAATAGAATTAGAACCAAAGACAAGATCAACGCGAGTCGCGGTCCATTTTACCGTGTCCGTGTCGCGTGTTTTTATCTCATATAGGTTCTCACCGCTAGGCTCCCAGCGATATGCCATATCGGTCAAGTTGACGAAAAAGTCATTACTCAAAGTGCCAACGTTATCGGTAAATACGCCATGCGATGTTTGCCCGTGATTGGTGCCTAGCACGCGCATTCCGCCGATCAGTACGGTCATTTCCTTGGCTGTGAGGCCCAACAGTTGAGCTTTATCAAGTAGCATTTCTTCTGGTTTTACGCTGTAGTGCTGTTTTTGCCAATTGCGAAAACCGTCATGTACAGGCTCTAATACATCAAATGACTCAATGTCGGTTTGCTCGTCTGTGGCATCGCCTCGCCCAGCGGCAAAAGGCACTTGGATTGATACACCGGCATTTTTAGCCGCTTGTTCAACGGCAGCGCAGCCACCCAATACGATTAGATCGGCCATGCTTACGGTAGGCGTAAAATTACTTTGCACGGTTTCTAATGCCGCAAGTACTTTCGCTAGACGCTCCGGCTCATTTCCAAGCCAATCTTTTTGCGGGGCTAGGCGGATCCTCGCACCATTTGCACCCCCTCTAAAATCGGAATATCTAAACGTTCTAGCACTATCCCACGCGGTGGCTACTAATTCTGAAAGCGTCACATTGGTTGCTAGAATTTGTTGCTTGAGTGCGCTAATTTCACTGTCGTTTAGAGTGTAGTTAACGCTGGGGACGGGGTCTTGCCATAGCAGGTCTTCGTTAGGGACTTCTGGGCCTAGATAACGGCTTTTTGGGCCAAGGTCGCGATGGGTAAGCTTAAACCACGCTCTTGCAAAAACATCGTTAAAATAGTCGGGATCGGCATAGAACTTCTCTGAAATTTTACGATAAGCAGGGTCCATTTTCAGCGCCATATCGGCATCTGTCATCATCGGCATGCAGCGTTTGGATGCGTCTTCAGCATCAACCGGCTTATCTTCTTCCTTTATATTAATAGGCTGCCATTGCCATGCACCCGCAGGGCTTTTGGTCTGCTCCCACTCGTACGTTAACAGCAAGTAGAAGTAGCCATTGTCCCATTGAGTTGGGTTCGTCGTCCAAGCGCCTTCAATACCACTGGTTACTGCATCAGAGCCAATGCCACGCGAGCTATGATTCATCCAACCAAAACCTTGTTCATGCAAGTCCGCGCCTTCTGGTGCCGGGCCTAATTCATCGGCATTGCCATTTCCGTGCGCTTTTCCCACAGTGTGTCCGCCAGCGGTTAGGGCAACGGTTTCTTCATCGTTCATTGCCATTCGAGCGAAGGTAACACGCATATCTTCAGCTGTTTTTAACGGATCGGGATTACCATCTACGCCCTCAGGATTAACGTAGATAAGACCCATCATCACAGCGGCAAGCGGGTTTTCTAAATCGCGTTCACCGCTATAGCGGCTGTTTGAATTATTGGAGGGAGCCAGCCACTCTTTTTCGCTGCCCCAGTAGGTGTCTTTTTCTGGATGCCAGATATCTTCTCGGCCACCGGCAAAACCAAAGGTTTTGAATCCCATCGACTCATAAGCAACGTTGCCCGCCAGCACGATTAAATCGGCCCAAGAAATACGATTGCCATACTTTCTTTTAATCGGCCAAAGTAAACGCCGGGCTTTATCTAAGTTTCCGTTGTCCGGCCAGCTGTTTAGCGGAGCAAAGCGCTGATTACCCGTGTTTGCACCACCGCGACCATCCGCAACACGATAACTGCCCGCAGCGTGCCATGCCATTCTGATCATTAATCCTCCATAGTGTCCCCAATCTGCGGGCCACCATGGCTGCGAGTCTGTCATAAGTTGCTCGAGATCTTTCTTCAGGGCGGGGTAATCGAGGCTGTTAAATGCGCTTTTGTAATCAAAATCGGCATCCATCGGATCGGTTTTCGTATCGTGCTGATGCAATATGTCTAAGTTCAGGCTATTTGGCCACCACTGGTGCTCGCTATGCTCTGACGACGTATTTGCACCATGTGCAAAAGGACAAATCGATGGTGTGTTTTGCTTCTTATCCATGGGAGATCCTTGTTTGTTCGATGACGGAAGATTGCTAGGGCCTGTTTATCTTTCAAGTTTGTTTCTGCAGCAGTTTGATTGATGTATACATAGGGCAAGTTGTACGCCGCGAGCAAAATACGCTCAGAGGAACAAAAATCAAATCGTAAAGACCAATAAACCCTAGGGCCTGTTGATCTTTCAAGTTTGTTTTTGCAGCAGTTTGATTGGTATTTATACAAGGCAGAGCCAGCGTAGCATAGTCACTCTATGTAAGTCTGGCGATAAAGACTTTGTGCTCCTGCAAAGTCACCTTACCCCACATCCTTGTGGGGCAACACAGTAGAAATGCTAATCAAGCGCTGCCCTTTGGGTTCATCTGAGTGCGCTTTGTTCATTGTTGCTCAACTTTTGCCTAGATTACTAGGCGGCAAGTCGAGCGTCGCGACCAAAACACACTCAGAAGAACAAAAATCAAACAGCAAAGGTCAACAGGCCCTAGATAAAGGTAGTCCCGATAAGTGCTTTTTACCAGATTTAGGTGGCCTTAAAGGCCAATATTGAATACCAAGAGAGTGGCGACATTTGTGACTCTCTGGGTAGTGAACACGCCAAATCTGACTGATTACATGATTTTTAATTAGACGCTTGAATATTCAATAAAAGTAAATAAATATTGCGCAAATCGTCTAGAATTGTTTGTTGGAACGATTTAATTGTGTTATCAGTATAAAAAGGCGCAATAAATAACCTATTTCATTTCCTATAGTGATAATAAGAAACTTTCTATCGTCAGCGTCTAACTATAATTTGGAACGTTACAAAGGAAACCGTTATGACAATAACAAAACAAAAAACGACTTTGGCGTTGGCAATCGCCAGCTTGTGTGGTTCGGGCGCTATGGTGTGGACGGCCCCTGTGTTTGCCGAGGAAGCAGCGTCGGAACCCGTTGAAAAGATTATGGTAACGGGGTCGCGTATCGCGCGGGCAAACCTAAGTAAACCCGGCGCGGTAGCCACAATATCTAGATCGGATATTGAGCAAACCGGGTTTAAAAATATTGGTGATATGCTGCAAAATCTAACGGTTTCCGCCAGTGCTCCTAATGCTTCTCAAAATGAAAATACGTCGGGCGTGACAAACTTCGACTTACGCGGTCTAGGTGCACAGCGCACGTTGGTCTTGCTAAATGGCCGCCGCTTACCAAACGGGGGAAATGGCGCGGATGCTGCGGTTGACCTAAGTGCTATACCTACAGCGATTATTGAACGTGTTGAAATTCTATTGGACGGTGCCTCTTCTATTTACGGCTCTGATGCGGTGTCTGGTGTCGTAAACATTATTACTCGCCAAACGGGCGATATTTTTGAGGTCAGTGGCTCAATTGGCCAATCCGCTGAAGGCGATGCTGATACGACTTCTTTGGAACTTGTAACAGGGATTGTTGGCGATAAAGGGCGTTTTATGGTGAGTGCCAGCTACGATGAAAAACAAGAAGTGTATGCTGGCGACAGAGACTTTAGCCGCTATGATTTAACACTTAATCCGGATGGCAGTTACGGCCAAGGCGGTAGTTCCGCAATGCCATGGAGTAACCTAAAAGTCACGGATGAAAACGGTAAGGAAATATTTGTTACCCGAGGCCCAGAATATGGCGAGTGGCGTGAAACTATCTCCGATGCATCACTTGCACAAAATGATTTATACAACTACCAAGAGCCTAGCTTGCTACAAACGCCTTTTGAACGCTATAGCATGAGTGCGTTTGGCGAGTATGATCTTGGCAATTTGAAGTTTTCGGATGACGTGGTATTCAATTTCGAGGCGCTTTATTCACATCGAAAATCCACTACCAATGGTGCGCCTCAGCCACTAGTTCCAGTTTGGGGTGGGTATTTAGATTTCACTTACTCTCCTGATAACTATTACAACCAACAATTTGGTCCGAAAGACAAAGATGGTAATCCTTATGCCATCAATGACTGGCGTCGCAGAATGGTAGAAACCAATGGCCGCATGAACCATGTGGAAAACAGCCAATACCGTATCGTGATGGCGCTTTCTGGTGATTTTAATGCAGATTGGAGCTGGGAGTTGGCCTACAATTTTGGTCGCAACTCAAACAAACGACTAAAAACCGGCATATTCAATTGGCCAGCGGCTAAAAATGCGGTCGGTCCTACCCATTTTGATGATCAAGGCGTGCTGCGCTGTGGTGCTACACCGGATGCGCTAATTGCGGGTTGTGTGCCGCTTAATATCTTTGGCCAACCCGGTACCGACTCCGAAATTTCCGAGGACATGCTAAATTATCTCTCTGGTGATTGGCCGGGGATCCAACAAGGTCATAACCAGATTAAAATCGCCAGCGCGAACCTAAGTGGCGTAGTGGCGAGTTTGCCTGCGGGCGACCTAGGTGTGTCTTTTGGCATCGAAAATCAAAAAGTTGAGGCGCGTAATCAAACAGATGCCGTTTCTATTAATATTTTAGTCACGGATGGATTAGGTAGACCAACTGGCGGCGAATATTCGCTCAATGAAGCCTACCTAGAAGCTGTCGTACCACTACTATCAGACCACGATTGGGCGCAGAGCCTAGAGTTAAATCTCGCGACTCGATATTCAGACTTTGATACGTTTGGTTCGACCACCAATTCAAAAGTGGGCGTATTTTGGGCGTTGAATGAGCAGTTGAGTTTTAGAGGGACTTGGTCACAAGCATTTAGAGCGCCTAATGTGGTGGAACTTTATAAAGGAAGGTTACCTGGTTTTGAAAATGGCGACGATCCTTGTGCCGTAGCAAATCCAAACCAAAACTGTGTCAGCACAGGCGTTCCCGCTGATGGCAGTTACCGAGAAACGATCGGACAGATCAGAACTAATACTGGCGGTAACACCGAACTTGAACCAGAAACCGCGACGAGCAAAACACTTGGGGTGATTTATCAGCCGAGCTGGCTTACTAACGGTTCAATCACCTTAGATTTTTATGACATCCAATTAAAAGATGCCATTGGTAACATTAGCGCGGTGACTAAATTGAGTGAATGTATGAATAATGGTTTGTACTGCGACTCTGTACATCGTGTTCAATCTGGTGAGTTTCAGGGGGTGATCACCGGTGTTGATGTGTTTAATGAAAACCTCAATGCGTTAAACCGTCAAGGGGTGGACGCGGAAGTTCGTTTTGACATCGGGCAGTTTTCATTTGGTGATTTGAGTACCGCACTAAACTGGTCATTTGTGAGTAAACATGAAGTCATTGAACCAGGCCTTGCAACCAAAGACAGAGCCGGACAGCGCGTTAATGGCCAGATGGCGGTGCCTGAGCACAGAGTTAACTTTGCACTTAATTGGCAGCATGACGACTTTAGCGCAAGTTGGCAAAGTTACTACATCGATTCAATGTTAGAAGAAGTATCGGTTAAACAAGGCGACCAAATCGTTAACTTTACCAATACCGTTGATAGCACGCTGACACATAATGCTCAAGTAACCTACCATTTAGACTCTGTTGATACTCAAATTACGCTGGGCGTTAACAATCTACTGGATGAAGCGCCGCCTTTTGCGACGGGTAATGGAAATAACGCAGATCCCATTCATTCATCTTTATATTTGGGTCGTGAGTACTACCTAAGATTTAAGACAGAGTTTTAACTTCACATTGTTTCCCTGTGAGAGTAAGACAAAGCGGGCTATGTAAGCCCGCTTTTTTAGTTCGCAGTTTGGTGCGAAGTTCGTTCTGACGAAGTTGCGCTTGTGGTTTGCGCTGCGGCGTTGATCCGTGACACTGCCTTCCAACAGATCAAGGCCATTAGTGCTATTAGTCCAATTACAATCGCGAAGTCTACTTTAGTTTGTAGCGGTAATAAGTTGTATTGGTTACCGAAGTAGGCCAAATTCATCACTAAACTTAAACAATAGCAAATCCCACTTAGTCCTAATAACACCTTGCTAAAGGACAAAACATCTTTGGCAAATTGGCTACTTATCAGGGCGAAGAAAAAGGCTATAAACATAGAGGACTTGACGGTTTCTAATTTGTCGGCATGCGTCGCAGGAAGTAAAGTGGTTAATGTAAAGCCAACAGCAACCGCTAAAATCACCCCAATAAAACTGCCGCTGGTCAGTCTTTTGACAAACATTAGGCTTTTAGGACTTTGCTTTTTCTGCTTTGCTCGTTTGTCAATCCACATCAAATTGCCAGTAACAATTAAGTAGGCGGTTGCAAGACCAAGGCATAAAAACGCCAGTCGCATGCCATATCCAGCAAAATCACCAAAGTGGAGGCTTGCAATGGTAGAGAGTCCCGCTCGTACCGCATTATCATAGTTGTTTTCTGTGAGGTAAACTTGCGAATTGTCACTGAGCTTATACTGAATTTCTTTAATATTAGAGAAAGCATCATTGCTTTTTGCTGTAAAGCCCACCACCGCATTCTTGTCACCAAAGTGGCTAATTTCAACCATAGTAAAGGTAACATCCCCAAGCTTAGCCTGTGCTTGAGCTCTTAGTTGATCGATGCCTTGCATGGGTTGTATTTGGTTTATGGCCTCAATTTTTGGCTCGTTAAATCCAGCTGCTTGCAGTAATGCAGTTTGGTTGCCACCATAGAGCAGCACGGCGTATGAAATCTGGTAGATAATCACGAGGTTGAAAACAAGCCCTGTGAAGGCGTACATAATGTGAAAAGGTAGGCCCATCGTGCCAATCAGGTTATGAGCATCCAGCCATTTGTCTTTTTTACCTTCGGCGCGATATTGAAAGAAGTTTTTAGCAATTTTACGCCAATGGATCACAACGCCACTTAGTATAGCAACGAAGAAAAATAACGTAATCACTCCAACAAAATAGAGTCCAGGCCTACCTAACCCCAAATCGAAATGGAGTTCAAAAAGCAACGTAGAAAACTCAAACTTATCGGCGTCAGCAAGTACCTCACCAGATTGCGGTGATATCAATAGGTGTTGATCCTGATGATCCTCCCCCGTGATCGGGTGGGGCTGATCTAAATGGGTTGCAAAATATACTTCAATAAACGGATTATGCGGCGTAGGCTCTCGCATAAAAAAGCCATGATCGGTATCAACATCGTATTGTTGTTGAATAGAGTTTATGGCGTTGTCATAAGAAATTGTGGTTATTGACTCGTTTGATTGTACAGCCAGAGGTGCACGCTCCCAACCCCGAATATTATCTCTAAATAGGCTAAGTGAGCCTGTGATAAAAACGATGAATAATACCGTTGAAATAATGAGTCCAATCCAGGCGTGCGCTTCGGTTAATGATTTTAGTGTTTGGTTTTTCATTGTTTATCTCATTAACAATAATGCTGTATTTAGTAGCAGCGAAGGGATAAAAATAGCAAATAACGGCTTGCAGGCTGCTTTTGCACTTGGAAATGCGTAGCTCCATACGATAAAACCCGCCCAGATAGGAAATGCTAAGATCAGACCCAGCATGAGTTTTGCCGATTCAGAAAATGGTAGTAACAAGTTGAGGTTTAGCACCAAAGAAATAGACAGTAATAATCCCAATGAAAATCCAAGTAAGGTTTTAGGCCACATAACTTATTCCCCCTACAAATAGAGATAACAAGAAGACTAATGCTGAACTGAGATAGAAACGTCTTATTGAATACCCACTTAACAAAGTTACTGAAACTAAACTAAACATCAAGATAACAAGTGCTGCTAACATCGCAGAGATAACAGGATATTGCACAGTTAAAATACCAAGTCCGGACAAAATTAGTAGAGTGGCTAAAGGATATGCTGCGAGTCTACTAATAGATGAAGCCAAAAATCGTTGTTTAGGGCTTGCCAAGTAGAGTAACACTGCGGCAAACCAAAATGGTATAATTGAGAAAAAGCTCATGATGGTGATAATCATTATTGTTTGCAATTGATTGTAATGATTATAGGTATGTTCTTCAAGGCTTGAGTAATAATTGTCACAAATTAGATAAATTAATGATATGGCAAAAGCAGGGCTGCACTGTGAGGCTTCAGGAAGTCACGGTTTGATCCCTGCTCTGTAGCACTTTTAGCTAAGTGTAAAAATGCCTTGCATAATGGCGAAATGGCCCGGGAAAGAACAGAAGAACTTGTAGCTGTCACCTTGCTTTAACTGCTCAGTAGAGAAGGTCACTGTGGTTTGCTCGCCACCGCCAATCACCTTTGATACGGCTAAAACGCGACTGTCGTTTGGCTTTACATAGCTATTATTTGCACCTGCCGACATACCATCGGTTGCAACGGCTTGAACATCTGCTGCTTTGCTCAACACCCAGTTGTGGCCCATGGTGGTGGCTGGCAGTTTGCCCGTATGCTTTAACGTGACTGAAATTTCTTTACAGCTAGATGGCGCACTGAGTGATTTTTTAGAAAACTGCATCATGTCGTTGGCTTCGATGCTGAGTTCACATTCGTTTGCCGATGCAGTATGAGAAAACAGAAAGACACCTAGGCTAAGCAAAGTGATGGAAAGAGAGGTTTTCATATTTAACTCCTTAATTAAAAATCATTCTCATTATTATCTTTGCCGGGATGAATGTAAATGGATGCAGATCAATAAAACGGTTCTTTGCGTGAAGTGACTGAAATTAAAGAGTGAAAAGCAAAATGAAAGCTTAACAGGCCCAGATATTCAGGGCATCAATGCAATGGAAAGCCGTCAAGCAGCCAAAACAAGAGGGTAGTTCTTTTAAAACCATTGTCTTATGGCTGATGTCGTTGGTGTAATCATGATCAGTCAAGACATCAGCTAATCCGACTTATTGCTAATTTGTTTATGAAGCAGTGATAGTGCAGTTATCCACCCTGCGTACCTTTTGCAGTGCCGAAAAGAGTCTAGTTTTGTCGTTTGCAAAGAGCTGTTCGGTGTTTATTATTTGGTTAAACAAGCCTGCCAGTTCATCCGTGAGGTTACCGTGCTTGGCAAGATGCTGGGTCAGTGTTTCAAGAATGGCTGCACCAAGCTGATTTAATGTGCTTCTTAGCTGATCCAAATTGGCATCTTCGTTTGGTACGCCTTCAGCCAGCCATTGTGCCCGGTATCTGTATTGAATAGCTTTTGCAGCATCCATTTGTGCTTGGAAAAACGCCTCAACGCTTGCACTATCCAGACATTGCTGGCGGGCTTGCTCTAGCGCTTTTGAGAGCACAGTGGCTTCACGGGATAAGTCTTCAATTGGCCTGTGTTGTTGTGCTTTAAACAGTGCTACAGGCTGCATCTGAGCAAGACGTTGGTTGATATGTGAGAATAGCACCTCAGCAGAGTCTGTTCGCGTTTTGACCAATGTATTTGCCTTTTCAACGACCTGCGCCAGCGCGCTGCGAGCTTCATCTTCGCTTATCGGCTGAGACCGTTTCTCCACTTTCATCAGACCAAACAGCGTATGGTTATCCGCGTTATCCTGAATGCTTACTTCGCGCAGTATCAGCTCTGGGTAAACCACTTTAAGTGTGCAGCTACCTACGGCAACGGTGTTTTGGTCAAATTGTCCATTTGCAAGTAAGCGAGCCGCTTCGTTGGTGCCTTTGGGCACGGGCTTGGTTTGTACCTGATGAGCATTGAGCCAATGACCAATTTGGTTCAGGGCTGCCGGGTGGGATGCTGCATGCGTAATTTTAGTTGTCTTTTTCAATCCAAAAACACACATTTCGATAGGGATATACACAGCAGCACTCAGCTCCGTTACCTTGTAGTTACGCATCGCATTGACAATGGCTGGGACCAGTTGTCCTTCAATAGTGGAGTTGGCCAGCGCGCTAAAGGCCCTGCTCTGCGCTTGTGCGGCATTGGCATAAGTATGCTCCGGGGTGCCCGAGTAAAAACGCTCATACTCCTGCGACTGGCGGTTGGCGAGTAGGTCAAGTGCGGCATGATTAAAACTCCCCGGCCCGGCTTGTATATAAACAGACTCGGCCTGAGTTGTCAGCGTAAACAGCAGCGCGGATAACACCAGTAAGCGAAACATAAATGACAATTTCAAGGGCTTTTCCAAAGGTTCTACAGGCAAAAAACGCATCCTAACAGAACCTCTACGCGCTGTCCTGCAAGTGGAGTGATTTATTGATAACTCACAGCGCACTTTATGTACCTGCTTACTCGCCTTTTAGCATCAATAAGTACTTTTTTATTACCGCCAGCCAAACGCTTATAAAACGGAAAATAATCATGCCAAGCACGTTAACAAGCGTATAAAACTGTATCAGTGACAGGGTGGGAACGGCGGTCTATGCTTGAAATGACTGCAATTAAAGGGTGATTTTAAAGATGAAAAAATACTGGCTGCTGCCATTGTTGTTTACTCCACTATTTGTCAATGCGGCGACATCTTCTACCGTAACATTGGCTTCCGATTATTTATTTAACGGCGTAAGTCAAACTAAGGAAGACGAAGCGCTTCAAGTTAGTCTCGATTGGTTTGGAAAAAGTGGTTGGTATGCTGGAGGCTGGGTGTCTCAAGTAGATTTTGGTGATGGTACGGATTTAGAAGGAGATCTGTATGGTGGCTACAAATTTACGCTAACTGAAAAATTAAAGCTTGATGTTGGCCTCTCCCAATATACCTATCATGGTGATGATGTGAGTGCTGATTACAACTATGCAGAAGCCTTTGCAAAGTTTAATTACGGCCAGACAAATTTAGACTTTTGGTATGCATGGGATTACTTTGGAACAGGGGCTGCTCACGGGATAGTGATGCTCACGCATAGTATCCCAATCACAGAACGGTGGTCACTGACGCTCGGGGTTGATCATTCAATGAGCTTTGATAGTGATAAATACGAATGGGAGTCGGGTGATGATGACTATACCCACTGGCATCTAACTGGAACTTACTCGATTAGTACTTGGTCTTTTTCATTGGGTTATGAAAGCAATGACATTGATTCTTATGCAGATTCTACATTTGTGGCGTCAATTTCAAAAACATTTAACTTCTAAATTTACCTTTTATTAACTTTTGTGTTGATTTTAGTTGCGAATTGTACTTTTATATAGCTATATGATTGATGCTCCATAACTTTTTATAGGAGTAAGCAATTGATGAGGTAAATAGTGATAAAAGCTATGGAGTCGCAATGATGAAGGATACGATAAAACTAACAGCACTCTCTTTGGCGGTATTTTCTCGGTTTAGCTTTTCAAGCCCGCTAGAATTTGCCGGTGGTGCAGACATGTCTAAGTTAGTCGAGGCAGAGCACATATTGCCAAATCTCAATGACTACACAACAAACCTTGTGACCGTAAAAGGAGTGGTCACTCATGTTTGCAGAAAGTTAGGTTGCTGGATGACGCTGCGAGTAGCAAATGGCCTAGACGTAAATATCGAAGTTGAGCAAGGCGATATGGTATTTCCACTTGCTGCGATTGGCCGTGAAGCCCATGTGACGGGGCGCTTCGAAGCGCTAAACCAGCGCGCTTTGGCTTGCGTGAGTAAAGCAGACGATGAAGCTGCACTTATGCGTTTGGGATTTAATCCAACGGCCGTAACCATTTCGCATTTAGTACAGCAGATAAAACACAGCTAGACTCCCAAACGTGGTGACATAGAGGTTTTTAAAGCGAAACGCCAGTATTACCGCAACCGTTGCGGCGACCAAATAGGGGTTGCTTGGCGTGATGGCAAGTTGCTTGTTCTGAATGAATACAATGGGTACCCAAATGGCAGTCAGTACGCAAGGGGCGCTAAAACTTAAAAAGCGTTGTAGTTTAGGGCCGATAGTAAAAGGCAGTTGTTTTGCCAAAAATAAATATCGAGTTGCAAACGTGACGCAAGCCATGGCTAAAATAGTGGTGATCATACACGCTCCTTTTTACTTTGTAGCACATATCCTACCGACATTCCGAGCAGCGCTGAGGCGATTAAACCAAATTCAAAATGGATCAGTTTGAACACTAAGATAGTTACGGCCGACGTTAAACAGGCGCATAACACGGGTAATGCGTTAATACTCGGGACCACTAAAGCAATAAATATTGCCGCAATCGCGAAGTCTAAGCCAAGGTTGGTCAAGTCAGGTAAAAACTGACCTGCGACAATACCAATGAGCGTCCACAGATTCCATGCAACATAAAAGCTACCACCAGCGATGAGCGCATACATGAGCCGAAGTTTGCCTTGATAGGCACGGTGGTGATGGGAAAACGCAAATAATTCGTCAGTGAGAAAAAACGCAATGGGGCCACGCCATTTAAGGGGTTTATCTATCATTTTATTGCGGATCGCAAGGCCATAGAGTAAATGTCTCGCGCTAATAATAAAGGTAGTCGCAAGCAAGGTGATAAGCGCGGTGTCTTTGGCAATAAGCTCTATTGCCACTAACTGCGCCGAGCCTGCAAAAACTAATAACGACATTAACTGTGCTTCGAGCGGCGTAAAGCCATTTTGCACGGCAAGGGAGCCACACAATATTCCCCAAGGAAGCACGGCGAGATTTAATGGCAACATATCCCAAAAGCCTTTACATACTGCGACTTTCATATTAACAAGCCTTGCTATATTGACTGGGAGTGATCCCCATATTCTTTTTAAAATGACGGTTGAAATGGCTTTGGTCATAAAAGCCTACACTTAATGCTGCATGGGAAACACTTTTGCCACTGCGCAGTAATGCCTTAGCATGATTAAGCCGGTGTTGTATTTGAAAGGCATGGGGAGTGAGGCCGGTGTGGGCCTTAAACACACGAATAAAGTAAAAGGGACTCATGCCGACAAGGCTCGCTAAGGAGTCGAGTGATACATCTTCAAATAAATTATCCAAAAGAAAATGGCGTGCAGTGGTAATTCGTTGCTTCACCGAAGGGATCTTTGTATCGAATGTGACTTTGCCTTGCTTATTGCTTAAATAAGATAGCAGAGTAATAAGCTGAGACTGCTTTTCAAGCACGCTGGTATCACATTCTAAGACGTTAAAAGTGGTGTCCATGAGTGCCGCAAGCGCTCGGTCGTGTACCACTGCATCATGGAAAAAAGGAGCTATTGCCTTGCCATCACCAAGAAACTGATTAAATAGTTCAGGCGTTGGGTAGAGTGAACGGTACGAAGACTTATCTTTTGACGCCTTTCTGCAATCGTGCACCTGCTCTGCATTAATCAAAATGACACTATGCTGACTAGCTAAGTGTTCACCGCCACTGCGGTAGAATCGCTGCGCACCACTATCCACTAGGGCAAGCGTATAGCCGCTGTGGCTATGTCTACCAAAGTCTTCCTGCTTATCAATGTTGTGTAGTACTTCTAGGCCACCGAGTTCACGATGAAAACTAAACTTTGAGTGTTGCATAATTCTCTCCCCCATTGATGAAAAGCGTATCTGTCTTCACTCAAAAAGTCTTGTACAAAATTGCACAATGCCACAAACAATAACCGGGTTAACAACGCCTAATGCCAAGTTTCTTTTTTAAGCACGTTAACAAGGCGGTGATTGATTAAGCATTGGCCATCGATTACTTTAAGCTCGTCTTCATACACACCGTTAAATACGGTGATTGGGGTATCTGATTGAGATTTTGGCTGCTGATAAAGAACAAAGTAGCTTTTAGCACTAAACTTATTTGCCTCGATAGGTTGAATATCGGCACTGGTTATCATGTGCATACTTTTTGTTGTTTTTATGGCTTGTTGCTGCCTTATTGTTATTTCTTCAGCACCAGTAATATTGATACTGAGTGCTGGGATACTAAATGTTGCATCCTGTGTAAAAACACTTTGGTATGCTTGTGCTGAACCCGAATCTCGATATTTTATGTAATTGTGCAGTGTCGTTTCACAGAGGCGCTGGTTACTGCTTGGCTTGGTGGTCATGCAACCACTCATAACACCTGCCGCTGCAACTAAAAGGAAATATGATTTCATAACGTAACCCTAATTTTTTGCTAATAATCTCAGTGAATTTAACCGTATTGTCAACCAAGCTAAAGCGTATGATTTATCTTGACGTAACGATTGCGTAAACATGTAAAGCCCCTTTACGGCTTTTTCTGCTACGGTTTTATTAGATGCTACTGATCTGTTAAGTGTGTATTTATATCATGCAGATTTTCACCTTATGACAATTTAATATTGACGAATAAATTAACTTAGTTTACTTTTGTGAAAGCGCTTACATTTTGCGTTTGTTTTTTTGACTTCATTTGTAAGCGCTTACATTTGTTGCTAGGAACGCGCTGAGTAGTCTTCCAGCGTATAGCTAAATAATCTGCTCTGAGAAACGATGAGTTAATCGACGGCTTATCTAAGCCTCAGGTTAAATAATAAAGTTCTTAGCATTCAACCATTTGACAACGACGTTTTGCATCGGGGTAACTGATGAAAATTGCAGCAAGAAAATTAACAAGGCTATGTACCGCAATCTCTGTGGCTATCATAGCGGGATGTGGCGGAAGCGCCGAGACAGAAACTAATTATAAATCCGTTGATACCACAGCGCCGGTTTCAGACTGGACGCTAGTGTGGAGCGATGAATTTGATAGCGATGCGATAGACACATCTAAGTGGACGCACGAGGTAAATTGCGACGGCGGTGGCAACAATGAAAAACAGTGTTACACCGACAATGAACAGAACGCGTTTATTGCCGATGGCATGCTGAATATTGTCGCTACCCCTGCGCAAGCAGGCGCACAACTGCCGTATACCTCGGCAAGATTGAACACCAAATATAAAGCTGACTTTAAGTATGGCAGATTCGAAATGCGGGCCAAGCTACCAAGCGGGCAAGGCAGTTGGCCCGCGTTTTGGATGTTGCCTACGGATGAGGTTTACGGTGGCTGGCCCAAGTCTGGTGAAATAGACATCATGGAAGCGGTAAATCTCAAGGTCGCTAATGAAGACGGCTCGGTTGAATCTAACGTGCATGGCACGCTTCATTACGGCCGTGATTGGCCTAATAATGTTCACACCGGTAAAGCATACGCCATACCTGATGGTGTAAATCCAGCCGATGACTTCCATACCTATGCTGTGGAGTGGCAAGAGGGTGAGATCCGTTGGTACGTTGATGGTTATCTCTACGCCACGCAACGTCAATCGGAAGTTCGTTACAACTCAAAGCAAGAAGCGGTTGGTTTAAAACACCGTGGATGGTTTGCTGAATACTACGAGCAAGGCTCAGGCGAGCTGGTTACTCATTGGGATAGTGCGCCTTTTGATCAACAGTTTCACCTTATCTTAAACCTTGCCGTTGGCGGTGATTGGCCTGAAAACGTTAATAATAAAGGTATCGACTCGGACGCCTTTGTGAACGGACAATCGTTTGTGGTTGACTATGTCAGAGTGTATGAATGCGGCTCTAACCCTGAAACGGGCAAAGGATGTGAAACGGTGCGTCCAGGCTACGACGACCTTGAGGATGCGTTAGTCGAAGGCGAAGCACCTATTCCGTCGCCACCTTCTTCGGGTACCGCTAAAAACCTAACCATCTTTGATGATAATTTTAATGTTAACTGGCCAGCTTGGGATTGTTGTGGTGGCTCTACGCCTGCATTGGTTGCAGACGAAAGCCGTGGCAATGTTGTTGAGTTTATGGTCGGTGAGACGCCAACCGTAAATGGCTTTACCAGCCGTGCCGAATTTATCACAGATCCAAGCGGTAAAGCCTCGCCATTTGATGCAACGAGTATGCTAGAAGCGGGCTATATTCGGTTCGATATGCAAGTGACACAAATGCCTTCAGACCCGAGCGCAGCATGGAAATTTAAAGTCGAAAGCCAAGGTGCTTCTAGCGCTGCTGAACTCGATCTTTTTGCAAGCGTTGAAGGACAATCACCAGCCGCAGGCTCGTGGCAAACTTATACCTTCCCACTACAGCAGTTGGCTGATGCAGGACTTGATGTGTCAGCCATTGATGTTGTGATGATCTTCCCAGCATGGGGGGCTGGTAATGGTGCTATCTATCGTGTTGATAAGGTTGAGATTGCACAGGATACAAACTTACCTTCGTTGACCTTATTTGAAAATGCCATTAACGCGCAGTGGCCGCTTTGGGATTGTTGTGGTGGCTCGACACCGGCTGAAGTCTCTGACGATGCGACGCATGGTATTGTTGCTGAATTCACGATTGGTGACACACCAACTGTAATGGGGTTTTCGTCTCGAACAGAAGTGGGCGGAGCTGGAAAGCCGTTTGATGCAACCGCAATTTTAGCAGGTGGCGTAGTACAGTTTGAGATGAAAGTCATGAGCTTACCGTCAACGCCTGATGCCCCTTGGCTACTTAAAATTGAGTCTGACAATGCCGCGAGTGCGGTTGAGCTACCACTATCTGAATCACAAGAAGGTTTAGCACCACAGGCCGGTGAATGGCAAACCTATACTTTCTCAATTGAAGCTTTGGCTCAGGCAGGACTTGATCCAAGTGCAATTGATGTGGTGATGATTTTCCCAGCTTGGGGCTCAGGTAGCGGTGCGGTTTATCGTGTTGATAACGCAAAAATCTTTCATCCTGACGGTGACAAGGCGAGTGGTGGTCTAAGCTTATTCAAAGATCAAGCTGCTGAGCAGTGGTCAATTTGGGATTGCTGTGGTGGCTCTACACCCACAATCGAAGTGGACGAAGATGCAGCCCATGGTCAAGTTGCGCAATTTGTTATTGGTGCAACCCCAACTGTGATGGGATTCTTAGCGGATGACGATGTCTATTATGATGCTTCCCATTTACTAGAAACTGGCGTAGTTAAGTTTGATATGAAAGTGACTTCAGCACCTGCAAATATCGACGCTCAATGGCTGTTTAAAATTGAGTCAAATGATGCCAGTGCGGCGGTAGAGCTTGCTCTGAACCAAAGCGCTGAAGGTCAAGTTCCAGAAGTTGGCAAATGGCAAACGTATACGTTTCCACTTCAAGCTTTGTACGATGCTGGACTCGATATTAGTGCCATTGATGTCTTGATGGTATTCCCCAGCTGGGGAATGGGCGAGGGCGCCGTTTACCGCATAGACAATGTTGAAATCGTCAGTCAATAAGCCAGTGTGGATCGCCAATAGTGCTTTGAACTCGGTGATCCAGCAGCAAGAATAGAATCGCAGGGCAGTCATGAATAACAAACAATTCAATAAAAGTAAGCTTGCCGTTCAGTTGTCGCTAGCAATAGCGATGAATGCGGGAATGGTCAGCATAGCTCAAGCAGAAGAGCAACAAGCAGCCGAAAAAGTCGAAGTGATCGAAGTGAAAGGGATCCGCGGAAGTTTGATCCGTTCAATGGATTTAAAGCGCTCCGCATCGGGGGTTATGGATGCCATTTCGGCAGAGGAAATGGGGAAATTTCCAGACACCAACTTAGCCGAGTCTTTACAGCGGATCACCGGTGTTTCGGTCAGCCGCGCCAACGGTGAAGGCAGTCAAATTACCGTACGTGGTTTTGGGCCTGATTTTAACTTGGTGACATTAAATGGTCGTCAAATGCCGGGCACAGGTAATACTCGCTCGTATAACTTGGAAAACCTAGCCGCTGAAGGCGTGAGTGCGCTTGAGGTATATAAAACCGGGCGTGCTGATGTACCAAGTGGCGGTTTAGGGGCTTTGGTCAACATTGTCACGGCTAAGCCACTACAACGCCCTGGGCAACACTTTAGCGCAACAGCAAAGGCGATTGTTGATACCTCTAACGAAGCGGGAGATGATGTTACACCTGAGGTTTCCGCGGTTTATAGTAATACCTTTGCCGATGAAACCTTTGGTTTTGGATTTTCCTTCTCCCATCAGCAACGTGATTTTCAAAAGCAGCAAGCCAATATTCAGGGCTGGCAGGCCAATGTTGATCTACCTGATTTAGACCCGTCTAAAATCATTGATGGCCGTGCTGAAGATGCCGAGGGTAATAAAGTCGGAAATTACTTTTTTCCAAAAGACATGAACTACGGCATCGAAGATCTAGAGCGAGAAAGAACGAACGGTCAAGTTACCTTTCAATATGCACCGACTAACGGTTTTGTTGCCACCTTAGACTACACGGCAAGCCTTGCCGTAACTGGCTCTAATACGGTGGGGTGGGGTATTTGGAATGAGTTTGGCGGTAACATTAACGCCTATGAGTTAGATGCCAATGGCACCGCGGTTTATGCCGATATTGGCGGTAATGATGCGTCGTTCACTGCAAATAGAAATACGACGGAAGTCGAGGCGCGTTCACTTGGATTAAATCTGGACTGGCAAATTAACGATAATTGGCATGTAGAGCTTGATTATCACGACTCAAAAAACGAAACCGATAATGGCGCAGATAAAGGCTTGGGTAGTGATGGTCAAATCATCTTAGGCTCAGATCAGTTGCTCACTAAGATTTATGATTATCGGCAGGGCGAAGTACCACATGCGAATGTGCTTTGGAAAAATGGCACGAATGAACTCATGGCAAGTGAAATTGATTCTAACTTTAGCCAATTTATCCATTCTCCCGGAGAGGCGACGGTCGAGCAGTTGCAACTTGATACCACTTGGTTTAACGACAGTTTTGATATTGGCCTAGTGAGTGTGCAGTTTGGTGCAGCTCGCACTGAACAGTCAACTGGGGGATATGAAGCGTGGAGTGGTCTACGAGGAGGACCGGGCTTTAATCCTTCGTTTAAAGAAATTTTCCCAGATAGCATGTTTACGCGCCATGAAACTGGCGATTTGCTAGACCAATTCGCTGGTGGTGGCAGTGACCTACAGCCGGGGTATTACTATACTTATGACTTTGATGAAGCTATTGCAAGGCAGCTTGCGTATCTTACAGAAGATGTGATCGGTGCTGACTACTACTCGGCGGATGCCTATTTTGATGGCATAGATAGCCAAAGTCGAGTTGATGAAACCACTGACAGCATCTACTTGCAATCCAAATGGGAGTTTGAATTTTCTGACTACTTTGTGCAGATCAACGCAGGCCTACGCTATGAACAAACGGATGTGACAAGTGTGGTGCGTCAGCGTGTGGAAACGCAAGTGAATTGGGACAGTCCATCTGAATGGATTATGCAATACGCTGCGGGCGGTGATGACAACTTCTTAACGCAGCAAGGGGATTACGACATTCTATTGCCGATGATCGATGTGCGTTTTGATCTCACCGAAGATTTAATTGCACGAGCGTCTTGGGGCAAAACAATGTCGCGTGCGCCACTTAGTAATCTCGCTGGTGGCAGAAGTTTGTCAGGCAGCCCAAAACCGGGAGCGAGAACTGGTTCTCGAGGCAATACAAATCTACTACCGTTTGAGTCGACCAACCTAGATTTTTCACTTGAATATTATTACAACGAAGGAAGTTACGCGTCACTTGGCTACTTCAAAAAAGAGGTCGATAACTTTATTCAAACCACAATCACGCAAACCACCATTGAAGGTCTTTACGATATTTACAATGGTCCAAGGTATAAACAAGCGATTGCAGATATTGAAGCCCGTGGAGAGCAGGCAACCAGTGATGCCATTTTTGCGCAAATGCTCGCCAATGGTCACGGTAATGCCGATGGTAAAATTGAACCAAGCAGTGACGATCCATTGATGGTATGGAACATCAGCCAGCCACAAAATACCGATAGTAAATCGGTTGATGGTTTTGAAGTGGCGGTACAGCACTTATTTGGTGAAACGGGTTTTGGCCTTGGTGTTAACGCAACTTTTGTTGATGGCGATGTTGAGTTTGATAGTGAAAGCCTAGTGCAGCAAGCACCGCTGACGGGGTTGAGTGACTCGGCTAACTTCCAAGCATTTTACGAAAAAGACGGGTTATCGGTGAAGTTAACCTACGCATGGCGTGACGCTTATCTTATCGGGGTAGGTCAAGCGCAAGGCTCGGCAGATGCACCACCGCAATATGCCAAGTCTTACGGTCAATGGGACGTTAGTGTGAACTACGATATTGATGAGCAGTTTACGGTGTTCTTTGAAGGTATAAACTTAAACAATGAAACCGAGCAAGGATATGGTCGTTATGAAGAGCAATTCTTATTTGCTCGTCAGTACGGTCCAAGATACTCGGTTGGTGTGAGGTATACTTTTGAGTGATCTTTTTCGCATCAGTTCACTAGGGCCTGTTGACCTTTGCTGTTTGATTTTTGTTCTCCTGAGTGTGTTTTGATCGCGACGCTCGACTTGCCGCCTAGTAATCTAAGCAAAAGTTGAGCAACAATGAACAAAGCGCACTCAGGGGAACCCAAAGGGCAGCGCTTGATTGGCATTTCTACTGTGTTATCGCCTAACTTACATAGAATAACTATGCTACGCAGGCTCTGCCTTGTATAAATACCAATCAAACTGCTGCAAAAACAAACTTGAAAGATCAACAGGCCCTAATACCAATTTCACTTAATTAAGCAAATTGGCATAAAAATGCAGACCGATGAGTCTGCATTTTTTTGGCTCTAAACTACTTACTTTAGTAGGGGCGACTTTATGTCGCGCTCATTCAAGCGCATATTGCATAGGGAAATGATAAGGCTGAGTTCGAAGATGAATATCATTGATAAACTCAGTACGTAGCTCCCACCTATCGCATATTACTTTGTAACTTCATGATTTAGTGTGATGATGCAGTGAGTGTGAATCGGACATGTTTGCGGGGTTGATGTTTTGGACAATTATTTGCTGTTTGTAGGTGTCGCTTTGGCGACAATTTTATTACCAGGGCCTGCGGTGATGCTGACTATCAATAACTCAATTCAAAGAGGCTTTGCCAAGTCTTTAGCTGGTATTTGTGGTGTCGCGCTCGGGATTTTGATTGTCGCCGCGATATCGGCATCAAGTTTAGGTGTGATCTTAGCCAGTTCGGTGTTGGCATTTACGGTCGTTAAATTTATTGGCGCTGCATATCTTTTCTATTTAGGCTACAAAATGTGGCGAACTAAAGGTGAAAGTAAAATAGGCAAATCTATTGCTGCAAGTACGATGAAAAAGTGCTTTTTAGAAGGCTTTTTTGTTTCGATCACCAATCCTAAGGCTGTTATTTTCTTTATGTCTATCTTTCCGCAATTTATCAATGTGGAAAATGCCTTTATGCCGCAATTTATGTTGCTGGTTTTGACCTTTAGCCTGCTGGTGTTTATGGTGCATATTTCTTATGCGGTGTTTTCTGGCCTTGCTAAGACTAAATTGTCGTCACCGAAGAGTATGACGATGATGAACAAAGTGAGCGGTGGCGTGTTTTTTGGGTTTGGCGCCGGTTTAGTTGCCGCCGGTAAGTAATTTGAGTGGCTTAAAAATGTAAGCATACTCCCTTTTCTCGCGAGTAGTTAAAGGGAGCAAAGCTTGAGTTCGGCATCGCTTAGCTCCGCACTGTAGCTGGCTTACTAGCCTTAGTGCGAGTGGTTGGGCTACTTAGATTTGAATAAGCGCTTGAAGCACTCATTAAGCCAAAACAACCCAAAGTTGTTAATATGCCAATGACGACGTAAATAATAAAATCGATTACCATGATGTTGCTCATATCTAGTTCCTCTCCGTTGGTACAATGTGCATTAAATTCTGTGGGTTTCTACGTGTGATTCGACGACACGGAAACTCTGTGGGACCTCAAACTGAGGCATTAAGTTAAAAACAATCGCTGGGTACTTAAACTTTCTGTTTCTCGATGCGCTTGTAGGGCTTAAACAAGTGATATAAAGCGGCTCGCCATCCAAATTAAAATGAAAATTATTGCTGCAATCTGACGATTGAGAATGCGGCCCTCTGGGCGTGCTCTGCGAAACTAGGTTTTGCAATTCCTGCAGTTTACGCCAAACAGACTTATTAAAGTCGCTGTCATCTAAGTGTTGGCTCTGCTCAAAAACCGCCACAAACGCGGCACTTTTCATGCTGTTAAACTCTACCTTTTCGACAAAAGAATAGAGGCTCGTTATCAAACTAAAGTTGTTGTGTCTTGAGGTGAGATCGCCAAAACCTAAAACCTCAACATGGTTAAATGCTAATTCGGCTCTATTACCACCACAAATGCATGGAAATTGCTGCTTGTTCACGAAATCAATAAAACTATCTTGCAGCTCGGGTTGTGGTGTCATGTTTTATGCTCCTAATGTTGTTATTTGCGCTAGTTGGTTTTGGTGGTTTCCAATGCTGAATGGCGAAATGCATCTACATTGTTTATCTATCACTATGTAAGCAAGGCTCGAACCACAAATTCAAATGTTTAAGTTATTGAATTTAAATGGTTTTTGATCTTCGTGTTTTAATGGGGTAAATTTTTCACGTTTTATTCAGGTAAGAAGTACACGGTTGTAAAAATTGGTAACGGTGGGTTTTTCGCTCCGGGCAAGGTTTACCCAGATTGGTTGTTATTGTCCGAGTAAAGGTAAGTTTTTGAGGTTTTTATAGTCCATTGCAATGGCGATACAGCGGTAGAGTAGCGCGGCTGGCATGTCTTCTTCTAATTTAAGGACTATTGCTCGGTTTCCTTCAAACTGTAGCTCGTCGGAAAATAGTACCCTAAATGTATCAACTAGCTTCGTTTGACAGTGAAAATAAAGGTGATAGTTGGTAGGCGTTTTGGCTTTCCAAGCCATACGGAAAGGACTACCCGATTTAACACTAATGCTTAACTCTCCCCACTTTATTGCCTCAATCACTGCGCCAAAGTTTTGCTCACTGGCAACCTGCATAACGAGGCTACGCAGTGCCCTGATTTTTGTTTGTGCAGCAGGTGGATAGGTACTAATCACTTGTTCGGCTATGTTTGACACTCTGGCTCTTCCTTGGTGTTAGCTCATTTAGCTCATAAAGTAGAGTATTAAATTGAGCAGGTGAGGGCAAGTGTGCTCTTGGTGTGACTTTTTAAATCGCTTGTTTGTGCCCTGTAAAAAGAATAAACGAGCGCTTCAGACAATTGGCTTACCTTAGATCTCTTAAATTCTAGTCCACATTAAAGTTGCTTCATTAGACACTAAAAAACGATGTGAACACAGCCTCGTGCCCACATCGTGTTAAGGGGACTAATTGCAGCTTAGTGTCGGTGATGCTTCTGAAGAGATCTGTATCTCAGACAGCGTTACCTCTAGTATTCCAGCGGTTGAAAGCTCGAAAGGGACAACGGTTTTAGTGAAGTCCATGCCTTGGGTTTTAAAGCAATTGAGGTCAATGCTTAGTGATTGCCACTTGGCTAAAGGCATCGCTTGAAGTTGCGTAGCAATATCGACTTTTGCGGTGCACGAGCCGTTTGCATCCGCTTCGCCTTCACAGCTCATCGCTACCCAAACCGATTTATCTGGCGCTGCATCAACTTGTACTTTAAAAGTAAGGGCGCTGTCGGTTGGAATACTTGGGCTTATGTCTTCTCTAAAGTAGCTTTCACTGGCGAGTCTAAAGCCGCTGCGTCGACTACCGTCAAAAAGTAGCTGAATGGCATCTTCTTGTACTTCTTTGTCCGTTGTGCGGTAGCTAATACCACCGAGCGTATGGGTGTTGGCATTTATCAGTTGATTTTCGGCACTGCTGTATAAATGGCCTTGCCAAGGTTTATTGATTGATCTTACCAGTAAGTCTACACCGCTGGCGAGATTTGCCTGAGTTTGTATTTGCTCTGGTAAATTATCTGCTAGTACATTTTGGTCTGAATAACGTAAGCCAAAACCATAAGGTAAAAGCGGGTCGTAATTTTTATCTTGGTAATTTACGATTTGTGTCGGCGTTTTTGGCCAAGAGTAGCTAAGCTTGCCAGTAAAATCATACTTAACTTGGCCGTTTTTGTCGGCAAGTAATACGTCACTGATCCCAATTCCTTCAGACCCCGGTAACCATGCCGCCACAAATGCATCTGATGCGTTGAGTTCAGGGTTTACCCACATTGGGCGACCACTGATAAACACCGCCACCGTAGGAATTCCTGCTTGTTTAAAGCGTTTGAGTAATGCGTGATCAGATTTATCAGACGGCTTGTATTCAAGTGTTGCTCTGTCACCGTGGCCCTCTGCATAGGGATCTTCGCCAAAGACCACAATAGCAACGTCAGGCTTATCTTCGAAATCACCGCTAGTACTTAATGTGACTGTGCCACCAGCCGCTTCTGCTTGCTGCTTTATACCATCATAAATAGAAGTACCGCCCGGGAAGTCGGCATTGGTGTTGTTGGTACCTTGCCAAGTAATACTCCATCCGCCCGACTGTTTGCCGATATTGTCGGCACCATCGCCTGCTAACAAAATATGTTGGTTCGGTTTAAGTGGTAATAGCTGATCTTTGTTTTTGAGTAAAACCAGTGACTCACGTACGGCTTGGCGCGCGACTTTACGGTGCGACTCTGCGCCAATGATTTCTGAGTTGCCAGCCAATGGACGATTTGCAGGACTTGGTTTTTCAAAAAGTCCCGCACGGAGTTTAACTCTTAAAATACGACTTACTGCATCATCAATGCGAGACTGCGCGATAGCGCCACTTTTTGCTTGCGCTAGCGTATTGTTGTACAAGGCTTTCCAGTCGTTCGGGGCCATGACGATATCAATGCCGGCATTAATGGCCTCTGCGCAGCTGTCGTTCGTACAGCCTTTTATTTGGCCGTGACCATTCCAATCGCTCACCACAAAACCATCAAAATTCATTCGCTCTTTGAGCACTTGGGTAAGCAAATAATGACTGCCATGCACTTTTTCGCCATGCCAACTGTTAAACGACGCCATCACCGATTGTGCTCCGGCTTCAAGTCCGCCTACGTAGCCTTGAGCGTGAAGTGCAATTAATGCTTTTTCAGAGGCGATGTTGTCGCCTTGGTCGTCACCATCAACTGTGCCACCATCGCCGACAAAATGCTTTACCGTGCTGATCACGCGGTTCTTACCAAGAAAGTCCGCCTTAGGACCGCCCTGTAAGCCTTTAACAATAGCGCTGGAATACGCTTTTACGATGTCGGGATGCTCCGAGTATCCTTCATAGGTGCGTCCCCAGCGATCATCACGCACCACCGCGACCGTCGGGGCAAAGATCCAATCAATTCCGGTGGCTAACACTTCTTTTGCGGTAATGTGGGCGATTTTCTCAATAAGATCTGGGTTATTTGCTGCGCCAAGGCCAATGTTATGTGGAAATAGCGTAGCGCCAATGACATTATTGTGGCCATGAACCGCATCCGTTCCCCACATGGTTGGAATAGTGCTGCCATCTAGGCTATCGTCAATCGATGCCTGATAGAGCGCTTCGGCAAGTTTAACCCAATCTGCAGGCGTTGCATGTTTGTTGTTGTAAGGAAATGCGCCACCGCCATTGAGATATGAGCCGAATCCGTACTCTCGCATTTCTGCGACGGTAATATTTCGAATCTCAGGTTGGATCATCTGCGCAACTTTTTGCTCCGGGGTCATCTTAGCGAGTATCGACCGAATTCTTTCTTCTAGATTGCTATCGGTTTGAATCGCAGGAGTCAGCGCTGGCCAGTTTTCTACTTGGCGAGCTGCATCAACACTGGTTTTATTTGGGCTTTCGCTACATCCTGTTAAGGTTGCGATAGCCATTGCAAGACTTAGCATGGTTATTTTCGTTTTCATGTTTTAATTACTCTTGAAACGCTGAGGAGTTGCGCCTTTTAATCCAAAGTAGGCGATGTAGATATAGCATAAAGCAGGCAGTAAGAATGATAGCTGCAGATTGATTCCGTCTGCTAGCATCCCTTGAAATAGCGGGATAACTGCACCGCCGACAATAGCAAGACAGAGAATACCTGAGCCTTGTGCCGTTTGTTTTCCAAGCCCATTCAACGATAAGCTAAAGATAGTCGGGAACATCACTGAGTTACAAAGCCCGACCGCCAAAATGCTCCAAAGGGCGAGCTGACCGCTGCTAAATACTGCGATAAGTACTAATGCAAATGCACAGGCTGCATTAAAGACAAGCACGGTTCGACCCGATATTTTCTGCATGACTAACGCGCCAATAAAGCGTCCGACCATGGCTCCACCCCAATAATATGCGATGAGCTTTGCGGCTTGGGCTTCGGTCATGTTGCCAATGTCCGGTTGATGTAAGAAGCTAACGAGTGTTGAGCCAATCGCCACTTCAGCCCCAACATAAACGAAAATACCGATTGCACCAAGCACCAAATGTTTATGCTGCCATGCTTTGATTTCACCTGTGGTGACTTCCTCAGTAGTACTACTTAGCTGGGGAAGTTTGATAAAGGCAAAGATCAAAGCCAATGACGCGAGCATGGCTGCCAACATTAAGTAAGGCAGTTGGGTTGCGCTGGCATTGCCCACCTCAACTGTGCTTCCCTCACTGAAGATGAGCATGGCGCCAAAAAATGGGGCGACAGTCGTACCAAGAGAGTTAAAGGCTTGGGTCATGGTGAGTCGTGCAGGGGCAGTTTCGGGAGAGCCAAGTACACTAACAAACGGGTTAGCAGCAACTTGTAGCACTGTGATCCCTGCCGCTAGTACAAATAGCGCGAATAAAAACACGCCGTAGATACCACTTTCAGCCGCTGGGTAAAAAAGCACACAACCAACGCCTGCGGTAAGTAATCCAGTTACAATGCCTTTTTGATAGCCGATTTTTCCAACCAATTTGCCAGCTGGCACCGAAACAACAAAATAGGCACTAAAAAAGCAAAATTGGATGAGCATCGCTTGAGTGTAATTAAGCTCAAACGCGCCTTTGAGGTACGGAATTAAAATATCATTCAAGCAAGTAATGAAACCCCACATAAAAAATAGTGAGGTGAGGGCCCCCAAAGCAAATCGGTACTGACCAGTATGGCCCGTGGCGATTGCTGCTGAAACCTGTGGTTGAGACGGTACGCTCACGACAAACTCCTAGTTGATTTTTTTTGGTAAAGCGCTTACATTTACAAAAATGAAAGCGCTTACATTTTTAATGATGATTGCAGAAAGCGAACACGAATTCAAATAAAAAATGTTTTTGCCTTGCACTGTGACTAACACAACACGCTCGTACCTTGGCGTGAACACATAACTTGGAACGATTAACCATGAATAAAATTATCCTGCCAACACACTCGGCCATGTTGAAGGCAGACTATATTTTCGGCGTTGCGACTTCGTCATTTCAAATCGAAGGTGAGCGGCGTGGGCGTTGTGAGTCAATTTGGGATAGGTTTTGTGAACATGATGGCGCGATAAAGGATAGTAGTAACGGTGATATTGCCTGTGAGCATATATCTAGGTGGCAGCAAGATGTTGAACTCATAACCAGTTTGGGGGTTGACGCCTATCGCCTTTCTATTTCTTGGCCAAGAGTAATGAATGATGATGGCACGGTTAACGATGCAGGACTTTCATTTTACCAACAATTGGTCGATGCGTTGGTTGCTAAAGGCTTAAAAGTGTTTGTCACGCTATATCACTGGGACTTACCACAAGCGCTTGAGGATAAGGGCGGGTGGCTGAATCGAGAAACGGCTGTGGCGTTTGCACGGTATACCGAGGTGGTATGTAAAGCGCTTGGCGATAAAGTGTATGCGTACACCACGTTAAATGAACCATTTTGTAGTGCACATTTGGGGTATGAATTAGGTATTCATGCACCGGGCTTGCGCTCCCAAGCGGCGGGACGACAAGCAGCTCATCACCTGCTTCTTGCCCATGGTTTAGCGATGCAAGTGTTAAGAGCGCATTGCCCAAATAGCCTCCATGGAGTCGTGTTGAATTTTGCCAATGCGGATCCTGTGTCTACAGCGCATTGTGACGTGGAAGCGGCAAAAATCGCGGATGATTACTGTAATCACTGGTATATCAAGCCAATTCTTGAAGGGCAGTACCCAGATTTACTTGCCCAGCTCCCCAAAGACGTACAACCAGATATGCTAGCTGGAGATTTAGAGATTATTGCTGCCCCCATTGATTATCTTGGCGTGAACTATTACACCCGAAATATTTATCAATCTGATGGTAATGGATGGTATGAACAAGTTGAGCCTAGTGCCGAAACGCTCACTACAATGGGCTGGGAAGTCGTGCCAGACTCATTTTGTGCATTGCTTCGGGAGTTACATGCTGAGTACCAGTTGCCACCACTTTATATCACAGAAAATGGTGCTGCCTTTGACGACAAAATGGAAAATGGCGAAGTATTAGACGTGCAAAGGCTGGCTTACTTCCAATCTCACCTGCTCGCGGTTAATCAAGCAATGGAGCAGGGCGTTGATATTCGTGGCTACTTTGCATGGAGTTTAATGGATAATTTCGAATGGGCAGAGGGGTATACGCAACGCTTTGGTATTGTGCACGTTGATTATCATACTCAGCAAAGAACCTTAAAGGCGAGTGCAAAAGCCTACCAAACGATGCTGTTTGAGCGTAAATCAAGTGTCTAAAACTATGCGCATTTTTAGCCAAAATTGGTATAGTGCGCAGATACAACTGATGGAATAAAAGTAATAGATATGGCAACGATTTACGAAGTCTCAAAAGCTGCAGGGGTATCATTAGCCACGGTGTCACGGGTGATGAATGGTAATGCAAAGGTGAGTGACAAAACCAAAGAGAAGGTGCTCGCGGCAATGTCAGAGTTAGGTTATAAACCTAACGCCATCGCGCAATCTTTGGCTTCTAACCGCAGTAACAGTGTGGGGCTTATGGTATCTGAGCTACACGGCTCTTTCTTTGGTGACATGATGAGTACCATAGAGAGTACGCTAAGAACGGCGGGTAAACATGCCATTATTGCTGCGGGCCACAGTGATGAAGAAAAGGAACAACAAGCCATCGAATTTTTATTGGATAGGCGCTGCGATGCCTTAATTGTGCATGCAGAAGCAGTCAGTGATGAATATCTCATTGAGCTTGCGGGACGAGATGTAGAACTGGTGCTAGTGAACCGCCACATTCCAGAGTTGGCAGAGCGCTGCTTTTATACTGATAACGAACTGGGTGGATACTTAGCGACTGAGGCGCTATTGCAGCGCGGACATCGAGATATCGCGTATATCAGTGGACCGTTATTTAAGCTTGACGCCAAAGCGCGTTTGGCTGGTCATCAAAAAGCCTTAGCTGAATACAATGTGTCATTTGATCCTAAGCTCTCATTTGAAGGCGGTTATCATGAAACCGATGGCATCGCGGGATTTAATCACTTAATGCAAACAGGGCAGCGCTTTAGTGCCTTGGTTTGCGCAAACGATGAGATGGCATCAGGTGCGATGACTGCGGCCAGAGAAGCTGGACTTGATGTCCCATCAGCGCTTTCCGTTGTAGGCTTTGACGATGTGTTATTTACCAAATATCTTTATCCAAAACTCACCACCATAGATAACCCTATTCGTAAAATGGGCAATGCGGCGGCGCGTTGGGTACTTAAGTATGTGTATAAAGAGAAGCACCAACCCGATGTAGAAAATCTCTACCCACCAACTTTAATCTTGCGCGATTCTATCGCCGTAAAAGCAGAGTAATAAGCGATGACCAGCTTGTCGATATCCAATGCATTAAAGTACACCTTAATTGTATCGTTAGGCGGGTTTATTTTTGGCTTTGATGCGTCGGTGATTTCGGGTGCAATTGGCTTTATCAGTGAGGCCTTTAAGCTCACCCCATGGCAGCAAGGGATAGTCGTGAGTGCACCTACCTTAGGAGGGTTGGTCGCAACACTTATTGCAGGACCGGTGGCAGACGCTATTGGCCGTAAGCAAACATTGCTGATGACCGCGTGTTTGTATTTTGTCTCCGCGATTGGCTCGGCTTTCGCAACTTCGTTTGAAGCATTGGTGATTGCGCGTTTCATTGGTGGAATGGCATTTTGTTCTTTGATGGTGGCGCCCATGTATATTGCTGAGATCAGCTTAGCGGATCAGCGCGGGCGTTTAGTATCGGTTAATCAGCTCAATATAGTCGTTGGCCTATTTATCTCCTATTTCACTAACTATTTCTTACTTCAGCTCAGTCATAGCGAAGCAATGTGGGTGTCTGGTTGGCAAATAGATACTCAAACATGGCGTTGGATGCTTGGTGTTGAGGCGCTGCCAGCACTGGCGTGGATTTTGTTGTTACTGTTATTGCCACGAAGCCCTCGGTGGTTATTGATGAAAGATCAGCAGCTAGAGGCTAAACGCACATTAACGCGATTATTTGGTAGCAACAATGCACAACAGCAACTTGATGCTATTCAAGCGGCGTTACCTAAACTGCAACTGAGTAGTTTGTCGCTTGCGCGCAAAATGGGCAGTTTGTTTAGTAAGCGACTTCGTGTCCCTTTGATGGTAGGGGTTGTGCTTGCCATCGCGCAGCAAGTCACCGGGATTAATGTGGTGTTTTTTTATGCCCCGACCATTTTTGAGCAAAGCGGTATTGGTACTGATGCTGCATTTATGCAAGCGATTTGGATTGGTCTGATCAATGTGGTTTTTACCATCGTTGCGCTATTGACCATAGATAAACTCGGACGGCGGCCATTGTTACTCATCGGGTTAACGGGCATCTGCTTTAGTATGGCGCTGTGTAGCTGGGGCTTTAAACAAGCAACTTATCAGCTAAATACAGCACATATTGCTGAAATTAAGACAGAAGTTGCCGATTTTCCTGTGCATGCATTAGCACCAATATTAGGCCAGGCTTTCACCTCCGACGTTGCATTTAATGACGCGATAAAACAGCGTTTAACTGCAGATGAGTACCGGCAATACAAGTCAGTGATTTTCGCACACAGTATTAATATGCCAGCAAAACTGGTTCTGCTTGGGATTTCCCTTTTTGTCGCGTCGTTCGCGATGTCGCTGGGGCCAGTCATGTGGGTAATGTTTTCGGAGATATTTCCAAATGCAATTCGAGCCGTTGCGATTTCCGTTGTCGGTGTGATTAATAATGCCGCCAGTTTTACTGTACAACTAGTGTTTCCGTGGGAGCTTGAGTATTTAGGGGCAAGCACCACCTTTTTATTGTACAGCCTGTTTTCATTGCTTTCGTTTGCGCTGGTATTTTTGTTTGTGGAAGAAACCAAAGGTAAGAGCTTGGAGCAGCTAAGCGAAAGTTTGGAACCGAAACCTGACTATACCAATTAGTCTTAATACTTGCTCAATTTGAAGGAGTAAATCTGACGCTAACTGTGTTAAAAATTTCTCATTTAGAACAACTAAATAGCAAAATTTTCGCCTTGTTATCGACAAGATTTTTTCGCCTCAAAATAGATCACTTAATTAAGTAAATTGGTATTAGCAAAACCCGCGATAAAATATTTTTCCATGTAATTTTTTTGTAAACGATTTTTCATGTTTGGGATTTATTATCTTTCTTGGACTAGTCCAGAAATTCACATTTAAAGGAAAGATAATGAAATTACCCGTGCTTAGCAGTGCATTACTTGCACTTTCATTTACCGCAAGTGCAGATGCATTTGAAAACAAAGTATTGCTTATTGGTATCGATGGCCTGCAATACGAAAAAATTGGTGCCAATAATACACCGAACTTTGATCGCCTATATCTAACTCAAGCTTACACTGGCGGGATCGCAAAAACACAAACACAGCAAAAAACCAAAAGTGGCCCAGGTTGGGCGACAATTTTAACTGGGGTTTGGGTGAATAAGCATCAAGTGCCGAGCAACGACTCAGGCCTAGCAAACAAAGCCTATCCCAGTCTTTATCGTTACATCGCAGAACATGATGCTAACGCCGATATCTCAAGTTTTAGTACTTGGGGACCTATTCATACACAATTCTTCAGTGACGATGTTGCCTTGATGGACAGGAGATCGGAGGGAGGCAGCGACGACGATAATTTAAATAAAGCGCTGGCTACCTTAAACAGCGGCTCACCAGATTTTGTCTTTTTACATTTAGATGAACCGGACGCTGTGGGCCACAGCTTATGCTTTGGTTCTGCCTACAATAAATCGGTAGAAGATGCAGACAAGCGACTGGGTAAATTGCTCGACGCGGTTGAAGCAAGAGAGCAAAGCGGTGAGAACTGGTTGGTGATGGTCACCACTGATCATGGCCGTACACCGGTTGTTGGCTGTCATCATGGTGAGCAAACCGAGCCGGAAAAAACCATCTTTATCGCCACTAACAAAGTGTTGAATAAAGAATTTAGCTCAAAAGATGTTAATCCTGCTAATACCGATTTCTCTGGTTTATATGGCTATCCGGCACAAACAGCGATTGTACCGACCATTTTATCTTACATGGGCATTGAAACAAATGTGCAAGCGGGTTTTGAAAGCACGCCGATGTACGGTGACTTAGGGGTTCGTAAACTCAATTATGGTAATAAACTATTTACGTGGCTAAATGGTGCGAATGTACAAACGCGTGTTTATCGAAATGATCAACTGATTGAAACTTTGCCTGCGGGTGTTGCCCAGTGGCAAGACCCGCAGCCCGTATCTGGCATCAATAACTATAGCTTTGAGCAACAGGGTGTGCATGTTGGTTATCGAGTTACCGAGCTGAAACTCAGTGCGGCGCATCAGTGGCACAATACTAAAAGCTACTTTTTCTCTGAAGATGCACGCTACTGGCGTTACGATACTGTGTTAGATAAAACGGATGATGGCTATCCGGTATCGGTGACTAATGGCAACTGGCCGGGACTTGGTGATTATGCAGAACAAATTCGTGCAAGTTTTTATAAAGACAGTGGTACGGTGTACTACTTCCTATCGGATGGTCAATACCTAAGCTATGACGTACAGAGCGATAAGGTACGAGCAGGTTACCCTAAAACAATTGATAACAATACTTGGCCGGGACTTGCTGCCTACGCAAATAAAATAACCGCAACCCTTCGTTGGACGTCCGATAAGGTGTATTTCTTCCTAGATGATGGTCAATACTTACGCTATGACTTGGGAGATGACCGAGTGGACAGTGGGTATCCCAAAGCTGTCAACGATAATACTTGGCCGGGACTTGGTGCCTATGCGACAAAGATAAGTGCAGCATTAAAGTGGAACGACACGCGTGCTTATTTCTTCTTAACTGACGGTCGCTATCTAAGATATAGCATTACTTTTGACAAAGTGGATGCGGGTTATCCTAAAGCCATTGATAACGGTACTTGGCCCGGGTTGCAGTAAACACTGCAAAAGTAACGGATCTTGAAGGGAGTGAACAACTCCCTTTTTCATCTTGTTTTTTACTTCAATCCGCGTTCTTCAGTTATACCAGTTGTATTAAGTAAATGATCTATCTTGAAGCGGGGAAATAGCTTTAGTAGCAAGGCAAAAATTTTGATATTTAGTTGTTCTAAATGAGAAATTTTTAACGAAGCTAATATGCTATTTCACCCTTCAAATTGATTAGAGAATTAATTCAATTGGTATTATGCTGTGTGCTCCTCTTTTGACAAGGATAATATTGATGGATTTTAGATCTGATACGGTTACGCAACCGACCCCCGCCATGAAACAAAGCATGTTTGACGCGCCGCTTGGTGACGATGTTTATGGTGATGATCCGACAGTGAATGCACTTGAACAGTTTGCGGCTGAGCGTCATGGTTTTGAAGCTGCGCTGTTTACCAGCTCAGGCACGCAAGCAAACCTGCTTGCACTGATGAGCCATTGTGAAAGAGGGGATGAATATCTTTGTGGCCAACAGGCGCATAATTATAAATTTGAGGCGGGTGGAGCGGCTGTGCTTGGCTCTATTCAGCCGCAACCATTGGAAAACGAGGCCGATGGCAGTATTTGCTTAGAAAGAATTAAGCAAGCGATTAAACCTGATGATTTTCATTTTGCGAAAACTAAGCTGCTTAGTTTAGAAAACACCATTGGTGGCAAGGTTTTAAGTCTAGAATATATCGCACAAGCCAGAGCGCTGTGTGACGAGCATAGCTTAAAGCTCCATCTTGACGGTGCAAGAGTCTATAACGCTGCAGTCGCGTTAAAGGTTGATATCACAGAAATTGTAAAGCATTTTGATTCATTTACTATTTGCTTATCTAAAGGACTTGGCGCGCCGATTGGCTCTTTATTGCTTGGTGATAAAGCATTGATAGAAAAGGCGAGAAGGCTTAGAAAAATGCTTGGAGGTGGTATGCGTCAGGCGGGCATGCTCGCGGCGGCTGGTCTTTATGCTTTGCAACATAATGTAGAGCGTCTCGAGGAAGATCATCAAAACGCGCAATATTTAGCTGATAAACTTGAGCAACTGCCTGGGTTTAAGCCATGCAAGCACTTAGTACAGACGAATATTATCTTCGCTGAAGTGGAAGCTGGCATTGATCTTTTTACTATAGCAAAGCAGTTAAAGGCAAAGGGCATCAATATCACTCCAGGATATCAAGGCATGCGATTTGTGACGCATATGGGAGTGAGCCGCGCCGATGTGGATGAGCTAATAACAGAACTCACCAATTTGTTGATGTGATAGGTATTATATTTCGTTACATTTAACGTATTCTATTTGGGAACGTTTACTGCTAGTTTTGTGCGAAAGTTATATAAGGAAAATTCAATGCTCTTTTCGTTGATAAAGGCTACGTTTGGTATTTCTGCTTTGCTAATCAGCACCGCAAGCATTGCCAATTCGGTCGATTTTTCTGTTGGTACTGGCTATCCATTTTTTGGTCAAATCGAACTTTCTCTTCCACAAGCCGATAGTAATAGTCGGTGGTACGGAAATTACCTTATCGGTTTAGATGATGGATTTTCTATAGGCTATGAGAAAGCGGTGTCTGATAATAACAAACATGCAATAGGCGTGGTGTTAGGGGCTTTGGGGGCACGAGATGCTGGCCCTGCATGTGAAGATGATGATATTACATGTGGTATTTTTGAGCCAATTATCGATTTACTTGATGATGAAACCACCAATGGCGCAGGTTTAAGTTATAGCTATCACTTCTCGGGTATAAATCAGTCTGGATGGAGTGTGAAGCTGGTGGCTGGTTATGGCGAAAGCGGCGAGTCTCATAAAAAGCGTGCTGATGGTAGTTTTATTGTTAGCTATCAGTTTTAAGTCATCGCCCTATGAACATTGGTCTCGGTTCTAGGGCGATTTAGTTCTTATAATTTAGCCGTTAAAACTTGTATTTCACGTTAGCGCTGATAGTTCTACGTTGTCCATAGAAACAATCGCCACGGAACAAACAGCTGGTAATAACCGTTTTATCGGTGACATTATCGACTTGTAAACTGAATTGATATTGTTCAATGTCATAGCCAATCATCATATCAATAAGGTTAAAGTTATTAGTCACTAATTGCTGATGTAGTGTTTGGCCGTTTAATTCAACTGTGCGACTGCCATCATAGGTTTTTCCTACATGTCGAATACCCGCTCCAAATTTTAGCCCTGGAAGCCATTCATCTGCGCGGTACGTCGCCCAAATTGAAGCTAAGTGCTTAGGTGTTGCTGAGAGCTGAGTATCATCTGTGATGAGCGTAACCAAATCTTGTGCTACATAGAGCTCTGTAGGTGACAGCGGAGAAACGTCTTGTTCCGTATCTAAATAAGAATATGCTGCATAGATATCAAGGTGCTGCCACTCAAGTTGGGCCTCAAGCTCTAACCCTTTGACCGCGATTTCACCGTCTTGTACTTCAAATTCGGGGGAAACTTTCCGTATTTGATTTTTGTCTTTAATTTCAAATATAGATGCAGTGATAAGGTGTTCGGTACCCGTTGGTTGATATTTTAAGCCGAGTTCAATTTGTTCACCCTCTAGCGGTTTATATGCGCCACCTTGTGGTTTTTGTCCAAATACAGCCTTAAACGATTCTGAATAGCTAGCATAGGGCGCTATGCCATTCTCAAATTGGTAAAGCAAACCGATCCGACCTGTTGTGGCATTCTGACTATTTTTGATTGCACCTGCCGTTTGCACCTGATTTGAAACATCATCATAGCGAAGTGCCGCATTGAGTACCCAGCTATTCACTTCAGCAGTAACTTGAGCATAAGCACCAAGCTGTTTATTGTTTAACGTGTTTTCAGGGTTATCGACAACTGCTGTTGGTAACGCTGTACTTTGTCCATACACTGGGTTATACAAGTCGAGTGGAGCTGCAACGCCACGGCCGCGATCAGAATCTGTATCCGCATTTTGGTAATCAACACCTGATACCATAGTGAGTTTAACCGCATCCAGTTCCAAATATTTATGGAATTGAAGATCCATCGTCACACTACGTGCACTTGAGTCGGTGAGGCTGGCAATACGCTTAACAGTGCGTTTGTCTGCTTCAAATTTTGGTGGCCAAGAATAAATGGTACGGTACTCGGATGAACTATCGCTGTAGCGACCAGAAAACTTAACATGCGTGTCTAAATCAAAGCTGTGCTCAACAATAGCGGTGATCGCTTGTTGCTCAGTATCATATTTATCCCAGCCAGGCTCGCTGACGAAACGCTCACTGGGAATTTGGCCGTATTTTGCAGGTAGAATAGTGCCTTCATGCGGGAAGAATTGCGTTGAAGAGCCTGATTCATTTCTCTGAAGGTTGGCAAGCAAGGTAATTTTAGTTTCATCTGAAGCAAGCCAGCTAAAGCTTGGTGCAAGCATCAGGGTGTTGTCATCAACATAATCGGTCTGTGTGCCGCTGTCTCGATACATGGCAACAGCACGTGCTTGATACTCTTGCTGCTCACCAAATGTGGTGTTGTAATCAAGTGCTAGTTGCTTACGGTCGTAGTTGCCCACTTGTGCCCAGATCTCACCTTCAGTGTCTGCTTTTGGTAATTTTGATACTGCGTTGACGATACCACCTGTAGACCCCTGTCCGTAAAGCACGGATGAAGGACCTTTTAAGATCTCTACGCTTTCAAGTGCATAAGGGTTAGTACGGGTATTGTTGTAATTGCCAAACAATTTTTGCAGGCCGTCAACATAGAGTAAGGGGTCGACGCCACGAATTTTAGACCAGTCGCCTCGAGTATCAACACCATATGGCCCATTATAAACACCTGCAACATACCCAATCGCATCTTGCAGCGTTTCTGCGCCTAAATCAGAAATACGTTGTGCTGTTAATACAGAAACCGAAACAGGTGTTTTGACGATTGGAACTGCTGTTTTTGATGCAGTAGCGCTAACGTATGAAATTAGTCCTCTTGGGCTAACTTCGATGATTTCAATGTCGTCTTTATCTTGTTTTGTTTGCTCTTGTGCAATCGCAGAGCAAGACAATGCCAGTGCAACGCTGGCAATAAGGCTTGGATATTTGTATTTAAATGAGCGCATGATTAATCCCTATGATCTAAGTTTGCGCAAATGATATTGTAGATGAGAGTGATTATCAATATTATTGTTCTGTAATTTGCAAATATTACAAAGCATTATTCTAGTTACAACATTCGCCACGTTTTGTTAATTGTTGTGCCCTATACTTAAGCGGCGCTCAGCAGCACAGCGCTTTGAGCAGTATTTAACGTTTTCCCAATCTCTTTGCCATTTTTTCCGCCAATAAAACGGGCGTTTGCAAATAGGGCATACTTTATAAGGTAGGTTTACTTTCTTATGAGCCATTTAGGGTTGATACCAATTAGTCTTAATACTTGCTCAATTTGAAGGAGCCAATCTGACGCTAACTGAGTTAAAAATTTCTCATTTAGAACAACTAAATAACCTGAGCTGCGGATAATTAATGCCTTTCTAGCAGCCAGTTTTAGCGCTAACTGCGTTGAATTCACTTCCAATAGCCAGCTATTGGTGCGTAAATTCGCCTTGCTTACAGGATGTAGGTACCTTAGCGAGAGCAGGACGCGGAAGCGGTGTTTTCCCTAAAACTCTCTGGATAGACAAGGAAAAAACTAAGTTGTGCTTTAGCAACAATGAGTTGGAACATTCCTTATCCAAACCTCAGGTTAAATAGCAAAATTTTCGTCTTGCCTACACGGATGTAGGTACCTTGGCGATAGCAGGACGCGGTAGCGGGGTTATCGACAAGATTTTCTCGCCTCAAAATAGATCACTTAATTAAGCCAATTGGTATTAGTCATTTTTAGTATTCATACGGTAGTGATGAAAAGTGAGATCAAAAAAGCCCCATAGCGAGCGCTGTAGGGGCTTTAGAAAGGAAACAGTGAAGGTTATGCTGATGGGATGAGTGCATACCCTCCTTTTAAATGTCCGATATTATTAAAGCCGAGTCGTGCTAGCGCCTGTGCTGCAACTTGTGATCTACTGCCGCTGCGACACACCAACACCAACTCTTTCGTCTTGTCTTGGCTTTGTTTGCAAATAAAGTCAGTAAGGCGGGTTAGTGGCACATTTTGATCAAACGCTCTGTTGTGATTTAGAGCATATTCATGCGGTTCACGTATATCAATTAACAGCACACCTTCGTTGTTAGCGATGTGAGCATTGAGCTCTGTTGTGTTGTACTCGTGCAATTCAAATTGGTTTTTATTGCAAACCGTTGCGCCACACATGATCTCACTGCCAGCCTCATCAACAATGTTTTTGTCTATTTGCGCCTTTTTCTCAACAAATACATCAACCGCAATGTCATGTTGAAGCACACTATTTAATAGTAAATTACGACTACACTCTGCCGCTAGGGTAGTTGCAAACTCATTGTTGTAGTCGTGACTTGGGCATAACAAGGTATCTGTGTCGATGAGCTGAGCAAGTAACTGAATGCTATTCAGCATCGCTTTTGGTGAGCTGGTGGAGAAGTTGCTTCTACCTAATGCCCCCATCAGGATTAGGTCACCACAAAAAACGTATCTGATGGCGTACTTATCTTGTTGTTGCTCCAATAGCATAAAGGTGACGCTATCTTCCGTATGCCCTGGGGTGGTTAGTTTTGCAAGACGGAAATGACCAATAGCTAGCGCTTCAAGTGACTGGCCTTTATAGTCAATTTGTGTAGTTTGAGTTGGCCAGCCTAAATGGTCGCATGTTTGTTTTGGTAAATTCAGTGTGGTTCGACTCGATTCGTGATCGGCGTGCCCATGTGTATCAAGCGCAGCGAGCAGTGTTAGCTGCTGGCATTCTAATATCGTATTAAGACGTTCTACCAGCTCAGGAAGTGGATCGATAATAATCGCCGTTTTTGACTGCTTATCAGCAAACAACCAACAGCATGCACCACCCACTTTAAATTGTACTAGGCCGTCAAGCGCTTCTTTATTGTTAACGCCATTCGCCGCTTGCATGAGACAACTGTGACCGAGTGCCTGAGCACAATGGAGAATGCGCTCACACGCCGCGTCTATTTCAGTTTGGGTTGTGGCAGGACCAAAAGACAGTCGAATAGCCGATTCGCTTTGCCATGCAGGGAGTCCCATGGCATCTAGCACAAAACTGCGCGTTACCTTTGAACTGCACGCTGAGCCCGAGCTGACACGGATGTTTGCTGCGTCAAACAAATCCATGATTTCTTTTGAGCTAAATCCCGGAATTGCAAAGTTTAGTGTAGTCGGAACGCTATTACTGAAGTGATTATTAAATACAATAGTCGGGAACGCATCTTTGAGCGTTTGTGCTAGTTGATTTCGAAAATCGTGTAGTTTATCTACGCTTGCAAATTGGCTGTCATTTTCTTTTAGCAGTTCATCAAAAATCACATTCAGCGCGGCAAGGCCAGGTAAGTTTTCTGTCCCTGAGCGTAAACCGCTCTCTTGACCACCGCCAGCAATAAATGGCGTAAACGGCGCGGTTTCTCGAATATAAACAAAACCGATGCCTTTTGGTGCATAGAGCTTATGACCGCTAAAAGGTGCGTAGTCAATAGTTGTTCTCGCTAGGTTTAAATTGCGTTTACCCAGCGCCTGAACACAGTCAACCATCCAAAAAATATTTGAATTATGCTTTCTTATTACGTTTTCTAATTGGTTCAGGTCTTGATATACACCGGTTTCATTATTGACAGCCATAGTGCAAATCATTAGCGCATTAGGTACTTCATTTGCGATAAACGCTAAATCCAGATTACCTGCACCATCAACCGGAATGGCTTTGACATCGGCATTAATTTCTAAAATTTGATTCCAATGTTTAAGTGACTCTGGTACTGCTTTGTGTTCAGTTGCCCCGTAAAGTAGTGTATATTTTTTGTTTGGCTGTATCTTCTTTTTTGCTTCACAAAGGGCTGATAGTATGCCGGTTTGGATGCCCTCGGTTGCGCCACTGGTGAAAATCACTCGACCATGACCAGAACCCAGCACCGCACGTGCTTTTTGGCGAGTTTGTTCCATCAGTTGCTTAGCCTGTAGGCCTGTAATGTGGCTGCTGCTCGGGTTACCAAACATGGTTTTCATGGTAACCAATGCTGCGTCTGCTGCTTGCTCTAATACAGGGGTTGTTGCATTAGCATCTAGATATATTTGAGGTAACACCGATTCTACTGTCATGATTGTGCCTTTAGGTATAAGCAAATTACCGATATAACAAAAAGTAATAAGTAATTATTTATAGTTATAATAAGGGAGATAGGCGTGCGTTTCAACTATTGAGGATGTGTTTATTGCATTCAGGTGTATTCACTTTTAATGTAAATTTAATTTGAAAAAAGTGTATTCATCATGTTTAATTGCGTTCGCTCAAATACTAGATGAGTATGGTAACGGGTATTAATAAGGAAAGGCTCTTTGAGTAATGGATGAATAATGTTGCAACGAATAACAAAACCGACGATGTGGCCCTTATTTTTTACACTGGGTGTGTACGCTACGTTGATCTGGGTACAAGGCTTTTATCAAGCACTTGGTCAAATTATCAGTGAATCCCATATTGCGCTGACCATGGCGTTGGGATCGTTTGTGGCAGGTGGAACGGCATTAGGCGGTGGCGCCGTCGCCTTTCCTGTGATGACTAAATTATTAGACATAGATCCCGCTACGGCCAAGGTATTTTCTCTCGCGATACAAAGTTTTGGTATGACAGCGGCGACCATTACTATTTTCTGTCGCCGTATTCCGGTATATAAAAACGTTATTTTAATGGCGTTGCCAATGGCTGCGCTTGGTGTAACGCTCAGTCTATTGTATATCGCGCCTCTGGCACCAAGGCTCCTAGTTAAGTCTATTTTTAGTTTTTTGTTGCTCTGCTTTGCACTAACACTGATTTTGAGATGGTGGCGTAAGGCACATCATCAACCTAGCAGTGAGTTTATCCAACCTAAAATGCTACGCTTTATGGCCGTAGCGTTAATCGGAGGTATAGCTAGTGGATTAGTAGGGTCGGGTGCAGATATTGCACTCTTTGCCTTGTTGGTGATTGCTTATAATGCAGATGTGAAAAAGGCGACTGCAACCTCCGTCGTGGTGATGACGTTTACCTCATTGATTGGAAGTAGCATTAATGCGTGGCACCTCAATACGATCAGCAGTGAAATAAATGGCTATTTGCTAGCGGCAATACCGATTGTGGTCGTTGGTGCTCCATTAGGCGCTTATGTTTGTTCAAAAGTAAAAGTGGGGCATCTGGTCAGTTTTCTTTTAGTCTTGATTGGGCTTGAAGTGAGCTTTACCTGTTATGAGTTATATCCGACGCTGCTAGGATTGTTCTAATCTAACGCGGTTTACAAAATTGGGTAAGCCGCGAAGCGAGCAAATAACGAAGTTAGATTACGCTCGCTAAATAAAAATATCCATCTGTTACACTTTATTATCATCTTTTCGTGTATTGCAAAAAACATTACATTTTTAAAATGTAAATGATAGTTGTTATCATTACTATTGTTTTGCTAAACTTCGCCCCCTCTCTGATAAATTATTTTCTGAAATAGGTATTTGGCTTATTTCACCACTATCCAATTGCGTAGTTTGGAGTTAAAAATGCAATACTCTCGCTCTTCTGTTCTTTCCGCCTCATGCGTTGCGGTTAAGTTGGCTTTACTAGGTGCAAGCACAACGGCTTTTGCTTCTGAAGACACAGAAAAAATCAGTGTTTATGGCAAACATAATAAAATTATTTTGCAATCTGGAACTGCAACTAAGTCCAATATGGATCTTATGCAGACCCCCGCCGCGGTTGTTGTTGTTGACAAAGAGCTACTAGATTCGCAAAGCGCAGCGACTTTACAAGAAGCACTACGCAACGTAAGTGGTTTGTCTCAGGCCGGTAATAACTACGGCATTGGTGATTCACTAATGGTTCGTGGCCTAGGCGTAAACTATACCTACGATGGTATGTATGGTGGTGCTGACTTAGGGAACAGCTTTAACCCAACACGCTCCTTAACCAATATCGAAAGTATTGAAGTGTTAAAAGGTCCTGCTACAGGCCTTTATGGTATTGGTGCTGCAGGTGGTGTAGTTAACTTAGTTGAGAAAAAGCCACAGTTTGAACAAGCGCTCTCAATTAACGGTAAAGTGGGCGCATGGAATACTTATGGTTTGGGCGTTGATTTTACAGATGCAATTACTGACAAGCTTGCCTACCGTGTTGTTGCAAACCATGAGCGTAGCGACGGCTATCGAGATCTAGAATCTAATAGAGACGAAATCTATGCAAGCTTACGTTTCGACCCAAGCAGCGAGCACTCATTTTTACTTTCAGCGGCCTATATTGATGATTCGCAACAAGTAGATTCAATTGGCGATCCGGTACGGATTATTAACTGGGATAGCATTACTGGGCAACCAGGACTGGTTACAGCTGATCGCTTGCCAAATGACCCACAATATGATGCTGAGAAAGGTAAGTGGTTAGGTGTACAGCTGAATGATGAACAGCGCGCGCAACTTGCTGAGTCAATTCGTATTGGCGATGGCCTAAAGCCTTTTAATCTTGGCGATGGGAATCTGATTTCTCCTTTATCTCGTCCTAATGAAGGTGAAGAGTTACGGATAAAGCTTCGTCACGATTGGTACTTAAATCGCAACTCGAAGCTAACCCAGCAGGTATTATGGCGTAGCTATGATTCTGATTTTGTTCGCCAAACTGGTGCTTACAATTATGTTTATTGGGAGCGCAATGGTGTGATCAATGCAAACCCAAGAGCTCCGCTTGTGATTGATGATGTGCTATATCCTTATGCGGCTCGCCGTCAAGAGTATCGCCGTCAAGTTGCCAGCGAAAAAACTTGGCAGTACTTTGCTGATTTACAGTTAACTTGGGATATGGCTTCTTTGAGCGGTGAGCATTTAGTCAGCGTTAACTATGAAAATCGTGATATGCGCTTAAAAAGTTGGTCTGCATATGATGCCGATGGTAAAGGTTCAATTCCATATATCTTAGACATTCGCAGTCCAAACTGGCCAACAGGCGAATTCGAGGATTATGACCCATCGCTACGTAGTAATTACGATAAAACGCTTACGGCGTATGGCATTAGTGCACAAGAAGTGGTGTATATCACTGATGCACTAACTGCTCGTGCTGGTCTTGCATATACTAGCGTTGAACAAAAATATCAGCATTTAGGTACTGATCGTTCACCAGAAGAGAGTGAAGAGCTGGACACGGATGATGCAGGTATGACGTATAATATTGGCTTGAATTATCAAGTGACCTCTCAGCTTTCTGCTTTTGTAAATATGGCAAAAGGTCGTACTGCATACAGTGTACTGGGTAGTCTAGAAAATGAAGCTGATGCAAATCGTAAAAACAGACCTGACTCTGAATCTGAAACGTTAGATATTGGTGTGCGTTTTACTGCCTTTGATGAAGATTTATTGGGCTCATTAGTGTGGTTCGAAACTAAACGCACAAACCTAATGTATAACAATCCTGAGTATAACGAGCAGCCAGGTGACGACTACAATGTCAGCGTTCCACGCTATTTCTTCGATGATGAAGATGAGTCAAAAGGTGTAGAGCTTGACTTAAATTTAGCATTGAACGACCAAATCAGTGTGAATATGAACGCGACTTATCAAGATGCTGTTGAGATCCGTTCGAATGAACGCTCAGGTCAAATGAAAGGGGTACCGAAAAAGTTTGCCAGCACGTGGGTGAAGTATACCCAGCCAGCTAATTGGTTTGGAGGGACTCTAGAGTACAGTCTTGGAATTAACTATGAGAGTGAACGAACAATTAATTCTGTTTCTTTCGGCCTGCCTACGGCAACTATTGATGGTTATACTCGCTGGGATGCTGCAATTAAGTTCGATGCTGAGCAGTTCGATATTCAGCTAAACCTTGAAAACCTAACTGACGAGCGTTATTACAGTAAAGCATTGTTCTTAGGTGGCACGCCTGGCAACGAGCGAAATGCTAAATTGAGCTTTAACTATAGGTTCTAATTGGTTCGCAAATAAATAAGGAGGGAAGTCCCTCCTTATTATTTCTAAGCAGTCGATGCTTAGTCGCGTTTAGATTAGTTAACCCCTGAACAGGATAAAAATCAGTTATTTAATGTAACAAGTGATACGAGTGAGAAGCTCGTGTGGTGGTGTATCTCTAACATCGTTTAAGTATTCTTCGATAACAGGCACATCGGCAGGTTCGAACTCACTGTTAGGTAACCATTGTCCAAACAGGTACTCGTAAGGCGTTTCAAGAGAAGCATAGTCACCTTGGTAAAGTAGGCTAGCTGTTTTGCCGGATGGAATGGCGAATTCACAAAGCCCCTCTGGGAGAGATGCGGTTGTCTTTGGCACTAAAATTGTTGCCATTGATTTTAGTTTGCTTTCCTCGACGGTTTTTGGGTCGTCAAAATATACACCAAAGAAACGCGTATCCGCACCTAATAAGCCTTGTTGCTGCGCCAGTACGTTTAATTTTTCAAATGCTTGACCGATTTGCATGTAATCGCCATGGTGCTCAAGTCCGATTAACGTCATTTGCTCATTACTGCCTATTTCTACATTAAACATATTCGAATCCTCTTCTACCTTAATGATATAAAACTCGGCCGCACAGCCTTTTGCCTTGGCCTGTTCATGTTGGCGAAATAGGCTAGGTGGTTGCTTATATCGTTGAGAAAATGCTCGGCTAAACGCTTCAATACTTGCATAACCGGTCTGCTCAGCCACCTTTGCAATGGAGTCTTGGGTGCGAATTAACATACCTGCAGCAACATGTAGTCGCATTCTTCTTACGGTTGCATTGATGGTTTCCCCAGCGATTGAGCGATAAACACGGTGAAAGTGATAAGTCGACATATGGCATTGATCAGCAAGCGTGATCACATCAAGTTCGCGATTAATATTGTTATAGATGTAATCAATAACAATATTTAAGCGAGTAGTGTATTGGCTCAGGGTTGTTGCTTTTCTAGTCATCATTCACTTCATTGTTGGTTTATGCGGCCACTTTTACCAATTCACCTCAAAATAGATCACTTAATTAGGCGAATTGGTATTACAACTCCGAAACTTACGTCAGAGTTGATATGGCTTATCATGGCAGAACTCGATTTGATAATGTTTGCTGATTTGTACTTTACGCAACTTATTGGTTTTCCGTAAGTGCTTTTTCCACAGCTTTTAAAATAGATGATTTGGTAGACGGTTTGGTGATGTACCCAGTGAGCCCCAAAGACGCCCACTTTCTGATTATATCTTTGTTTTTATTGCTAGTTAGCGCAATGATAGGAAGTTTTTTACAATGTGGAATATTGCGAATATTTTTGGTTGTATTGTAGCCATCAAGCTCTGGCATAAATAAGTCCATAAATACCATGGTGAATTTATGTTTTCTCAATGTTTTTATAGCGCCTAACCCGCTGGTTTCACAGTCTACTTTATACCCCTCATCACGTAGGATCTTGGCTATCATCTCTCGATAAATTTCGTTGTCTTCCACTACCATTATTTTTACTTCTTCTTGCTTGGTTTCAAGCGCTTTTGGTTCGCTAACATCAACCTCACCGGTATCACCTACTGGCAATACATTTTGCGCTAATTGCGCGCACTTAGAGTTGTCTTTTTCGCTCAGCAATGCTGTAAGCTCAGCGATAGAGAATTGTTTATCTTTCAATCTTTTTGTTAATTCATGAACGCTATCTGCCAATTGGTGTTCTAGTTCATCCAGCAGTGGCGATAAGTGTTTTTGTTTTAATTCATTTAGCAAGTCATCTTGAACTTTATTAATCCCTTTTTCATTGTCGAGATTACGTCTTACCGTTTGTAGCGTTTCATCCGCTTTTTGATGATACAAAGCTGCATCATCAATCAATTGCTTTAGCTTGTCATCTATGCGACCAAAATGCTCCTCTCTGATTTTAGCAACCTCAGACGTGCCTTCCGTACGAACCAAAGCATTATGTAAGATCATACGAAATCGGTAGTTCTCATACATCGGTTTGTAGACAAAATAATCGGTAAAAATACCTTTCATACAACACCGAAAGGCCACGCCTGACTCTTTGTTTTCACACAGTAAAATATTTTCATGAGCATAGTTAAGTAAGCCATGCTTGGCGAGCAAACTATAGATTTCGACGCTTTTTGCGACTGTCTTTCGAGCAATAACAATGACATCTGGTGGAGACTCAGTTAGCACTTCAGCTACTTCTTTATGACTAGTGAGAGTACGGTATTCATTGACTTGAGAAGCAACAATATCAACAACGCCTGTCATTTCTGCAGGATCGTCGCAAATAATAATCACTTTTGGATGTCGTTGTGCGTGTTCAACGTCTTTTTTATGCATAGATTCCCTCTAACTATGAGAGTATATCAAAGCCTATTAAATTTAATTATTTACTAGAATGAGACTTTTGCAATGCGGATTCAGAGACAGTTTGCAAAAACTCCGACGGGGTACAAGGTGGGTAGTAATAATAGCCTTGAACCGATTCTACTTCGTAACTTTGTACAACGACTAGGTCCTCAATCTCTTCGACACCCTCAGCGACGACCTCTAGTCCAAGTTGGTGAGCCATCTCACAGGTGCTCGCGATAATGACGCGTTTGTTTGGTTGCGTTGAACAGCCATCAACAAAGCATCTATCGATTTTGAGTTCATCAAACGGTAACTCGTTGAGCTGCTTAATAGAAGAATACCCTGTACCAAAGTCGTCAATAGACAGCTTAAAGCCTTTAAGTTTTAAACGCAGCAACACATCAAGCGCACGCTTGATGTTATCTAACAAGTGACTCTCAGTTAACTCTAGAGTGATTTGAGAGGTGGGGGTGCAATACTCTTCGCAAATAGACTCGAGTTTTTCTGGGAGTTTTATGTCTTCTAGCTCTTTCACGCTCAAATTAATGCTGAATTGAAGCGCTTTAAGAATATCTCGATTATAGCTAAGCAAGGACAAGGTTTGTTTCAACAGGCTATAGGATAGCAGGTGAATTAATTCGTTCTCTTCCATTGTCGCGATAAACTGTGAAGGAGGCACAGTGCCATCGGTACTATGATGCCATCTTGCAAGCACTTCTGCGCCAATGATTGCACCGGATGAACTTGCGACTTTAGGTTGAAAATACGCACAAAACTCTTCTCGCAATAATCCCTCATAGATCTCATCTTTACTATAGTTTTGTAGAGCGTGTTGGGACTTTGTGGATGTATTTTGAGACTGAAGCTGACTGTAAAGTTCTTTTAGCTTAGTTGCAGAAAGTGGCTTTTCTAAACTAGATATAATGGTGAGGCCATGAAGCTCTGCTAGTGCAGCGGTATTTTTGATAAATAGACCTTTTTCACCACTTAGCAAAGCGATAGGTGCTTGGATACTTAGTTCGGCAAATTTCCGTAATATCTCTACGCCATCCATTTGCGGCATGTTGATATCAAGTAAAATAAGGGAAGCTTGATGGAGTTCTTGACTTTCTAATGCAGACAGCCCGCTGTTAAACCCTTTAAAGGCGCACGGTGTCTGGTTAGAAATCAACAATTGCAATTGTGTGAGAATAAGCTCGCTATCATCAATCGCAATAATAAGGTGCTTTTCATTTATCATACATACTAGACCTGAATTTTTAGCACGTGTTACGTGAGATCTTCCACATTAAGTATAGAAGCGATTTCAGCTTGTGCATTATCAAAAAGCATCAAACATTGATTCAATAAATTTTCAATTTTTATCTGCTTACCTTCACCTGCTGCATGTTCAAGTTCTGCCATTTTTTCAGAGAGTTGTGTTGCGCCGACAGCCTTCGCCGAGGTTTTCCCTTGATGTGCAATATTCTTGACACTTTCAGGATGTTCTAGGTCTACCCCTTGTAACAGTTTTTTCGTGTCGTCGACAAAGCTTCTTAAGAAAATACTCTGTAACTCTTTATCTGTACCTACATATTCACTGAGTATCACCAAGTCGATATGTCTGGTTGGCGCATCTAGTTCCTCCATCAATGAGGAAGCATTCTCCGCTCCTTGGCTGTTTGTTGGAATGTTGCTCGAAAACCATTTTTTTAGCTTTTTGTTTAATTTCTGCAAGACAATGGGCTTTGCAATGTAATCGTCCATCCCGGCGTTAAAGCAAATATCTTTCTCACCGTCTAACGCATTAGCCGTTGCCGCAATGATAGGAATGTGCTCTAGATTGCGTTCACGTTCATGCTCGCGACGTTGTTTTGCGAATTCATAGCCATCCATCACAGGCATATGGCAGTCCGAAATAATAAGCGAAAAGTGATACTGTTCGAGTAGCTGCAAGGCAACTTTACCATTGTCGGCAATAATGCATTGATAGCCTAGCAGAGCTAGCTGTCTTTTGAATAAATCCTGATTATAAACATTGTCCTCGACGACTAAGATAAGCTTGTTAAGTGCTTGGGCATCATTAATTGTGGGTAGTGCCTTAGATTTAGTCTCGCTGTCGTCACTTGTTGATTCACTGTCAATTAGCCCTTCTAAGGTGGCGATGTGTGAAACGACTTTATAAGCGTAATAAGGATATAGCGCGAGGTTTGAGACGTTGATATTGTTTGCATGCGGAAGCTTGTCCTGATTATTGTCTAGTAAAATATACTTGCACTCGCTTTCCGCGATGAAAACTTCTTTTCCTTCTGTAGTGAGTTGTTGGAAGGCTTCTGCAGTGATAACGAGATAATCAAATTGTTGACTATCAATCAGTTGCGCGTTAAACAGTTCTCGAGGGAATATTTCACATTGGGCTTCATAGATGCGCAGTTGATTTTGCAGGTCTTTTTCAAATTTGTCCTCGTCGCCCACCACAGCAATTTTTAGTCTGTCTAAGGTTAAGCTAATATCACGGGTTTGTTTTGGCACTTCACAGTATGGCAGAGTAACAATAAAGTTACTGCCAAAACCCTCGAGGCTTCTACAGTCAATTTCCCCTTCCATCATGGCTACAAGTTTGTGGGTAATGGAAAGGCCCAGCCCGGTACCGCCATATTGGCGTTGAATACTACTATCTGCTTGAACAAATGGTTTAAAAAGGTTTTCTACTTGTTCTTCGGACATACCTTTACCATTGTCTTTCACGCTAATTTCCATATAACCATCATCGGGAGAGCGCCCAATAGTCACTTCTACAAAGCCAGCGGCGGTTGCAGTAGTTTTGGTGAATTTTAACGCGTTACCGATTAGGTTTAATAAAATTTGGCGCAGTCTAACTGGATCTCCTAATTGCCAGTTAGGTAACTGTGGCGAAAGATAAAAGGCAAGCTTGAGCTTTTTAGAGTCCGCTTGATATGCAAGGAGCTCCGCGAGTTCTCTAATAATTTCTTGCCAGCTAAATGGCGTAGATTCAAGTTGCATTTTCCCAGCTTCGATTTTTGAAAAGTCTAATATGTCGTTAATTATTCGAAGTAGTACTAATGCTGAGCTTTTTGCGACTTTGGTGAGGTGAGATTGCTCGTGATCAAGGTTAGACTGGGCGAGAATGTCCAGCATGCCCACCACGCCATTCATCGGCGTTCTTATCTCGTGACTCATTGTTGCGAGGAAGCGAGACTTTGCTTCACTTGCTTGCTCTGCTTTTATGCGAGCTTGCTCAAGCTCTGCAGAAAAGTTGATGCTTTTAGTAATATCATTCTGATAGATGAGGGTGTATTTCCCAGAATCTGTGGTGATATTTTTCACTAACACGTTGAACCAGTACAGGGTATCTTCACTAACATACTGGCACGTCGTTAGTGCTTGATACTGCTCTTTGTCTTTTGCCTCTTCTAACATGGACAGTAATTCGCTGTTGTCTGTCATTGGCAGTTGGGTAATAAATGCTATAACGTCAGAACCTTTGTTGAGAGAGCTTCCCATGAATTGGTATTCGTTGTGATTAGTTCTTTTAATGTGTTCGTTAAACTGATTTAGCATAGCTATATGCTGGTTTTCATCAATTAGCAGGATAAATGCTGGAAATGAATCAATGGCTTCTTGAAGCAGCTTTTCTGTAGATTTTTGGACTTTGAGTAAATGCTGAGCTGACATTCTTTCCACATCCGCTTCATGCATTTTTTCTAGGGCCGCTTTTCTCGCGGCAACGAGTTCTTTTTGTATTCTCTTTTGGCGATTGTTTTCATTAACTTGATTCGTTACATCTTTTACAACCCCGACAACAAACTGCGAATTTTCACTTGAGTAGTATTTTAAATTGAGAATGACATTTAGGTATCTAGTTGAAGATTCGTCTCTTATTGTCAATTGAAGTTCACTAGATTGATCGTGAGTTATGGAACGTAAGTTTGATTGCAACTTCTTCCTATTGTCACTATCGAGTAATTTTATAATTGGTTTTAAATTATGGTACTCAAGTTCGGGAGTTAAGTTAAACAGCGTCCTAAAGCCTTCAGAGGTATGTGCTACGTGTTGTCCAACAGGCACCTCAAAACTACCGATAGCGGCAAGCTTCTCAGATGAGTTCAATAAAGTTTGACGCTTTTGAATCGCGTCTTTTGCAGCTTGCTTGTCTAATTTTGCTTTTTGTTGGGCGCGATAGCTAATTGCTAAACCAAATAAGCAAAATGCAACTAATGACAACACCTGCCAGATAAACTTAATTTCTATGGTGTAGAAGAGATCTTGATTAAACGCTTCACGTGAATAAGCATAAGCACCCACTTGAAGTTCTTGATCCCAGATTTTTGCACTTAGAAAGTCGGTTTGGTCAATATTATTAGTAAGCAGTAATTGACTTAGTGGAGTATGCGTGCCGCTAATTTTAATCGCCTCGACTTCCTGCATAGTGTAGTAACCCGATGCGTTTTCTAGGCGGGTATCAAGGCTGAGTTCTAGGCTGCCAAGTAAGACATCCAGCTGAACTTCGTACCAATACAGTGTTTCCGTCAGCCCCTTATCGGACAGCCCAAGACCCGCCATAATCAATATTCGATGGCCATCATTACCCTTTATAATTTGTGTAATTACCCCTCCACGGTGCAAACTTTCTTGATATTGAGAATAAAACGACGCGATCTGGCTTTTGTCTACATACTGAGTGTTATTAAGATTATTAACGGCTAGCGTTTGCAACTGAGACGGTTTAGCGAGATCGGCATTGGTGCTAATACTGGCATACCTAAGGCTTTCAACATGTGGCTTGTACCATAGCGTTTTAAGGTGGTTTATACGCTCCAATGAGTGGTTGTTCAGCTGCCTAAGAGTTTGTACTTCAGAGAGGTATAATAGCTGCTTTTGACTTGCAAAATGTTCCACAAATAGCACGGCAAGTACTGACGAAAATATCACAATGAGCTGTGCGGTTTGTGTTCTAAGTGGTGCCGTTTTATATATTTTTAATTCGGTAAACGCTCTAATCAATAGGCAAATTAAAATGATATAAAGCAGCGCAATGATCAAAGAGATAATGAGTGAGGTTTGAGCTCGCTCTTGTGAATTTTGCATAGATGCGTCAGCAGAGTCCTTCATATATTCAAGTAAATTCAGGCTGCCACTAGCGAGCAAGTTCAAATAGGCAGTACTGTTATCCCACCACACATAGTGTGGTAAGTTGATTTCAGCTCCACGGCTAAAGCGGTTTAGGGCTGAGGTGACATAGTCATACTCTCTAGACGCCGTAGCGGCATTGTATAGCTGTACGGTATTTTGATTATCTTTGAGGCTGTCCATCAGTGTGACATGAGTGGCGTAGTATTGTAGCGCGCTTCTCATTGCACTTAATCTAGTGGCCTCTTCATCTGCCGTTAAGTATCGGCTGATCTTAGCTCTGAGTCTGCCCCCTAACTCAATTGCTCTGATAAGTGTGTGAATATTCTGGTACTGTGTTTTATCCTCATTGCTACCAAAATTATGGATGAAGGACTGCTCAGTTTGTATGGTTCGGACTGTATCGATTAAGTGATTAATCAAAATTGTGTAGCGAAGAAATAGTTGCTCGTGGTTGATATTTGCCTGTCTATTGAGCTTTCTCAGTGTTTGTATATCGTCTTTTATGGTCAATTGAAACTGATCGAAGTTATTAATGCTCGTGAGTTTTTCAGCAGTGAGTCTTATTATTTTTTCGTCCGTTTCCTGATAATATGCAAGTAGTCGCGCGTCGTGTTCTTCTTCGGACTTAAACCCCGTGGACATGCCGCGTTCACGTTGCAGACTAAAGATCACTTCAATCGCTTTATCTAGGGCGGAAAGGTTGTTGTAGTATAAAGTCAGACTCTGGTGAACCACACGATTTTTATTAAACTCGTTAATTTCGAGGTAAAAACCACTTAAGCAGACTAGGGAAAAAAGGGTTAGGGAGATTATTTTAAAATACTTGCTCACATTTGCCACCTGCGTTATCTCACAAAACAAACTATAGTAGAAATATAAACACTGTCTAATTAAGTAAGTAGATTATGAAAACCCCTGAGGTACCTAAAAACGAACCAGCTAGGTTACATGCGCTTAGGGAGCTTGCGATACTCGATACAAAACCAACACTTGAATTGGACCGAATTACTCAATTTACTGCCCATGTTTTTGATGCTCCAATTGCATTGGTAAGTCTTGTTGACAAGGACAGACAATGGTTTAAATCTCGCTTTGGATTGGATGCTGAGCAAACGTCTCGCGATGTTTCATTTTGTGGTCATGCAATATTAGAAGACACGGTATTTGTGGTTCATGATACGCTCGAAGATCCTCGCTTTATGGATAACCCTTTGGTGTTAAATGCCCCTCATATTCGATTTTATGCTGGTGCTCCTATCATATTGTCCAGCGGTTTTCGCGTTGGGACCGTATGTGTTATCGATATAGAACCCCGAGAGTTGAGTGAAGCTGATTGTGAAATATTAAAGCAAATCGCAACCGACGTTGTGACTCAGTTGGAAAAAATCTAATTGTACTTTACCGCAAGTAAAAGCGATGGGTGTCAAAATTTTCTATAAAGTCGGCCGTTACAGCCGCAAATGTTAGTGCATTTAGCTCGTGGAAACGTTACAATTGAGACTGTATATCATTGCCATTTAGGGCAATGTTTAAACGATAACTAACCTGAGGTTTAGATAAGGAATGAGGTAACTCATTGTTTCTAAAGTAATATTAAATTACTACCTTATCTAGCCAGAGAGTTTTGATGATAACTAGGCGAATTTGCGCACCAATAGCTGGCTTTTGGAAGTGAGTTCAACGTAGTTAGCGCTAAAATTGGCTGCTAGAAAGGCATTAATTATCCTAAGCTCAGGTTAACTACGTATATTTCTAAATTTATTTCTGTATTTTTGAATCACGGCTTTTTCCTACACGGTATAAAAGATAAGGTGAGGTGCATTTAGTCAAATGGCTCCATCTTATGCTGTGGTTGTACGTAGCATCTTATATTAAATTAGGTACACGACTCATTTCATGACAGATATCACTACGCATCAAGCTTCTCGCCGAAGATTATTGATTGCGCTTGCAATCACTTGCTCTTTTATGATCATTCAAGTTATTGGTGCTTATTACGCTAATTCTCTCGCTGTGTTAGCTGATGCTGGACACTTGTTTGTGCACAATAGTTCTTTATTTATCGCGTTGATAGCGTCAAGTGTGGCAGTTTATCTTGCTAAAACATATAACGATGGTTACAAGCGTGCTGAATATACCGGTGGACTTATCAATGGCATTCTCTACCTTTCAATTGCGGTAATTATCTTGCTCGAAGGGAGTGAGCGATTGTCTCATCATGCGGGCGGTCATGACCTAGAGGTGAATAGCTATTTAATGTCTATGATTGCTGCAATTGGGTTTTTGTTTCATGGGGCCTCCGCTTGGGTGCTGTACAAAGGCCGTAAAGACAGTATTAACGTCTATGCTGTTTTCTTGCACTCATTTTTTGATTTACTGTCCACCATATCGACATTTATCGCAGGTGTGATTATACACCTCACAGGCTGGGAGGTGGTTGATATTCTCTCGAGCATGCTGATTTCTGTCTTTGTATTGTTCACAGGAATTAAGGTGATAATTGCTTGTCTTAAAGGACTTGCTACACCCCCAGAAGTTTTGCCCACGGTTCAAGAAGTAGAGAGAACGATTGTGTCTACGGAGCATGTTGAAAGCGCCCATAATATTACGGTTAGCAAAATTGATGGGGCGGTTGTCGTTGGTGCACATGTGGTATTAAAGCATCACTGTACTATCGAATCTCATGATTCAGCGTGTCGCGTGGAAGTGGAAGAAGCGTTGAAAAAGTCCTTTAATGTGCTGAGTAGTGTGCTACAAATAGAGAGCCATGACTGCCCTCATCATTAGGGAAAATAAACCCAATGTGTGATATATTTTTTAGTTATTTGTTGCACTACCTTGGCAGGTTTTAAAATATTTTTTATTGTTATACATAGGCAGTATCAAAAACCGGTGGTGTAACATTTGAATCAAAAGCAAGCGCTCATCATAACTTTAGTCTTAGGTGTACTTGGCGGGCTGGCCAATCTGTTGCCAATTTGGTTTTTGGATAGTTCTGAATTCCTTTTTGGCCAGCTGTTTGTATTATTTATCCTGCTGCTATGCGGATGGCGCTATGCCATCATCGCTGTGATTATAGGTGCCGGTTTTATTTGGTATCGATGGGAGCATGCTTGGCCTTCTGTGGTTTTTTTCTTCGAAGTGTTGTGGCTTCACTTTGTCTGCGTCCGTTTCGCCAAGCCATTTTTTGTTCGGGGTATCGTTTATTGGATTTTGTTGGGGTTACCTGCATTATTTATTTTTGGCTATTTTGCCCTCGAATTGCCTTTACTCGTTATATTCACTGCACTGGCTAAGTACCTAATCAATGCAGGTATTTGTCTCGCTGTGGTCGACTTGCTGAGCTTTTTCTTTACTCGCAGCAAGTGGCAAGGGATGCCGCTCAATCAAATTTTTAATTCTACCGTCAACCTTGTTATCGTTTTGGTTGTATTGATGACAACCGTTGTATTGACAAACAATTACTATAAAAGAATTGAAGCTGAGATAAAAACACAGCTTGAAGAAGCCTCTGGTTCTATTGTCGCTCAAATTGATGACTACCTTGATGCATATCGTCGCGCGATGGTGATATCCGCAACAGATGTATCCTTAGGGATTGATGCCGACTATGTTATCGAGCGTTTGCTAAAAACTCATGCAAACTTTAGAACCGCGATTGTCGCGGACAAAGATGCTAATGTTACTCACCTTTATCCGCAGCATTTTGCTGATACGATGAAGGGAACAAATGCCAATGTGTCAGATAGAGACTACTTTATTAAAGCTCCCGAATACCCAGAAGGATTTGTTTCAGGCATATTTCAAGGACGTGGTTTTGATGAAGCGCCTATTGTCGCAATTTCAGCACCAATCTTTATCGCTGAAGAGTTTAGGGGGATTGTGGAAGGGTCTTTAATATTTGGTTCATTTGAACGCTTTATTCCAAAAATTCTTGCTGAAGATGCCAATTTGATTGTGTTGGATAAACATAAAAGGGTTGTCTATAGCTCGTTAAAGACCGAATTTAAAACCCTAGATATGCCAAGTGATGTGGTGTTGCAAGCCCTATTTGATAAGGAATCCTCAACTTTTGAAGACTCGACTGAGCAGATCTTATTTAAACAAACTGCGGTATCTAAACAATATGAATGGTCAGTTATCACTATGCTCGACCGTAAATATCTTAATTTAGTTGCTGCTGAAGCTTGGTCAGATGCATTGGGACTTGCGCTTGCGATTATTGTATTGAGTTCTATTTTTGTCCGTCAGCTCACTCGATTGTTGGTGCGTCCAATTGTGGCGCTCAGTCATGATATTCGTGCTTACGAACCTTCAACTTTAATCGAAAATTCGGCGAATGCAGATAGCAGCTTTTTAGAAATAATTGAGTTGCAGCAGCAGTTCAATCAGCTGGCTTTTAAGCTAACACTGAGTTTTACAAAACAAAATCAAGCCAGCCTAGAAAACGAAAGACTTAACCGTAAGCTTACCGACTTCAATCGTGAGTTAGAGCAACAAGTTGCTGAGAAAACGGAAGAGCTAACCAAAGCCGTAGAAGCCGCTAACGCTGCTAATCATTCCAAGAGCCGGTTCCTCGCCAATATGAGTCATGAAATTAGAACGCCGTTAAATGGAATTATCGGTATGTCGGATAGCTTGATCAGAGAGCAAAGTCTTAGCAATGAGATGGCAGACCAAATAACAATTATACGGCAGTCGGCAAAGAACCTGATGCTTATCCTCAATGATATTTTGGATTATTCTAAAATTGAGGCGGGGGCTTTGAAAATAGAACGCCGGGCAGTGAATTTACAAGAAATGCTCGACAGTCTGGTCAGCATTTTCAAAATTTCTAACGTCAGATATGGTGTTGAGTTTAAGTACGAGAAGGGGGCTGAACTCCCTACGTACCTTGAGTTAGATGAACTACGCGTGTCACAAGTGGTAAATAATTTACTCAGCAATGCTGGAAAGTTTACCAACAAAGGCCACATAACACTTTCCGTCCATTATGAGAGTGGGATGTTAAAGTTTACTGTTGCTGACACTGGAATTGGCATTTCAAAAGCGCAACAGGAAACGTTGTTCCATGAGTTTACTCAGGCAGACCTTTCAACCACAAGAAAGTTTGGTGGTACCGGACTTGGCTTAGCTATTTCTAAAAAACTAGTCGAAGCGATGCATGGCGAGATAAGCATTCACAGTGAACTTGGGCTCGGTAGTAAATTCTATGTAGATATTCCAGCTTCAAAAGGGCAGGGGGTTAAGAGAGAGCAACAAGAAGTAGGGGCTCCTGATTTTAATGGCCTCGATGTTCTATTGGTAGAAGACAATAAAATTAACCAAGTGGTTGTTGGTAAGTTGCTAGAGAAAACGCACTGCTTGTTAGATAAAGTGGACGACGGAGTCGAAGCTTTAGTTGCAATGAAGGCGAAAAACTATGCCTTGGTTTTAATGGATTGCCAAATGCCGAATATGGACGGCTTTGCTTGTACCAAAGCAATCAGAAACGAGCCAAATATATACGGCAATCCACATATTATTGCGATAACAGCGAACGCCTACGAAGAAGATAAACAAAAATGTATCCAGGCAGGCATGGATGATTTTATTGCTAAACCCATTGATATTAACGAACTTTATCAAAAGCTTAGTGAATGGCAGCGCTCAGAACTGCCTGATAGTGAAACGCAAGATAAGGGCTAACGCTTAGGCTAGCCCACTCAACCCGCGATCAAGCTCGTGAGCGTTCATGCTGTTCGTAAAATGCGAGCAAATCGTCAATCGCCATAGGCTTTGCGAAGTGGTAGCCTTGCATATATTCACAGCCTACGTCTCTTAGATAATTAAGCTGAGATTCTGTCTCGACACCTTCTGCAATACACTTCATGTTTAAGCTTTGCGCCAATAAATAAATGGTTCTAATGATAGATTTATTCGCGGGTTTTGCGCTCATATTGCGTACAAACCCTTGGTCAATCTTTATAATATCAAGAGGGAACTCATTCAGATACGTGAGTGAAGAAAAGCCAGTGCCGAAGTCGTCGAGTAGCAATATAAAATCAGCCCGCTTCATTTCGTTGATAGTTGCTCGTGCCTTAACCATATCAGACATAAAAATTGACTCGGTGATTTCAAGTCTTAAGCAACGATTAGTAAGACCATGCGCTTTTAAAATCTCAGTGAACTGGTGTGCGATATCTGAGCGTAAAATATGTACCGCGCTTAAATTAAGAGATAAATAAAAGTCTGGTTCTTGTGTAAACAATGGACGCAATTCTATTAAGGCTCTGATAAGCGCTTGCTCAGTCAAGGTTTCGATCAAGCCGCTTTCTTCAGCGATTGGAATAAAATCGCATGGAGGAATTAGCATGTCATTATTGCGCCAACGCATGAGTAACTCAACGCCTGCAAGCTGACCCGTTGTGGTATTGATGATAGGCTGATAGTGATTGAAAAACTCACCGTCTTTAACTGCCGTTTTCATTGCGGTTTCTAACCGAAGCTTTTTACTGATCTCTTCATTCATTGTCTCAGTAAAGAACTTGAATGCATTTCTTCCCGATTGCTTTGCATGGATCATGGCGATATCCGCGTTACGGATTAAGGATTCTGAGTCCGGTGCATCAAACGGGTAAACTGCAACGCCAATACTGGCAGATACACTCATGGTGATCCCATCAATTTCGATACGTTCGGGTATGTGCTTCACTAAGCGGGAGACTACCTCGCTCACATATTCGATGCTAGGGAAGGACTTAATTAGCACAAGAAACTCATCGCCACTCTGCCTTGCTAAGATACAATTATTGTTAATTTGCTCTTTGATCCGCTTAGTTATCGCGACCAGTAGTTTATCGCCAATATGATGTCCATAGGCATCATTAATTGGTTTAAATTTATCTAAGTCAATAAAGAGTAGGGCACAGCTTTGCTGTGTGTTGTTTGCGTTAAACAGCGCAAATTCAATGTGCTGTAGCATTAAGCTGCGATTCGGTAGCTCCGTCAAAGCGTCGAAATTGGCGAGATATCTAAGTTCATTCTCGGCTTTTTTCTGCTCAGTCAAATCGGTAACAACGACCACGAAGTATTGGAGATTCACATTGTCCTTGGAAACCGCGCTAATGCTTAGTTGAACTGGATGCACTTTATCCCAGCCGTCTGTAACTTGAACTTCCTGTCTTAGATATTGATTTGGTCCAAGAGATTTTAAATTTGCAATTAAACCGTGGAACTTCTTTTGCCCGATGGCATTAACAAAACGCTCAGTCGTTAAGTCGTTTAACGCTTCGTTTTCCTGCAGTTGAAATGCTCTACAGAAGCTACTATTGACCGAAATGGGCTGTAAGTTAGGGTCTAAGATCACAATCCAATCGTTCACTTGGCTGAAGGCCTCACCCAGCATATTTGCGCGCATCTGGTTCGCTTTTTGCGTGGTTACATTGGTATAAATACCGTGTAGTTCAGTGGCTTTGCCTTGTGCGTCAAACTCTGCGACTTGGCCAAAGTCGTGAAACCAGTGCCAATTATTGTCAGTGCAGCGCAGTCGATAAGATAGAGAAAGCTGCTCTTTGGTCGGGTTAGAAATAAATTTCTTCCAAGCACGCTCGACAACTTCTCTATCATCTGGATGAATGGCGTTATAGTGTTCTTGCAACGTCATAGTATCACTCTTAAAGCCAAGCGCTTCGGCGCGCTGCTGTGTGATTTGGCGTGCAACGACATCTGCTGACCAAACGCCGCTTTTGGTTGATTTCAACGCCAGCTTCGTTTGCCTTCCTGCATGCGTAACGGCTTTAAGTGCAGTTTCAAGCTGACGTTGTTTCTGTTTGTGCTTAATAACGACGAGCGATATTAGCGCGAATGCACTTAGACTGTATAAGATTAATGCAACAGGCGAGCGCCATGGAGAGTGAGCAACATGAAAGCGCAAGTTGAGTGCATTGCTCAGGTCATCACCGTCAAGCGAATGCGGTGCAACGATTAACTGATAATCACCAGGGAGTAATTGATTTAGAAATACTTTGTTTCGTTTTAAGTTTGAAAACGTAAGTGCACTTGGACCATGCAAAGAAGCTTGGTATTGAATATGATGATTGGCATTGAAGTCAAAATCAGAAAACAGTAGCTCAATGCCCATGTCATCAAACTTAAAATCAAATGCTTGCAATATTGCATCAGGTGCTAAGTAGGTTTGGTCCCTGCTTAAAATATCCATTTGAGTGACCAGTAGTGGGCGGCGCTTAACCGCGCCATCTGAAAACTGTTCCGGATCGAAAGTGATAGAGCCGTTGACTGTACCGAACATCAGCTTGCCAGATTCAAGTGCTGCTGCTGCCCCTCCGTTAAACTCAAGCGTCGGCAGGCCTTGATTCGTTCCAAAGGTTTCCAATACTTTATTTATTGGATCAAATTTAAACATGCCGCGTTGACTGCTGGCCCAAATCATTCCATCTCTATCTAACTGGAGATTGTAGATAGCATTACTCATCAAACCTTGTTCAGTCGTTAGCTTGTATTCTTCGGCGTAAGTATCTTTATTGAGCCCGACTAGACCTTCGGTTGAGGTCGCCAACCATAGTGTTCCAGCTCTATCTACTACCCAACTATTAACGGCGGAGACCAAGTGCTTATCCGATTTGTTGTAAATTGTTGTTAGGGTATCTGTTGACTCATTATATTTGACCAAACTGATGTCCGTACTTATCCAATATTCATCGTTAGTCGTATCCAAAGGCGGTAGGATCAAAAAGCTCTGTGCCGCTGCCAGCTGCTTTGACAGTCCTTCTAATGCCCGCACTGTACTAGTGGCAGCATCATATTCATAAAACCCGTTGCTATTGATAAATGGAAACTTACTTTCTGAGTACTTCGCAATACCCCAGCTATATGGTTCAAGTTTGTCACCATTTTCAAGCGTAATTGGGTTTAGCTGTTTGGTGTCGGTGTTAAATAGTGCGGTCTCTTGAGTTGTTTGTATAAGAAATGTATTTTTGTCGAAATATGAAGAATTAAAAATAGAGAATACAGCATCTGCTCCGTACAGCGCTTTTGGGTCTCTATTTTGCAGGTAACTGGATTTCAATTGCTGGGTGCTCAAATCAAACTCATTAATGCCGTTATCCGTACCGAGGAGTACCGTGTTATTGTTGGTAGGGTGAATCGACCAGATATTGTTATTGGCAAACCTGTCTTGGGTGTTTATAAATGTTGTAAAGCGCAGCGAGCTTGAAGGCCATAAATATGCACCATCATTATACGTGCCCATCCATAGGTTATTGTTTCTATCTGCGTAAAGGTTAGTGATACTGGGGTTGGTGAGACGATATTGCCCTTCGGTTAAGGAAAGCACCTTTGAACTGGTTTTTTTTCTTCTATCAATAAGCAACAATCCATGTTCGGTAGCAATAAACTCGCCATAGGGAGTGATTTGATGTCCCCAAATATTTTTCTCAGGAACGAGCTCATAGCTTTTTGAAGCAACAAGTGTTTGATTACTGACTGGAATTACAAATAAGCCTTCTACAGTACCAACGAGTAACCCCAACGATGGGTCGCGTTTGAGTAATTTAACATCATGACTGAGTTCTGACTTTGAATCTGTGTAATTTATTTGCTCTACATTGCCGGTCGCAAGAGAATAGGTGAATAGACCTTCCGTTGTACCAATAATCACAAAATTACCGATAACGTTTATGGCGCGAATGTAGCTACTTGGTGCGAAGTGAGTGAGTAATTCTGACTTTAACGTATCGCGATCTAATGTGTAGAGGTCACTTTCAATGGAGAAGATGATATTTTCTCGATGAGCAATGGCTGTAGCGATGGGTTTTGGAGCTGCGTTGTTGTCTTGACGTTTACCGTCGTAGATTTGTTGAACTGTGTAGTCATCAACATTCAGTAAAAACGCACCGCTGATACCAGTAGAGATCAGTAACTCGTCATTCGAGATATTGAATAGCCCAACTATTTCTTGCTCATCAAGACCCTGAGAGGCTGCAATACTAACGATTTGATTGCCGTCATAGCGGTTTAAGCCTTGAAGAGTACCGATCCAAATAAAGCCATGTTTATCTTGTGTGATGGCGGTGATTGCTGATTGACTTAACCCCTCCTCAACAGAGAAACGAGAAGTATATTGACCGAAGTTATGGGCGTGGCTAGGCGCGACTATGCAACACAAAGATAATAATATAAAAAAACACAATAGCGCTTGCTTCATTAAAAGACCTTTCTCTATCCAATCTCATTTAGTCCTTTAACAACATGTTACCAAATCAAACTAAGCTGATCCGCGCTAATAAAACTGTTAGCGGTGACGCGAAGTCTAGCGGAAATGCTAGATTGAAATCAACTTAAACCTTGGTTTTTATGCAATATATTTAACAATTTATACATGTTTAAGGTTTGTCATTTGTAGCAAACAAAACAATCTTCTTGGGTGAAAGTGCACCCAAACTCTCATGTTTAAAGTGAAACTCATCTGGTTAAGTTAAGCGTAGCAGTTTTACTGGATTTTTCTTAATTTTATAGAAATAAACGTCGGCTTGAGTACGACGTTTTACGAAGTGTGAATAACGAAGTCTTTGCTGCAGCTTACAAAGAAAAATAATTCGCATTTATAGCTAAGGTATGTGTTGATAATTGTTATCGTTTAGATTAGACTTGTTTTCAGTTAATGAGTTTGAGATTGGTTTTCATTTATGTACGTGTGCATTTGCCATGGTGTTACAGATAAAAAGATTGCAGAGACGATAGACGATGGTGCTCGTTCAATGCGTGATCTTAGCCAGACATTATCTGTTGGTAAGCAGTGTGGAAAGTGCTGTAACTGTGCGAAGAAAATTCTAAATGAAAAGCTGATTGCGATTGTTGATGTCACTGATCAGGTTGCGTAACAGTACATTATCACGCAACCTCAATTAAATACTTATAGTTGAGACTGTAAGTAGTTTTCTATTCCCATCACCTTAATTAGATGTTGCTGAGTTTCAAGCCAGTCAATTTGCTCTTCTTGCTCGTTTTGGATTTTATCTAACGCTTCACGGCTGATGTAATCTTGCTTTTCTTCACACAATTTAATTGCTGCTTGGAGGTCGACCAAAGACGCTTGCTCAAATGCCATATTGCAATCAATCATCTCAGCGCTGTTTTCACCAATTTTTAAACGACCTAAATCTTGTAAGTTAGGAAGGCCTTCCAAGAACAAAATTCGCTCGATAAGGCGGTCAGCGTTTTTCATTTTTTGTATTGAGACTTTATAATCCGCTTTGTCTAACTGGCTAAAACCGAAGTCTTTAAACATACGTGCGTGCAAAAAGTATTGGTTGATACCTACCAACTCATTGGCCAAAACTTTATTAAGCGCTCCGATTACTTCTCTATCACCTTTCATTTGTCGAGTCCTTAATATTAAAGCTGAGATTGGATATAATTCGGAGCACCGATAAGATCAATCAGGCGAATTTGCTGCTCTAGCCAGTAAACATGATCTTCTTCTGTATCAAACAACAGCTTTTCAAGCGTTTCTCGAGATTGGTAATCTTGCTCTTCTTCACAGATTTTGATTGCTTCTTTAACGCATTCGACAACTTCAAGCTCTAGTTTTAGGTCGTTTTCCATCATGGACTTAACATCTTGGCCGATGAGTAGATCACGACGTTTTGTCATGTTAGGTACCCCTTCCAAGAAAAGAATGCGTTTGATCAACCAATCTGCATGCGTGGTTTCTTCTTCACGTTCGTGCTCAAGGCGTTGGTATAGTTTGCTCAACCCCCAATCTTCGTACATACGTGAATGGATGAAATATTGATCGATAGCTGCAAGCTCATTGGCTAATAGCTTATTGAATGCGTCGATGACTTTTTGTTTACCTTGCATGCTGTTACCTCAAACTGTGAATATGCGGCTAGTCTAACGGATTTATGTGATGTGTCAATGAAAAATCTTTATAAAACATAGTGTTATATATTGATTATAATTCGCATTTAAGTTGATGTTTTGGCCTAACAATGCAAATTATTGTTATTTCATTTTGAGTAGGATCAGTAATGACAGCAAAAAATAAGACTTAAAGCTTAGCGCTACTATTGACAGAACAAGTGCAGGTGGTAAATTGACAACGATCTTTTGTTTTAAAGAGAAATGTAGATTTGAATAAGCTAGTTTTGATTTTTGTGATGCTTCTACTTGCGGTGCAATCTGTGAGTGTATTCGCGTCTGAATCTAGCTTCCATCAAATCGAAGTGTCTCACCTCCAACATACTCACGATCATGCTGAAGATGTGCAAGCAGACCCCAGCGACCATCATACAAAAGATTGCCACCACTGTGGCCATTGCAGTGGGACGCATTTGAATTTAGTGATTTTAAAATCTTTTATCCCCTTTGAAATGCGACCAAATAGCGAAATTTATCCTCAATCAGATACTAAAGTGCGTGCTTTTGTAGAGCAAGCACATCGTCCACCGATCGCTTAAGTCGCGGTTATCATTGAAGGCGTGAACTCAATTTAACTTCACTAACCTGTGTTTAGGTTAATGCGTAAATTGATAAACCCAACTTAGCGCAAATTCGTGTTTGTGAGCAAACAACTAGACCTGTTTTCTATGCTTATGTGTTTTGCTTTCAGTGATATTGCCCACTCCGTTTATACCAATTGTATTAAGTACATGAGCTACTTTAACCCTGATTGGTATTACTCCTTCTTAGCTGATGACGTTGATTACAGATAAATCACGTCTGCTTGAGAAGCGCATTCTTGTTTACGAATTGGCACTGTAACAGCAATGCTTGGTGCAATTCGTTAAACAAGCTAACGGTTTTGAACGTCAACTTACGTTCTTGAGTAAAAGAGTATCGAATGACAAATTTTAAAATTTTCTCCATCTATTTCGCGGTGAACGCGCTTTTTAGCTCGCTGGCATATGCCGGCGACGGTCATGAAGAACATGAAGAGGAAGAAAATGCCATCGTACTAACGCAACAGCAGATGCGTTTTGCTGGAATTCAGACCAAAGAAGTCAAGCTGGAAAGCCATGAGCGCTTTTATTTTGCACCTGGAGAAGTAAAAGCCAATGGTTATACCAGCTATTTAGTATCGCCAAGAGCCGATTCAATCGTGTTAAAGCGACACACTACACTTGGCTCTATGGTTAATGTTAACGACCCACTTATCACCTTATTCTCAGAGGCAATGGCGCAGGCCCAAGCGCAGTATTTGGTCGCTTCAACAGAGTGGGATAGAGTTAAACGCTTAAGCAAAGAAACCATCAGTGAGCGTGAACGCGTTCAAGCAAGTGCCGGTTTTAGTTCGGCTTATTCAAAGTTGTTGGCACTTGGAGTAACAGAAAAGGAGATCAAAGAAATAGCCACTAAGCCTGCCAGTGAACTTGGCCAATATACGCTCGTTGCTGAGCGCGAGGGGGTGGTAACTCAAGATGCCTTTACTCAGGGCCAGCATGTTGCTTCTGGCACAACTTTAATGGCAATCACTGATGAAAGCGAGCTATGGGTGGAAGCCCGTTTACAACCGAACTCTCAACTTTCGTTAGCGGTTAACTCTAAAGCATTGATTGGCATAGAAGATCAGCAATATGCGGCTCGAGTTATCCAAGAAGCGCATACAATCGACCCCATTACTCGAACCAGACAGATCCGCCTATTGGTTGAAAATAGTGACGACAAGCTACACGCAGGGATGTTTGTTAACGTCAACTTTATCATACCGTCAAAAGAGCCAACCATTGCGTTACCTGCAGACGCGCTAAGTCGTGGGCCTGACGGCGATTGGGTGGTGTACATCGAAGAAGCACCCGGCGAGTTCTATCCCAAAGAAGTGACTTTAGGTGAAGACTTTGGCGCTCAGGTTGAAGTTATCGGTTTGGCTGTGGGTGAGCGCGTGGCCGTAACCGGGGCGTTCTTTATTGCCTCAGAGCAAGCCAAATCAGGCTTCGATCCGCATAACCATTAAGGGGAGCCTCATCATGTTTAATCGAATTATCGATTGGTCTGTAAACAATCGGCTTCTAATTATTCTTTTTTTACTCGTTATCACGGCAACTGCTAGCGTGACTATTCCAAAACTCAACTTAGATGCGTTTCCCGATGTAACGAATGTGCAGGTTGCGGTGAATACTGAGGCGCCGGGACTGGCAGCGGAAGAAGTTGAGCAGTTAATCACCTATCCCATTGAGGCTGTGATGTATGCCTTGCCTGATGTGCAGCAAGTGCGTTCAATTTCTAAAACTGGTCTATCTGGCGTTACGGTAGTATTTAAGGAAGGCACCGATATCTATTTTGCCAGACAGTTGGTATTTGAGCGCCTCCAAGCTGCAAAGGAGTTGATCCCAAGTGGTGTGGGTACGCCGGAAATGGGGCCAAATACCTCAGGGCTTGGTCAAGTATTTCAATATATGCTGATGAGCGAGCCGAACTCTGAATATGATGCAATGGCCTTACGTAGTCTCAATGACTGGGTGGTCAAGCTGCTAATAATGCCAATTGACGGAGTAACTGATGTATTGGCCTTTGGCGGCGATGTGCGCCAGTATCAAGTCAATATCGACCCAAATAAGCTATTGGCTTATGCGCTCACTCAGCAAGATGTGGTGAGTGCCATCGAGCGTAATAACCAAAATGTCGGCGGCTGGTATTTAGAGCGCGGTCAAGAGCAGTTGGTGATCCGCGGAACTGGCTGGTTTCAAAGTGGGGAGAAGGGGATCCAGGAGATTGCCAACGTGCCCGTCAAAACCATTGATGGCACGGTCGTGACTGTGGCTCAGGTTGCTACTGTATCGATTGATGGAGAAATCCGTCAAGGCGCTGTCACGATGTCTAGAAAAAGCGCCTCTGGTGGAGTGGAACAGCTCGGTGAAGTCGTAACAGGCATAGTGCTAAAGCGAATGGGAGCAAACACCAAAGCAACTATTGATAGCATTAACAACCGCGTGGAACTTATTAATAAAGCGCTACCCGAAGGGGTAAGGTTTGAGCCGTTTTACGATCAGTCTGATTTGATCAGCAAAGCAGTACAAACTGTCGTTGAAGCCTTGGCACTGGCATTTATTTTTATCGTTGTGGTGCTCGCGCTGTTTTTAATGAATCTGAGAGCGACTTTCCTGGTGCTCATTTCAATTCCTATTTCAATTGCCATTGCACTTGTGGTTATGGCGTGGCTTGGCGTATCGGCCAACTTAATGTCGCTAGGTGGTATCGCAGTCGCGATAGGGATGTTAGTCGACGGCTCAGTGGTGATGGTAGAAAACATCTTTAAACACCTAACAAGGCAAAAGGAAAGTGATGACTTCTCTGTAGGACTCATTGTTGAGCTCGCAGGAAAGGAAGTGGCAAGGCCAATCTTTTTTGCTGCCAGTATTATCTTAGTAGTGTTCACCCCGTTATTTAGTTTTGAAGGGGTTGAAGCTAAGTTATTTCAACCCATGGCAATCAGTATTATTTTGGCTGTTGTTGCGGCGATATTTGTTGCCCTTATCATTGTCCCAGCGCTTGCGACCTACTTATTTAAACATGGCGTTAAAGCGCGAGAGAGTATAATTCTCGTCGCGCTAGAAAAAGGCTACCGCTGGACGTTAAATCGAGTGTTGCATAGGCAAAAGTTGTTGATGGCAATCGTCATATTATTGATGGCGGCGGCCGGTTTTACGTTCACTAAAATTGGTACCGAGTTTGTCCCAGAGCTTGAAGAAGGCACCATCAACCTAAGGGTAACGCTAGCGCCTTCCGCCAGTCTTGAAACCGCGCTTAATGTTGCGCCTGAGCTGGAAAAAATGCTGCTCACTTTTCCTGAAGTAAACTACGCGCTAAGCAGAATTGGTCGAGCGGAGATAGGGGGCGATCCTGAACCGGTAAATAACATTGAAATCTATATTGGCCTTGCGCCAGTAGCACAGTGGCAAAGCGCAAATAATCGCTACGAATTACAAGCTTTGATGGAACAAAAACTATCGGCTTATCCCGGCTTACTGTTTAATTTTTCACAGCCTATTGCGACGCGTGTCGATGAATTACTCTCAGGTGTTAAAGCGCAGTTGGCGATTAAGTTGTTTGGCCCTGACTTAGCTGTGCTTGCAAAAAAAGGCAAGGAAATTGAAGCGGCCGTGGTGCAAGTTGAAGGGACTGAAGGTGTACAACTTGAGCAAATAGCAGGTGAGTCACAGCTGATCATCACCCCAAAACGTCAAGCGTTATCGCGCTACGGTTTAGCTGTCGGAGACGTAATGGCATTAGTGCAAGATGGCATTGGTGGCAGTAAAGCGGGGCAGGTCATCAACGGTAACGAACGCTATGATATTTATGTCCGCTTGGCACCCAAGTACCGTCAAAGCAAACAGACTATTGAAGAAATACGTTTACAATCAAGTTCAGGGGCGTGGATCCGGTTGGCTGATGTTGCGAATGTTGAATATCAATCTGGTCCTCCGCAAGTAAGACGAGATGACGTTCAACGTCGAGTGGTGATCCAAGCTAATGTGCAAGGCCGGGATATGGGCAGTGTAGTAAGTGATATTCGCGCGGCTATTGATAGTAAAGTTGACTTACCAACAGGTTATGGTGTTGAAATCGGTGGTCAATTTGAAAACCAGCAACGAGCACAAAAACGCTTGGCAATCGTGGTGCCGTTATCTTTGGCGCTAATAGCACTCTTGCTTTACTTTGCATTTGGTTCAATGGCTCAGGCTGCGCTTATTTTAGTGAATGTGCCGCTTGCGGTCATTGGTGGGGTATTTTCTTTATATATCTCAGGACAATATCTCTCGGTCCCAAGCTCGGTTGGGTTTATCACCTTATTCGGTGTCGCGGTACTCAATGGTGTGGTCATGGTTGAGAGCATAAACCAGCGATTGGCTGCGGGAGAATCGCTTCATTCGGGTGTCTTTGAGGGAGCAATTTCAAGGCTTAGACCCGTGCTTATGACTGCGATAACCTCAGCGCTGGGACTTATTCCCATGCTGCTATCGACAGGAGTGGGCGCTGAAATTCAAAGGCCGCTTGCCAGTGTAATTGTTGGTGGATTATTAACGTCAACCTTGCTGACGTTGTTTGTATTGCCAGCACTTTATCCACTATTCTCAAAGCAAATTAAAAATTCGTAATGCCCGTGGGGGCCATTGAAAGTGGCCCCTTATTCGGATCAATAAATAGGATTTAGTATGTCTCACGCACATCATCACCATCATGGAAATAAGCTCGGTTGGGCCGTATTTGTTAATATTCTACTGAGTGTCGCGCAGGTCGTTGGTGGCATTCTTTCTGGTAGTCTCTCTTTGGTTGCTGATGCGCTACATAATTTAAGTGACGCCGGTGCGCTTATTATCGCGTTAGTCGCGCAAAAAGTTGCAAGAAAGCCGGCCTCACTTGAACTCACTTATGGCTATCAACGTGCTGAAATAATTGGGGCGTTAATTAATAGTGCGACACTCATCGTTGTTGGGGTTTATCTGTTATTCGAGGCGATTTCTCGATTTTTAAATCCAGAGCCAATTGATGGCTGGATAGTGGTGTGGCTCGCGGCCTTGGCGTTAGTTATCGATGTTATCACAGCACTTATTACTTATTCTGCAGGTGCAAAAACCAGCCTAAATATTCGTGCGGCATTTATTCACAATGTTTCTGATGCTGCGGCTTCCGTTGCAGTGATCGTGGCTGGAACATTAATCATCTTATATCAATGGTATGTGGTGGATCTTATCGCCACTGTATTGATCTCCGCATACGTGATTTACCATGGCGTTGAACTGAGCAAAAGTAGTATTAGAATTCTCATGCAGGCGACGCCAGATAATGTGAATATTCAAGAGGTTAAGGAATACCTTGAGACTCAAGAGAATGTTAAGACAGTAAGCCATATTCATGTTTGGCAGCTCAATGAGCATGAATATATTTTAGAGGCGCAAGTTGTCATTACGTCCTTGAGCGACCAAAGCACGCTAGCGCGGTTAAAAGAGAGTTTACAGTCGCGGTTTGGATTGTCGCATACCACACTTGAATTAACCGAGGACTCTTTGGTAACACATCAGTGTGTAGAAATTAAATAAACACAAATGAAAATAGTTTGCATTAATGTTTGTGTGATCATATAGTGCCCCAATAGCTCATACTGGTTTGCTTGCACAAGTAAGCTAGTTCGGTATAAGGGTAAAATATGAAAAATCGCATGGACCTTAGTGCAAATCGCTTAGCAAGCGGAGCTTGCGCGTTATCTTCAGTGTTGTCACCTTGGCAAGCTAAAATACTCTCTGGTAATCAAGCATATCAAGCGCAAATATTTCTGCGTGCCCGTGATGAATATCAGGTTGCATTGACACTCGCGACAGGTATTTTAGATGAGTTTTTATTATGCCAAAAGGACAGCGTCGTGATGAGTGCCATAGAGCACAGTTTACCAGCCGTCGTAGTATCCGCACATAATCTAGCTGATACCTTTATTGCGCTTGACCAACCAAATAGAGCGTGCCAGCAACTTATCTCAATCCATCTGAAGATACATGCAACCTACCTCGAATATAACAATGAACTTGCGCCTACCGTCTTACATCATTTGCATAAAACTCGACAAGAGCTGATCCATTTTGCAACACGCTATCCTCATTTACCTGAGCTTATTCATCAAATTAACGAAGCGATGCTGGTAACGCACCAGCATTCTCGCGTTTTACATTAACATTTGGAGGTCGAATGGCTTATACCTTACCTGAATTACCGTACGCATATGATGCACTGGAACCACATATCGACGCGAAAACGATGGAGATCCATCATACTTTGCATCATCAGACATATATAAATAAAGCAAACGCAGCATTAGAGGGGACGGAGTTCGAGGGTAAAGACACCGAAACGTTGCTGAGAAACATTAAAACGTTACCTGAAACCTTACAAAAAGCAGTGCAAGAACATGTCGGCGGGCACAATAACCATAGTTTGTTCTGGCAAATTATGACTCCGAATTCTGCGCCTTTGTGTGATGGGCCGTTAAAACAAGCGATAGAAAGTGAATTCGGCGGTTTTGATAGCTTTAAAACTGAATTTACAAACGCTGCTGTCAGCCGATTTGGCAGTGGCTGGGCATGGTTAGTTGTAGATGAGAGTGGCAAATTAGCGGTGACGAGTAGTCTTAACCAAGATAGTCCCTACATGGAGCAGCACACCCCAATATTGGGTTTAGATGTGTGGGAACATGCTTATTACCTCAAATATCAGAATCGTCGACCAGAATACATCGCGGCTTTTTACAACGTCATTAATTGGTCTGAAGTCGAGCGCAGATATAATCAAGCAATAGGTTAGTACTTTTTCCTCAGTTATTTAACCTGAGGTTTGGGTAAGTAATGAGCTAACATATAGTTTTAAAATTTATCTTGAATGACTTTCTGTCTAGCCAGAGAGTTTTAGGGAAAACACCGCTTCCGCGTCCTGCTCTCGCTAAGGTACCTACTTCCTGTAGGCAAGGCGAATTTACGCATTAATAGCGGGCTATTGGAAGTGAATTCAACGCAGTTAGCGCTAAAACTGGCTGCTAGAAAGGCATTAGTTATCCGAAGCTCAGGTTAGAAAGCCCCTAGCGGGCTTTTTTCATGAATACTCCAAATATGGTTGAGTACCAAAAATGGCTAGTTTGCTATAGTGATAGCTATTAGACTGAGTGAAAACGAAGTACGAGCGAAAGTCATGTATACACCAGAAGTTTGTTCTCAAGCTAGAAATAGTCGCGATGCTAGATTTGATGGGTTGTTTTTTGTTGCGGTAAAGAGCACCGGCATTTATTGTCGGCCAATATGTCCAGCACCTGCTGCAAAAGAAAAAAATGTTGAGTATTTTCAATTTGCCCACAATGCAGCGCAAGCTGGCTTTAGACCTTGTATTCGCTGCCGCCCTGACAGCGCACCGGGTAGTTATGCATGGCTTGGCACGGAAACAACCGCAGTCAGAGCCAAAAAGTTAATCGACGAGGGGGCCTTGATACGTCATTCGACAGAAGACTTAGCCGATAGGTTAGGCATTTCGGTCCGTTATTTAAATAAAGTATTCAATCAATATTTTGGCACCAGCCCCAAACAATATGCACTTTATAAGCAATGTGACTTAGCTAAGCAGCTATTACAGCAAAGTGACCTTCCTGTCACGCAAGTCGCGTTTGCCGCCGGGTTTAATTCATTGCGACGCTTTAATGATGCATTCCAGAAACTGTATCAGTTATCACCAAGTCAACTCAGAAGAGACGCAGGTAGTGGCTCAGCCATTGCGATTTACTTGTCTTATCGACCACCGTACAACTGGGATAAAATGCAGCAGTTTTTAGCAATGAGAATTGTGCCAGGTATCGAGTGGTTAACAGAAAACGGTTATGGGCGAACCGTGATGATAGAAGGGGAAACAGGGCGCTTCACCGCGACTATCGAGCCTGAAAAACATCGCTTTAAAGTGGTTATCGCGCTCTGTGATTTATCCTTGTTAGTTCCGATGATTGCGCAGATCAGGCGTGTGTTAGATTTGGATGCGGATACCTGTTTTATTGAGTCTCACCTTCATGAAGCCGCACCTGATTTGCCGCTACAAGAGGGACTCAGATTACCTGGGATCTGGAGTGAGTTTGAAGCGGGAATGAGAGCTATTTTAGGTCAACAAATCAGTGTTCAAGCGGCGAGAAACTTACTTGCTTTATTGGTTGAAACACTTGGTGAGGTAGCTGAAGATGGCATGCGTTACTTCCCTAAGCCTAAGGCCGTATTTGATAGTGATCTCGCCTTTTTCAAAATGCCTGAGCGGAGAAAAGCGGCTATTAAAGCTTTCGCTGAGCAATATGTTGGTTCGGAACATGTTGAACTTGATGACTGGTTAAATATTAAAGGGATAGGCCCTTGGACTGTCGACTATGCAAAAATGCGCGGATTGAGTCACCCAGACATTTACTTGGGTGGTGATTTGGGTGTCAAAAAGGCAATGGAAAAATCCTTAAAAACAATAGATATCGAAAAGTGTGCTCCTTTTCGTTCTTATTTAACTTTTCAACTATGGCAACAATTATGATTGAAACTACATTAGCCTCGCCCACTGGAGAGTGGATAATACAAGCATCCAATAATGGTTTACGATATGTTGGTTTTTTTCCAAAGATGCGTTATGAGCAAGGGGAAAATCGGCATACAGAAATGGCAAAAAAACAGTTAACAGAATACTTTGCTGGCAAACGCCAACGCTTTGATGTGGTACTTGATGTGGATGGTACGCACTTTCAAAAGCAAGTCTGGCAGGTGTTGGCACAAGTACCATTTGGTGAAACGCATAGCTATGGTTGGATAGCGGAGCGCTTAGGGAACAAAAATGCCGTCCGTGCTGTTGGCGCTGCCAACGGCAAAAATCCAATTAGTATCATAGTGCCTTGTCATCGCATTATTGGTGCAAATGGCAAACTAACAGGATATGCTGGTGGACTTGAAGCGAAAGAGTGGTTGTTGCAACACGAGGGAGTAAGCTTTAAAAAATAGAGTATACTAGTGGTTAATCGTTGTTATTTCGATTTACTACATGTTTGGAGTGAATGTTGAGACTGCTATTTATTGCTTTTTGCGTTTTTACTTCGTGGACCTGTATGGCAACAGAGGTTCGCTTTTGTTATGAAGATAAACATGCTCCACCCTTTATCCATGGTGCAGGGCAAACTGTGCCATCGGCAAATCCAGGCGTCACGATCCAGATAGTGCAACAGCTTGACGAGCACGTAAAAGAGGTGAACTTCACTTACACTCGAAAGCCATGGAGCCGTTGCTTGCATGAGCTGGAAAATGGCAAAGTTGATGCTGTGGTGGCAAGTCACCGAGCATCCAGAGAAGAGCAAATGGCGTATCCAAAGAATCCCGATGGCACTATTGCACAGCAATATGCAATTAATCGGATCAGCACTTGTTTACTCAAAAGCAAAACTAACAAAGCAACATTAAATCTGAGCAAAGAAATAGAACTCGCAGTACCTCGTGGGTATGCTATTCGAGAAAGTATGCCCAAGCATTTTTCCATATTCGAAACCGACTCGTTGGAGCATGCTATTGCACTGGTTGAAAATGAATTACTAGATGCGACCATTGGCCTTTGCCAAATCGGTAATATGCCAATCACATTATCGCCTCCCTTTAACCACTTGGAAGCGGTTTTTCCACCGATAGAAACGTCGTTTGGTTTTATGGCATTTTCTGAGCAGTTTTATCAGCAGCACCCTGAATTAAGCTGGAAAGTGTGGCGTGCAAGTCAGCTTATTAACCTCGACACCTTATATAGTGAGTATTTGCGTTCACAACCCAGCCAAATGGATAAGCAATAGATCTTTTAATCGTTAGCCAGTAAACTAGCGCGAATTTTTATTTCGAAATATCTATTATGGCCCAGCTTTATTTTTACTATTCGGCAATGAATGCCGGTAAATCTACAACTTTATTGCAGTCGGCATTTAACTACCGAGAGCGAGGCATGCGCCCGTTTATTATCACTGCTGCAATTGATAACCGTGCTGGCGTGGGCAAAGTAGCGTCGCGTATCGGCTTAGAAGCTGAGGCGCAAGTTTTTGAAAGCCAAACAGATGTGAAAGCACTGCTGATGTCTGCCCACACCGAGAGTAAAATTGACTGCGTATTGGTAGATGAGTGCCAGTTTCTAACAAAAGCTCAAGTCGCAGAGCTGACGGATATCGTCGATGAGCTGCGGATCCCGGTATTATGCTATGGTCTGAGAACTGACTTTCGTGGTGAGCTGTTTGAGGGCTCACAATATTTACTGGCGTGGGCAGATAAATTGATTGAGCTAAAAACCATCTGTCACTGTGGTCGTAAAGCAAACCGAGTGCTTCGCACCGATGAGCATGGCAAGGCCATTGCGGATGGCGATCAAGTTGTGATTGGTGGTAACGATAGATATGTTTCTCTTTGTAGAAAACACTATAAGGATGCGCTAAACGCATAAGTATATTTAAACCTGATGTACTGCGAAGAGTGGCTTCTTAACAGTACAGATCCCGTTCTATCGTCACTCAGTATTTTTTCCTACCATAACGCTAAATTTATACTATTTTCTGGTTCGAATAATTTGGTAAACCTGTGGATTTGTACCATCCTTAAGAAATAGGAGTAAGGGTGTCATTTTAATGAGTCAGCAGCAGCCATTATCATTCTTAAACGTTTCAGAGCCTGATGAACAAAACCTAGACGAGTCTGCATCTCCTTGGGTGGTGTTGATTGTCGATGATGAACCTGAAGTTCACGATGTGACTAAACTTGTGTTAACGGCTTATCGGTTTGAATTAAAACCGCTCGAGTTGCTTCATGCCTATAGCAAAAAAGAAGCGATTGATATCTTAAGCAATCGAGATGACGTTGCATTAATTTTACTCGACGTCATCATGGAAAGTGAAGAAGCGGGCTTAGAATGTGCGCAATACATACGTGAAGAACTTGGCTATCATAACGTAAGAATAGTACTGCGCACTGGCCAGCCCGGCAGTGTGCCGGAACATGAAGTCATGCTACGCTATGATATTAATGACTATAAAAATAAAACTGACCTCACAAAATCTCGTCTTTTCACTATGTTAACCAGCTCGCTACGCTCTTACCGAGATTTAAATCGACTTGAGTTGTTGACCGATGAACTAACCAAACTTAACGAAGGATTGGAAGAAAAGGTCAAGCAGCGCACTCATGAACTTGAATCGTCAAATGATGCCTTAAGAGAGGCATATAACCGTATTGCTGAGCAGCAGCAAGCCTTGATCCAATCAGAAAAGCTCGCATCGGTAGGGCAGTTTGCTGCAGGTGTCGCCCATGAAATTAATAATCCGCTTGCGTACTTAAAAAGTAACTTAGAGTTTGTACAAAGTTCGTTGGTTAAGTTGTATCGAGCTTGGCAATTTTTGGCAAATAATTCGCAACTCTCTCCTGAATGTGCAAAATCGCTGAGTGAATTGGAAAAAGAGTATCAACTAAACTGGGCTTTGAGTGAAAGTGATGATGTGATGGCTGAAATGCACTCAGGACTCGACAGAATTCAACTGATTGTTAAAGAGCTGAGTGTGTTTTTTGAGAGCAATCAAACTCAGTTTCAGCAAGTAGAATTCTATTCTCAAATTATGGATTCTGTGATGATTAATTTGGAGTTGGATGGTACAAACTTGAGCCTAATTGAATTTGAAAAAGGAGAGCGGTTTGAGTTGCACTGTGCCCCAGCACTTCTAGAACACGGTATTTATTGCCTCATAAAGAACGCCTTAGAAAGTACCGGTAGAATGCGCAAGGCCATTAAAATCACCACGAAAGTTGAGAGTAAAACGCTCTCTATCGATATCTTCGATTGTGGTGAAGGGATTGCGGATAAGCTGGTGCATAAAGTATTTGATCCGTTTTATACCACTAAAGCCTCAGAAAAACACGTAGGACTTGGGTTAACGATTGCATCTAATATCATTAAATCTCACGGTGGTGAACTATCTTTAACGTCAGTGATTGGTAAAGGTACCAAAGCAGCCATCACTTTACCCTTAATCTGATTGCTAGTGTACTCTCTACTTTACCTTCGATGCTAAAGTTAGCATGATAAGTGCTATCAGCGCTTCCTCTGCGCTCACACTTATCATGCTTTATTACTTTGTTATTTTACCAAAGTTAATTGAGTCTTATCACTTCGCCAAGTCCTAGCGCCGTTAGGCGATTAGCTTGCGTTTTTGCATCTCCAACCACGATATATATTAGTTTATTCGGATGAATATACTGCTTGGCAAGTCCCTTCATGTCATCAACTCCCAGGCTTTCGGTTTGTTCGTTGCGCTGCTGCATAAAGTTGTTTGCCAAATTCAGAGACCCAATTTGCTCAAGTACTTTAACTTTTGCTGTTAAGGTTTCAAAGCGTCTGGCATTACTTTTTAAATAGTAATTTTTTGTCGTTGTTAAATCGGCTAAAGTATACGTGTTCCCGTACTCTTCGACGATTTGTTTTACTAACTCCAGAGACTCCAAAGTGACATTGCTTCGGACGTTAGATTTTATTTCAAACATTGAAGAGACTGGTGTAGCGTCAAATTTTGAGCGTATATGATAGGTATAACCTTTGTCTGCTCTTAGATCCTGAACAAGGCGAGAAGAAAACCCACCACCGCCAAGGATGTAATTCATCGCTGTTGCGTTAAAGTAGTCAGTGTGATTTGCTTTAAGTGACGGATGAGCAATTAGTAGTGTCGATTGCTTTGCCTGCGGAATATCATAAAAATATATTGCTGCAGAATTAAGTGCATTTGGCTCAGGTAAAAGAGGAAGTGTTGCTTTTGATGCGGGCCAGTGGTCAATTAGCTGCTCAAGAGACTTTTGAATATCTGCATGTTTGACAGCGCCGGCTACATATAATTTTGCCAATTGTGGGGCTATATTTTTTTGATGGTAGGCTTTTAGGTCATCAATTGTTATCTTCGAGATACTTTCTTCTGTGCCCAGTGTATTATTTGCTAACGGGTGATGTCTTGGATATGTAAGCTTGTATAGCTCTTTTTGGGCGATGGCTTCGGGATCTGCTGATGATTGTTGTAGTTGTCCGGTAACCGTTTGTTTAGCAAGTTCAAATTCAGTTAAATCCCACCTCGGTTGAGTCAGTATTTCACCAATTAATGCCATTGTGGCTTCATAATTACGTGCCAGAGTACTTGCTTTTAGCACTATTTGCTCGCGCTCTGCTGTTACTGTGATAGTTGAGCCTAGCTGTCTAATCTCATTGTTTAACTCTTCAGCTGATTTTGTCGCTGTCCCCCGGGTCAGCATATTTGCAACTAAGTTAGCGGTACCATTTTTATCTGGCGACTCGAGTAACAATGCACCATCAATAGTAAGTTTTATTTCAACCAATGGCACTTCGTCACTGTATAACGAAAAAACCTCTAGTCCATTTTTTAACTGAGCTGTTTTTACATCTGGCGTTGGTATTACCGGAGTTTTTCCAAACTCGGGTTCAATGGAACGATCAAAGCTGGATGGTGTTTTGCTAATCTGGAGTGGCTTGGCCGTATCGAGTTCGCTGATGTCTTCAAGGTTGATCTGCTCTTCTTTAATCACTGCCTTTTGGGCGGTGTCAACAGCGAGTTTTTTACTACCTTTAGGTACAAAACTAGTTGAAACAAAAGGCTTATTCTTTAGGTATGTGTTATAAACACGCCAGATATCGTCTGCGCTGACTGCACGCATCAAGTCAATTTCTTTATTAATGTATCCAGGATCATTTAGCAGCAAATTGTAATCGGCAAGCGCGACGCCTTTATTTACAACACTTGATAGATTCCGATAATACTCAGTTTCTATACCCACTTTTACACGATGAAGATCGTCTTGTGAAAATGCTTCTGTTTCGAAGCGCTTTAGCCCAATTTCAATCGCTTGCTCAACTTGATCTAAATCGACACCGTCATAGGCGGTTATCATCATGAGTAACTCGCCAGCTAATTCAGAGCGGATATCAAGTAGCATTAAACCAGAGCTTAATTTCTGCTTCTCAACGAGCTCATTGGTTACAGGCGCTTGGTTGCCATCAGTTAACAGCTTAATTAGCACATCCATCGCATAGCTATCTCGGTGAAAACGCGGCATAGAAGGCCAAGCTTGTGTTAACTGAGGAACTTGCGCAAAACTATCTTCATGATAGCGTTTTTTGCTGCTCGTCAACACGATGGGTTGCTTCGGTTGGGGTGAAACTTCCGGTCCTCTTGGAATATAGTTAAAATATTTCTCGACCCAAGCTTTTGCCTGGTTACTATCAAAGTCTCCAGAAATAACTAACGTAACATTATTCGGTCCATACCACCGTTTATAGAAGTCTTTGACGTCTTCGACCGTAGCGCTAGCTAGGTCTTCAAGGGAGCCTAATGGCAGCCAGTTGTATGGGTGATCGACTGGATACAAATTTTTTGTAATTACATCAAATACATGACCGTAAGGTTGGTTAGTGACGCGCTGACGCTTTTCGTTCTTTACTACTTCTTTTTCTTGTTGAAGAACGGGGATTGTTACGGTGTTGATGAAATAGCCCAGTTTATCGGCCTCAGCCCAAATCATCTTTTCCAGTGCATCATTGGGTACCGTTTGCATGTAATTCGTGATATCTCGGTTAGTTGAGCCGTTTGCACCAGAGCCTCCCACTCGAGCACTTAGCTTGTCTAGCCCACCTTTACCTAAATTTTCAGACTCTAAAAATAATAAATGCTCGAATAAGTGAGCAAATCCAGTTTTGCCTACCTTTTCACGTGCAGAGCCAACATGTGCAGCAAGGGTGACGGCAACGACGGGATCGGATTTATCAATATGAAAAACAACATCTAAGCCGTTATCTAAAGTGAACTTCTCAAAATCCACGTGAAAAGACGAGTTGGCATGATCAGGGACATCGGTTGCTGGCTGAACTGTAATATCTTGTTTTTGGAGATTAGAAGTAGAACATCCTGAAAGAGTGAACAAACTTGCCGTGATAGCAAGAGCAAGTGGCTTAACGTTCATTAACTTACCTTATAATTATAATTTCCTGTTAATTTAAACAGTTGCGAAACTATTGTCCATAAATAAGGGAATATTCCCTCGTAACGGTTTCAGATTTCTTATTGTGTCCGCTGCGGACACTTTTTCCGTCCGCGGACACATTTCATCCTCTTCTAAAATGAAATAAATAAATATAATCAACAACTTAAGTTTTGGCACAAAGTTAGCCTCTTTTACTGCATACAAACTAATAAAGAAGATACGTTATGTGGTTAAGTACTGCTTTTTTAATTTCACCCTTGATGATGTTGGCTGTAGCAACGGTCGTGGCGGTATTTGACTCGTTAATTCGAGGAGAATCATTATGATTAAAGACACAAGCGGACAAGATGAAGTGCTCCAAACTAGTAAATCCAAAAAGAAGCTTGGTCTTGTAATAGCGGGTGTTGTAATTATTGCAGCACTTACCGCACAGGTCGTGTTTGGTGGGCCAAATGCTAGTAGCTCCGTGGCCAAAGATAGAGTGCAAATTGCAGCCGTGACTTTCGGTGAGTTTACCCGCGATATTGCCGCCACAGGTTTTGTCGTTGCTGCAAATGCACCACAAATTTATAGTCCGGAGCAGGGTTATGTCTCTTTACAGGTCAAAGCGGGTGATAGCGTGACTCAAGGTGAAGTACTAGCCACGGTTAAAAGTCCAACTTTAACCAACCAGCTCCAACAAGAAGAAGCGGAGCTGCAAAGACTGAGGGGTGAGCTTGAAGGGAAAAAGTTAGATGTTAGACGTCAAAACTTGGCGTTAAATCGCTCCTTAGATCTCGCTCGCGTCGAACTATTAGCGGCAGATAGAGAAGACCAACGTGCTCAGTTGTCTATCCAAAAAAACCTCATCAGCCAAATTGATTTAGAAGAAGCGCAAGACGACCTAGCGCGGGCAAAATTAAACTTCAATCATGCAGAGCAAGAAGTTGCACTAGGCAAAGATACCTTGGCCTTTGAACTTAAATCTGTTGAGAATCAGCTTGAGCGGCAACGTTTAATCGTTGAAGAATTAAAACGTCAAGTTGCAAGCTTAGATGTGATTGCGCCGGTTTCAGGCATAGTCGGTAATTTATTAGTCGATCAAAATGCGCTGGTTAATGCCAATCAGGGGTTGATGAAACTCGTTGACTTAAGTGCTTATGAAGCGGAGCTTCAGGTTCCTGAAAGTTATGCGGCAGAGCTTGGGCTCGGGATGGCCGTCGAGCTCAGGATTGGCAACCAAAATATTTCTGGCGTGTTATCTGCGATTTCTCCAGAAGTAAATAACCGTGAAGTCACCACTCGAGTACGCTTTTCGGACGAAAACATTGATGGCATTAGACAAAACCAACGTTTGTCTGCTCGGATTTTACTAGAGCACAAAGAAAATACCTTAATGGTCAAACGTGGCGCTTTTATGAGTGAAGGTGGGCACATCGCTTACAAACTAAGTGGTGATATCGCTGAGCGAATTGAGATCACCACCGGTACCTCAAGCATCAGTGAAGTTGAAGTGCTTAATGGCTTAAAGCAAGGCGATCAAATCATCATCAGTAGTTACGACGCATTCGAACGTGCGCCCAGCATCTTATTAAGATAAGAAGGAAAATAATAATGTTAATTATGAATAATATCGGCAAAGTATACCAAACTGATATGGTGCAAACACACGCACTCAGAGATTTTAACCTGCAAGTAAATGAAGGAGAGTTTATCGCGGTAACAGGCCCTTCAGGCTCAGGTAAAACAACCTTCTTAAATATTGCTGGGATGCTAGAAGGGTACTCTAGTGGTCAATATATGCTAGATGGAATTGATGTTGGTAAGCTTAATGACAACCAAAGAGCTGATCTGCGAAACCAAAAAATCGGCTTTATTTTTCAAGGTTTTAACCTTATCCCAGATTTAAACTTGTACGAAAATGTTGAAGTGCCACTACGTTATCGTGGTATCAAGGCGGCTGAGCGCAAGCGCAGAATTGAAAACTGTCTAGAGCAAGTTGGCCTTGCTGGCCGTGCAAAACATTTGCCACAACAGTTGTCCGGTGGACAGCAGCAGCGTGTGGCGATTGCAAGAGCGCTTGCTGGTGAGCCACGCTTTTTACTCGCCGATGAACCAACGGGGAATTTAGATAGTTTAATGGCGCGTCAGGTGATGGAGTTACTAGAACAAATTAACCGTGACGGCGCAACGATAGTAATGGTTACCCACGACCCGGAGCTCGCAAGGCGTACACCAAGAAACATCCAAATTGTAGATGGACAGGTTGCGGATTTTACTTTGTATCAAGGTAAAGGTGCGGCTTCACAAGCGTTGAAATCTCAGGTGGGAGCTTAAGTTATGTTTGCGCATTACCTTGATTTAGCTTGGCGTAGCCTAAAAGCCACGCCGCTTGCGACTAGTCTAATGACGCTGGCTATCGCCATTGGTATTGGCGTCACTATGGTGAGTTTATCCGTGTATCACATGATGTCCGCCGATCCAATTCCAAGCAAAAGTGGCAAACTCTATGCTGTACAGCTACAAGTGATGGATGAGGGGCAAACCTATCATTCAGCTGATGATATTCCCTTTCAGTTGACATTTTTAGATGCGAAAAACCTGTATCAAACGCTAAACGTCGACAAAAAAGTCGCGATGTTTAAATCCGGTTTTGCGGTTCATGTAAGCAACCCCGAAGTGAGGCCCATGCTACAAACGACACGGCTAATCACCCGAGAGTTTTTTGCCATGTTTGAGTTGAGTTTTTTGTATGGTGGAGTGTGGAGCCAAAGCCAAGCCGACAATGCTGCACCAGTGGTTGTAATTGACGAAACTATCGCACAAAAGTTATTTGGCCGCAGCGATGTGGTTGGAGAAAGTATTTATTTGGCGCAGCGAAGATATCAAGTAGTAGGGGTAACTAAGGAGTGGCAGCCAAACGTCAAAATGTATGACTTAAACAATGGCGCGTTTGCTGATGCCGAGCGTATCTTCATTCCCTTCAGTCATGCTGCAGCTTATGAGATTGACACTTGGGGTAATACGAATGGCTGGAAGAGGGAAGAGATTAACAACTTCACGGACAAAATGAATTCAGAAATGCTTTGGACTCAGTTTTGGGTTGAATTAGAGAACGAAAAAGAACAACAAGCGTTAGCAACACAACTGGATAATTACATCCAAACCCAACAAGATTTGGGAAGATTTAACCGTAAAACACGAGAGTTTTCACTTCGAAATGTCACTGAATGGCTTGAGTACAATAATGTGGTTAGTGAAGATAACAAAGTCATGATTGGTTTAAGTTTTATGTTCCTTGCCGTTTGCTTAGCCAATATTCTCGGATTGTTACTAGCGAAATTTCTTAAACGTGCCCCTGATGTTGGCGTAAGAAGAGCGCTTGGTGCAAGTAAAACGCAAGTGTTTTACCAACACTTAGTTGAAGTGGCGTTGCTTGGTTTTATGGGGGGAGTGATAGGGATAGTTTTTGCTCAGCTTGGCTTATGGGGGATCCGCAGAACTAGCCATGTATACGAAAGTCTTGCAACGATGGATGTCTCTATGCTGTTAGCAGCGCCGAGCATCGCTATTGTGACTTGTATTCTTGCAGGGCTTTACCCAGCTTGGATAGTGTGTAAAACATCACCTGCTACTTATCTAAAAGTGCAATAAGGAGAGTCCCATGTTGGAATTAAAACCAATTATCAATGCGTTATTGCGCTCTAAAGTTGGTGCCGTACTTGCCATCCTACAACTTGCCTTGACGTTGGCAATTGTCAGCAATTCGCTGTCCATTATTAGTGAGCGCGTCAGCTATCTCAACAAGCCAACTGGCTACCCAGAAGAGTCGATAATCACCTTCAGTGTCATGTCGTTTGACGACAAGGTAGATGCAAACCAACAGCTTATCGTTGATGAGAGAATACTAAAAAGTATCCCAGGTGTTATAGAAGCCGTAGGAGTGAGTTCAGTTCCGCTTTCAGGAGGAGGTAGCAATTCGGGATTCAGCTTAACCCCAGAAGACGATGGTAAACATACAAACTCGGGGCATTTATACGCCAATGAACAAGTGATCCGTACCTTGGGCGTAAAATTGATAGAAGGCCGTGATTTCACATCTGGTGATGTCCTGATCTCAAGTGAATACGCTAAGCAACCAGATGTTGTTATTGCCAGTAAGGCGTTTACGGACGAGATATTTGGTGAGGGTAAAGGATTGGGCGAAACGATTTATTATGGTGGCGGCCCGTTAAAAGTCGTGGGGATTGTTGAGCGTATGACTAATGCTTGGCCGCGTTTTAGAAATGCTGATCGCTTAATTATTTTTCCCATGGTCAATGCGAATGGATTTCAAGATTTCTTAGTTCGCACAGATCCGAGTTTGCGTGGCGAAGTAATGAAAAAAATAGAGTCGGTGCTGCTTCAAGAAAATCCAAATAGAGTGATCACCAATATGAAAGGACTTGATGAAGTAAAGGAAAGGTACAACTCTAAAGACATATTGATGCTAAGAATGTTGCTAGTGCTAATCACAGCATTAGTCGTCGTGACGGCGCTGGGAATATTTGGTCTTACTCAGTTTAATATCAGTAAACGTACTAAACAGATTGGTACTCGCAGAGCTTTGGGGGCGCGTAAGTCTGCAATTGTTCGTTACTTTGTGGTAGAAAACCTCATTGTTTGTGCAATTGGCTTAATACTTGGCACAGTGGCTACGGTTTTCCTAGGACAAAAGCTAATGTCTTTGTATTCAGTGCCACCGCTAGAAGTAAGCTATATTTTGATAACGGCGCTTGGGCTTATCGTGCTCTGTATCGCGTCAGTTATTTTTCCTGCTAAAAAGGCGGCGAACATTTCACCGAGTATCGCTACAAGAAGTGTATAACCCTTATACCAACTAGGTTGTGTGAGCAACCTAGTTGGTATTACTTTAACTTACCTTGTATTAGTTGTGCTAGTATAGGTAAGTGGCAATATGTAATAACAAGAATAAAATCATATGGATAAAATCTTAATTGTGGATGATAACCCTGCGGTGCTTGATGCACTGTCATTGTTACTAGAGCTGCATGATTATCAAGTAGTTACCGCGTGCTCACCGTTAGAAGCAATTAAAGTGGTATCGTTTCAGCAAATTGCACTAGTTATCCAAGATATGAACTTTAGTGCAGACACCACCTCAGGAGAGGAGGGGGCTGCGCTTTTTCACCAATTAAAAGCACTAAATGCAAAACTCCCTATTATCTTATTAACGGCTTGGACTGAGCTCACCATGGCGGTTGAGTTGGTAAAAGCTGGAGCGGCAGACTATCTAGCCAAGCCGTGGGACGACCAAAAGTTACTCACCACAATTGCAAATCTCGTCGCGCTTGGTGAGGCACATAAGCAAGTTGCAAACTTTGAACGGGCTGAACAAGAACGCCAACAGTTTAATCAAGGCGCGGATTTATGCGGGTTTGTGTATAAATCGGTGGCCATGCAGCGAGTCATAGATATGGCGCTGCAAGTCGCCAAATCTGATGTATCAGTGTTAATAACCGGTCCAAATGGTAGCGGTAAAGAAAAAATCGCGGAGATCATTCAAGCGAACTCACCACTAAAAAATCAACCGTTTGTCAAAGTGAATGCAGGCGCGCTCCCAAGTGACTTAATCGAAGCTGAGTTATTTGGTGCTGAGAGTGGTGCTTATACCGGTGCGAATAAGCAGCGTATTGGTCGCTTTGAAGCTGCTGATAAAGGCACGTTATTTTTGGATGAGATTGGTAATTTACCTCTTCCAGGGCAAACAAAATTGCTACGTGTTTTGCAAAGTGGCGAGTTTGAGAGGTTGGGTTCAGTCGAGACAAAAAAAGTCTCGGTTCGTGTCATCTCAGCAACGAACGCGGATCTGCTAGCGGATATTCGAGGGGGGAAATTCCGTGAGGATCTATATTATCGCTTAAATGTCATTGAGCTAAACTTACCCGCGTTGTCACAGCGAGTGGATGATATTATACCTTTGGTCGCGCATTTTTTACCTGCAAGGGGGCTTACTTCGGATGCCCAGCAAGCATTATGTGAACACCCTTGGCCTGGAAACGTACGAGAGCTTGAAAATGCCTGTAAACGGGCGGCAGTATTGAATCCAGATGGTGAGCTCAGTGCCAAGGATTTTGGTCTTGATGTGCAGGCAAATACAGCACAAGTTAGCGCCTCGCATACCATACGAGAACCCAGTAAAGAAGAATTGGAGCAGGCGCTCAAGACTCACCTTGGCGTGATTGCGAAAGTGGCGCGACATTTCAACATGAGTAGACAAGCGCTTTATCGTCGCTTGCAAAAGTTTGGCATTGAATATTAAGGACAATAATGACGACCTCGCTGCAACATGCATTGATCATAGCCATCAGTATTATTATTGGCCTTATTCCTTTATGGTTCTTACTCGATGATCACAGTGGTTTCATTGTAATAGTAGTGGGCTCCGTCAGTGTAGCACTAGTGCTACATAGACTATTAATGCGTGAAAACAAAGCGGGGTGGGAGGCGCTAGAAGTCGGCTTGATGAACTTTAAGGATGGCGAATTTTCTACGTCAATCACCTATAACGCTAACAATGAGCTCGGTAGGTTGTGTCAATTATTCAATGAAACGGCAAAACAGTTAAGAGATGAAAAACAATGGATTTATCAGCGTGAGTTGATGCTAGATAAAGTGCTTGAGTCGTCACCTCAGGTACTTGTCCTTGTCGACTCACAAGATGTGGTGGTATTTGCTAACAATAGTGCAAAAACGTTTTTTAACTGTGAGCACCGCCTTGAGGGTGAGCGTTTTAGTAAATTGTTATCCGAAGTCCCCGATGAACTTCAGCAAGCAGCAAGCAACCAACTTGATGGCTTGTTCTCAATACAAAGTAGCATTGGAGAGTCGCAAATGTGGCATCTCGCCAACGGTGAGTTATTACTCAACAACCACTTTCACAAATTATATATTTTTAAGCAATTCACTCGAGAGTTGAGCCGCCAAGAAGTGCAAGTTTGGAAGAAAGTGATCCGCATCATTAGTCATGAGTTAAACAACTCGTTAGGGCCTATTTCATCTATGCTGCACAGCGGACAGATCTTGGCTGAACGCGTGGATGAACCTAGGCTAAGTCGAGTATTTGCGACGATAGAAGAGCGCATTGTGCACCTTAGCGAGTTTGTTCAGGGTTATGGTAAGTTCGCCAAACTTCCTCTGCCAAACATTGAACCTGTGAATTTGCAGGTTTTGTGTGCGCGACTGCAAAGCCATTGGTCATTCCAGTATCAGCTTAATCAAATGCAATTACAGGCAGACACGACACAGTTAGAACAGTTACTCATTAATTTGATAAAGAATGCGACCGAGTCTGGCTCAAAGATAGAGGAAATCCGCGTCCAATCTGAGCAGCGTAACGACGAGGTTTATATATGGGTGCTCGATAGAGGCGAAGGCATGAGTGACACTGTGATGGCCAACGCCTTAATTCCATTTTACTCTACCAAAGCGTCAGGAACCGGGCTTGGTTTAGCGCTGTGCAGAGAAATTGTTGAAGCACACAACGGTAAGATCAGCCTCTATAATCGCGAAGGTAAAGGTTTGTGCGTCGAAATTCGGTTACCGAACAAATTATCCTGAATTTAGTTAGCAAAACTCAGGGTAATAAACTCAAGGCTGAACTCATCAATTATTTCGGTGGATCAATCGAATGATTAATGCTGGCGTTAACCCTAAACCACCCTGCAATTGAATAGCGCTTTTCGTTGGCAACCAGTACTTCATGAGGGAATTCATCACTTAAAAAGGTAACTAGCGTGCCATAACTGGGCAGCACCGTATTGAGTATTTCGTCGTGATTATCGGGATTGAAAACGACTAGTTCGCCGCCATTGTCTGGTGCCCAAGACTGATTTAAGTACAATACCGTGGTCAAAATTCGGTTGGTCTTTCCCTTAAAGGCGTCCAAATGCTTTTTGTAAAACGCCCCTGGAGGATAAATGGCAAAGTGGCTTTCATAACTAAAGAGTCCCATAAACAGCCGTCTGTTTAAATAGGCTTTTAGCTCGCCCATGTAGTTGAGCCAAACAGATTCCAACTCATTGCTGCTATCTAGCCAGTGAATTTTATCTCTGCGAATTTTCTTATTTTGCTCGTGAGAGGCTAAACGACCAATTCCAGCTTGCTTAAAATCATCACTGCTTAGCTCTGCTATTCTCAATTCCAACTTGGATAAAATGTCGGGACTGACGAAATTTGGCAAAATACTAATGCCTGTGGTTTGTAAGTCCTGAGCTAATTTCTCGAACGGAAATTCTAAGTCTAAATCTAACAATAGCGGTGCCTCTAAAAAAGGTCTTTTTACCCCTTTGTTTGGTACCAATCCAGCGAGTTAATTTTACCTTGTCGATAAGCGAATTTTGTTAATGATGTTTTCGCTGGCGGCTTCGATTAAATCAAGCACATGTTCAAAACCTTGTTCACCACCATAATAAGGATCAGGCACTTCATGCTCACTCATGTCACCAAACGCTAAAAACAGCTGAACTTTATGCGCCAAGCCGGTAGGACAAATAGAGAGTAGATCGCGGTAATTTGAGTTGTCTGCGCACAAAAGTAAGTCGTAATCTTCAAAATCGCTGGGTTTTACTTGCTGCGCTGATATGCCTGAAAAGTCATACCCTCTTGCGCTGCCTGCCGTGACACTGCGTGGATCTGGAGGGTTACCTTGATGATAGCCAATGGTGCCAGCGGAATCGATACGGGTTGTTAACTCTGTTGCTGCGAGTTTGTGCTTTAATACCGCCTCCATAGTTGGAGAGCGGCAGATATTACCCATGCAGACGACTAAGATACTAGAAATTGCGCTCATATTGTTGTCCTTCAAGTACGCTTTTATACCAATAGTATTTATTCTCCAAGTCTACCGATTTTTTAATTCAGAGCAAAATATAAGATTCCGGCTAATACCAGTAGTATTCATTCACCCAGTCTAGCGATTTTTTTAGAGCAAAATATAAGGCGTCAGCTAATACCAACTTTATTAGGACGCCAAATTTAACTCGTTAGTTTGGAAGGTTTTCGTGAGGACCAAATACCTCATAGAATATTTGCTCGGTTTGTACACCGGCATTCATCAGTTGGGTTTTGATAAAGCGCATAAAGGCAACCGGGCCGCATAGGTAGAACTCTCCGTCTGTTAGCGGCAAAGTATCTTTGATTGCGTTGATATCCATCAGTCCGGAATGCGTATCGTCGGCTTCTGACTCCAACCAAGTAACCACATTAAAATTTCGGATATTGCTACCAAGCTCATTGATTTCTTGGTTGAAACCTAAGTCACTGTGAGTTTTATTCGCGTGTAAAAAGTGTGCTTCGACTTCAGGTGAATGTTGGCTATGAACACCAAGCATGCAAAGCATAGGGGTTATTCCAACCCCAGCGCTAATGTATACCTTTGGACTGGCTGTGTGTTGTCTGACAAAGTCTCCAGCTGGTGGAGTGAGCTTGAGGGGGTCGCCCGCCTTAAGTGTATGAAGATATTGCGATACTGCACCGTCGTGTTTAGTAGAGATCCTAAGGTACGAACCATTGGGCGCAGCAGACAAAGAGTATTGGCGGATCTGCTGAAACCCTACCACTTCTTTTGGTACAAAGACAGAAACAAATTGTCCAGCTTGGTAATGAGGCAAGGCTTTACCGTCGACAGGCTTGAGATAAAAGCTTTTAATATTTTCAGTATTGCTTATCACCTTTTCAATTGTAAATTCACGCGTTCCTTGCCACCCACCTTGCTGCTCAAGCGCGGTTTGGTACAGGCCATGCTCTACGGTGATAAATAAATCGGCTAAAAACTGGTAGGCACTAAGCCAAGCTTGTTCTATTTCATCTGTGAATTGATCGCTGAACTCGGCTTTGAGCGTTGCAATTAAATGCCGGCCAACAATAGCGTATTGCTCAGGTAAAATCCCAAGGCTAACGTGCTTATGGTTGATACGTAAAATGGCGTCACTGAGCACTTCTGGTTGATCAATGTAATTGGCATAGGCCGCTAATGCTGCAAATAGTGCCAACGGCTGTTTTCCCGAAGCCTGATGGGATTGGTTGAATACCCCTTTTAACTCTGGGTGTTGATTGAACATGCTATGATAAAACTTGGTGGTGATCTCGGGACCGACCTGAGCCAATAGCGGTGCACTTTGTTTTACCAACTCAATCGTATTTTGGGTAAGCATTAATATCTCCTGTTTGAGAGTAGAGTTAACCTATTCGCCCATCGACGCGTTTTTGTATCAGCATGGGCGCGAAGGTAATGGAAAAAAGCATAAAACCAAAAAACCAAGCCACGGCACTTAACAGCCATGCATTGTGCGGGTTTATAAAATGAATAAGGAATGCGCGGATAAGACCTGATACCGCGATACAGATAAATGCCAGTGTAGTTGTCGTGCCTACCTGTAATAGCCGGCCTGTGTGGCCCAAGGTAACGCGAGTCATCATGGCTAAGATCATTAATCCCATGCCATTAATTGCCACTAAGTGAAGATGGCTGCGCAAATGCTCTGGTGCAAAGGTGTTGTTGTATGCGCTAAGTATTAAACCCACTGCGATTGCACAATATGACAGGTACAGTGACCAAAGCAGTGGTACGTTAAATAATTTACCGTTAAACCAATAAATTGCTCTTATCGAATGCAGTAGCCCAAGGAGCAGAAGTGCAGCACTTAAATAGTGAGTATTTTGCATCGTAAACTGCAGGATATAGGTGAAAACGCAGATGATGGCGAGGTAAAAGATCGCCCTGTCTAACCTTGGAGTATGTGGCTTTTGTGCTTGCTGCAATCCTCGGGCAATAAAAAACGGAATAACGCGGCCACCCACTACACCAATCAATAACATGTAAGCAATTAGCGTTGCTTGGCTTGTAGCGCTTAGCAATAAGAAGTGTTGGTTGTGAAGTAAAATCAAAAATACGATGTTGCAGCCACACAACATACTTACAGCAAAAATAAAAACACGATTGTTTCTGGATTTTGCATCAACAATTACGGTCGTTAAATTGATTAGTACAATGAGCCAAAAACTCAGTTGTAGTAGCAAGGTGATGATGATTGATGAATTTGCCACAAAAAAGCTCAGCCTAGCGGCACACCAAATAATACAGAGTGACAGCAGTGCGCCACCATGTAATGTCTGTCTTTGTGTCCAATTTTTTGCAGCGGTTAGCAAAAATCCGGCGACGACAGCACCGCCAAAGCCAAATAGCATCTCGTGGGCGTGCCAATAGGTCGCTGGGTAATCATTACGCCAAACAACATTGCCATTGAGCAATAAAGCCCACACAGAAATACTCACGACAGCGAATAAGCCCGCGAGTAAAAATAGCGCTCTAAAGCCGAGCATCAACACGGGCCAAGTAGATGGTAAATACCAACACACTGCTTTTGGACTGGGCTCTTCTAGCTGGATTAAGCTCATTTACTTAACCTCCAAACCTAGGTGGTATAGACAGACAAGGCGGATGACGTAGGCAAGCTTAATCAAGGCGGCTAATACTATAGTACTAATATGTGCTGCAATTTGTGAGAAGAGGCTGAAGCTTTCAACGCTAAAAAAACTCACTTGCAGTGACAGCATAAACGCTGCGAGTGAAGTGAAAATGGCGATGTTGCTATATCTTAAAAGTTGGTATGCACGGCTCATCGTTAACTCTGCGAATGTTGATATATAGACTGCACATTGCAGGTGTCACGCCAACTTTAAAATGCTATATAAATCATTGTATTAGTATTCTATTATTGATGTTTGAGTCAAATTGACCTATCTTAATTAGTGTTTATTTGAATAGATTGAGTCTTTTTGACATGAATTCGTTAGCGCTCTCCAAATTGCTTGAGCTTAGTATGTCGTTATCACGACTTTCATTAGCGCAAGAGGGTCGCGAGGTTAAGCAATACGCTAAGTCCTTGCTTTCAGCATTGAGTCAATCTGTTACCGCTGATGCCATCGCCATTCTTTATGGCGATCAGCATGCATTAACTATCCTAGCTTGCAATGGGTTGAGTGCGGACGCTGTTGGGCGGCAATTTTTGCTTACAGAGCAACCTAGATTGATGTCCATTTTCGAGTCTGACGAACTAGTTAATTTTCCTGCCAATAGCGACTTACCTGACCCTTACGATGGTCTGTTGCTCGCCGAAGAAAGTCGCTTACCAGTGCATGCCTGCATGGGATTTAAGGTCGCGCTGCAAAGTAGCATCTTATTGGTGACGTTTGATTGTCTTAAACCGGATAGCTTTGAGCACTTGTCTGAGGTTTATATGAAAACCCTACAAGCAATTGTCTCAAGTAGTGCATTACGTATGTTTGAGGCTGAGCGCCTCTATGAGCAAGCACGTGCATCTACACTTACCCAATCTCAAAAGTCCGTTAAAAAGCAAATTTTAGTAGGAGAGAGTGCGGTGATGCACTCGCTTAAATCAGAAATTGAACTGGTTGCTGGTTCTGAATTTAATGTGCTTATTCAAGGTGATACGGGAACGGGTAAAGAGTTGGTAGCAAAACACGTACATTTTAATTCCCAACGAAATGACAAACCGTTTATACAAATTAACTGTGCGGCGCTTCCTGACTCGATAGCAGAAAGTGAACTCTTTGGTCACAAAAAAGGGGCGTTTACTGGGGCCGATAAAGACCGGTTAGGCAAGTTTGCAGCCGCGGACGGCGGCACGCTGTTTTTGGATGAAGTTGGCGAACTGAGTTTGACTTTACAGAGCAAACTATTACGTGTGCTGCAAAGCGGTGAGGTGCAAGCGGTAGGTGCTGACCGCATTCATATTGTGGATGTTAGAGTGGTTGCTGCGACTAATCGTGATTTAAAAGAAGAGGTGAGACGCGGAAAATTTAGGGCTGATCTTTATCATCGCTTGAGTGTGTATCCTTTATTTGTTCCTCCACTGCTCGAAAGGCTAGATGACATCCCGCTGCTGGTTGGGTTCTTTTTAGAGCAGCTAAGAGGCACGCTCAACGCAAAACAAGTGGTGATGGATAGGCAAGCACTCAGCCGATTAATGCATTACGACTGGCCGGGTAATGTCAGAGAGCTTGAACATTGTGTCAGTCGTGCAGCGTTAAAAGCTAAGCATCAACAGTGGCAGGCTAATATCATTGAGATCCATGACATAGACATCGCGCCAAAACACCATCAACAAATTCAGCAGGCTGAGTGCATTACCACGCAAGAGAAAACACCTCCTGTCGCCATGAAATTCGCCGTCGAGCTACTACAAAAAGACATGATCGTTAACGCGATGGAACGTCATGGGTTTAATTGGTCGGCAGCTGCGAGAGAGCTGGAAATGGATAGAGCAAATTTAGTTCGACTAGCAAAGCGTTTAGGGTTAGATGTTAAAAAGCAGATGAGTTAAGCAGCCGGAGCTGCTTTTATAAATCTCAATAACTTAGCAAGTTTTTTATTCTGAGTTTTGATTGAATACAAGCCGTTCAAAAAATGAAACCCTAAATGTAATGAAAATTGTTATTAATACTCTTATAAGTTGTTTATTTTAAAAGGGTATATTAAGAAAACTGTTATTTTTATTTGATCTTGCGAAGAATAAATATTGAACTAGGGTTATAGGGCGTCACTCGACATTATTAGGGGGCCCTATGCAGGGTAATAAGCAAGTCATAACAGCGCTAAACCAAGTGCTTACGCTAGAGCTAACATCGATAAACCAGTTCTTTCTACACGCAAGAATGTACAAAAATTGGGGGCTTGAAGAGCTAAACGAGAAAGCGTATAAAAAATCAATCAAGGACATGAAGCAAGCAGATGACCTTATCGAGCGCATATTATTCCTTGAAGGGTTACCAAACCTTCAGCATTTAGAAAAGCTACGAATAGGTGAGCATACCGAAGAAATGATGGCGTGCGACTTAGCATTTCAACTCGATCAGCTTCCGACATTACGCGATGCAATTGCGCTGTGTGAACACGAACAGGATTATGTTAGTCGAGAGCTACTAGAAGATATTCTTGAATATGAAGAGGGCTATGTGGATTGGCTCGAAACGCAGCATTTCTTAATCAAAAATACCGGCATTGAAAACTATCTGCAATCGCAGATTGAGGGGTAAGTTATGCAAGGCCATTCTACCGTTATCGACTTACTCAACAAACAACTTACGCTTGAGCTTTCTTCGATGGATCAATATTTGGCGCATGCCAAAATGTATGAAGATTGGGGACTGGAGAAGCTACACCATAAGTTATCTCACGAATACGAAGAAGAGCTCGATCACGCTAAGCGGATCACGGAGCGCATTTTGTTTTTGGAAGGCACGCCAGATACCGCTTCTCGTGCGCCGATCCACGTCGGTACTGACGTGAAAGAAATGCTAGAAAATGATTTGGCTGCGGAAATTCTGGTAAAAGATCACTTGAAAAAGGTGATAGCAGTGTGTGAGCAAGCGCAAGATTATGTTACCCGTGAAATGCTCGAAACCCTGTTAGATGACACCGAAATGGATCACATTTATTGGCTTGAACAGCATATCAATTTAATCAAACTAATTGGTTTACCAAACTACATTCAGAGCCAACTTGCTAATAGCCCTGAATGATCCCAACCACCGCGCCTATCTTTGGGTGCGGTTTCTTTGTGTGCCATGCATTGTCTTGCTAATTTATAACGAGCAAGGTATTCGCTATAAAATTAAGCAATCACAATGATTTGAACTAAAGTTTAGTTATGTATTGAGTGATTAGTAATACGATGAAAATATTATTACTGTTTTTCTGCCTCCTGAGCTCGGTTTGTCTTTCAGCAAACTCCAAGCAAGTGTTTCGTATTTATCATGACGCTGATTATTCTAATTTAAATGAGTCAGCCGAAGCGATAAAAATGGGATTTCTAACCGCATTAGATGAAGTAGATAATCAAATCCAAGGTTATAAGGTTGAATTGGTGGCCAAAGACCATCGTGGTAATAGTAATCGTAGTTTGCTTCACTTTAAGCAATTTTTAAAAGACCCGAATGCCTTACTCGTGCTTGGTGGTGTTCATTCTCCTCCTTATATTAAATTTCGTAAATTCATCAATGAGGGGGAAGCGCTGCTGTTAGTTCCTTGGGCCGCTGGTGGGCCAATTACAAGATACCCGAGTAAGGATAATTGGATTTTTAGGCTTTCTGTAGATGACACCAAAGCGGGTAAAGTACTCATCAATTATGCAAAGCAACAAGGCTGTGTTGCACCTCATTTACTCCTTGAGGATACCGCATGGGGGCGCTCCAATTACGACACATTGCTAGCGGAATATAAAACGGCCAAGCCTAACAACGCGTTGCCTGTATCTTGGTTTAACTGGGCGACACAAGAAAATGAGGCTCGGATCATGATCCATAATATTATTGAAAGTGAGCCGCAATGTATCATTTTTGTTGGCAATGCGATTGAGGGCGCAGAGTTCGTAAAAGCCATGGCGAGTATTGACGAGGCGCAGCGCCTGCCCATTATTAGTCATTGGGGGGTAACTGCGGGTAACTTTTTTAAAGTGGTTGGGGATAAGCTATCTGCTGACGTCTCATTGGCGGTCCTACAAAGCTGTTTTTCTTTTGAGAATAAACCATTAAGTATGTTTTCGGCACGGGTATTTAGTCGTGCAAAACAGCTGTTCCCAACCCGGTTTGCAACGCATGGATTTGTTCAAGCAGCTCCCGGATTTATCCATGGCTATGACATTGCCAAGCTTCTTATTGCAGCAGCGGAGCAGATAAAACTGACAGATTCAGTCGCCACCAACAGAGCCTTATTAAAAAGCGCATTTGAGGATTTGCAATCGCCGGTCAGCGGCCTAGTAAAAACGTATCAACGGCCTTTTAGTGTCTGGAGTGATAAAAATGATTCAGCCCATGAAGCGCTAACCGTGCAAGACTTGTGTATGGGGCAATACCAGTCTAATGGCAGCATTAAACTAGTTTATAGTTACCCGGGGTCGCATTGAAAACTAAATTCACCTTAACGAGTAATCGCGCTTTTTACACCTTTTTAGGGTTAACGGCTATCGTTTCACTTTTGCTCAGTGCACTTTTTGTTGGGCTGAGATCAAATGTCATTGTCGAAGACTTAGTAAGAGAAACAAATGAAACCCAAGCTCAACTCGCAGTTAACAACTTAACTCAGTATCTTGAGAGCCGTAAGCAGATACTCTCTGATCTTTCTCTACATCCTATTATCGTAAATGGTGCGATGGGTACAGGGCTCTCCGCTGCTAAGCTACGAGACTTTATGCGCAGTTTTCAAATTATAGGTAGAGAAGAAAAGTTAATGGTGATCAATGTATTGGGCGATGTTGTTTACGCAAACTTTGATTCTCATGAAGTGTTAGACCAAAAACCAAAGTGGCTCGATAAAGTGATCAATGCAGAGTTGGTCAGTGCGATAGATCTCACTCAGGTTGGCAACCTGCACTATTTCACAATAGCAGTACCGATTTACTATAACGGCTTTGCTGAGGGAGCACTTATTGGCGAATTTTCTACGAGTTTAGAGAGTCTGCTTAGCTCCTCATCATCCACATCTTTTCATAGCATTGGTTTAAAAGGCAGGTGGATTAACTTTTCTAACACCCAAAAAGTTGAAACTTACTTTAGTGTAAGCAGTCTTGATGTTGGCTCCACCGATTTAGTATTAGACTATCGAGTAGAGAAAAGTCAGGTCACTGACGAAGTGAAAATATTTGTGTGGGATCTTATTGGTGCTATTGCTTTTGGGCTATTCCTATCATTTGGCTTGCTCTATTTGTTTGGTAAGCAACTTCTGTTAAATCCATTCAAAAAACTAGAAGAATCGAGGACAACACTCAAACGCAGTGAAGAGCGATTTAAACTTGCAATATTTGGTAGCGATGATGGCCTTTGGGATTGGGATCTTGAGCGGAATGCGGTGTTTTATTCAGATAGATTTAAATCTTTACTAGGCTTTTCGCAAGAGACACAAGCTTTATTCTCTGCGCATATTTCTAGTTTATTTGACCGAGTCCACCCTGCAGATCTCCCCAATTTAGAAAACTCAATTAAGTTTCATATGACGGAAGAAGAGCCTTTTGGTGTCGAGTGTAGAATAAAAACGAGGCAAAACAGCTATCGCTATTTTTGGCTAAAAGGTGCCGCGGCGCTTAAAGATGGACAAGCGAAGCGGATAGTTGGCTCACTTTCGGATATTACCGATCAAAAGCTTCATCAAGAAGCGCTGAAAAAGGCCAAGGAACAAAATGATTTACTCGCTCAAGCAATAGAGTGCGCAAATGTCGGCATAACGATTGTTGACGCGACTAAGCCTGAATTGCCAATCGTATTTGCGAATAAAACATTTCAACAAATCACCGAATATGGTGATGAGGTACTGGGTGAAAACTGTCGTTTTTTGCAAGGTGAACATACCCAACAGCAAGCGTTAGAGGAAATCAGGGAAGCAATAATAGCTCACGAATTCGTCAAAGTTGAATTGATCAATTACACCAAATCTGGAAAGGCATTTTGGAATAGTTTACAGATCTCTCCGGTGTTCAACGAACAAAATCAATTAACTGCATTCGTTGGCATCCAACAGGATATTACCGCTGCTGTTGAAGCGAAAAAAGAGCTAGAACAAGCGAAGCAAGCGGCGGAACAGGGCGCGCAAGCTAAAAGCGAGTTTTTAGCGTCAATGAGCCATGAGATCCGCACACCAATGAATGGTGTAATAGGCATGTTAAGTCTGCTAGAAGATGAGCACCTTACTCAAACTCAACTACATAAAGTGAGTCTAGCAATGGGCAGTGCCAAGTCGTTATTAAATCTCATCAACGATATTTTAGATTTTTCTAAAATTGAGGCGGGTAAGCTTGAACTTGAGTCACTAGATTTCGATGTTAGGGCATTACTTGGCGAATTGATTGAATCCGTTGCGTTGCAAGCACAGAAAAAGGGACTTGAACTTATTCTAGATGTAACCCAACTTGAAAAGCCATTGGTGCAGGGGGACCCGAGCCGCATTCGACAAATAATCACCAACCTAATTAGTAATGCAATCAAGTTTACCGAGCAAGGCGAGATCATCATCCGAGCTTGGTTTAGTGAAGTGGATAATAAACTGAGATTTCATTGCTCAGTTGAAGATACCGGCATAGGGATACCAGAGGACAAAGCGGATAGGCTTTTTGCTAAATTCTCTCAAGTTGATGCCTCTACGACTAGAAAGTATGGAGGGACTGGACTGGGGCTTGCCATTGTCAGACAACTCTGTGAATTAATGGATGGCGATATCGCCGTTAGTAGTCGGTTTGGACATGGTAGCCAATTTGAATTTTTCGTGACTTTGATCCATGGCGATAATACTCAATTCGAAGCTGCAAAAATTGATTTACAAGGGATAAAAATACTCCTAGTTGACGATAACCTCTCAGCCTTGACGAGTTTGGAATCTCAATTGAGGCACTGGGGGGCGGATGTGTATAAAGCCAGCTCTGGAATACAAGCACTCTCGCTGTGTGAAGCTGAATACCAACGTGATAAAAATGTGTTTGATATCGCCTTACTGGATATGACGCTTAGAGGCATGTCGGGTGAGCAGCTCGGCGCTGCACTAAAAAATGATAAGCGATTCAAAGCGATAAAACTTATCATGATGACGCAAATGGGTACTAAGGGGGATGGCCAGTTTTACGCAGAGCGTGGCTATTCAGGCTATTTTCCAAAGCCCGTGACAACCAAAGACCTTTTTGATGCGTTAACCATTTTAGCTGAAGATGGCAAGGCGCTGGCGAATGCGAAACCACTGGTTACGAGTCACTATCTGAAACTGGTAAGAAAGGCGAACGAAACCGAATTTACGTGGCCAAAACCTTGTCGTATTCTACTGGTTGAGGATAACAAGGTGAACCAAGTTGTCGCATTAAGTATGCTCAAAAAATTGGGGATAACCCATATTGAAGTTGCCGAAAACGGACTGCTTGCCATTGAACTGCTCAAGTCACATCAAGATGAATGTCAATTTGAGCTAATCTTAATGGATTGTCAGATGCCTGAAATGGATGGCTATCGGACTACCGAGTTAATCCGAGACGGAGCCGCAGGTGAGAGTTATCAGGGAGTAAAAATATTAGCCATGACAGCCAATGCAATGTCCGGTGATAGAGAGAAGTGTTTAAATGCAGGCATGAACGATTACCTCACAAAGCCCATTTCGGAAGAGCCATTGAGCGAGAAACTACAATATTGGCTATACAAAAGCGAATATGCTTCCACAGACGATACAGAAGAAACGACTTAAGGGGGTAACTGAAGCAAATTGGCAATATTTCCTATCTATGATAATCTTTACTGTATATAAAAACAGTTGTCTGAATTTGTGTTGAGAAAAGAATTACCCGCCAAATATTACTTAAGCCACTTTAGTGAGCTTAGCGATTATTTACTTAAAGTATGTCAACCGCTATTAAGTATTGCTCAGCGTGAGCTGCTGGCTGAGCTACACCGCTTGCCTGAAGATGAATTGTGTTTGTTAGTGCGGTTTATTTCCCGCAAAACTCCTTTTCTGGATATCAATTCACTGCGCTACGAAGAGATCAGTAATATTTGTGAAGTCGCGTTTTCATTAAAAGCAAAGGGATTACTTCGTCAGGTACAACAAGACGACTTTCAAGCGCTGCTGCATTGCTTAACTAAACCATGTTTAATTGAACTTGCCGAGCGAGAGAATTTAACTGCACTGCCAAGTAAATCGGCAAAAAAATCGCTATGGGTAGCGCATATCAATCAATCTGTCTGCGTTGAACATCTAAATGCACAAGAATACCTATCCCAGTATCTCACACTCTCATTTCAAGCCGATATCGACTACTTTCTATTTTTGTACTTTGGCAAGGTAGGCTTTAGCTTAGCGCAATTTTCGATGCGAGATCTTGGTGTAATGAATACCAGGAGCGCTGACGCCGCTTACCACGCACATTTTGAGCAAAAAGCAGAAGCCGTGAGCGCGTTTTATTATGCAAATGCACTCAGTGAGCTCAAAAATGCCCCTGAAGATGAATTAGTGTGGCGTGCTAGACAGGCCGCAGCGCAACAATTGCCTAAGGTTGATGGGCAATATGCAGTGGCTGCACATGCAAAGTACCTGTTAACGCTTGCCAGAAAGTTAGGTCCTGAATTTTCCCATTTTAAAACCTTACTAGGTATGACTGAGCACCCTCAAGCTTGTGAGATGTTGATACGACATAATTATAAGCAAGGTGAAGTTGAGCTGGTGCGAGAGCAATTAGAGCGCATTTTGCAGGGGGAAAGCGATGAAACATTGATGATCTTCGCGGAAGACTTTTATCAGCGTAAATTTAACCAAAAACGCACTTCTGTACTTACGGATATGCTAAGAAAAAGTCAACCAGCGATCCAAATTGATGAGGCTTTTAAGGGACAAACAGAAGCTGGCGTCATTGCTTATTATAAACGGCATGGCATCGAGGCCTATCATGTTGAAAATGAAATTTGGCTGGCCTTATTTGGATTGACCTTTTGGCAAGAACTGTTTTATCACCCAAAAAGTATCGTTGCTAATGGGTTTTCTAGAACTCCGCTGGCGTTAAAAGAAAATCGCTTTTACAGCGAATTTGAGGAGGAGATTGAATGTCGCTTAGCGAGTTTTACAGATACTTCTGCTTGGATGAACTGGCTTCTACGCCAGATGAGCGAACATTACGGAGAGCCCAATCGGTTGTTTAATTGGCATGATAAGATGCTCGACTCAATAAAAATATTATTGTCTTACTTGTCAATTGAGGATGTCAAATCTGTTTTAAGGCTAATGTGTAGTGATTTTCATCTGATGAAATCTGGCTTTCCCGACCTGATGATAGTCGACGAAAAAGCGGGCTTAAGGTTTGAAGAAATCAAGGCACCTGGAGATAGTCTTAGCCGAAGTCAGCTAGTTAACATTTCTAAACTCTTGCAATACAATATTCCCACGCGACTGCAAACCGTTGAATGGCATATTTGCAAAGAGCAACCTTATGTCGTTGTCGATATTGAAACCACCGGTGGCAACAAAGAGTTTGATCGCATTACCGAGGTAGCCATGGTAAAAGTGGTTAACGGCGAGGTCGTTGCTAAATGGCAATCACTTGTTAATCCGATGCGTCGTATCCCACAAAAAATCACTGAACTGACAGGGATCACTCAAGCAATGGTGAGTGATGCTCCAAGTTTTTTTGAAATTTTGGAGCAAGTTGAGCGGTTTAGCCAAGGTGCTATTTTTGTCGCGCATAATGTGAACTTTGATTATGGCTTTATTCGGCAGGAGTTTGCTCGAGTCGGCCGAGAGTTTACTCGTGCGAAGTTATGTACTGTGCAGTTAGGCCGAAAGTTTGTGCCGGGCCTGCGCTCATATGCGCTAGGGGCATTTTGCCAAGCGATGAATGTACCTTTGGTTAATCATCACCGGGCGATGGATGATGCTTATGCTACAGCTGAAATTTTCATTGAAATCAACACCATAAGACAGGAAAAGTAGCATGTCAGCGGTTCGTTTAATGCATCAGCAGATGGGCCTCTTTTGGGGCGCAGGCGTGTGGTTAGGGGCGCTTTGCGTATCTAAGCTACCTTGGCAAGCGGTTATTTCTGCAGCGGTGTTGTTGGTTATTAATTTATTTATATTTGCACTTTTTTGGTGGGATAAGCGCGCTTCAACGCTTGCTCAATCACGCATTCCTGAGCGTAATTTACTACTGTGTGGGTTACTTGGGCTCAATATTATCACACCAGTGGCAATGTATATGCTCAGACATAAAACCATCAAACCTAGTTTTAATTTTAAGTTGTTGATGGTGCTCATAATGCAGACTATTGTATTCGGTATGCTGTTTATTTGGTTATTTATATAGGCCCTAATAAGCTAATAGAATTTTTTATTGATAAATTTTCTTTATTGACTAATTATCAGTAGGATAATTGGTATCAATGAGAGAACAATAATGAACAAACTAGAGACGTTATTAAGTCAGTATGCCATGTATCATCGCAGCAAAAGAAACATTCTGACTCACTTTTTTGGGATCCCGTTAATTGTCATTGCTGTTGTGGGTATGACTTTTATCCCGCTATTCAGTGTATCAGGAGTGACCATCACCCTTGCCGCGCTGATAGGGGTCGTTTTATGTGGCTATTACCTGATGCTATCCCCCATTTTTGGGCTCATGATGAGCGCCATCATACTGGCTTTTTATTTTCTTGTTCAAACGTTGAGTCCGCTCATCGTTAATGCAGGAATAATGACGGTATTGTTTTGGGCTGGTGTTTTCTTTGTAGGTTGGGTGTTACAGTTTATAGGGCATTATTTTGAGGGAAAAAAGCCTGCGTTTGTCGATGATTTGATTGGTTTAGCAATTGGACCACTGTTTGTACTTGTAGAGCTTTTATTCGTATTGGGGCTATGTAAAGAGCTCGAAAGCAAAATAGTGAATAATGCTGGAGAGTATAAGGCATAGGTAAATAGTTGGGCAGAAATGCTATTTCTGCCCAACTAACAATATCGCTTAAGTTGTCATGCGAGTTTCTAATTTAGAGCCTTTTATTATCGTGATATCTTGGCAATTCAATCTTACTCGACCACAGCGAGTTTCTAATAAAAAGGTTGCTTCTGGGTAATCTTCGCCACCAGAATCGACAAATTGCTTGCGTGCGCGGTGAACCATAATGTTCATATGGTTTGTTTGTACGCCGAGTGCTTTTGCTAAGTCATCGCGGTAAACCCAACCTTGAACATCCGATTCAAGGCCAGCATCTTTATCTTGGATCCGAGTTCTGGCAAGCAGCAACAGTAAGTAGTGATGACTTCTGACACCTAAATCTAGGTGTTTATCGTCAACACTTAGTGTTAATTGGGTATCTTCTTCGTCTTGACTTACATTGAACTCTAGCGCCATTGGCTTGGCAGCTTTTTGGCATTCAAGGTGCTTAGTTACAGCGATTGTCGTGGCAGAAAAAAACATCCATTGGTCGTTCATCAGCGATACAATACTGCCATCTATTAAGGCTTGTCGATCTGAGGTATTGAGATCTTCTAAAAACCAATAGTTGAGCAATTTATCATAGTAAATGATGTGTTTAGGATCATCTTCACTAGGAAGTAGAAGTTGATTCGTTACTTCTACTACTTTTTGGTTGTTTGACTGAGAAACTAGATATTGACACTCTGTTTGCAAGTTCGCCGCCACAAACGAGTTTTGACCAGGTGCTGCAAAATCAATCTTATCATTTTCGAATAGCTGATACGGCAGGTTCTTGTCGAGCTTTTTATCGTTTATCCAGATGCCGTTTGTACTCACATCTCTGATAAACCATTTGTTTTCATTGAGTTCGATAATGGCGTGATGTCGCGATACTCCCGGCTTGTCTATCAAGGTATCTACACTATATTTATAGCGGCCTACCGTATGATAGCTTTTAAGATAGACTCGTTCGAGTTTCTGTTCGTCGATTAAATAAGCCATAGTTAGTTCCGTATAACTTTGATGAAAATTACATGCTTATACAAAATAGATATCACAATTCAGCAAGGCGTAAATTTCATCTATATCAATGTATAAGTGCCGTGAAGCATACAATTTTATTTCCTTCTACTCAATGATAAAGACCCACGAGGTGGGTCTCGTTGAGGGAAGAATTCACCAGTACTTATCGTACCGGCTTGGTCTAATTTGGAATTACAGTTTTTCTAGTTTGACGCGGAATTCCAATGCCTAAACCAATTGTTTGATATTAGGGTGATAAATCCTAGCAAACATCTTCAGTCTAATTCGTTTGCTTAAATTTAGCTATTACACGGCATTACACTGAGATTACAGGAGTTTTAGACTTCATTGACTTGAATATATTCACTGAATAAACCATATTTTAATTAGAGAGGGGTGAGGTTAGCTCTCATGTGCTCGAGTTTTCGTAATCTCTCTTACTTTTCCAGTTACCTAAAATAATTTCTTACTGCCTTTGCACTGGTTGCTCTTTTTATTTTTAGCTGTGGATTGTTCACAGCAACATAAAAACCAGACTTTCGAAGAGCTTTATAGAAGCAGGAGTATAAAATGGGCCAATACAAAGCGTTAAAAACCGTTAAGTTGGAAGGAGGATTTCAGCTTTGTGATCACTTCGATTCAGAACCTTTAAATATGGACAGTAGTGCGATTAAGGTGGTGACTGACTTTACTCGCAGGCAGCCTCAGGTGATAGCAAAAGATGTCGATATTGATCATGCTTTATACATGATGAAAAATGGCCATGTGCGCTCAAAGCTCGTTGTCGACGAAGATGATAATTTCTTGGGAGTGGTAAACTGTCGCGACCTTACGGGTAGAAAGGTCTTAAGTGTTGCACAGCGAAAGCAGGTGTCGAGAGAAGATGTGTGCGTTGAAGATGTGATGGTGAGTAAAGAAGAGCTCTACGCTGTTCCCTATGAAATGGTTGCTAAAAGTACAATAGGAGATGTGCTTGAAACCTTACAAAGTTTAGGATTGCAGCACGTTTTATTGGTTGGTTCGGAAGGGCTCAGAGGTATGATCTCAGCTAGTGACATCGCAAGAGCATTGCATATTCCAGTGAGTATTTTGCAAAAACCGACCTCATTCAAAGAAATCTTTGGGGTTGTTAGCGGTAAGGAAGACTTAGCGAATTAGGTTTTATTATAACAGGTCGTGTTGTTTTCACCGGAAAAGTTTAGCGCTTAACAATATGACAACTTGGTAGATCCTGTTCATTCTCCTAGCTCCTAGGTGTGGTTTTTAACAAACCACACCTTCTGAAACCTTATAGGCTTTCGTTTTGTAGGTATTTAATGGCCCCTCTAATTGCTGCCACTTGACCCGCGATACAGTTTTCTGGTGTTGCGTTTTGACCATCAGGGTAAACTTCTGTTGTTGTTACAAAAGCGGCATTTGTCATACCCATACATAAACCTAGCGCAGTACCGTCATAATTAATCACACCGTGCTGTTCTAAATCAACACCGATTAACTGCCCATGGTCATCTGCATCAGCAATCTGTGTTACCGCAGCCACTTCTTCGATAATACGTTTTTGAAATTTAGCTTCCGGTTTTTGTGTATGTCCGACTAAATAGAAACCGTCAGGAATGTTCCAATTGTGATTCTCTTTACCATCTCTTGCTGCCAATGCTGGGCGGAATTCTGAGTTGTCGGAATCTGTGGTTTCGTGTAAATCAACATGACACAGAATATCCGCTGCTTTCTCATTGACAAAGTCTATTGCTGATCGAGACTCAAGCGCTGGACTATCCGCATAAAAAGAGCGATTAGGGTCAATGGCTTCTGGGTTCCAGCGGTTTATCGTTTCATAGCCCCAAGGACTCAAGCAAGGCAAGATAATGAAATTATAAGCCTGTTCATATTGTTGTGCTTCTGATTTGGCAAAAGCAAGAGCGCCATGTACACCGCTTGTTTCATAGCCATGCACGCCACCGGTAACCAGTATGGTCGGTTTGTTTTGCTGCCAGTTTTTTGTTGTTAATGCATATAGAGAATAAGTTTGGTTGGGGTAGTCAAGCTGACCATACTCGGTGACGTCAAAAGTGTGCTTGAGCGCTTCTATTTGAGTTACGACTTCTTCAGAATATGAGCGCTTTATCGATTGGTTTTCTAACCACAATGTTTTTTCTTTGGAAGTCCAAGGTACGCCGAGCGTACCTATAGCATATTGTCTTTGCATAATAACCTCGTTATAAGTTTAGGTTATCTTACTCAATGCCTCGTTTTGAAAGCAACTTTATGAGACTTACTACACGCGAATAAGGATAGGATTAAATGTACCCGAGTAGTTTAAGGCTATGTTGTTGCGCAAGATTGGGTTTGAAAGACCAGATCCTTAGTTCTCCGGTTGTAAGATAAAGTTTGGTGTAACTAAACCATAGTAATCCTTCTACGGAAATTTTTTCCACTTCTTCTGCTGGAATATAGTGCTTTTGACCTAACAAGCTGTGATAAACCACACCTTGATTGCAGATGATTACTCGGCTTTGACCACTGAATATTGCCCATAGCCCTGTAGCAATATAAAACATGATTGCCGCAGATAGCGTTAATTGGACAAACGAAATCATGCTAATTCTTTCAGATACTATTAAAGTATCTAAGATAAGCAAGCTAAGCGCGATAATAGAAAGGGAAATGAAAAATGATAAGTTCATTCCTAATTTTAACTCTTTCATTGTTGTTCCTATTTTTCTTTGATTGATTTTGAGAGTGTGCAAATTATTTCAACAAAATGAATCAATTGTGGAGGTCTAGAACTTTTCTTACTAATTCAAACTTTAAGATTGATGCTTTTTGGGGAGGCTGGTTCTTTATTCGTATGTATTGGTGCTTGTGACCAGCATACGTAACCCATTTTAGCGATACAGACCGTAATGTTGAAGGAGTTTGGATGCTTCTTATATTGTGAAAAATAAAATGTAATAAGTTGGACTCGATAGTCCTTTGACCTTTAACAAGCTTTGGAATGAGGTGTAAATGAACTTGCACTTTTTTAATATGACAAATGGAAAAAGTTAGCATATGTTTAAACATTAGCGTTTTTTGTTCCGTCTTGAAATATCTGTGATCTTAATTTGCAGAAAAGGGTTAAGGAAGAATTATGAAATTTGAACAGCTATTAAACCACTTTGATACTGGTGTTTGCGTCGATCAGATGCAAAAAGAAGCTCTAATTGATATCGCACTATTGTTTATTGGTGTTGACGGTGTCATCAGCGAAAGTGAAAAGCATGTTGTGCGAAAGTGGGCAAAAAGCCTACATTGGAACTCTGCAATCGCATTAGACGATTATATTGAAGACAGCCTGTCAAAGTCTGTTGTTGCGATAAAAAATAATGATATTGAAGCTTATGTGCAACACCGCATGAATAACATTATTGATGAACCGATGCGTAAACTTGCGAAAGATCTAGCCGTGCGTGTTATTGAAGCCGATGGCAATGTGAAACAGGCAGAAAAGGAGGCACTCGCCATTCTTGAGGCGGAACTATAACATTGTTTTATTTGCGAACTAAGTGGACCTAATTTGTCTAGTAAAATGCTTAGGTCCACTGATATTTAAGAGTAGTTACTGATTAGGCTTTAATGTACGCATACATTAAGTCTTGTTTCACTTTGATTTTTCATGTTTGAGAAAATTGCTGTATTAGGCGCGTTTGCTGCTCGATTTGAGTCAGCAATTCTTGACTTAAAATAAAAGATTTCTCGCCGTGCTCCGTGCCTTTCTCTGCGAGCGTAGTCACGCTGTCAACGTTTATGCTTATCTGTTTTACCACACAACTTTGTTGTTCAATGGCGGCGGCAACACTGCGATTTAAGTCGGCTAGATGCATCACATGGTTTTGAATGGTATCAAGGCTTGAACCGTTATTTTTTGCAAGATCAACACTTTGATTTGATAAGCTATTACTTTTTTGCACTGACTCAACAGCGGAGCTGGAAATATCATTTAGCTCTTTAAGTAATTGCGTGATTTCTTCTGTGGAAGTTTGTGTGCGTTGTGCAAGTGTGCGAACTTCATCTGCTACAACTGAGAATCCTCGCCCATGTTCGCCCGCTCGGGCGGCTTCAATTGCGGCATTTAACGCAAGCAAGTTGGTTTGATCGGCAATAGAGTTGATAACACTAAGGATATTTTGAATTCGATCATTACCGGAGACTAAGCGGTTCACGGCATTGTTCACTTCCATTAAATGCTCATCAAGGTAGTGAATCGAGTCGATGACATCCTTTACTGCGGCTTTACCACGCCCAGCCTGTTGTTCTGAGTTATTAGCCGCATCAGCAGCGTGGTTTACGTTTTCTGAGAGCTCGTCAATCGTTTGTGAAAATTCATCCATGCAAACGACCATTTCTTTTGCCTCGCTTGTTTGCTGCTTTAGTAGTTCAGCAACAAATTGGCCGCTTTGTGTAGTAAGTTTTGCATTTTCACTTACTCGAACGGACACGTCGTTTACTCTGCCCACCACCGCAGAAATTTTTGCCTTCTGCATTTCAAATGCTAGTGTAATATCAGCAACCCGATCGCGAGATTGACCGTATATCACAGACATTAAATCATTATCAAAAATCGTTTTGGCTTGTGTGAGCAAAGCTTTATATTTAGAGCGAAAACGTGCGGTTAACGCAATTGTGATGAATAGTAGAGTCAAAGGTAGCAGCGTAAACCAATGGTTGTTTAATAGCGATGCTAGAGGCAAAGTTATCGCGATGAAAAGCAATAACATAAATGAGAGGCGAGTGCTGTCATAGCGACTCGTTTTTTGTTGGCTATCAAGAGTGCGATAAGCATTTTCTGCGCGTTTAATTACCTCGGGAGAAGGACAAGTTCTTACAGATTGGTATTCAACTATGTTGCCTCGCTCGTCTTTAATGGGAGTAACAAAAGCGTTTACCCAATAGTAATCCCCATTTTTTGTTGAGTTTTTAACAGGTCCCATCCAAGATTGGCCATTTTGAATGGTAGACCACATATTTCTAAAAGCCGCTTTTGGCATATCCTGATTACGAACTAAGTTGTGGGGCTGACCAAGCATTTCTTCAATGCTAAAGCCTGATATGTCACAAAAAGATTGATTTGCGTATGTAATTCGACTGTCCAGATCCGTTGTTGAAAGCAATACACTGTGCTTGCCTAACTTTATTTCCCTACCCATTATTTTTGACATTTGTTTTTTATCTCGGTAGCTAAAGACAAGGCGAAATATAAATCTAAGACTTTATAGTCAGAAGGTTTTTTTACCCGAATTGCGCTTTAATAACGTGTTTTCTGACCAAGATCAGGTTTATCTTTGGTTACCTCATTCGAGGTTAATTTGATTGTGATGCATCAATAAATTCAACCAGCTTTCATGTTATTGAGTGTAATTAAAGGTGGTATGGAATTCGCTTTAGTTACAATCATTAAGCTGAAATTGCGCTAATGTCGGCAGATTTTTCTTAGCTGATTTACTCGGTCGGTAATTTCTACTTATGTTTGTAATAAAATAGGGGGAGCCACCAGTGAAAAATGCGACACTTTACCGAATGCATACCTCATCGCACATTTGCCCTTTTGGTCTCAGAGCTAAGGATTTGCTTTCACGAGAGGGTTTTTATGTAGACGACAGAGTGCTCAAGTCAAGGGAACAGACGGATGAATTTAAAGCCACTCATAACGTTGACACTACACCACAAATATTTATTAACGATGAACGTATTGGTGGCTATGAGGCGCTGCGTCGATATCTAGGTAAGCCGTCACATAAGGAAAAGAAAAACGTATACTGGCCAGTACTTTCGATATTTTTAGTCGCGCTGCTGGTCACATTCGCGATACAATTTCCTGTCAATAATCTTGTGGAATGGGTAATGCCCTTTATTGGGTTTTCCATGCTGTTACTCGCGGTACAAAAGATACGCGATGTTCATAGCTTTACAAACTCCTTTATCACTTACGATTTGTTAGCGATGCGTCACCTAAAATACGCGTATGCTTACCCCTACTTAGAGTTATATGCCGGCGTTTGCATGCTAACAACTTTGCCAGCCATTTATTATGCACCAGTGGCAATATTCATAGGGTTTATAGGCGCAATCTCAGTGTTTAAGGCCGTAAATATTGATAAAAGAGTGCTCAAATGTGCATGTGTTGGTGGTGACACTGATGTGCCTTTAGGTTTTATATCATTAACCGAAAATGTGGTTATGTTTGGTGCAGGGTGGCTTATGTTGCTCAGCTATTTTAAGCTAACCTAAAGTTCGAATAAGACCTGCTAGGCACTAAAGGGCTACCAACTGGTAGCCGTCACAACTAGCAACCTAGTGGTGCGCTAAGACCGCCGACTCGACCCTCAATGTCGGTGGCTTTATAGCTTGGCAGGCTGGGTAGGATATTCAGGCCTGCTCTTTGTTCTACTTCGTCAATGGTTACTTCTGTTTTGCAGTAATCAAGGTATCTTCCAGAAGTTTGCTCCATGATAAAAGCAGAAGCCTTCACATTTGAGCCAGCTATTGTGACGACGACCTTAAAATAGCCTGACGGAATAGTGTGAGATTCATCAGCACCAGGCAAGGTAGCAAAGTAATATTCATACAAGGGACCCGTGAACACATAGGCATTTTCGCCCGTTCGCACTAAACTTCTCACTGCATTCTCTAATTTAACCCATGGACCCTGATTAAGGTTTGATGATTGTGGGGTAATGTTCGAGAGATAGTTAGTATCGCTCCAATTGGATGTATTGGAAAACGACGCCAAAGGCACTTGATGACCTCTATCTGTATGGATAGTTGCCCACGCATCGCTGTAGTCACTTGGCTCTAGCGTGTATCTACTTGCAATTTTAGGGTCTGATTTCCAAGTTCTAGAACGGCTTGGTCCGTCAATTGTGCTTGGTGTGACTTTGTATGCTACCCAGTCCGCAAACTTTGTTGCGCGATTATTGCTAAGCACATATATAGGTCGCTCAACGATATCATTACTTGATGGTGTGCCAGTTGGGCAACCGTAGTTGCTACATATGTTGGTGTTTGCATTTGCAGTCGCACTGACTGCAAGCATGAGTATTGCGAATTTCATTTTAATCTCCGTGCTTAATTGAAAGTCACGCAATACTAGGTTGGTTATTTGTCAGTATTATTACCTTAATGTAAATATATTGTGTTTTGTGATTACTGCTGTTAGTTGAAAACTACTGTGAAAGAACCGATTTATAAGGCGTTATAGCTATAAATTATGTTAAGAATCCCTCATTTTCATTTTACTAATTAACTGGAAAATAGAGGTTAGGAGCAGAGCCGACATAATGGAATAGGCACAAATAATCTAAGCCTGAGTAATGCATGCCTTTTGGTCTTGTCACGTAGAGTACTGGAAGTAGAAACTACACTGTTTGAAGTTTAAAGTGAGAGGTTGTGTCGGGAGAAAGCATTTAATAGCCGACATCAGCGATATGTTTTGGTGTTCTTATTTCGGCAAATCAATCTATTCAAGCTGAATTAGCCATCAGAGTTATTCGTTTTTGAAGGCTTTGCCTCTGGCGGGAAATTTTTCTTACATTGTTTTAAGGCGCTGACATTGAAAGGAGTCGCTAGCGATGCTCATTGAGGTGAGCTTCTAGTACGTAAAAGAAAACAAAGTTCATAAGTCAGAACAGGAATAGCGAACGAAAATTGGAAAAGTTATATTACTAAGATACTAATACAGCGTATTTTACGAACGGAAATGAATGAAGTTAACTTATTGAATAGAGTGTAGAAAAGCTGGTCGGCATAGCAGGATTTGAACCTGCGACCCCTGACACCCCATGACAGTGCGCTACCAAGCTGCGCTATATGCCGACTTGTGCTTTACTATACGGATTTTTTTTTGAAAGGCAATAAGTGGTTGGTTTGTTTGGACATTAAATGAACTCAAGGGCGTATTTTTGTGTTCTTCGTCATTAATCCTGAATTTTATAAGAAGAAAGCGCACTAAAAATAAACTCTAGTGCGCTGTATTGGTCTATTTAGTCCAAATGCCTTTTGGTAGTGTTTTTTCTACTTCAGGGTTGGTACTAGGATCAAACTCTGGGGTTACGCCAGCTTTAAGCTGCTTTTTATAATCGTTGGCAAGCCATAGCACGACTTTGCGAAGCATAAAGAGTGCAACCACGTTTACTACAGCCATTAAGCCCATTGAAATATCAGCGAGTGTCCAAACCAGTCCAAGTTCGCTTACCGCACCAAACATTACCATACCTAATACACAAGCTCTAAATACCATCATGCCTTTCTTTGAATGGTGATCTAAAAACAGTAGGTTGGTTTCTGCATAACTATAGTTGGCAACAATGGAAGTAAAAGCAAAAAATAGAATAGCTACTGCAACGAAAATTGCGCCCCATTCTCCTACATGATGAACCAATGCAGATTGTGTTAATTCAATGCCAGTTAAACCTGAGTTTGGCTCGAGCTGACCAGATAAAAGAATAAGCGAAGCGGTCGCGGTACAGATCACTATGGTATCTACAAATACACCTAGCATTTGTACATAACCCTGTGATGCTGGATGGTTTGGATTTGGTGTTGCACTAGCAGCAGCGTTTGCAGCGCTACCCATACCCGCTTCATTTGAGAATAAGCCGCGCTTGATCCCTTGAAGCATCGCTTGCATTACGGCGTAGCCAATAGCACCAGCACCCGCTTGTTCAATACCCATTGCACTTTTTACTATTAACATAAATATATCTGGCAGCTGCGCAAAGTTCACAGCACAGACGTAAAGTGCAAGTATAAGATAAGCAACGGCCATAAAAGGCACGACAAGTTCGGCAAAGCGTGCAATAGTTTTTAAACCACCGAAGATGATAATCCCTGAAGCTGCTACTAACGCAATACCCATCACATATTTAGGCACATCAAAGGCAACGTTAAATGCTGCAGCAATGGAGTTGGCTTGCACCGCATTAAAGACGAAACCAAATGCAAGGATAAGGCAAAGT